>JAGOOG010000008.1:34988-115157 GCA_017992605.1 Deltaproteobacteria bacterium
ATGCACGGCTGCTGAAGATGCTCAGGATGGAAGGCGTCCGCATCGACGCCCTCTACTACTGCCCCCACCACCCGGAGGGGACCATCGAACGGTACCGCATGACCTGCCCGTGCCGCAAGCCAGAACCGGGCATGCTTATCCAGGCTGCCCGGGATTTCGGCCTGGACCTGACCACCTGTTCCCTGATAGGGGACAAGGCGGAAGACATCGAGGCGATCCATCGGGTGAAGGGTACCGGGGTCCTCATACGGACGTACAGGCCCGTCGTCATGAAGGAGAGGCCGGAACACATCGCCGAGGACCTGCTGGATGCCATCTGCTGGATACTGGAGACCATGGAGAGATGAGCTTCAGACAAAATGCGCTGAGCGCTGCCCAGTACTGGGGCACGCGGACCATGATCCGTCTCGTCCTTGCCCTGCCCTATCCGGCAGCCGTCACCCTGGGCAGGGTTGTCGGCCTCGTCCTCTATGCGGTCCTGCCGCTGCGCAGGCGGATCGTGACCGTGCAGATGCGCACGGCCCTGGGCACGGAGAATGTCCGTCCTCTCGCCATCAAGGTCTTCATGAACCAGGGGGTGATCCTGGTGGACACGGTGCGCTACGCCTACCTGAGCGACAGGGAGCTCCGTCGCCGGATCGCCATTGAGGGCAAGGAGCACCTGGACAGAGCAGTCTCCTCGGGCAGGGGGATCATGATGACCACCGGCCACATCGGGAACTGGGAGATCCTTTCCCACCTCCCCCGTCTCCTCCCGATCCGGTTCTGCGTCATGGCGGACGTGCGCAAGGACGCCAGGCTCGAGTCCATCATAGACGGCATCCGCTCACGCTCCGGGGCCACCATCCTGCCGCCGAAGGGCAAGGCCCTCATGCTCATCAAGGAACTCAGGAAAGGCAACACCATCGGCATGGTCATCGACCAGAGGGGCAGGCGCAGGGACGGCCTGTTCTGCGAGGTCTTCGGCATGCCGGCACCCACGAACCCGGCCCCGGCGTTTATCGCCGTCAAGGGCCAGGCACTGGTCCTGCCCGTCTATGCCATCAGGGAAGGCCAGGGATACCGCATACGGTTCGAAGAACCCGTTGATGCCTGTTCCTTCGGCCAGGGGGAGGCGGCCATCCGTGATCTCAGTGAGTTCATGCAGGCATGGGCCACATCAGTGGTCCGGCAGTACCCTGACCAGTGGTTCTGGCTCCACAGCAGGTGGATCAGGCGATCGACCATGAAGAAGGTCCTGGAAGAAGGTCGCGACTTCAGGGAATTCGTCCTTGCTCAGGAGCACGGTGCGGGGAGGAAAGCGCAATGATGCGCCTCCTCCTGGAGCTGCGCTACCGGGCTGCCATCGGCATGCTCGCGCTCATCCGGGTGCTGCCTTACCAGGTGGTCCTGAACCTGTCCAGGCTCCTGGCCTCCATCGCATGGCTCGTGCTGCCCTACCACCGGGAGGTCGCCACCATCCAGTTGCGGGCCGCACTGAACCGTGATGACGTGCGCCTGCTGGCGCTGAAGGTCTTCCTGAACCAGGCCGAGATCCTTGTGGATGCGGTGCGCTATGCCTATCTCAGCGACGAAGAGATCCGATCCCGGGTCGTCGTGGAGAACAGGGAGCATCTCGACGAGGCGCTGGCCTCGGGCAGGGGTCTCGCGATGATCACGGGCCACGTGGGCAACTGGGAGATCCTCTCGCACCTCCCCCGCCTCCTGGGAATCAGGTTCTGCGTCATGGCGGACAGGAGAAACGATCCCCGCCTCGAATCCCTCGTGGACGGCATCCGTTCCCGCTCCGGCGCCACCATCCTCCCCCCTGCAGGCAAGGCCCTCATGCTCATCAGGGAACTCCGGAAAGGGAACACCATCGGTATCGTGGTCGATGGGAGAAGCGAGGACCGTGATGGACTTTTCTGCACGGTCTTCGGCATGCCTGCACCGACGAACCCTGCCCCGGCCTTCATCGCGATCAAGGGAAACTCCCTGGTGCTGCCGGTGGCGGCGGTCAAGATCAGGGGCACCTACCACGTCATCTTCTCCACGCCCGTGGATGCCGCGTCATACCCGTCCGACCCGGAAGGGGTGAGAAATTTGAGCGCCCTCATGCAGAGCTGGGTGGAAACCGTGGTCAGGGAACACCCGCACCAGTGGTTCTGGCTCTACAGCAGGTGGGTGAAGCGCGCGGACATGAGGAAGATCATAAGAGAGAAGGTGGATTTCAGGGCATATGTCATGAACCGGGTGAACCGGTCCGGGCAGTGAGCGCCCGCCCCTGATTGCTCGTGAGAGATGCCTGCCCCCACCACTCCCCCCTTGACTTTTCCCGATTCTCACCGGTATACCTAGATGGCTCAACGGGACAAGGCGGCATAGCCAAGTGGTAAGGCGACGGTCTGCAAAACCGTTATTCACCGGTTCAAATCCGGTTGCCGCCTCCACTTCGCCCCCAGTGAGGTGTTCATGGCCGAGCGTGGAAGAAAACCCCTGCAGATCAGAGAAGACGGTCCGAACAGCCTCTTGATCAAGAGGAACTACTACATCGAAGAACGCTATGCAAAGGCCATTACCGTCCTCTCGGCCCTCACCGGCAGGGAACTCTCCCTCCTGGTCAACGAGGCCCTGGCAGATCTCATCGGAAAATACCAGCCCATGATGACCGACATCGACCTCCTGAACCTCAAGACGATTCCCTAGGAAAGATCCGGGACCATGTCAGCCCTCGTCAGATTCGGCGTCTCCCTCGAAAGCCGCCTGCTCGAAAAATTCGACCGGCTCCTCAGGAAACACGGGTACATCACCCGCTCCGAGGCGCTCCGCGATCTCATCCGGCAGGAACTGGTCAAGAAGGAGTGGGAGGAAGACCAGGAGGTCGCCGGTGCCATCACCTTCGTCTACGACCACCACAGGAGGGGGCTGTCCGGCAGGCTCACCGACCTCCAGCACGAACACCAGGATATCATCATCTCGACCCAGCATATCCACCTTGACCACCACAACTGCCTGGAGGTCGTGGCCGTCAAGGGCAGGGCCAGCGAGGTGCAGAGACTGGCCCATGTGCTGCGTTCCGTCAAGGGGGTGCGCCACGGCACCCTGAGCATGAGCAGTACGGGCAAGTCCATCGAGTGAGGGTTTCCATTCCGTAACTGCTCTTTTTCCTTGCCAGAAAAAAAAGTATCATGGTAACCCTTTTCCCGATGAATCAACCGTACAGCACCACGAAGCTCTCTCGCCTCAACGCGGAACAGGCTGAGCTCACCAGGCGGGTGCATCACCAGCGCCTCCATGAGAACGCCGTTTCACGATCACGGTGGCTGCCCTCGATCGTGGCGGTTCTCGTGCTTGTGTGCGTACCCTGCCCGGCATCGTCCATGGAGCTTTCGGGTATGCTGGCCATCGACGCCGTCTCGATGACCGGGAAGAACACCAACAGGACCACCTTCGAGGGAGGGGCGAGCACGCTGCAGTGGCCCATCGACGTAAAGACCCCGTCGATACGCGCCGGCCTCGCCTGGAGGGATTTCATGGAGGTGCATCTCGGCATCATCGCCGAACCATGGGGCTCGAACAACGGGCGCATGGAGGACATGGACTACCTCGACGAGGCACGGTTCCCGGGAAGACAGCCCCATCCTGGCGTCGACATCTACTCGGAAACGGCCCTGGATTCCAAGGTCCTGATAGTGTCCGTGAGCACCAGCGTGCTCCCCTTGCGGACACGGTACCTTTCCGCGGGACTCACCGCCGGGTACCGCTACGAGGAATACGACTACCGGGGGTACAATACACGCCAGACCGGATACGGCTCCTGGCAGGACCAGTCGAGCTGGGTGACCGGGCCCAGTGCGTTCTACACGGTGGAGTACGACATCTGCTCCGTGGGCGTCGCCCTCCAGGGCCATGTCGATGACACCATCGTCCTCACCTTCGAGGCAAGCTCCCTGCCCCTGGTCCATGGCAGCGACGAGGACGAGCACCTGCGACGGAACAGGGTGACGTTCACGAGCACCACCGGGTCGGGCTATCAGACCTCGCTGCGGGGGCTCTTCCGCATCACGCAGAGGTGGACCATCGGCTCGGAATGCACGTACACCCGTATCGCCGCCGATGGCGACCAGGATCAGTTCTGGTACGGGGATGATCCCGCCACCCCCGGGTTCGACGATACCGGGTACAGCCTGTCCGGCATCGATGCCGAACAAGCACAGAAGAACTTCCGTTTCACCATCGGCTCGTCCTGCAGCTTCTGATGAGGCTCTACGGGTGATCATGGAACGCAGGAAAGGTCCTGCCGGGCAGGACCCGCCGGCCTATTCGTACCGCTTCAGCTCGAACACCTTGCGGTCCTGGGTCGCCACGATGTGGTAGAACTTGTTCTGGGGCACGTAGATGTAGGGCACATCGTCCTCCCGGCGGTAGAGGAAGTGTGAGAGGATCATGCGGTTGACCGCCCGGTGCCCGATGATCATGATGTTGTCGGGCCGCTGGTTCAGGAAGAACGCCTTCTTGATCCCGATCTTGATACGTTCCTTCATGCTCGCGTAGCCCTCCCCGCCGGGATAGGAGTAGTTGTACTTGTTCGCCTTGCGGGCTGAATGGATATCGGGCTTGAGGCGCTGGATCTCGTCATAGGTCATGCCCTCGCAGATGCCGGCATCGATCTCGTTGAACTCCCTCAGGGGCACGATGGTGCAGTCCTGCTGGAGTTCCTTGATGGGCTGAGCGGTCTGGATGGTCCGTCTCTTCTCGCTGGTGAAGATGTACGCGATCTTCTTCTTCCGGAAGAATCTCCCCAGTGCCTGGGCCTGGCTCCTTCCCTTGGCCGTGAGGTCCGGGTCGCCCCCGATGCGGTCCTCTATGTTGAACATGCTCTCGGTATGGCGGATGAGGAAGAGACTCTTCACCACATCCGTGACGAGGCAGTCCCTGATGCGTGAATAGAGGGGAAGCTGGTCCTCGATCTGCTCGTCGATGATGCGGTTGTGCAGGGAATCCATGCGGATGTAGTTCCGCTCGAAGTGGAGCTGGTTGTAGATCTCCCGGTAGTAGTCGATCCGCTTCTTGAACTCCTTGACCGCCATCTCCGTACTCATGGATGCGAATTCACGTGCACGTATCTTGTGCCGGATGCTCAGGTCGACGATGTCCCCGTCGTTGTTGATGCACTCGATGTAGAGCACGGGGTGGTCCCGCAGCTGTTCCTCGATGAGCTCGCGCCTGGACCTGCTCACATTGGTGGCATCCAGGATGGCCACCTGTCCCTTGTTTCTCAGGTAGGACTTGGCCCGGTGGATGTTCATGATGGCGAACTGTTTCCTGAGCCCCACGGCTTCGGTGTTGCGCGGGCTGTAGAAATCCGACATCCAGGTCTCGACTGGGGCGTACTTCCTGCGGAGCTCACCGTTGTTGTAGATCATGGTGGGGATGTCGTTCTTCTTGAAGATGTCCTGGAGCCGGTACGCAATGGTGGATTTGCCTTGGGAAGGCAGGCCCACCATGACGATGTAGAGCTTCTCGTCCTTGACGGTCATGGGACGAAGATACCATCGGCGTATGGGCAACACAAGGAATTTCATCGGGTGGAGCAGACCACCAAACCCGCTTCCCGGCGCCTTCTGAACCCGATTCGAGGCGGACAAAAACACCTTGACAAGCCCAGGTTCTGTCATTAGAAGAGCTAAGTACGCTGGGGGATGGTCTAATGGCAAGACAGCGGACTCTGACTCCGCTTATCTAGGTTCGAATCCTAGTCCCCCAGCCAGGGCTGCGGTCCCATCGTCTAGTGGCCTAGGACAACGGCCTCTCACGCCGTAAACAGGGGTTCGATTCCCCTTGGGACTACCAGAAGTTACAGGTTTTATGAAGATCCCCGGTGCACCATTCGGTGTACCGGGGTTTCTCTTCATGGCAGCACCGTGCAGTTCTCGTAGACCTGCCTTACCGCCCTGGCAATCTCATCGGGTTCTTCCTCCTGGATGAAGTGACCGGCCCTAGTGCGCCGCACCGATTCCCCGGGCATCAGTCCCCTCGTCCTCTTGAGCGCCCTGCCCGGGATGGGGTCTTTCTCTCCCCGTACGATGGAGCAGGGTCAGGGAAAAGCACGGATGAGTTCCTCGCATACCGTGAACCCCATAATGCTGGGCTGAGACAGCGATGAGGGGACCATGCGCCTGACACCGGCCAAGGACATCTCCTCGGTCCGTGTGGGTATCTCGGGCAATCTGGCACTCTCCATGCGTGATCTCCTTTCGGGGACGTTTCCCGTGTTCCGCTCATCCTTCCCTTCGGGGGTCGTCCTTCCCGCTCCCCTCGACGGACTTCTTGATCGAGGGATTCCCTGAAAACTCTTCCATGCCCTTCATGGCGTCATCGAGCTTCGCCTTGGCCTTGGCCACCCTTCTTTGTGCCTCGGATGCCTTCTCCTGCGCTTGGGCAAGATCGTTCCCGGCCTTCTCGATGGCCTCCGGGGCACTACCCGATGCCCTCAGCTTTTGCAGGTTATGCTCCAGCCGCTCGGCTTCCTGCTGCAGTTCATGCGCGTTCCTCATCACCTCCTTCATCCGCTTCCTCGCCCTGTCCAGTTCGTCCATTGCCTCCACCAGTTCACCATGAATTCCATCCTCTGGCCCAGCCTCGAGATCGATATCCTCCGCGGCAAGCACAAGGGCCACGATGGGCAGGTGTGCCAGGAGATCCTCGACCTTTCCTCCGAAGGGATCAAAGATCTGGTTTTGCCTCAGCTTCAGGGGAAGGAACACCATGGCCGCGTCCGCTGACATGGCGGCGACTTTTTCCGCGTCGGCCTTCTCCACGACTTGAATGGATGCCTGGATCCGGATCTCGGAGAGCATCTGCTCGAGTCGTGCCACGACCTGACCTGATCCGCGCGGTTCGGCAGATTCGCCCTCGTCCTCGGCGGGGGGTTGAGAACCGTCCCGTTCACCGTGCCCCTGTATCCCGAACGCCAACATCCTTATCTGTGCATCCTCCCAGGCAGGGGATCGTTTCATGAGAAAGGCGAACAGGAGCATGAGACGGCTCGTGGAATCATCCGACCACCAGACATCGATCCTGCATTTCTCTGAATCCATAGCCTCAAGGGCGGTCCATTCGTCCTCCTTGGAATCGAGGATCACGATATTGCAGCCGAGTCTGAACGCGGTGCGGAGATAAAGCCCGAACTCCTCTTCCCTAAGGGGAAGGATGCCCCCCTCGAGTTCGTCGAGCCAGTTCAGTATCACTGTGTTCGCCCGCAGGGGGCCGACACCGAAAGCCTGGATCAGGACGTTTACGGCATTGCGAGCATTGGGGGCCACGAGGACGAGGGGAAAGGCCTTGAGCTTGTGTTCCCTGAGAAACGAACGGAGTTCTTCCTCGGCATGCTCCTTCTCCCTTATCATCTTCAACCCTGAGCCTTCCTTGATCCTGACCACGGTGGTTATTCCGCTCCCGCCCTCGACCCATGAAGAGAACCTCAGGAGGCGCTGCCGCCTCTCGGGATCGTCCGAGAAGGCGAGTATCTGGGGTCTCCAGTCACGGGGATGCTCGGGCGCCGCCGCGGTTGCGATGAGGTGATCCCGGACCTGCTGGAGGTGGTAGGACCTCTGGGAGTCAGACCATCGGGACGGTGTATCCGCCTGTTTGAGGTACTGGTACACGGCGAACAGGATAGCGCAGGCGATGAGGGCGGGGGTGACATCGATGGCTACCATGGCGATGAGGCATGCGGCGGCGCCCAGAAGACTCAGCCTCAGGTCATAGAACCTGAAGAGTGGCCTGAACGACGGGCTCTTGGAACGCGCCTCGTAAAAAGTTGCATAGTTGAGCAGGCCGTAGGAGATGAGGAAGAACATGCTCACTACAGGGGCGATCATGTTCAGGTTTCCCAGGGCCACGGTCATATAGGCAATGACGAGGGAGAGCACAACTGCCCTTCGCGGGTTTCCGGCAGGACCGTATCCTTTCGCGAAGAAGTGCAGGAAGGGGAATATCTTGTCACCGGCCAGGGACTGGAGGATCCTCGGCGCTCCGAGGAAAGAGGCCATGGCAGAAGACAGTGTTGCCGCCACAACACCTGCATCCACGATGAATCCGAATGACGCGATGTGTTTCATGGAGGCGAAATCCTGCGTGAGGATATCGTGATGGGCTGCTCCCGCGAAAAGGACTGCCGCCCCGAGATAGATCACCACCGAGATGCCGACAGCCGTGAACGTCCCCACGGGGAGGCTTTTCCCCGGGTCCTTGAGGTCCCCGGACATGCTCACCCCCTGAGTGAACCCGGTCACGGCCGGAAAGAAGATGGCGAACAGGAGCCAGAAATTCATGGCCGGGCGGGATCCTGAAAGGTTCGCTGTCATGACCGCGGCATCGAATCGGTGGAATCCACCTATGAAGAAGGAGAGAACGGCCGAGAAGAGGATGGCCATTACCACATACTGGAACCTGGTTGCCCAGTCTGTCCCGAGCCATGAGAAGATGAAGAGAATGGATATAGCGACAGCCGCGACAACCTGTGCGCGGAGTTCCGACGAGAAACCGATCATGCCCGAGACTGCTTCCCCGAACCCGATGCAATAGAAGGCCACTGAAACCGACTGGGCAAGGAACAGCACGATGCCGATGGCCCCTCCGAACTCGATCCCCAGGGTCCGTGAGATGAGGTAGTAATCACCGCCTCCTTTCACCCTCATGTTCGTCGCGATGGCGGAGAGCGAGAACGTCGTGAGGACAGAGATAGAATTGGCCAGAGCGATGATGACGAGCGCCTTGATGAGGCCTGCATTCCCCACGACATAGCCGAGGCGCATGAAGAGTATGATGCCGAGGATCGTGAGAACGCTCGGGGTGAACACCCCGGGGAAGGTGCCTAGTGACCCTCCTGCCTGACGTTCAGGTACTTCGCCTTTTCTACCCGCCATGTCGGCAGACCGTCCCTCCCCGGAAGTCATGTGCAGAAAACATTGTCCCGGACATCCTCTTCACTGTGATTATAGAAAGACAGGGGGCGAGGTGCAAGGCCTCACCCCTCGGTCGGAGTGTTCCAATCCCGTTTACCCGGCCATGAGCGACGTACAAAGTGTCATGAACTCGGCTTCCTGTGGGCCCTCGATGAGACAACCGGCCAGGGGGACATTTCTTAACGAGTCTTGAGAAGGCATGCTCTTTTTGGTTGCCATCTCCTGGCTGATAATTATTATAATGAAGTAAGCACGTTCCCCGCGCCCAGACATTCCTCTGCAGCACACAGGTGGTGTCCGCAAGACAGGAAACGAGGGAAGACAAGGATGAAGACCATGAACATTGACATGCTGCACCTCATCGACCCGGACAGACTGCAGGCGCTGACAATGGTGGCGCTCCACGTGATACTGATCCTCGCTCTCGCGCTGGTCGCCACCCTCGTCATCAAGAAGCTGCTTCGAAAGATGAAAATCCACCTGCTTGAAAAGAGCGGCTTCGCCGATGGCCTCACCGACGAGGAGAGCAAGCGCGCCGAAACACTGACCCGGCTCATCAGAAAGGCGGTGCTCATCGGCCTGTGGATCATCGTGGCACTGATCATCCTCAAGGAGCTCGGCGTCGAGATCGCACCCATCCTGGCAGGTGCCGGCATCCTCGGTCTTGCCGTCGGGTTCGGCGCCCAGAACCTGGTCCGGGACGTGATCTCCGGGTTTTTCTTCATCCTCGAGGACCAGGTCAGGGTGGGCGACGTGGCCGTCGTGAACGGGACGGGCGGCCTGGTTGAGCAGATCAACTTCCGCACCATCGTGCTCCGCGACCTGGAAGGCGTGGTCCACGTATTCCCCAATGGCACGGTGAGCACCCTGAGTAACAGGACCAAAACCTGGTCCGGCTATGTCTTCGACCTGGGGGTGGCCTACAAGGAGGACACCGACACCGTGATCAAGATCATCGCACAGGTGGGAGAGGAGATGATGCGCGATCCGACCTTCGGCCCGCTCATGTTAGATGCCCCTGAGATCTTCGGCGTGGACAGGTTCGACGACTCGGCGGTCGTCATCAAGGGCCGACTCAAGACGAAACCCATCCAGCAGTGGGTCGTCGGCCGGGAGTTCCTCCGCCGTATCAAGTACGCCTTCGACGAGGCGGGCATCGAGATCCCCTTCCCGCACCAGACCGTGTACTTCGGCGATGCCAGCAAGCCCTTCGAGCTGAAGATACTGGAGGCGGCACGAGACCGACCCTAGCGTGCATCAGAAGGCTGCCGCAGCGTCGAGCGCATCGTACCTGTTCCTGTCGAGCCAGATCTTCATGTCCTCGGCCTGCCTGACGAGTTCGTCGCGAAACATGGGGTGTGCAACGCCGATGAGGGCCTCTGCCCGCTCCCAGGTGGACTTGCCCTTGAGCTGCACGATGCCGAATTCGGTTGCCACGTACTGCACGGCAGACCGCGGCACCGTGACAATGGCCCCAGGCCTCAGGGTCGGCACGATGCGCGAGTGGACGTTCCCGTCCCTGTCGGTGAAGGTGGAGCTTATGCCGATGATGCCTTTGCCTCCCCGGGAATTGAACGCGCCGAAGATGAAGTCGAACTGCCCCCCCGTCCCTGATATGTGAGCCGTCCCCGCGGACTCCGAGCATACCTGCCCGAACAGGTCGACCTCGATGGCATTGTTGATGGCCACCACCTTGTTGTTCACGGCGATGATCCTCGGGTCGTTGGTATAGTTAACCGGGTACGACGCGCAGGCCGGGTTGTTGTGGAGGAACTCGTAGAGCTTGTTCGTTCCCATCGCGAAGGTATAGACCATCTTGAACCGGTCGATGGTCTTGCAGTTGCCCGTTATCTTCCCCTCGTTATAGAGGTCCACCATGGAGTCCACGAGCATCTCTGTATGAATTCCCAGGTCCTTGAGGTCGGAATCCGCAATCATGGACCCGATCACATTGGGCAGCCCGCCGATCCCCAACTGGAGGCAGGCGCCGTCCTCTATCTCGTTCATGATGTGCCGGGCGATCCTGACGTCAGTGTCCGCGGGTACGGCGGGCTTGACCTCCAGCAGAGGCAGATTCCGGCCCTGGACCACATAGTCCACGCGGGATATGTGGACCGACTCCTGGTTCCCGCCCAGGCAGTGGGGGAGAGATTCGTTGACCTCCACGATCACCCGCTTGCCCTTGGTGATGGCCGCCGAGGTCAGGGAGTTGCACAGGCCGAAATTGAAGTATCCCTGGCTGTCCATGGGCCGTGCGGTCACGAAGACGAAGTCATAGTCCTTGTACTTTCTCACGACCCGAGGCCCCTGGTGATAGGTGAAGGGGACATAGCTGCACAATCCCTGCTGGTAGAGCTTCCTCCCCACGCCTGAGAAGTGCCAGTCATGATAGATGAAGTGCTCCCGACAGGGGTCCGCCTCGATGAACCTGGGCACCGTGGTGATGCATACACCCTCGATGATGACGTTGCTCAGCTGCTTCGCCCGACGCGCCAGGGCCTCGTCAAGGGTGTCCGGCCTCAGCACGAACTCGCCGAAAAAGATCCTGTCACCGGAGCTGACCATGCCGGCCACCTGATCGGCCGTACGGAGCTTCTGGATGTATTTCATCCTCGTGAAATCGTTCATCGTGCACCTTCCTTTCCCAACGCAGCGGGAGCATGTCCCGTCGTTCGTTCCTGGTACCCGCCCTGATTCATCGACATATATACGGTACGGAATCCCCGGGCTTTTATGAATCAGGTCAACACCCTATTGTGCGCTCCACAACCACGTATTTGCCCCTTTCCCCTCCACCCCAATTCGAGTAATGAGATAAGACCGGGCAAGGGGAGGCGGACATCCGATGGGCAGGAAACCGACATATGCAGAGCTCGAAAAGAGGGTCATGGACCTCGAACAGTCGTCCTTGAGCCGCAGCAGGGCCAAAGGCGCACTCCGAAAATACGACCTTATTTTCTCCGCGATTGAAGACCCCATGGGGTATATCGACAGCACCTACACCTGCCTGGCGATCAACAACGTATTTCTCGCGGCGTTGAACAAGACCCGTCAGGAGATCGTAGGACACACCCTCGACAAGCTTCTGGGCCGGAAGACCTTCGAGGAAAAGATCAGGCCTCATCTGGACATATGCCTATCGGGGCAGAAATCATACCTGGAAGACTGGTTCGAGTACCCTGCACTGGGACGGCATTTCCTGGCAGTGCATTTCCATCCCTACTTCGAGGATGACGGTTCCGTCTCCGGGATAGCGGTGGTGGCCAGGGACATGACCACGCACAAGCAGGACCAGCTCGAGCTGCAGAAGGCGCGTGACGATCTGGAGAAGGAGGTCCGGCAGCGGACCGCCGAGCTCGTGAAGACCAACGAGGAGCTCAAGAGGCAGATCGCGGAGCGCTCCCGCGCGGAGGAGGCCTTGCGTCAGAGCGAGGAGGCGCTCAGGGCACAGTACCGGGGCATCCCGATCCCAACCTTCACCTGGAAACGATCGGGCGATGACTTCGTGCTCGTCGAGTACAACAGGGCCACCGAGGAATTCACCAGCGGGCTCATCTCCAGGTTCATCGGGAGGACGCTGAGCGACGTCTACAACGACCGACCCGACATCATTCAGGACATCGTCGTCTCCTTCGCGCAGACCCGCACCATCAGGAGAGAATTCTCCTACCGCATGTTCACCACGGACCAGGAGAAGCACATCGCCTTCACCTCCTCCTACGTCCCCCCGGACATGATCATGGTCCACATGGAGGACGTCACGGAGAGCAGAAACAGCCGGGAGAGACTGATGCGATCCGAGAAGAACCTGAGGATCCTATCCGCCCAGCTCATCGCCGCCAAGGAGGACGAGCGCAAGCGCATCGCCCACGAGCTCCACGACAGCGTAGGCCAGTACCTGAGCTCCATCAAGTTCAGCCTGGAGAACATCATCAGCCTCATGGAGAAGGGGTCTTCAGGATCAGGTCTGGCGGCGCTCAGGGAAAGCATCCCGGTGATCCAGGCGACCATCGAGGAGGTCCGGAGGATCTCCATGGATCTCAGGCCTTCCATCCTGGACGACCTGGGCATCCTCGCCACCGTTTCCTGGTTCTGCAGGGAATTCCAGGCCGTGTACACCGGCATCAGGGTCAACGCCACCATCTCCCTCGAAGAGAACGACATCCCCGAAAGACTGAAGATCACCATCTTCAGGATCATCCAGGAGGCGCTCAACAACACGGCAAAGCACAGCCAGGCGGACACCGTGGACGTCTCACTCATCAAGCGCGACAACGCCATCGAACTCACCGTCTCGGACAACGGTGTCGGGTTCGACGTTCAGGAGGCGCTCCAGCGCGAGGACAGCACCAGGGGTATGGGGCTCGCCAGCATGGAGGAGCGTACGGACATCTCGGGCGGCTGTTTCTCCATCGACTCGGTGCGGGGCGTCGGTACCCTGATCATGTCAACATGGACGGTATCATGAGGTCTCGCCGCCGGTAGGCCCCCGGTCGGATTCCACGAGCCCGTGCTCGATGGCAAAGGTGGTCAGGGCCCAGGTACTGTGGAGGTCGAGCTTCTTCATGATGTTGTCGCGGTGCTTCTCCACGGTCTTGACGCTGATGAACAGGTACTCGGCGACATCCTTGTTCCTGTGCCCCTCCGCGACGAGCTTCAGAACCTCTTTCTCCCGCTGGCTGAGCAGGTCCAGGGGGGTGCGCACCTCGTCCTTCCTGCCTGCGAGGTACCCGGAGATGATGGTGTCGGAGATCCCGGGAGACAGATAGGGCCTGCCGTCCAGGACATGGGCGACGGCCTGCATGAGTTCCTGGTGCGTCGAGTCCTTGAGCAGGTATCCGTTGGCCCCTGCCTTGAGGCTTGCGATCACGTACTCCTCGTTCTTGTGCACCGTGAGCACGAGGATCCTGGTCTCCGGACAGCTCCTCCGGATCTCCCTGATGGCGTCGATCCCGCTCATCCTCGGCATGGAAAGGTCCATGAGGGCAAGGTCGGGCTTGAGCTCCGCTATGACGCGGACGGCCTCCAGCCCGTCACTGGCCTCTCCCGCAATCTCCAGGTCAGGGTCCCGGGAGAGGAGTGCCTTGAGACCTTCCCGCAGGATGGTGTGGTCTTCAGCTATGACGATCCGTTTTTTTGCCATTGCCCCTGCAATGTCTCCTCGTCCTTGGGAATGATCCTCCGGATGGAAGTATAACCCACAAGAAATCACAAGGGAAGCCCGCCATGCCGCGTCTCGTGGAAAGTCGCCCCGTTCCCCTCCCTTTCGTGTTGACATCGCGGCCCCGGCCATGGATGGTGATGCTATGGGAAAATTCGTCGAACGGGTGAGCTCCGGGATCGCCAGCCTCGACTCCATGGTGGACGGGCTGCGGTCCGGGGACAATGTGGTCCTCCAGGTGGACAACATCGACGACTACCGGTTCTTCGTGACGCCCTTCGTGCGCCGGGCGCTGGCCGACCACCGGAAGGTCGTGTACATGCGCTTCGCCAGGCACAGGCCGCTGATCGAGAACCAGCCGGGGGTCATCACCCATGTCCTCGACGCGTACAGCGGATTCGAGACCTTCTCGACCCAGGCCTACAACCTCATCACCTCGGAGGGCGAGAACGTGTTCTACGTCTTCGACTCGCTGTCCGACCTCCTGTCCGCCTGGGCCACGGACCTCATGATCGGCAACTTTTTCAGGATCGCCTGCCCCTACCTCTACCAGCTCAACACCGTGGCCTATTTCGCGATCCTGCGCAACAGCCACTCGTTCAAGACCGTGGCCAGGATCCGTGAGACCACCCAGGTTCTCATCGACGTGCACAACGGGGAAGACCACCTCTATGCCCACCCCCTCAAGGTGAAGGGGCGCCACTCACCCACCATGTTCCTCCCCCACCTGCTCCAGGACGGCGGGTTCATCCCCATTACGAGCAGTGTCGATACGGGCAGGCTCTTCAGCAGCATCTCCAGGAGGGACACCGAAGAGACGAGGAGAAACCTGGATTACTGGGACCGCCTGTTCCTCTCGGTGGAAGGCCTTGTGGAAACCAGCGGGGGTCGCGAGGAAAAGAGGCAGATCCTCAAGCACCTGTGCGAGGTCATCATAGGCCGCGAGCAGCGGATCCTGGACCTGGCGGTGAAGCACTTCACCCTGGAGGATCTCCTTGACATCAAGTCGCGCCTGATAGGGTCCGGATACATCGGGGGAAAGGCCGCCGGCATGCTGCTGGCCAGGAAGATCCTCTCCCGCGACTCCACCATGGCCTGGAACGAGTGGCTCGAGCCGCATGACTCCTTCTATATCGGGTCCGACGTCTTCTACACCTACATCGTGGAGAACGGCTGGTGGAAGCTGCGGATGGAACAGAAGACACCCGAGGGCTACTTCACGGTGGCCCAAGTGCTGCGCGAATACATGCTCGAGGGGACCTTCCCCGAGGAGGTGGAGGAGCAGTTCTGGCGCATGATCGAGTACTTCGGCCAGTCGCCCATCATAGTCCGTTCGAGCAGCCTCCTGGAAGATGCCTTCGGCAACGCCTTTGCCGGAAAATACGAAAGCATATTCTGCGTCAACCAGGGCTCGCCCGACCAGCGCTTCGTGCAGTTCAAAGATGACGTGAGGCGGGTGTACTCGAGCATGATGAACGAGGATGCCCTGAGCTACCGCCTCCAGCGTGGTCTCGACCAACTCGACGAGCAGATGGCCCTGCTGGTCCAACGCGTCTCGGGTTCCTACCGGGGCGATTATTTCTTCCCCGACATGGCCGGGGTGGGCGTCTCCTACAACACCTTTGCCTGGAGAAAGGATATGGATGCGCGGGCCGGGATGGTCCGCATCGTCCTCGGGCTGGGAACCCGTGCGGTGAACAGGGTGGACAACGACTATCCCCGCATCGTCGCGCTGGACGCACCGCTCGTCAAGCCCTACGGCGGCATCGGGGATGCACGCAAGTATTCCCAGCACGAGGCGGACGTGCTCGACATCGTGCGCAACAGCCTGGAGACCATTTCTGCCGATCAGGCCCTGGCGGCAGGCATGAAGGTCGACCTCGATCTCCTGGGAAGCCCTGACAGGGTCGAAGACGATAGGTCCTGGGAGGGGGACGCGGGGGGACACGACAGGTGGATCCTCACCTTCGACGGGGTCCTCTCCGACTGCCCGCTCCCTGACATCATGCGGCGGATGCTCAAGACCCTCGAGGGTGTCTATGACTATCCGGTCGACATCGAGTTCACGGTGAACTTCACCGGGCAAGGCAGGTTTGCCGTCAACCTCGTACAGTGCAGGCCGCTCCAGACAAAGGGCGAGGGCAAACGGGTGAAGCTGCCAACTGATATCCAGCCGGAGAACCTGCTCTTCTCCACCGAGGGGACATTCATGGGGAGCAGCACCATGCAGCCCATCCGGCGTATCGTATCCGTCGACCCGGAGGGCTACCACCGGCTCGCCCTCTCGGAGAAGTACGACATCGCCCGGCTCATCGGGAAGATCAACAGGCAGATCACGGACCGGGACAAGTTGCCGACCCTGCTCATCGGTCCAGGCAGGTGGGGGACGACGACACCGTCGCTCGGGGTCCCCGTCCGCTTCGCGGAGATCAACAACATGTGCCTCATAGTGGAGCTCGGTCACATGGGAGGAGGCCTCATGCCCGAGCTTTCCTTCGGCACCCACTTCTTCCAGGACCTCGTGGAGACGGACATCTTCTACGTGGCCCTCTTTCCGGACGCTGAAAACTCACATCTCAACCGGGAACTCCTCTGCGAGGGCCCGAACCTGCTGCAGGAACTCCTCCCGGAGCAGGGCAAATACGGGAATGTCGTCCTGGTCAAGGATGTCGTGGAAGAGCGGCACTACCTGTGCGCGGATGTCGTCAGCCAGCGGGTGCTCTGCTACCGGGAAAACCGCAGCGCCGGCTAGGGGCCTTCGGTCAACGCCTTGCGGAACGGGAGACACCTGCGGCATACGTGACGGTGCGCGGGCGGTCGAGGAATTCGCTCACGGGTCTGAGCTCTGCGTACTCATGCAGGCATGCCATGGCCCGGGTGTCAACGCTCAGCCCCGCCTCGGCCAGCGCGGCAGCCGGGTTGAGCCCGCCAAGATCCACCAGGCCGACCATGCCCTCGGTCACGGGTATGCCGAGAAGCGGCTGGAAGGCGTATCCATGGAGGGTGGTATTCCTGAACCCGCACATGAGGAGCTTCTGGGTCAATCGCCGTGAAGCGAAGAGGCTTTCCCCAGGGATCTCCCGGAAGCTGCCCAGGACGCGCCCGCTCCCGGAATCGAGCGTTTCGAGCACCCCGGTCATCCTGCTCCTCATGAAGATCTCCAGAGGGGCCACCGAGGAGTGCTCATAGCTGATGAACGACTTGAACCGGACGGGTTTCCTGCGCGACACCTCCACGATGCCGCCGAACTTCGGGCGGACGGGGATGCCCGACCTGAGGAAGATCCCGTTGATGGTAATGCTGCAGAGCGTGCCTATCCCGCACATGCCGCCGGGGATCCTCACATCACCGATCTGCTCGCCGCTGTGGGCCAGGGCAATCCTGTCGTTGAGGGCATAGGGGGAGTCGAACACCGCCTCGAGAACATCGAGGGCCTGTTCCCTCGACTCTTCAGGCACACAGCTGACGTTCAGGATGACCCTGCCTCTCCCCTTGTCGGGGTCGAAATCCGTGAGCACGGAGAGTCGGTTGATCCTGTCGATGATGATTCCCACGCGGTTGTAGACAAAGCCCTGCCGGAGCTCGCTGCGGCCCTTGTCGGTGATCATCCTGCCTCGTTTTCCGCGGTTCGCGGTGAACCCGTGCTCATCGAGCTTCTTCAGATAGTGCCTGGCCGTTCTCCCTGAGATCTCGATGCCCTGCGACGCGAGCAGAAAGACGATACGGTCGGAGCACACTGGACCGCCATGGTTTCCGAGAAGAGAGAGGATGGCGGACATGATCCTGTTCATGACCGCCCCCCTGTGAGCACGTGAATCGGACTGGATTCGTCCGGGCCGATCTTCACCACGACGGGCACCGTTACACCACCCCGTAGGCCAGCATGGCGTTGGCGACCTTGAGAAAACCGGCCACGTTGGCGCCGAGCACGTAGTCACCCTTCTTGCCGTAGGCATCGGATGCCTGGGTGCAGGTCCTGTGGATGTTCTTCATGATCTCGTGGAGACGGCCGTCCACCTCTTCCCTGGACCAGGAGAGACGCATGCTGTTCTGACTCATCTCGAGGCCGGACGTGGCGACACCGCCGGCATTGGCGGCCTTGCCCGGACCGTAAAGGAATCCGCTGCTCTGGTAGATACGTATGGCTTCCGGTGTCGAGGGCATGTTCGCCCCCTCGGAGACGCAGAAGCAGCCGTTCTTCGCCAGCGCCTCGGCATGGGATCCGTCTATCTCGTTCTGCGTGGCGCAGGGCAGGGCGATGTCCACCTTGATCCCCTGGTTCTTGATCACGTCCCAGATGCTCTCGCCGATGTAGCAGCAGGAGCCCTTGTACTTGTCCGCATACTCGCTTATCCTGCCGCGCTTAACGTTCTTGAGGTCCTTGACGTAACTGCATTTCTTGGTGTCTATGCCCTCCTCGTCGATGATGGTGGAGCTGGAGTCGCACAGAGAGATGACCCTGCCGCCGAGGTCGTTGACCTTTTCCACGGCGTACTGGGCGACGTTGCCCGAACCGCTTATGGCCACGGTCTTTCCCTTGAAATCCTTGCCCCTGGTGGCGAGCATCTCGGCGGCGAAATAGACACAGCCGTATCCGGTCGCCTCGGGTCTGACGAGGCTCCCGCCGTAGGCCAGGTTCTTGCCGGTGAGAACGCCGGTGTGGTCGTTGAGGATCTTCTTGTAGTACCCGTACAGGAAGCCGATCTCCCTGCCACCCACGCCGATGTCACCGGCCGGCACGTCGGTGTCGGGACCGATGTGCCTAAAGAGTTCGCGCATGAACGCGTAGCAGAAACGCATGACCTCGTTGTCTGACTTGCCCTTGGGGTCGAAGTCGGAGCCGCCTTTGGCCCCGCCCATGGGAAGGGTGGTCAGAGAGTTCTTGAAGATCTGCTCGAACCCGAGGAACTTCAGGATGCCCAGGTTCACCGAGGGATGGAACCGGAGCCCGCCCTTGTAGGGGCCGATGGCGTTGTTGAACTGGATGCGGAATCCTCGGTTGACCTGGACCTCGCCCTTGTCGTCGACCCACGGAACACGGAACAGGATCACCCTGTCAGGTTCCACGATCCGCTCGTAGATCTTGGCCTTGACGAATTCAGGATGCTTCTTCGCGGTCGGCTCCAGGCTCATGAGCACTTCTTCGACAGCCTGGTGAAATTCAAATTCATTTGGATCCTTCTGTTTCACCTTTTCGATAACATCACCAATGACCGACATCTTCTTTTCATCCTCCTATGGATATAAGTCTTCCTTGTCCCCGCGCGGAGATGCGGATAATTCCCCCTTCAGGGAGCATGAACGTACACGGTCGCTCAGGAGCCGACGTAGACCTGCATGGGATTCATGGCCTGCTCGAAGACGTTGATGGAACTGCCCAGAATGAGCAGGCCGTCAATCTGTTGCAGGCTTTTCGGGAGGGGCTCTCCCTGGGTGAGCTCGATGGTTTCGCACTGCCATCCATTGGCATTGAGAACATTGGCGAGCTGATCAGTACACTCGTGCGTTCCGTTCTTGACAACCACCAGTCGTTTCTTCATGGAATGGGCACCCGCCTTTTCAAGGTATGAGAGAATCTCTGCCCATCAAACCCGAAAAATGCAGGTCACGCAATCAGGCTAAAGCTGATTTTGCTGTAGGGGTTTCCCCTATTATGCTCTCAGGGGGTATTCCTGGGGGGCCCCACGAATCTCTGTGATTCTGGTCAGTTGCCGTTCTGCGCCCACTGGATGGCGTATTTCATGAGATCGTTGCCCGTTGAAAGTCTGAGCTTCTCCTTGATGTGGGAACGGTACGACTCGATGGTCTTCACGCTCAGATGGAGCTTGTCCGCTATCTGGCTCGTCTTGAACCCCTGCCCGATCAGCCGGAACACGGTCAGCTCCCGGTTGCTCAGGAGGTCAAGCGGAGTGCTCGCCCCCTTGGCGTCGCCGGAGATGAGCGTCTCCACCATCTTGGTGGTGATCCTGTCGCTGACGAAGATCTCTCCCTTGAGCACCTTCCTGATGGCCACGAGCACCTTGTCCACGGCCTCCTGCTTCATGATGTATCCCCGTGCCCCGGCACGGAGCGCCCGCTCCGCATACAGGGTCTCGTCGTGCATGGATACGACCAGGGCGGGCAGGTCACGGTATTTCAGCTTCATCGTCTTGATGAGTTCGATGCCGTCGACCCCGGGCAGGGAGATGTCCACAATGACGACATCGGGTTTGACGGCCTCGATCATGTCGAGCCCGCCCGGTACGTCTTCGGCCTCACCGGCAACGACGAGATCGGGCTCCTGGTCGATGACCATGGCGAGCCCCTTCCTCAGGATCGGATGATCGTCGACAATCAGAATCTTCTTGTGCCCCATTGTCTTCTCCCATCAGCCCTTGTGATCGGACCGTCCTCTATTAGAACCCATCTCTGAGCTGAAAGCAACACACAAGGTCCGTACCGCCCTGGGAACGTGCCCTGATATCGATGGTGGCCTCGAACATGGACGCACGATAACGCATGATGGAAATCCCCATGCCTCTGCCGTGGGTCGGTGTCTTCCCAAACCCTCTGCCGTTGTCGGTCACCGTCAGGGAGCATACAGGTCCTTCCCTGTTCAGCGATATCGCGATAGTGTCCGCCTCGCCGTGCTTTATGGCGTTGTTCAGTGCCTCCTGCACGATCCGGTAGAGGTGGGTGGCCTTTTCGTTGTCATAGATGAAGATCGGATCGGAACACACGAAGGTACACGAAACGCCGAACAGTCTCTTCACGTTCTCCGCGAGCTTTCCCAGGGCGTGCATGAGGCCTTCGGCCTGCAGTTCCACGGGATTCAGCCCCCGCGAGAATTCCCGGGTCATGGTGATGGCCTGGTCGATGAGGTCGACGATCTCGTGCATGTCCGCAGGCTCCAGCGGGATGTGCGCGGCAGCCTTCTTCTCGAGGACCTTGCCCATGAATCCGATCCCGGTGAGGTGCTGGCAGAGACTGTCGTGCAGGTCCTGCCCGATCCGCCTCTGCTCCCTGTTGCTGATCTCGAGGATCTCCCGCTCGAGCTGCCTGCGGTTTGTGATGTCCCGTACGATCCCAAGCACCTCGTCGTCCCCGCACACGACCATGCGCACCTCGTAATCGCGGCCCTGGCCGTTGATGGAGGTATGCTGCTCGTACATCTGGGGCTTGCCGGTCTCGAAGGTCCGTCTCACCGAGAGCATGCCCTGGTCGAGCAGCCTGCGCGGGATGAGCTTCTCCGTTTCGGACAGGGCATAGATGTTCTTGCCTATCATCCTCTTTCCGAGCTCACGCAGGGTGACGTAGGTGCCTTCGTGGAAGCCGACCAGGATCCCGTTCCTGTCGACCTGGAACATGAGGTCGGGTATGGCGTTGAGCAGGGCCGTGGTCTTCTGCTCGCTCTGTCTCAGTGCCACCTCGGCGTGGTGCCGCTCGAGGATCTTGCCGACCCTCTCGGCGATCACATTGATGAGGCTGCGCTCCTCCCGCAGGAACGGCCCCTCGTCCGCCTCGGGCATGGGCTTGCGATAGAACACCTCGAGCATTCCCTGATTCACCCCTCTGACCACGATGTCCTGAGACTGCCGCCACCGCGTCTCCTCGAAGTCCGGGCTCTCCACCATCCTGTCTCCCAGACTGATGCGGCAGCAGGTGACCTCCGGATACTGCCAGGCGTCCGGTATGACCTCCACCGTGCGCAGGAGGATCCCCTCGAGATCGAGTCCATGCTTTTCGAAGATGCTGGAGATGCTGTAGAGGCAGTTCAGCTCCTTGACCCGCTCCCTGAGGGCATGGGTGATCTCCTCGTAGTGCTCCCACTCCTTCTTCCTCTGGGATTCGGCCCTGCGCAGCCTCTCGATGGCTTTCTCTGCCCTGGTGAGCTCGGCGAGCACCTTCTTGCGGGGTTTCTCGACGGAGGCCTTCTCCGTTGATTTGCGTCCACCTCGGCCTGACGCCGACTTTCTGGGGGTCGTTGCCTTCATACGATCGATCCATCCGGGGATTCACCTCTTGTATACCGAATGGAGCGCTGCTGCAACAGGGTTTGCCGGGAGAACGCGCTCCATCATTCAAAACCTGCTTCTCCTGTGCTATAGTTCGCGTGCATAAATCCAGCCCCGAGGGGACGAGTCATGGCACGACAGAAGGGAACCGGCGCTCCGAAAGACACCAACGATGGCCTCGGCGAAGTGGCGAAACCCGTCGACTTCATCCGCACCATCATCAACGAGCACATGAGGACCGGGAAGTACGAAGGCCGTGTGAACACCCGCTTCCCCCCTGAACCCAACGGCTACCTGCATATCGGGCACGCCAAGTCGATCTGCCTGAACTTCGGCATTGCCGCCGATTACAAGGGCATGTGCAACCTGCGTTTCGACGACACCAACCCATCCAAGGAGGACCAGGAGTACATCGATTCCATCATGGAGGATGTGCGGTGGCTTGGCTTCGACTGGGAAAACCGCCTCTACTATGCCTCCGACTACTTCGAGAAGACCTTCGAGCTCGCCGAGGTGCTCATCCGCAAGGGCCTGGCCTACGTGTGCGATCTGAGCGCCGACGAGGTCAGGCAGTACCGGGGCACACTGACCGAGCCAGGCAGAAAGAGCCCGTACCGCGACCGCGACGTCCAGGAGAATCTCGACCTGTTCCGTCGCATGAGGGCCGGCGAGTTCCCAGACGGCACCCGGACCCTGCGGGCCAAAATCGACATGGCTTCGCCGAACCTGAACATGCGCGACCCGGTCATCTACCGCATCCTGCGCGCCACCCACCACCGCACCGGTGACGACTGGTGCGTCTACCCCATGTATGACTACGCCCACCCCATCTCCGACTCGCTTGAAAAGATCACCCACTCCATCTGCACCCTGGAGTTCGAGGACCACCGCCCTTTGTACGACTGGTTCCTGGAGAAGCTCGACATGTACCGCTCCCAGCAGATCGAGTTCGCCCGGCTCAATGTGAGCTACACGATGATGAGCAAGCGCCGCCTCCTCGAGCTCGTGCAGCTCGGCGTCGTCTCGGGCTGGGACGACCCGCGCATGCCCACCATAGCAGGGCTGCGCCGCCGGGGATACACACCCGAGGCCATCCGCAGATTCTGCGACCGCATCGGCGTGGCCAAGAAGGACAGCACGGTCGACATGGCCCTGCTGGAGTTCTGCATCCGCGAGGACCTGAACGAGCGCTCGCCCCGGGTCATGGCCGTCCTCGAACCGCTGAAGGTCGTCATCGAGAACTACCCCGAAGGAGCCGCCGAGGTCTTCGAGATCCCCTTCCATCCGGACAACCCCGCCATGGGGTCGCGGAAGGTCCCCTTCTCTCGCACCATCTACATCGAGCGGGACGACTTCAGGGAAGGCCCGTCGCCCAAGTTCTTCCGTCTGGCCCCAGGCCGTGAGGTGCGTCTGCGGGGCGCCTACTTCATCACCTGCACGGGTGTTGAAAAAGACCCCCGGACGGGCGGCATCACCGGACTGCGATGCACCTATGACCCTGCCACCAGAGGCGGCGACGCACCGGACGGCCGCAGGGTGAAGGGCACGCTCCACTGGGTGTCGGCCGACCATGCGATCCCGGCGGAGGTAAGGCTCTATGACCGCCTCTTCACCGTGGAGAACGTCGGTGGCGAGTGCGAGCGGACCGGCAGGGACTACAAGGACTTCCTGAATCCCGCGTCTCTCGTCACGCTGAAGGGCTGCATGCTGGAACCCTCCATCAAGGGTGCCGCGTGTCCGGCCGCATACCAGTTCGAGCGGCAGGGCTACTTCTGCGTGGACGGCAGAGACTCGAGGCCCGAAGCACCGGTTTTCAACCGCACCGTCACCCTGCGCGACTCGTGGGCCAAGATCGAGAAGACTGCCCAAGAGCCCGGCAAAACCATCACTGCGCCGACCGCGAAGAAGGTTATCCCCGCCTGCGAACCGGAGATCACCATCGATGAGTTCGCACGGGTCGATCTCAGGGTTGGCAGAGTCCTCGAGGCAGGCCCGGTGGAGGGCTCGGACAGGCTCGTGAGGCTCCTCGTGGATGTCGGTGAAACCAGGCCCCGCCAGATATTTGCAGGGGTGAGACCCACCTACCCCGATCCGACCGGACTCGTCGGGAAGAGGGTCGTCGTGGTTGCCAACCTCAAGCCGAGAAAGATGAAGTTCGGCATATCCGAGGGAATGATCCTTGCCGGGGGCAGGGACGATTCGTGGCCGATCTGCACCTTTGAGGGAGAACCTGACCCGGGGGACAAGGTATCGTAGATCACCGGACCACGGCTTCTGAACGCACCACGAGGACACCCTTGGATCTCATCGTGTCCAGGGCACGCCCGGCGCTGCCCGGTGGGGATCCCACGGGTCTCGCGAGGTCGAGCAGGAGGACGGCTTCATACCCCAGGTCCACTCCGTCGCATGCGGTGTAGAAGACGCAGTAGTCCAGGGCCAGGCCGCAGACGAAGATCCTTTCCACCCCGCGGTCACGGAGGTATCCTTCCAGACCCGTGACGGTGGTCCGGTCGTTCTCGAGGAATGCTGAATAACTGTCGACCCCCTGCCGGAAGCCCTTCCTCACGATCGCCTGGGCAAGATGTGTCGTGAGATCGCGGTGGAAATCCGCCCCCCGGGAACCCTGGACACAGTGGTCGGGCCAGAGAACAGGCCCGATACCGGGCTCCTCGTGAAGATCGAAAGGGGTCCGGCCTGCGTAGGCCGAGGCGAAAGACCGGTGTCCCCGGGGGTGCCAGTCCTGGGTGAGGATCACGGGCATGCCCGAGTCGTGGAACTTCCGCATCACCCCGTTCACGCCGGACACGATCTCATCGCCTTCGCGCACAGGCAGTGCGCCGCCCGGCATGAAGTCGTTCTGCATGTCCACGACGATGAGGGCATCCCGGGGACGTATGCGTATCTCTGCGGGATTATCACGGCTATTCATTCCCATGGCGAGTCTCCCTTACCCGGACATGCAGCGTACCCTCTCCCTGTCCTTAATACAGAACCGGGCATCCTCGGCGCAAGACGAATCACCACGCGTCCAGGTTCGATCATTTTACCCCTTGGGATGGCGACATTATGGTGCATCCACCATAACCTATGGTTCAGGGACCATTTCATCTTATTGTCATACCATAATGCAATGTCTGTGGCGATTCGCCACCTTTCTGTTTTCATGAATATTATTCATGCGTAGGCCCCGACCTCCCCGTGCATGTCACCTTGGCACAGAATTGGCAGACATACATAGTGAAACCCGGAAGGGTTGGAGACGGGAAAGGAGATCACCATGCAACCGGCAAGAAAACTTGATGAGTGCGCATGCGGCGTCCACTCCGAACTGTCCTGCTCCGGATGCGGTACACCGGTTTGCAGGCATTGCAGCCACCAGGAGATCACGACCAACGATCCCCGGAACATCACCATCGCGTACTACTGCCCCGCCTGCAAGGCCGACCCCAAGAAGAACACCTGGGGAACCCTGTACTGGGACAGTCTGGCTGCACTGTACACCTGATCGTTCAGCAGACATGGGGGCGAGCTACCCATCTGGCCGCAAGGATCAGCTCGAAGCGCCGGGCACCATGACCACACACCATCGCACATTCCAGGCGCACCCCATCATGAAGGGCTGATGGCGAACAGCATACACGAGACAGCACCTCAGTGACGCCATCGGCCCTCCTTGCGGTTTTCAAGCACCTCCGAGAATACCATCCCCTCCGGTACCGCCGGAGAGACCCGGCACGAAAAACCTGACCTGCCCAAGCCTCATCTCCGCCTCCTCACATCCCCCCTGGCCAGGGAGGCGAATATGCCCGGTATGCAGATCACACAGAAAAACAGGAAGCCGGTGTGCATGGCTGTCATGAAGGCCGCGCCCGTCTGTGGGGTGATGGCGCTCCTGCCGATGAACAGCGAGAAGAGCACGAGCACGATGCCCATGCTGAATGCCTGGCCGGTGATGCGCATGGTCGAGATCACGCTGGATGCGACACCATAGTCGCTCCTGTCCACTGAGCTCATGACCGCGTTCGTGTTGGGGGAGGAAAAAAGCGCAAAGCCGAGGCCAATGAAGGCGAGGCAACTCACGAGCTCCAGGGTGCCCGCCCGTTCCCCGGTGAACGACAGGAAGGCCAGGCCCATGGCCGTGACGGCCATGCCGGCCGAAGCCATGATGCGCGGCTCGATGCGATCGGAGAGGCGACCGGCCACCGGAGAGAGCAAGGTCATGACCGCGGGCTGCGTCACCAGGATGAGACCTGCCTGTGAGGGGCTCAGTCCCTTGACGACCTGGAGGTACATGCTGAGCAGGAAGCTGATGGAGAAGGTGGCGCTGTAGTGGATGAACGCTGCCACGTTGGACCAGGCGAACGCACGGTTGGAACAGAGCAGGCTCATGTCGAGGATGGGAGAGGCCTGGGCCCTTTCCCAGAGTATGAATGCGCCCAGGGCCGTGATGCCCGACCCGAGGAGGACATACCCCGTCAATGCGGGCATGGACGAGAATCCGATCATGAGGGAGACCAGGCTCATCGAGTAGATCGCCGATCCGGTCAGGTCGAGATCCCTCAGGGACCGCCCCCCGGCGTCTTCACGGATGCACCTCAGGGCCATGCACAAGGTCGCTGCGCCAAGCAGGAAGCCGAGCACGAAGATGCCCTGCCAACCGAAATGGTCGGTGATCCCTCCACCGATGAACGGTCCGAGCGTAAGGCCGCCATAGACCGCGGCCGTGGTGATCCCGATGGCCGTGCCCCGACGGTCGGGTCTTGTCACCGCCGTCAGGATGGCCATGGACGTGCTGAAAATCATGGCCCCTCCTATACCCTGGACGACACGGAACAGCAGGAGCGTCCAGCCGCTGCCCGCCAGGGGGATGCACAGACACATGAGGGTGAAGGTGAGGATGCCTGCCGTGAAGATTCTCTTCCTGCCCAGGATATCCGCCGCCCTGCCGAGGGGGAGCAGAAAGACGGCCGATGCGATGAGGTAGGAGGTCGATACCCAGCTGAGCAGCATGGCATCCATGGAGTAGGCCAGCCCTATCCTCGGCAGCGCGATATTGACCGATGAACCCATGAACGGGGTGATGAACGATGAGATGGAGGCGACGAGCAGTACGCTTCGCTCTTGACTGCGCTGGTGGGCGTCCTCTGTCATCTTCCCGGCGTAACCCCCTGAGTGCCCGGGGTCAGTGACCCCCCTCAGGCCGTCCGTTCCCGTTTCTTGGTGAGCCGGTATTTCTCCACCTTGAGATAGAATGTCTTGTAGTTGAGGCCCGACTCCCGGGCGGCCTCAGCGATGACGCCCCCGTGCTTCTCGAGGAGGTGTGCGAAGTATTTTCGCTCGAACTGCTCCAGGAGGGCCTTCTTGATGGCGTGGTAGTCGTTGCCCTCTCCCGCTTCCACCAGGATGGTGGGTTCCTCGGGGACCGGCGAGGCCATATCGGCCGGGGTCTCGGAGAGGACCCTGCCGAGCTCGGGAAAGTCCGTGATGAGGTCTGATCGCGTGGATACCATGGCGTGCTGGATGATGTTCTCCATCTCCCGCACGTTGCCGGGCCACGGATACGTCTCGAGCTGCTCCATGGCCCTGGGTGAAATCCCCCTGACCGAGGAATTGAGCTTCCTGGCATACTTGCTGATGAAGTGGCTGGCCAGCAGCGATATGTCCTCCCTGCGCTCGCGGACCGGCGGCACGATGATCGGCAGCACGCTGATGCGGTAGTAGAGGTCCTCACGGAAGAGTTCCTTCCTGATCATCTCCTGGATGGGGCGGTTCGTGGCGCAGATCACCCTGAAGTCCAGCTCGATCTCGCGGTTGCTGCCGAGCCTGGTGATCCTGTGGTCCTCAAGCACCCTGAGGATCTTGGCCTGGAGGTCCAGGGGGATGTCGCCTATCTCATCGAGGAAGATGGTGCCGGTATGGGCCTTCTCGAACTTGCCTATCCTCTGGCTGATGGCCCCGCTGAACGCACCCTTCTCGTGGCCGAAGAACTCCGACTCCAGCAGGTTCTCCGGGATGGCGGCACAGTTGATCACCACGAAGGGCTTGGACCTCCGGTCGCTGCGTGAGTGTATGGATCTGGCGATGAGCTCCTTTCCGGTCCCTGTCTCTCCCAGGATGAGCACCGTGAGGTCGGTCTCCGCAGCGGTAAGGATCTGTTCATAGAGCCTCTGCATCTTGGGATGGGACCCCACAAGCTGGTCGAGTCCCTCAGCATGCTGCTGTATCTGGCCCTTGAGCTCGATATTCTCCTTGAGGATCTCGTGCTGCCTGAGGATCTTGGTGAGCGAGATCTCCAGCGTATCCATGTTGAAGGGCTTTTCCAGAAAATCATATGCACCGTATTTCATCGCCTCCACCGCCCCCGAGATGCTGCCGAAGGCTGTGACGACGACGACATAAGTGGTGGGGTAGCGGTTGTGAATCTCCTTGAGCAACGCGTACCCATCCATACGCGGCATCTTGATGTCCGTGATGACGATGTCGTGGCGGTCTGCCTCGATCTTCTCCAGGGCATCCAAACCGTCACAGGCCGTGTCTATCTGGAGATCGAGGTTCGACTGCTCAAGGGCATCCTTGAGCTGCTCGAGGAAGACCTCTTCATCATCGACGAGCAGGATCTTCTTTTTCTCCTCCACTCTTTTCCTCGCTCTCACCTGCTTCGGCGGACATCGCCGCGCCCCGGGGCGGGCGTCTTGGCCGGGTTGATCCTCTCACGGGGAAGCCTGATGACGATCTCAGCCCCGTGATCCACACCGTTGGCCGCCTCCAGCTCGCCGTTGTGCATATCGATGACCTTCCTGGCAAGGGCGAGTCCAAGTCCTGTCCCCTTGGCCTTTTTCGTGAAGAACGGCTGGAAGATCCGTTCCAGGTCCTCCCCTGCGATACCGCAGCCGGTGTCCCTGAGGCGGACTTCCACTGCCTCGGTGCAGAACGAGTCGCTGCCCTGGATGAAAACGTGCCGGGCGATGGCCCGGGTGGTGATCGTCAGGGTCCCGCCATCGGTCATGGCGTCCAGCGCATTCTCTATGATGTTGGCAAAGACCTGGCGGAGCTGGATCCCGTCGACCTCCGCCATGTCGGCGTCCTGGTCGTAGACGGTTTCCACCCGTATTCCGTGCTGTTCGAACGTGTCGGTCAGGTTGAACAGCAGGCCGTCGATGATGTTGCTGATCCGGTGAGGCTTGGGTCTGATCTCGCCGGAACGTGTCCATTCGAGGATCTGGGTGACGAACTTCTCCAGGTTGTCCACCCCGTTCTTCACCCCGTCGAGCTGTCTGCGCTGGCGATCGTCGAGCGCCAGGGAGCTGGACAGGAGCTCCACCCCCGTCTTGATCTTCTGGAGGGGGTTCCTCACCTCGTGGGCCACGTGGGCTGACATCTCGCCGAGGATGGCCATCTTCCGGGCCTGCTCGAGCTCACGCTGCATCTGTTTGATGTCAGTGATGTCCATGATGGAGACAATGCTCAGCATGGTGCCTGGTATCATGCCGATGGTCAGGAAGGAGTCGCGGACGGTGCCGAACTTGTCCACGAACCGGAACTCGTACTGGGAAGGCACGTCCAAGGCGCCCTGGCGCCTCGCCTTGGAGTAGGCCTTCATGCGCTCGAGGTCGTCAGGATGCACGACCTGGGTCCACCTCATCTTCCCGATGATCTCGTCCTTGGTGTACCCGCTGAGCTTCTCCATCTGGTTGTTGGCAAAGGTGACCCGGTAATCCTCGTCAAGGATCATCATGGCCGTCCCGGTATGTTCCACGGTGGCACGGTACTTCGCCTCGCTGGCACGCAGGGCCTTCTGGGCCTCCCGCTTTTCCGTGATATCCCGGATGACGTTCTGGGTCGCGGGCCTTCCCTCGTACTCGATGACCGAAGGGGTGATCTCGAAGGCTCGCCAGATCTCGTCCCTGCTGCGCAATGCGATCTCGTACTGTTCCGGGACCTTCTCCCCCCTTATGCGCTTGTCGTAACGGGCTTCGATCATGTGTGCGAGCTCCGGGCGCACGATATCCTTGAGCCCCATCCGGGAGATCTCGTCCTCCGTGTATCCGAGCTGTTCCCGGAAGGCAGGGTTGGTGTACTTGAACTGGTGGTCCTGGTAGACGAAGATCCCATCGGCGGTCTTCTCCACCAGCATCCGGTATTTCTGCTCCGACTCCCTGAGCCTGTTCTCCACTGCCTTCATGGGCCTGAGGTCGCGGAAGACACTGATGGCCGCCACGGGCCTGCCTTCGGAATACAGGTACGATATGGACAGCGAGATGGGGATGAGCTCACCGTTCTTTGCATAGACCTTCGTCTCTTCGCTCACGACCCACGTGGGATTCTCTTCGGTCCCCTGGTCCAGAATGGCCATGATCCGGTCTCGCTCGCCCGGCATGATGAACTCGGCGATGTTGCTCTTGTGGTTGAGCATGTCTTCGGCGCAGTAGCCGGTGATCTCCTCGGCGGCCTTGTTGAAGATGAGGGCCTTTCCCTTGAGGTCGGAGGCCACGATGGCGTCCGAAGAGCTCGCGATGAGCCCTGCGAGGAACTTGTTGGTCGACTCCAGGCTCTGCTCCATGCCCTTGCGCCTGGTGATGTCGTGGGCGATGTTCAGGGTTGCGGGTTCTCCCGAGAGAGAGATCATGGAGGTGGACATCGAGACGATGCGCTCATGCCCTGCCTTGGTCGCGAAGACCACGTCGAGCCTGCGGGGTCGTACGTCCTCGTCCCTGATGAACGCATTGTACCGCTGCTGCATGTGGCGGGCGCCTTCACGATGCATGACATCGGCGAAACCCAGCTCCTCGAGCTCTTCGGCGGAATAACCCAGCATCCTCTCGAAGGCGGGATTCACGTAGAAGAACCGGCTGTCCTGATAGACGAAAATGCCGTCATGGGCCACTTCCACCATGGCCTGGAAGACGGCCTTGGTGATCTTTTTCGCCTTCAGGTGTGCAGGGTTATGGGCGTGCATATGTTCAGGGAAAATACACGATGCGCGACGGTCTATCAACAATCAATAATGGGATCGGCTAGGCCTTGAACTTGCCGAAGTCCTCGGGGCTCATCTTCTCGAGGATCTCCTTGAGCTTCTCCTGGTCCTGTTCGAAGCCGACCATGACCTTGCCCGCACTCGTCTTGGCATCCACGCGGATGGCGTCCTTGATCACATGGTCCGCCACGAAGATGGGAGACTTGGTGCGCAGTGCAATGGCAATGGCGTCCGACGGCCGCGCGTCGATGGTGAGGTGCGTACCGCCGTGGTCAATGGTTATGAGTGCATAGAATACGTTGTCCCTGATGTCCACCACCTCGATCTTTTCGATGGCAGCTCCGATGGTTTCGACAAAGGACCTGAAGAGGTCGTGGGTCATGGGCCTCGAGTACTGGACTCCTTCCAGGGCGGCGGCGATGGCGCTTGCCTCCATGATGCCGATCCAGATAGGGAGGATGAACTTGCCGTCGAGATCACGCAATACGACGATGGGGGCATTGTTGGTGGGATCCAGGGCGATGCCGGCCACCTTCATTTCTGAAAAGCCTGGCATGAGCGTTCCTCCTACCCTCTAAGATTAAGTCCATGGGGGTGATTAGTCAATACGGAATCGGTCGGATCCACGGTGCCGCGGGTTCAATCAGGATCACGATGTTTCAGGGTTCTGTCCAGCATGGAGACGAGGTCCTCCATCTCCCAGGATATTCGATCCAGCTCGATCCCGTCTGACCTGAGCCATCTCTGCACCTGGATGACGAGCGGTGCCTTGATGTGGAAACGCTCCATGAGATCGATGCCCTCGATGAGATCCGCCCGTGTGCCCTCAAAGACCTTCCTTCCCTTGGCCATGGCGACGATGCGGTCGGTGATCCCGATGAAATCCTCCTGGTTGTGGGTCACGATGACCACGGTGGTGTCCTTCAGCTCCGAGATGATCCGGATGAGTTCGCGCCTGCCCGAGGCATCGAGGCCGGCGGTGGGCTCATCGAGCATGAGGATTTCCGGATCCATCATGAGGGCCGAGGCTAGGGCGAGTTTTCTCTTCTCGCCGGAACTCAGCGAGAACGGCGAAGAGGTTCTGAGCCTGTCCAGATCCAGGTTGAACCCCCGGGTGATGGCGGAGGCCTTCTGCTCGATGATGTCCTCCTCCGGCCCGAAGAAGTTCCGCAGGGAGAAGACGAGTTCGTCATAGGCGGTCTCCTGGAAGAACTGCTCCTCGGGAAACTGGAAGAGCACGCCTATGCGCCTGCGCACCGAGGGGAGCTGTTTCCGGCGGGCCAGTTCGTGGATACTGACCCCGTCATAGAGGATATCTCCCCCGGAAGGCGGCATGAGGGCGTCGATCAGCTGCAGCAGCGTGGTCTTGCCTGAGCCGGCAGGGCCGGCAATGGTCATCTTCTCGCCCTGGTCGATTCTCAGGTCGAGGCCCATCAGGGCCCACTCGTCACCGGGAACCTCATACCGGTAGGACACATCGATGCATTCTATGACCACCTGGCAGCCAGTGCCTCCTTCGCGGTCCGCGCGTCCAGGCAGTTGATGCATGCCCGGGATGTCAGGAATCCCTTTCTGGCTATGACGATCCCGTAGCGCACGTCATCGAGGCCATCAGGGGTGTGGGCATCGGGGTTTATGGCAAGGCGCCCGCCCCTGGATACGAAGCTCGGTATCAGGCGCCAGTCGAGGTCGAGCCTCATGGGGTGGGCGTTCAGTTCGAGGGAGACGCCCTGCCTGGCCGCCTCCTCCATGACCGCATCCATGTCCACCTCATAGGGTCTCCGGGAGAGGAGCAGCCTGCCTGTGGGGTGACCGATCATGGAGGTGAAGGGATTCCGTATGGCCCTGACGATACGCTCGGTCATGGCGTCCCTGTCCATGTCCATGTGGGAGTGGACGCTCGCAACGACGAAATCCAGCTGCTTCAGGATGTTGTCCGGATAGTCCAGGGAGCCGTCCGGCAGGATGTCCGACTCGATTCCCTTGAGGATGGTGAACCCCGGGTCCTCCCGGTTCAGGGCATCGATCTCCTCCCCCTGTCTCTTCAGATCCTTTACGCTCAGGCCGCCTGCATAATAGGCGTTCCTGCTGTGGTCCGAGATCCCGATCCAGCAATAACCGCGGTCTTTCGCCGCCCGGACCATGTCTTTCAGGGGTGCGTGACCGTCGCTCATGGAGGTGTGGACGTGGAGAATCCCCCTGAGATCCCCCCGGGTGACGAGGCCCCCGAGCATGCCGTCCACACCGGGCTTCCATTCCATATCACGGCCCTCGCGGACCTCGGGGGGGAGGTACGGCATGCCGAGCAGGGCATAGATGTCCGCCTCGTCCTTCACGGGTATTACCGTGCCCGAGTGCGAGACTCCCTGCCGCGATACACGGACACCGCGACGCTCCCCGAGCATCAGGGCCTGCTCCAGATGGGATGGGGATCCCGTGGTGACAAAGAGTGCCGGGACGAGACTCTCCTCGGCCTCCATCCAGACTTTCACCGGGGTCTTTTCAGGGTGGTGCAGGCTGTACGATGATCCGTCCCGGGAGAACCGCCCGCCAGGGACGTCTCCCAGGCAGGATTGCACGGCGTCATGGGCACCGTCCCTGTCCAGACACAGGAGTTCGATGCCTTCGATGACCTCCATGCCCCTGCGGCAGACGCCGGTGGGCAGGACGGAAAGACCAGCGTCGCTCAGCGACTCGATCATCGTCTCCATCCATGACCAGGCCGCATCGAGCAAGTACCATCCCCGATAGCCGATCACGTCGAGGACTGACCGCCTCATCCTGGCGATCCCCTTGTCGGAAAAGCCCTTCAACCCCGCAAGCCGTCCGTCGTCGATGGCTGCCAGGAGATCGTCGACGCTCGAGAGACCCAGTTCCCGGTGGAGGGTTCGGAGCTTCTTCATACCGAGGCCAGGCACCTTGATCATCTCGAAATACCCGTGGGGGAGCCGTGCCTTGAGGTCCGTCAGCAGGGAGAAATCACGGTCCACGACCCAGGTTTTCAGCACCGAGCCGATGGACGACCCTATCCCCGCGACGGTTGTGATGTCCCCGTGTTCGATGATATCACGGGCAGGAGCGCCCATCTCCATGATGGAACGCGCCGCCTTCTGATAGGCCTTTGCCTTGAAGGGATTCTCCTCGAGGAAATCCAGCGCCTCAGCCACCGTGAGCAGGGCTTCCGCCAGGGCCGCGTTATCCACTGAACTCCCCCTGAAGAGTCTGCCCCTCAAGGTCTATCATCCTGACGCGCACGATATCGCCCTGAACAGCTCGGCCGGGGGCGTCCACGACGATATAGCTGGAGGAAAGGCCACGGACCCGGCCGTCACAGGATTGCGTTATCAGGACCTCCTCCTCGGCTCCTATGCGGGATGCGGCGAAGGCCTCCCTGCTCTTTCGCGAAAGTGCCCGCAATGCGGCGGCCCTCCGGGATATCACCTCATCATCCGGGCGTCCGGGCAGGTTCGCCGCCGCAGTCCCCGGCCTCGTGGAAAAAGGAAAGACATGCAGGTAGGTGAATCCGAGATCCTCAATGATGGCATGTGACTCCGCAAAGGCCTGATCGTCCTCTCCGGGAAAACCCACGATCACATCTGCACCAACGGCCGTTCCGGGTGACACCTCTCGAATTCGCCTCATGAGAGACCTTACATGCCCGGCAGAGTACGGCCTGCCCATGGCCCGAAGCACCCCGTCGCTGCCGTGTTGCAGGGGCAGGTGGAGGTGTCTGCAGATTCTCGGTTCGTTGGCGACCAAGTCGATGAGGCCGTCCTCCACGGTCCATGGCTCGATGGAGCTGATACGGATCCTCGGCATATCGGTGTGGGACAGCACCTTCTGCACGAGCCTCGAGAACCCGCCTTCATAGAGGCCGATGTTGATGCCGGTGAGTACCACCTCCCGGAAGCCCTTTCCATGGAGGATCCTCGCCTCGGTGACCACATCCTGCCACGGTCTGCTCACCGGCCCGCCGCGGGCCAAGGGCACGATGCAGTACGTGCAGTACCTGTCGCAGCCCTGCTGGACCATGATATAGGCCCTGCTCTGGGATCCGAAACCCGATATGAACCTGGGGAGCTCCACCCCGAGCACTTCGGTAAGGTGGTCGGGCCTGACGACCTCGACGTCAGGGGATATGGCTCGGATGGATTCGGGATATACCGTCACCAGGCAGCCGGTCACGACCACCCTGCCGCCCAGGCGCAGTGCGCGTCGAACGAGCCTCCTCCCCTCGGCATCGGCCCGGTGGGTAACGGTGCAGGTATTGATGATGTACCGGTCGGCGCCGGGCTCGGTAAAGGACTGCTCGGTGTGACCGGCCGCGAGGAGCCCCTCGCGGATCCGCTGGCTGTCATAATGGTTGACCTTGCAGCCCAGCGTGTAGATGGCGAACCTCATACCATGGGTGAAATACTATGGGCCCTTCGCAGGTGTCAATCGCGAGGATTTCCACTCTTCTTTGCAGACCCCTTGATGGCCTTCCTGACCTCGTCGAGAAAGTCCTCGGACGGGTCGAGAAGCTTCACGCCCGTCTCCACCCGGCCCGTCTCGTCGGGAATCGACCACATCGCCTTGCCGCGCGCCTTCTTTCCGTCGAGGCTGATCCTCACCTCATGGTCCACGGAAACCTTTTCGGTGGTCTCCAGGAGCACACCGGCATCGTCGGCATTGAGGAGCTCGCCTTCTTCAGGACCGGCCCCAAGGTCGTACACCACCGGTGCATGGACCCGGCGGCGCCTGAGGTTCATCTGGGCCTTGAACGCGTCCCGGTTGTCCATGCTCCTGAGCTGGGAATCCATATTGTAGACGACATTGAAGTACCTGGTCTTCTGCTCCAGCTTCGCCACCTTGGAGAGGTCCTTGAGAAGCATCTTCCGATGCTTGTGCAGCATCTCCACGAGATGGGTGAAGGCCCCCTCGAACTCCCTGTTTCCCCTGTTGGCCAGGTAGCTGTTGATCATGGAGGGAAGCTTTTTCTTGACCTGCGATTCGAACTCCCGCAAGGAGTGTTCGAATTCTTCTCTGTCCATGGAACCGAGAATACCCAAGATGCGTCTCAAAAGCAAATGCATCATGCGCCGGGAGGGTCCGTCTTTACGGGTAGTCCCCGGATCGTGTATGATACGGGCATGGATGCAGTGAAGGTCTTGTTGTGCTCCTCGGAGGTGACGCCTTACGCCAAGACAGGCGGGCTGGCTGATGTCAGCGCCGCGCTGCCCGCCGAGCTCAACCGCCAGGGCATACGCTGCTCCGTGGTCATGCCCCTGTACCGGGAGATCAGGAATCTCGACCTTCCCCTGAAATTCCGGGGAGATCTCGCCGTCCTCACAGGCACCGGGATAGCCGAAGCCAGGGTGTTTTCCCACGATACGACCTTCTTCATCGCCCACCCGCTCTTTTCTGACCGGACAGGCCTGTACTCCTATGCAGGCTACGATTATCCCGACAACCTCGAACGGTTCTCCTTCTTCTCGAGGGCCTGCGTCGAGCTGGTCCGCCTCATCGGCGATGTCGACATCGTCCACTGCAACGACTGGCAGACAGCCCTGGTCCTCGCGTACCTCAAGGACGCAGGGATCGAGAACGTGGGCAGCCTTTTCACCATCCACAATCTCGCCTACCAGGGCCTCTTTGATGCGATCCTGTGGTCCATGCTCTTTCTGCCCCACGAATACTTCAACCCTGAATGCATGGAGTTCTTCGGCAGGATCAACGTCATGAAGGCAGGCATCGTGTTCGCGGATGCCGTCAATACCGTGAGTCCCACCTACGCCCGTGAGATACAGACCCCCGAGTTCGGGAGCGGCCTCGAGGGCCTCCTCAAGGCTGTCTCGCACAAACTCACAGGCATCGCGAACGGCATCGATACCGAGGTCTGGAATCCCGCCACCGACCCCCTGACCGCACGGAGCTACGGGCCCGGGGACCTCGAGGGCAAGCGTGAATGCAAACGCGCCCTGCTCGACATGTTCTCGCTCCCTGCCGACGACGCCCCGGTATTCGGCATCATCGGCCGCCTGGTGGAACAGAAGGGCATCGACTGCGTACTGGATGCCGTCCCGTCCCTGGTCGAGATGGATGCAAAGCTGGTGGTCCTCGGCAATGGGCACCCTGCATTCGAGAAGAGACTCCGGGATCTCCGGGAGGCATTCCCGGCCCACGTGGGCATCCATATCGGGTTCGATGAGGCGAGGGCCCATGCCATTGAAGCAGGCTCGGACTTCTTCCTCATGCCTTCCCGTTTCGAGCCCTGCGGACTGAACCAGATGATCAGCATGCGGTACGGGACCATCCCCATTGTCACCGGCGTGGGAGGACTGAGGGACACAGTCGTGGCACTGGGTGAGGCTGACAGGCCCTTCGGTATCAGGGTGGCCTTCCCCGGCCCGCAGGATCTCGTCGAGGCCATAGCCCAAGCATGCACGATCTTCCGCCATGATCCCGGCCTGCTCAACACTATGATATGTACCGCCATGGACCAGGATGTCGGCTGGACAAACCCTGCCCGTGAGTATTCTCTCATCTACAGCAATCTTAAAAATTTGAAAGAAAGAACAAGATAAACACAGCTCCCGAGTTTTCGACAATTTGTCGATAACTCGAATGGAACCTGTACTGACCATACTCCTGAACGCACCCCGACGAATGCCCTCAAGGTCATACTTTCTTTCATAACATATCAATTAATCTGTTTTATTTTCCCCTCGCAGAAAATGAACACAGCCCGACCATAACCGGGGTGTTTCACCTTTGACCTTTTGCGGCACAGGAATCATTATGGCGCACGTTATCGCTGAAGTCTTTCTCTCTGGGGGGGTTGTGGATCATCTTGCAATTATGAAAGAATCTATTCTCTCGAAATCACATGCAGCTTCAGACAGGGCGCTGCTCGATCAGCTGGAAATATCCGAGGAAGACGGTACGGTCTTTGTACTCTGCCCCAACGTGTTCGCCCAGAAGTATCTGACCCGCGTGTACAAGGACATCATTATCTCAGCAGTGAGGACCTACCTTGACAGGCCCGTGAATGTGGAGTTCTGCGTGAGCCGGCCCGGAGAGAACCGGGAACGTCCCCCGGCCCCCGCCGCCGCGAAGCCCATCCAGATGAGCCTGCCTGCCTTTGCACAGACGCAGCCGTGTTCAGGGCTCAACACCCATTTCACCTTCGACGAGTTCGTGGTGGGGCGGTGCAACGCCTTTGCCTACGAAGCGGCACAGGCCGTGTCCCAGGGAGACATCAACAGGTACAACCCGCTGTACTTCCATTCCGATGTGGGCCTCGGCAAGAGCCACATATCCCATGCCATCGGCAACCGGGTCCTCTCCGTGCGGCCAGGGACATCAGTGCGCTACATTACGGCACGGGACTTCACCCAGGATTATGTCCATTCGGTGAGGAACAACTGCCTGAGCTCTTTCAAGAGTTCCTATCGCAGCAGCACCATGGATGTCTTCTTCATCGACGACGTCCATCTCTTCAAGAACAAGGAAAAGACCCAGGTCGAACTGTGCCACGTGCTCGACGACCTCATCAGCGCCGGCAAGCAGGTCATCCTCTCGGGGTTCCGTGCCCCCACCTCCATACCGCAGATCGATAAGGGCCTGCGCTCCAGGCTTTCCTCGGGGCTCGTCATTGACATCAAACGGCCGGACAAGGCCACCAGGTCAAAGATCGTACGCCACAAGGCACGCAAGAACGGCATCACCATGCCCGACGACGTGGTCGAGTTCATCAGCGAGACCATTCATACGAGTGTGCGTGACCTGGAGAGTGCCGTCATGACCATTGCCGCCATGAGTTCCCTCATGAAGCGCAGCGTCACCATCGATCTGGCCCGCGAACTGCTGGAAGGCACACTGGAAAAGCAGCAGATGATCACCATTCCCTTCATCCTCGATTTCGTTTCCAGGAGCTTCTCCATACCAAAGGACAAGCTGGTCTCGCCGTCCCGTAAGAAGGAGATCGTGTACCCCCGGCAGGTGGCCATCTTCCTGTGCAGGCGCTACACCGACGCGCCCCTGCAGGTCATCGGGGAGGCATTCTCCCGGAAGCACTCCTCCATCATTCACTCCCTGGAGACCATCGAGGCGCAGTACACCCAGAACCTCAAAGTCAAGCGGGACATCGACTTCCTCATCGACAAGATCGACGGCGAGGCGTCCTAGGTCCCTGCACATCGGGGGCCGCCTCTTTCAGAAGGCCACGGCCTCCCTGCTTTGGTCGCGGAAGTTGTCCACCCCGGTGAAGAACTCTCTCATCATGATGACCCAGTAGTACCGCCCCCGCCTGGTGAGCCTGATCTCCGAATGGCCGAACCTCAGGGCACCGATGAGCGAGAAGAAGAGGAGTTCCGGACCGAGCATGCCCCAGGCAGGACGGCCGAAACGCCCCCTGAATGCCTGCAGGTCGAGCCTGAGCCCGAAAAGATTCATGAGGAGGCTGTACCGGGCCATCTCCCTGGCCGAGAAGACCCTGCGATGCTTTATGGGTAGTCTCCCCTCATCCAGCGAACGGACGTATTCGGGCAGGGAGAAGGTGTTCGCGTAGATGGCGCCGTTCACGAGGCCGAAGGCTCCGCTCCCGGCGCCTACGTATTCCTCTCCCCCCACCACGTACTCGTCGATCATGGGTGCTCCTCCCCGGGAAAAGCACCAGGCTGAGTTCGGTTCGTAGCAGGCGTTCAGGGCGTCGGTTATCATCTCGTAATAGCGCCGCTCCCGGGCGGGGCTGACACGGCCCATGATGCGCTCCATACGGGCACGGGTTGCCCGGGATATCATGAGGGGATAGAAGGTTATCTGGTCGGGCAGGACCGCAAGGAGTGTCTCGAGATCATGCCGAAGCATGGCCATGTCCTGTATGGGGAAATTGAATATCATATCCACATTGAGGGTCTCGACCAGACCCCTCGCCTCGGAGATCTTCCGGGCGAGCTCGTCGCCGCTGCCGTACTTTTCGTAGCGTCCGATGGCCCTGAGCACCTCATCGGAAAAGCTCTGGGCACCTACGGAAACCCTCCTCACCCCTGCCCGGGCAAGGGAGGTCAGCATCGATCGATCCAGGCGGTCGGGATTCGTCTCCACCGAGATTTCGGCAGGGGAGAAGAGGTCCGTCAGGAGGTCAAGCGTCCGCATCAGCTCGTCCGCCATGACCGTGGGTGTACCGCCGCCGATATACACCGATGAGAACCTGAATCCCTTCCTGGCATAGAGTGCCAACTCGCGCCGGAGGGCCTCGAAGTATGTCCTTACGGCATGCTCGTCGAAGGGGAACCGGTGGAAGGAACAGTAGGGACAGAGCTGCACGCAGAAGGGAACGTGGACATACAGATGTACGGGGACCGCGGGAGCGGACGGTATCACGGTCTGCCCGCCCTCCTCGAAGGAGAAACTCGACCGGGCGTTCCACCGCACAGACCATGCTATGAACTCTTCAATGAACACGATGCCTACCTGAACATCCTTATGATATATATGACGAGGCTGATCACGATGCTCAGCAGAACGGATGTGGTGACGGGAAAGAAGAAGCTCAGCCCCGGCCGCTCGATCCGTATGTCGCCGGGCAGCCTTCCCAGCCAGGAAAGGCTCCCCCCCATGCTGAAGTATACGCCGAGCACGATGAGCACGATGCCTGCCAGGATAAGCGGGTTCCCCAGACCTCTCATGGGCAGAACCTATATACCATGGGGGCGCGCCGCACAAGCACCAGCTGCCTCCATCCGGATCCCCGCGAGAAACCCCGGACACGGCGTCTCTCTTGCTCTCCATGACCTTGCCTGCATGCATTTTTCGTGATAGTTCAGAGAACAGGGTTATGGGTGCTACACGCAAGGGGAAGTCATGATCCCGGTCAGGGACACCACCATTGCCAGGGGATTCGCCCCGGTCACCACCGTGCTCATCGCAGCCATTCTCGCCATGTTCATCCAGGAACTCAGGCTCGGGGAACAGGTTTTTCACCTGTTCAGGGCCAGCCCTGCAGACATAGCCGGATACCTGATTGACGGGAAGCACGGTTTTCTCAGGATCCACGTCTCCATCATCGCTTCGGGGTTCATCCACACAGGGTACGTCCACCTGGTCGGCAACCTCATCTTCCTGTCGGTGTTCGCCCCCCCTGTGGAAAAGAGCATGGGCCTCGTCCGCTTCGGGCTCTTCTACCTTGCTGCCATCCTCGCGGCATTCTATACCCATACCGTAATCCATCCACATTCGACCATACCCGTGGTAGGTGCATCCGGTGCCATTGCCGCAGTCATGGGTGCGTATCTGGTCCTGTACCCGAAGGGGCGCATCCTCACCATCATATTCCTCATCCTGACCCTGGAGGTCGTCGAGGTACCATCCTTCATATTCATACTCATCTGGTTCGGCATCCAGGGCATCAACGGATTCCTGGGAATGCACAGCGCCTCTCCGGTAGCCTGGTTTTCCCACATCGGCGGATTTCTCATGGGCCTGGCGGCAGGTATACAGTACAGGGTATCACGGTCGTGATGCACGCCCCGCATTCGTGCCGGACCATGCACGAGGCATCACGGTTACGCGGTTGTTCCCCCTCTGCAGGCTCGGGGAATGTGGCTCAACGTGTGATCTCCGCAAGAGAAACCGTCATTACGACAATGTAACCACTCCATCCCTTTTTTCAGACGATTGCCATGGGTTGTTACCAATTTGATATTTATCTAAAGATTCACTTTCGCCTTCCCGATAGATAGGCTATGCATAGGGAAGAATTGATTTTTAATGCGATTCCATTACGTATAAGGTATAAGGGACGCAATGAGAGTTACACACTCTTTGACGATTGGACTGGTCACACTCATTGCAATGCTGCTCGTGTTCACTCTTCCTGGCGACAAAGGGATCATTCGGGGCTACCAACTTCATCGCGAACTCATCAGCCTGAAAACGCGCAACGCAGGACTCGACCAGGAAAATTCGGTCCTGGCCCGCGAAGCGACCATGCTGAGAGACAACATGGCATATATAGAGCATGTCATAGTCAAGGAACTGAACTTGGTGAAACCAGGGGACACTATTGTCGTGTTCAAAAGGAAAAAGACTTAATCGCGGGGTGATTCGATGTTTTTTGAGAAAAATCTGCTGGGCCTGGATATCGGGTCACAGTCCATCAAGATGGTGGACATCGAGAAGACACGGAGCGGTTACCAGCTCAAGGCCTTGGGACTTGGCCTGATCCCTGCCGAGTGCATCGTCGACAAGGACATCATGGACAACGAGACGGTGGTGGATACGGTCAAGAACCTGCGGGAAAACCTGAAGGTCCGTGCTCGCGGGAGCGCTACTGCCATATCCGGTCACTCCGTGATCGTGAAGAAGGCCGAGCTGCCCCTGATGAGCGAGGGCGAGCTCAGGCAGACACTCCCCATCGAGGCCGAACAGTACATACCCTTTGACATGAACGATGTCTACCTGGACACCTTCATTCTCGGGGAGAGCATTGAGCGTTCCGACATGATGGATGTCCTCTTCGTGGCCGCCAAGAGGGAGCTCGTCGATGAGTATGCATCTGCAGTGAGAAATGCAGGCCTGAAACCCATGCTCATCGACATCGACGTGTTCTCCCTCGAGACCATGTACGAGGTCAACTACCCCGATGCCCCCGAATCCATCGTTGCGCTCGTCGATGCCGGGGCATCCATGATTAACGTCAATGTCATCAAGGACGGCATGTCAATCTTCGCCCGCGACATCTCCATGGGCGGCCGACAGCTCACCGAAAGGATCCAGCGGGAGTTCAACGTGAGCTTCGAGCGGGCCGAGAACATCAAGACCGGCGCGAACATCGAGGGCATTGACCTCGAGAAGATCAACTACATCTTCAAGATGGCCGCAGAAACCTACGTCCAGGAGATCAGGAGGACACTGGACTTTTTCCTGTCCACCATGGTCAACGAGAATATCGAGAAGATCTACATGAGCGGAGGCTCCAGCAGGATACCCGGTCTCGTCAAGCTGCTGGAGAAACAGATGGAGATCCCTGTGGAGATGGTCAACCCGTTCAACAACATCAAATGGGACGACCGGATATTCGATCCGGAATACATGGCCTATATCGCACCACAGATGGCTGTGGCTGTGGGCCTTGCATTAAGGAGGGCCGACTATAAATGGTAAAGGTCAATCTCTTACCCATACGAGTAGAACTGAGGAAAAAGGCCCTGGTGGAGCACCTGATCCTCCTTATGCTCTGCATCGCGCTGGCGCTCATCGGAGCATACTTTGTCCAGCACGCCATCACGCAGCAGAGGGAAGCCCTGAAGCAGGAAGTTGCGGACACCAAGGTGGAGATCAAGAGACTTACCGCCGAGGCCGGTGAGATCGAAAAATTCAAACAGCAGAAGCAGGAACTGGAACGGAAGCTCGACGTGATCCGGGAACTCAATGCTCAGAAAACAGGTCCCGTGGAGATGCTCGACGAGTTGAGCCTCATCATCCCCGAGAAGGCATGGCTCTCCTCCATTACCAACAAGGGCGCTACCATCGTTCTCGAGGGATCGGCCGTTGACAACACGACGATAGCGACCTTCATGAAGCAGCTCCAGGCATCGAAGCATTTCGATAACGTTACCCTGGTCCTCTCGAAACAGGAATCAGGCGCCCAGAAGTTTTCCATCACCTGCAAGATCAAGCTGACGACCTGAGGTGGATAATGGATAAGATAATAGACACAATACTCAGGCAGAAGCCTCTTATCAAGGTGCTTGTCCTGGTAGTCATCCTTGGAGCGATCATCGGACTCTACTGGCAATTCTTGTACAGACCGGTACAGGCTGAAATCAAGGCCATCGAGCCAGAGCTGAACCAGCTCAAGGCAGAACTCGCCGCCAAGAAGGAAATCGTCAAGGAAAAGGACAGGTACATCGCCGAACTTGAAGAGACCAGGGCAAAGCTGTACGTTGCATTGAAGCAGCTCCCTGACAAGAGCGAGATACCCACCCTTCTGGAGAACGTCTCCTCTCTGGGTACAGCCGCCGGCCTCCAGTTCAAGCTCTTCAAACCTATGCCGGAGATCGCCAAGAACTTCTATGCGGAGATCCCGGTGGACATCCAGGTTGACGGTAAATACCGGGATGTCGTGAACTTCTTTGACAGCGTCTCCAAGATGCCCAGGATAGTCAATATCGTGGACATCAAGATAGGCAATCCAAAGAGGGACGCCGGAGGCGGTATCCTGCTGAGCACCTCGTGCAATGCGGTCACCTACAAATTCATCGAGGGTGCCCCGATCGAAACGGCCGCCACAAACGATAAGAAAAAGGAGGAGAAGAAATGAACAGGATTCTCCCTTCTCTCCTCGTCATAGGTCTTTCTCTGGTCCTCACATCATGCGGTCCGGACAGGCAGCCGGCCTCCACGGCGGCCACGGCTCAGCAGCCGGTGGTCTCCAAGAAGGCGGAAGTGGTGAAACCGGTGCTGGCCCAGGAGGAAGAACAGAAGAAACCCGCCTACCAGGTGATCGGCATCCGTGACCCGTTCCAGCCGTTCTCAGGGATCAATCCCCTGGATTCCGCCATGGGCGGTTTATCGGGCGATCCTCTCCAGAGACTGTCCGTCGCCCAGGTGTACCTCGTCGGCGTAATCCTCGGCAAGCAGAACAGGGCCCTCATCCAGGACACGTCGGGAATGGGATACATCGTCACCGAGGGAACGCTGGTGGGTGAGAACAACGGGATCGTCACCAAGGTAACCAAGGATTCCGTCACCGTGAAACAGCACTTCAAAGACTACATGGGACGCGTAAGTACTCGAGAAGTTGTTTTGGCGCTCAGGAAGGAAGAGGGGGTAAAGTAGTTATGAAGAAAGATACCATCCTAGCATTCATAATCATAGTCGGCTTAGTGGTCCTGCCGCCGGCCGCTCATGGGTTGAGCATCAAGAGCGTCGACTTCATGAATGTGGAGAACAAGTCCAGGCTCCAGATCGGTCTCGACGGGCAGGCAACCTACGATGTGAACAGGGAAGGCTCGAGCGTGGTGCTGCGCATCAACAAGGCAACCATTCCGGGCCACCTCGCTCGGCCGTACATCACCTCTGAATTCGCAACGGCCATCGAGCAGATCCTTCCCAGACAGTCCAGAGGGGATGTGACCTTTGACATCGCCATGAAGCAGATGACCCCCTATTTCGTATCCCAGGACAACAACCTCCTGATCATGGACTTCGACATCCCTGCAGAGCTCAGGGGAAAGATCCAGGAGACGAAGACGGTCACGCTCAACCAGGCCCCGACGGTAGCCGCCGTCCAGCCGAGATCACCGTCACAGCCCTACATCAAGGGATTAAGCCCCGAGCCCATTGCCCAAAGCACCATCATAGAGACGGACTTATCACCGAAATACAAGGGGGAACGCATAACCCTGGACTTCCAGAATGCGGACATCCATAACATCCTCAGGATCATCGCCGATGTCAGCGGATTGAACATCGTGACCTCCGACGAGGTCAAGGGCACCGTCACCATCAGGCTCAAGGATGTCCCCTGGGATCAGGCCCTCGATGTCGTCCTGGAAAGCAAGGACCTCGACAAGATGGCCATCGGCAACGTCGTGCGCATCGCTCCGGCCAACAAGATCAAGGAGGCACAGGAGCGCCAGCTTGCATCCAAGAAGACCCAGGAGCAGCTCGAACCCCTGGTCACCTCGGTGATCCCGGTGAATTTCGCCAAGGCGTCCGACATCTCCGGCACCATCAAGGGCAAGGAGGTCGGTCTGCTCTCCGAACGTGGGAACATCACGGCCGAGAACAGGACGAACGTGCTCATCGTCAAGGATATCCGCAAGAGCGTTGATGAGATCAATGCCATGGTCAAGAGGCTCGACAAGCCGACCCCCCAGGTCCTCATCTCGGCACGTATCGTCCAGGCCGACACCACCTTCACCAAGGGTCTGGGCGTCCAGTGGGGGGGCTCTTCAAGGAACCAGTCAGGCAAATACCTGTTCGGCCTTTCAGGCGTCAACACCAGCACCGCTGCGGTTAACCCCTTCGATACATCCGTCGTTCCGGGTGGTCGCCCGGGCTGGTCTTCGAACCTGGTACCAACGCCCTCCATGGCGGTGAACTTCCCCACCAACCAGGCCGCCGGATTCGGCGTATCGGTCGGCAGGCTGGGCAGCACAGCGGTGGCCCTCGACCTGAGGCTCGACATCGGCGAGACGAACGGCAGCGTGAACGTCCTGTCCAGACCGAAGATCGTGACCCTCGACAACAAGAAGGCCACCATCCGACAGGGCGAGAAATATCCCTACATCGTCCGTGACGACGAGGGGCAGCTCTCCACGGAACTCAAGGACATCGACCTGGTCCTGGAGGTCACCCCACGGATCGCCTTCGACGGCAGCGTGAACATGGAGGTCAGCGTGAAACGCAACTCGCTGGGCTCGGTCACCAACCAGCTGGGCGATCCTTCCATCGCGGCCCGCGAGGCCGTGACCGAGGTGCTGGTAAAGAACGGCGAGACCAGCGTCATCGGCGGCATCATCGAGGAAGAGGACAGGGACAACGTTTCCCAGGTCCCCATGCTGGGCAACATCCCCGTCTTGGGATATCTCTTCAAAGGGACTACGAAGGAAAAGACCAAGAAGGAACTCCTGATCTTCATAACACCACAGATCCTGGAACCCCTTGCCCTCAAGTAGCTCCCTCCAGCCATGACCTGAGCCGGAGCCCCTGCCCGCACGTGCAGGGGCTCTTCTCTTTCGGTCATGCCCTGCATGCAGATACGGGCCCGGCCATCCTCGTCGCACCGCGCACGAGCGACCCTGCACCGTTCTCCGGGGAGATTACGTAATTGACAGACGGCTCTGAGAGTTACTATATGTGAGCTATCGATCAGGAGGGTGAGCTATTCATGGCACGAATGACACGGAAAGAACTCCTCAATGAACCGGACGAATTTGTCGCGACCACCAGCAGCGCCCTGGTATGGATCAAGGAACACCCGGCGCAATTCGCCGTAGGGGCCATTGTCCTGCTGTGTATCCTGGCGAGCGGGTACGGCTTCTACTACTGGAAGACATCCAGGGATTACAACGCGATGAATGCACTGCTCAAGGCAACCGATGATTCCCAGCAGACGATCAAGGTGATGGAGGATTACTCGGGGACCAAGGCGGAGGATCTCGCAATACTGAGGCTTGCACGCATGTCCTACGACCAGGGCGATTATGCCAAAGCGCTGTCCCATGCGGGTGATTTTCTTGACGGCTGGGGCCGCAGGGACATGTTCCACTGGCAGGCTGCCATGATCGTCGCCAGCAGCCGCATCAACCAGAAGGAGCCGGCGAAGGCCATGCCCCTGCTGGATGAATGCATAGCGTCCGCAGCCGGGGATATCAAGGACCAGGCCCTGCTCCTCAAGGCATCCGTCCTGATATCCCAGGGAAAAGACCAGGAGGCGAGGCAGACATTGAGTGCAGTATCAGACAATTACCGGGAGCTCGCGAAAACGATGCTCGCCTCCACAGGGAAAGGGCCGGCGGCCAAGGCTACCGTGCATCAGTGAGCAGGAGATGAACTCAAACACCAGCATGATGAAGACGGTGGCGTTGTGGGTAGTCATAGCGCTCATCGGGGTAATGCTCTTCCACCTCTTCAACACCCAGCCCGCAAAACAGGCATCATCGCTTTCTTTCAGCGAGTTTCTCCAGGTGCTGGAAAAAGGCCAGGTGAAAGAGGTCACCATTCAGGGCAGTGATATCAAGGGGACCTTGGCAGAAGGCAAATCATTCACCACCTATGCCCCGGAAGACCCGAGGCTCGTGGAGCGGCTCACCGAGAAGAACGTCTCCATCACTGCCAAACCCAAGGACGAATCTCCCTGGTACCTCTCCGCCCTCATATCGTGGATTCCCATGCTGCTCCTCATCGGCGTCTGGATCCTGTTCATGAGGCAGATGCAGTCCGGCGGCACCAAGGCCATGAGCTTCGGCCGCAGCAAGGCCCGGCTCATGACCCAGGACAAGATGAAGGTCACCTTCGCGGACGTGGCAGGGGTCGACGAGGCGAAGGAAGAACTCGAGGAGATCATTGAATTCCTCAAGGAGCCGAAGAGATTCACCTCCCTGGGCGGCAGGATCCCGAAGGGCGTACTGCTGCTGGGCCCCCCGGGTACGGGGAAGACCCTCCTGGCAAAGGCCGTGGCCGGAGAGGCTGGGGTGCCTTTCTTCAGCATGTCAGGCTCGGACTTCGTCGAGATGTTCGTCGGCGTCGGGGCTTCCCGGGTCCGTGATCTCTTTGCCCAGGGAAAGCAGCACGCCCCATGCATCATCTTCATCGACGAGATCGATGCCGTGGGAAGGCACCGCGGGGCAGGACTCGGCGGGGGCCACGACGAACGGGAGCAGACCCTGAACCAGCTCCTGGTGGAGATGGACGGGTTTGAATCCAACGAAGGCGTCATCCTCATGGCGGCGACCAACCGCCCGGACGTTCTGGACCCTGCACTGCTCAGGCCGGGGAGGTTCGACCGTCAGGTGGTGGTGGCGAGCCCGGACGTCAAGGGCAGGGAGGGGATTCTCAAGGTGCACAGCCGCAACATCCCCCTGGCCGACGACATCAACATGGCGACCCTCGCCAAGGCAACCCCGGGCTTCTCGGGTGCGGACCTCTCCAACCTGGTGAACGAGGCGGCGCTCCTGGCGGCCCGAAGGAAGCGCACCAAGGTGTCCATGGAGGACATGGAACAGGCCAAGGACAAGGTCCTCATGGGTGTTGAACGCAAGAGCATGGTCATCTCCGAAGAGGAGAAGAAGACCACGGCCTACCATGAGGCGGGCCACGCACTCGTGGCCAAGAAGCTGCCCAATGCCGACCCGGTGTACAAGGTGAGCATCATACCCCGGGGACGCGCCATGGGCATCACCCAGCAGCTACCCCTCGACGACAGGCACACCTACAGCAAGGACTTCCTCCTTGCCACGATCTCCGTGCTCATGGGAGGGAGGGCTGCCGAAGAGCTTGTCCTGGGACACCTGACCACCGGGGCGGGAAACGATATCGAGCGTGCCACGGACATGGCCAGGCACATGGTCACCGAATGGGGCATGAGCAGCCTGGGTCCACTGAGCTTCGGCAAGGTGGAGCAGGAGATGTTCCTGGGCAGGGAGATCTCCAAGAGGGTGGATTACAGTGAGCTGACAGCCCAGAAAATCGACAATGAGGTGAAGACCATCATCATGGAATGCTACGCCAAGACACGTTCCATAGTCGAATCGAATCTGGATTCCCTGCACAAGATAGCCCGGACCCTGCTGGAGAAAGAGGTTCTCGATGGCTCGGAGATCGACAGAATCGTTGAGGAAGGGGCTGCCGCAGGCTAGGCTGCTCTTCCGGGCGGACCAGTCGTGCCTGCTCGGATGCGGTGTCGATCCGGCCTCCCTTGACTACCTCACGCCGAAACTCAGCCACGTGAATCTCCTGGTCAGGGGCGTCAAGCTCTATGCCGCCAATATCCTCAAGCAGGGCATGCTCTCCATCGGAGGGGACGTGGCGGTCCACCGTCACGTCATATCGGGGAAGACCGAGACCTCCGACTGTGTGATCATGGGAGACCTCAGACACTTCCGCCTCCTCATCGAGAAGCTGAGGCTCCAGCCCGGACTGGAACCCCTTGCCGAGAGCATCCGCATCCAGGTTTTCCCTGCGCAGGGAACTCTGGAAATGTCCCTGTGCCGCACTCCCTCGACATGGACCGAGCTCCCGGTCATCATGGGAATCCTCAACGTCACCCCTGACTCCTTTTCCGACGGAGGCAGATACCTGGACCCCGAAGCGGCCCTGAACCATGCCCTCGACATGGTGCGCCACGGTGCAGAGATCATCGATGTCGGCGGGGAATCATCGCGGCCGGGGGCACAGGCCGTCCCGCCGGGAGAAGAGATGCGCAGGGTCATTCCCGTCATCGAGCAGCTGGCCCGCGCCGTGAGCACCCCCATCAGCATCGACACCACGAGGGCCGACGTTGCCCGGGAGGCACTCAAGGCAGGAGCGACCATGATCAACGACATAACGGCCCTGCGGGGAGACCCCGCCATGATGGATCTGGCCAGGGAGAGCGGCTGCGGGGTGGTCCTCATGCACATGCGCGGTGATCCACGGACCATGCAGTCGGACACCGCCTATCAGGACGTCGTCTCGGACATCTATGCCTTCCTTGACGAACGGATCGAGGTGTGCCTGGATGCAGGGATCGCACCCGACTCGATCATCGCCGACCCGGGCATCGGATTCGGCAAGGATGTCCGGGGCAACCTCCGGCTCCTGCGCCAAATCTCGGAGTTCAGGTCCCTGCAGGTCCCCATCCTAGTAGGGCATTCGAGAAAATCATTCATCTCAAAGGTCCTGGGTGAAGGGGTCGACCATTCGGACGAGGGGACCGACGCGGTCACCGCCTGGGCGGCCGTCAACGGCGCAGACCTGGTGCGCGTCCATGACTGCCTCCGTGCCCGCCGGGTCAGGAGCATGATCCGATCCATCGAGGTGGCCACGTGATCGCGGGCATCGGGATCGACATCGTGGACATAGCGCGCATCGAAGCCCTTCTGAACAGGTACGGCATGCGGTTCCTTCGGCGCATCCTTTCCGCCGAGGAGATCTCTTTCTGCGCGGGCAGACACGACGCCGCTTCGTGCGTTGCCGGGCGGTTTGCGGTCAAGGAGGCCGCATTCAAGGCACTGTCGATGGGGAGATCGTCCGGGATCGCCTTCAAGGACATCGTGGTGGACGCGGCCGGCGGCGCACCCCGTCTGACACTTGCAGGCAGGGCGCTCGCCAGGGCCTCCGGGTTGGGCGTCAGCAGGTCTCTCGTGAGCATATCTCACGACCATGGTTGCGCCGTTGCCATCGTGATCCTGGAGACCGCATGAGACGTGTGTTTACAACCACTTCTCCGGAAGAAACCCTTGCCCTGGGTGAACGGATCGGGTCTCTGCTCGACGGCGGGGAGATCATTCTCCTGAACGGTGAACTGGGTGCAGGCAAGACCCTGCTCGCCAGAGGCATCGTCCAGGGTATGTGGCCGGCCCCCCAGACCAGGGTGGTCAGTCCCAGTTTCACCCTGGTGAACATCTACAACGCGAGGCTTGACATAATTCATGTAGATCTCTATAGGCTAGACTCTGAAGAAATAGCCCATCTCGGGTTGGAAGACTACATGGACAGGGACCATGTTCTGATCGTAGAATGGGCTGAACGGGCGTGCGGCTTCTTCAGGGGTGCAACGGTGGATGTCGTCATCACTCACGCAGGGGAAAGTTCCCGGGATATCCTTATCTCCACCGGACTCCCCCGGATGGAAGCATTGGCCGGATGATTCAGCCCCGTCTCCCTTTACTTCCATGAAGATCCCGGGTGGGCTTATATTCAAGTGGACCACACATCCTTGGTGAGAGGTGAATCGGCATGGGGATCATCGTTCAGAAGTACGGCGGCACATCCGTCGGCTCCCTGGAAAAGATCAAGTTCGTTGCGAACAAGGTTGCCACGAGGTATCACGAGGGTCATGACGTGGCGGTCGTGCTGTCCGCCATGTCGGGAGAGACGGACAAGCTCATCAGGCTCGCCAAGGAAATCTCCCCCTCCCCCGATCCCCGCGAGATGGACGTCATCGTTGCCACGGGCGAACAGGTGAGCATAGCCCTGCTCGCCATGGCGCTCAAGGACATCGGTGTTCCCGCCCGTTCGCTGCTCGGGTTCCAGATCGGGATAAAGACGGATGACACATTCATGAAAGCCAGAATCATGGATATCGATACAAAGGCATTGAGAAAGGCATTTGCCGCGAGAGAGGTCGCCGTTGTGGCGGGTTTCCAGGGCGTCACCGGTAGCATGGACATCACCACCCTCGGGAGAGGCGGATCGGACACCTCGGCAGTTGCCCTGGCTGCGGTTCTCGGGGCCGAATTGTGCGAGATATACACCGATGTCGACGGCGTCTACACCTGTGATCCCAATATCTGCGACAAGGCCCGCAGGCTCGACAGAATCTCCTACGACGAGATGCTGGAGATGGCATCCCTCGGTGCGAAGGTTCTCCAGACGCGCTCCGTGGAGTTTGCGAAGAAGTACAATGTTCCCATACTGGTGAAGAGCACCTTCACCGACCAAGGCGGAACTCTCACCACCCAGGAGGATAGCGAGATGGAAAAGGAAGTCTTATCCGGGATCACCTACGACAAGAACGAGGCGAAGATCACCATCCTCGGCGTGCAGGACAAACCGGGAGTGGCGGCCAGGATCTTCTCCCCCCTGTCAGAAAAGAACATCAACGTGGACATGATCATCCAGAACGTATCAACTGACGGCAAGCTTGCCGACTTGAGCTTCACGGTCACCAAGAGCGATTTCGAAAAGGCCATGTCCATCGTGAAGCAGGTAGCCGGAGAGATCGGCTGCCGTGACGTGGTGGGAGACCTCTCCATAGCCAAGATATCCATCGTTGGTGTCGGGATGAGGTCCCATGCGGGCGTGGCGTCCAAGATGTTCTCGGCGCTGTCCCAGGTCGGTATCAACATCCAGATGATCTCCACCTCGGAGATCAAGGTCTCGTGCGTCATCGACGAGAAGTTCATCGAGCTCGGGGTACGGGTGCTCCATGAGACATTTGAACTCGACAAGCAAAGGGCTGCAGTTTGAGAAGGATAGAGATCTACGACACCACGCTGCGTGACGGGTCCCAGGCCGAGGATATCAGCCTGTCCTTGGACGACAAGATCTCCATCATCACGCGGCTCGACCAGCTCGGCATCCACTACATCGAGGCCGGCTGGCCTGGTGCCAATCCCAAGGACGAACGCCTGTTCGCGAGGGTCAGGTCGCTGCCGATCAAGAACGCCCGGATAATGGCCTTCGGCAGCACCTGCAGACCGGGATCTGTCCCGGCAAACGACCGGTTGATCAAGTCCATCATCAACGCGAAGCCTTCAGGCGTGACTATCTTCGGCAAATCGTGGGATGTCCATGTCCGCGGAGAAGGCGGCCTCGGTTGCACCCTCGACGAGAACCTGAGCATGATCAGGGATACCATTGCATACCTCAAGGGTTTCCTCGCGCACGTCTTCTTCGATGCAGAACACTTTTTCGACGGGTTCAAGGCCAACAGGGACTATGCGATCGCCGCCGTCAGGACCGCAGCCGAGGGCGGGGCGGAGCGGGTGGTCCTGTGCGACACCAACGGGGGGACATTGCCCCTCGAGGTGCAAGAGATCATAGCAGCCCTCCGGAAGGAAAGCCGGGTTCCTCTCGGCATACACTGTCACAATGACGGGGACCTGGCAGTGGCCAACACCGTCTGTGCCGTGCAGGCAGGGGTCGATCATGTGCACGGCACCATCAACGGGGTGGGTGAGCGCTGCGGGAACGCAAACCTGTGCTCCATCATCCCCAACCTGACCGTCAAGCTCGGCTACGAGACCATACCCCCTGAAAACATGAGGTTGCTCAGCGAGATCTCCAGGTTTTTCGACGAGATCGCAAACCTGGCCCACAACAAGCACCAGCCCTATGTAGGTGAAGCGGCTTTCGCCCACAAAGGGGGCGTCCATGTGAGCGCCGTCATGGGTGATCCCACCACCTACGAGCACATCTCTCCCGATATCGTGGGAAACCAGCGCAAGGTCCTGGTCTCCGAGCACTCGGGCAGGAGCAACATCCTCTACAAGGCGAGAGAGTTCAACATCGATCTCTCCAAGGACGATACCACGGCCAACGAGATCGTGAAGAGCATCAAGGACCTCGAGGACTGCGGGTTCCAGTTCGAAGGGGCCGACGCCTCCCTCGAGCTGCTCATGAAGAAGGCCATGGGGGCCCACATGCGCTCCTTCAAGCTGAAAGGATTCCGGGTCAACACCGAGCGCCGCAGTGACGACGCCGACCCGGTATCCGAGGCCACCATCATGATCGAGGTGGACGGCAATGTGGAACATACCGCCGCCCTCGGAAACGGCCCGGTCAATGCCCTTGACCGAGCCTTGAGAAAGGCCCTGGTGAAGTTCTATCCGGGAATCCAGGAAGTGGAGCTCCTTGACTACAAGGTCCGTGTCATCTCCTCCCGGCAGGGGACCGAATCGGTGGTGCGTGTCCTCATCGAGTCGGGGGACAAGAAGGACCGCTGGAACACCGTGGGCGTTTCCAGCAACATCCTCGAGGCCTCTTGGATGGCCCTGGTGGACAGCATGGATTACAAGCTCTACAAGGACGCCCACAAAAGAGGCACGCGCGCAAAGGGACGTTAAGCCTTCTCTCTGAGAATCCGATAAGGAAGAGTAGCATGGAACCAAGGAAGGGGCCAGTGATGAAGAGAGAAGCGAGCAGGTGCAGCGACAGCAGGAAGTTCGAGTTCCAGGGTATGAAGAAATGGTTGAGGCAAGGGGACTACATCCTCTCCACCATCTCTGAGGATGGGACGATCTGGACCTACACGAGCAAGGCTCTGCCTATATTCGATTTCGGAAACACCAAGATCTTCCAGGCCCAGGAATCAGGGGTTGCCGAGGTAAGCGGCATGGAAAAGGGTGATGAGTTCTATTTCTCCATCCAGGGAATCAGGGTTTCCAAGATCTATGACTACTGCTACACGGAAGACATGTAGGCAGAGAACTTCACGGGAGATTACCGAAACGCAACGCCCAAGAGCAGTGAAGCCAGGGTCAGGAGGAAGATCACCATGGTGGTTCGCGTACGGTTCCGGTCCTTTCTCATCATAGACCACTCCACGATGCAGAACCCCAGGATCACGGCAAAGACGATGGCCCACGAGACGGGCTCGAGGCGGGACGTAAAAGCATAGCCCATATAAACGGCAACAGGGATATAGAGAACAATCCACATCATAACGTTATCAGTCTATATCATAACTGAATTCCCCGGGGAAATCCGAATTCGGTACCCACAATCACCGGTATTATTCAGCACGGAATCCTTCCTTCATGAGAAGCCTTGCCAGGCCTGAACATGTTGCTTTTATCCTTGATATTTTTCCACAACCGTGACATAGGGGGTTCTCGAACTGAGCCAGTAGCTCAGTCGGTAGAGCATCGGACTTTTAATCCGGTGGTCGAGGGTTCGAGTCCCTCCTGGCTCATAAGTATGTCCCCATCGTCTAGCCAGGCCCAGGACACCGGCCTTTCACGCCGGCGACAGGGGTTCAAATCCCCTTGGGGACGCCAGAAACCCCCGGGGATCAGTCCCGGGGGTTATTTACCCTTGACCTATCGTTGACGTTCTCTTCCCGGGAAGACCGGCATCTCAGGCATACTTCTCTTTCATGGTCGATGAAAAACAGTCCACGAGGGCGGGGTCCAGTACGTTGTCCTTCATGGACTCGAGCATCTCCAGGGCACATTCGGGGGTGTACGCCCGACGGTAGGGCCGTTCGGTGGTCAGGGCGTCGTAGATGTCCGCCACGCTCACGATCCGTGCCTCCAAGGGGATCTCATCGCCGGCGAGCCCTGCCGGGTACCCCTTACCGTCGTAACGTTCGTGATGAGAGAGGATGATGTTCACGATGGCGCCCGACAGGCTTCCCTTCCGGGCAACATCGGCCCCCCAGAGGGGGTGGTTCCTGATCACATGGACCTCTGCATCGTCCAGCGGTCCCTCATTGTTCAGGATATTCTCCGATACGCCGATCTTCCCGCAGTCGTGAAGCCAGCTCCCGTACCGTATGGCTGCCTGCGTCTCTTCGGTGAGGCCAAGCTTCCGGGCAATCATGACGGCATAGGTGGCCACCCGCTCGGAATGCCCCCTGGTATACGGATCCTTGAGCTCCAGGGCATGCACCAGCGAGCGCATGGTGTTCTGGTCACCCCTGAGAATCGACTTGACGAGCCGATAGCGCTCGAGGGCGTCTTCCACGATCGCCACCAGCTGGGAATTCTCCCACGGCTTGACGAGAAAACGGTACACTTCCACCCGGTTGATGGCTTCCAGGGCCGTTTCCAGGTCTGCGAACCCTGTCATGAGGATCTTGACCGTGTCCGGCGATATGACCTTGACGCGGGACAGCAGGTCGATCCCCCTCATGCCGGGCATATGGTTGTCCGACACGAGCACGGCTATCTCGTGCTTCTTCAGTCTCTCCAGGGCGTCTACAGGGCTGTTCGAAGTGAGGATGTCGATGCCCCGATCGGCAAAGATCTGCGTGGCAATGTCCAGGATATAGTCTTCGTCGTCGACGAAAAGGATTTCTTCAGCCATCTCTTGTGACCCATCGTCTTTCTGGATGAAAAAGTTTATGCCATACCAGGAGAAATAGCAAGCAATCGAAAGAATTGCAGGGCACGACTCCCGCGGGCATCCTGCAGCAAATCATGCATAGAACTGTCAGGGCATTTGTGGTAGTCAAAAGCCATGAGATCGGTCGGCGAAGTGGTCGCCATACACGTCAAGAACAAGCCCTCTGTCTATGCCAGGATCGAGGCCATCCAGGCCGATGTCAAGCCCAGGTGGCTCCAGGTGAGGTTCCTGTTCCTCAGCTTTCCTCCCCAAGAGGCAACCTGGACCCTCAGGCCTGAATACCTCGACGGGGCGACCTTCACCATGAATGATATCCCGGTACGGATTCAGCCCGTAAAGAGTCCTGGTCCAAAACCGATGCAACGCCGGCCGGCACCGGGTCGACAGGGCGCCATGGTGATATCCATGGAAAAGGTCAGGGCAGACAGGGACAAACAGGACTGAAAATCGGCATTGAACCAGTAAGTTACACCCTTGCGCAGCGTGGTTCCTCAATTAAAGTCGGGCTCTTCAACTGCCGATAGTCAATAGGAAGGTGAGATATGGCGAATGAGCGCATCGGCGAGCAGCTTGTAAAAAACGCACTGATAACACCTGATCAACTCCTGGAGGCCCAGAAGGCCCAGAAGGTGTCCGGGACGAGGCTGGGATCACAGCTCGTCAAGCTCGGCCATATCAGTGAGGAACAGCTCGTGGATTTCCTCGGCAAGCAGTATCGGCTGCCCTCCGTCATTCTCAAGAGCATGAGCCCCGACCCGGAGATCGTCAAGCTCATCCCCATCAACGTGGTTCAGAAATACCATGCCATCCCCTTCGACCGGAACGGCTCCACCCTGAAGGTCGCCATGACGGATCCCACGAACATCTTCGCCGTGGACGATCTCAAGTTCCTCACCGGGTACTCCATCGACGTCTACGTCACCTCCGAGGATTCCCTGAAGTGGGCCATCGACCACTTCTATGACCAGAGCGCCTCGCTCGACGACGCACTGAACAGCATGGAGGACCTGGCCGGGAACGTCGAAGTGGCCATGGAAGGAGACGAGCTCGCCGTCGGCGACCTGGAGAAGGAGGCCGACCAGGCCCCGGTCATCAAGCTCGTCAACCTGACGCTGGTGGATGCCATCAAGAAGGGGGCCAGCGACATCCATGTCGAGCCCTATGAGAAGTACATGCGTATCAGATACCGGCTGGACGGCATGCTCATCGAGGCCATGAAACCGCCCATCCGGCTCAAGAATGCCCTCGTGTCACGCCTGAAGATCATGGCCAGGCTCGACATCGCCGAGAGGAGGCTCCCCCAGGACGGCAGGATCAAGCTCAGGGTCCAGGGCGGCAAGGAGGTGGAGTTCCGGGTATCCGTGCTCCCAACCCTGTTCGGCGAAAAGGTGGTTCTGCGAATCCTGGACAAGTCGACCCTGCAGCTCGACATGACCAAGCTCGGCTTCGAAGAGGAAGCCCTCTCCCGATTCAAGGAGGCCATCTACAAGCCCTGGGGGATGGTCCTCGTGACGGGTCCCACCGGATCGGGCAAGACCACGACGCTGTACTCGGCCCTGTCGGAGCTGAACAAGATCGACCGGAACATTTCCACCGCCGAAGACCCCGTCGAGTTCAACCTGCCCGGCGTGAACCAGGTCCAGATGCACGAAGAGATCGGCCTGACCTTCGCCACCTCGCTGAGATCCTTCCTCAGGCAGGACCCGGACATCATCCTCGTCGGCGAGATCCGCGACTTCGAAACGGCGGAGATCGGCATCAAGGCGGCCTTGACCGGTCACCTCGTGCTTTCCACCCTCCATACCAACGACGCCCCGTCCACCATCAACAGGCTCCTCAACATGGGTATCGAACCGTTCCTGGTGGCGTCATCGGTGAACCTGATCGTGGCCCAGAGGCTTGCCAGGAAGGTCTGTTCACAGTGCAAGACAAGGGACGACATCGCTATGGAGACCCTGCACCAGATGGGCATGGACCCCGATATCACCCACAAGGTCGAGTGCTTTACCGGCAGGGGCTGCCCGATGTGCGGAAATACCGGCTTCAAGGGCAGGATAGCGCTCTATGAAGTCATGCCCATCACGGAGGCGGTCCGCGAGCTCATCCTCATGGGTGCGTCCGCATCGGAAGTCAAGAACCAGGCCATCAGCGAGGGCATGAAGACCCTCAGACAGAGCGGCCTCACCAAGATCTTAGACGGCACCACGTCGGTGGCCGAGATACTCAGGACCACCATGGCCGACTAATTCGGAGGTATCCCATTGGAACATTCTATCTATGACCTGCTGAAATCCATGTTTGACAAGGGTGCTTCAGACCTTCATATCACCACGGGCTCACCGCCCCAGGTGCGTGTCCGGGGTCAGCTCTATCCCCTGGATGCGCCGGTCATGGACCCCAAGACCACCAGGGAACTGCTCTACTCCATCCTCACCGAGTCCCAGAAGCACAAGTTCGAGGAGGAGCAGGAGCTCGACCTCTCCTTCGGCATCAAGGGCGTGGCGAGGTTCAGGGCCAACATATTCATCCAGCGGGGTGCCCTGGCCGGCGTATTCAGGATGATCCCCTATGAGATCATGGCCCTGGACAGCCTCGGGCTGCCGCCGGTCGTCATGAGGCTCACCACGCTCCCTCGGGGACTCATCCTGGTGACGGGTCCCACGGGATGCGGCAAGTCTACGACGCTGGCTGCCTTCCTGGACAAGATCAACACCGAGCGCCACGACCACATCGTCACCATCGAGGATCCCATCGAGTTCGTGCACAAGCACAAGGGATGCCTGGTCAACCAGAGGGAGATCGGCGCTGACACGAAGAGCTTCGTCAACGCCCTGAAGTACATCCTGCGGCAGGACCCCGATGTGGTTTTCATCGGCGAGATGAGGGACCTGGAGACCATGCAGGCGGCGCTGACCATCTCCGAGACGGGACACCTCGTGTTTGCGACCTTACACACCAACTCGGCCGTGCAGACCGTCAACCGCATCGTGGACGCCTTCCCCGCACACCAGCAGTCGCAGATCCGCGCCCAGCTCGCTTTCGTGCTCGAGGCGGTCATCGCCCAGCAGCTCATCCCGAGGCTTGACGGCAAAGGCCGGGTCATGTCCTCCGAGGTGATGATCTCCACCCCGGCCATCCGAAACCTCATCCGGGAGGACAAGATCCACCAGATCTATTCCCAGATGCAGGTCGGCCAGACCAAGCACGGTATGCAGACCATGAACCAGTCGCTGCTGAACCTCTACATGCGCAAGTTCGTCTCCCTGGATGACGCCCTGGGGAGGTCCATGGACCCCGAGGAGCTCAGGCAGATGATGTCGTCCCCTTCGCAGCAGCGGAACGTATCCGGAACGGAGAGGAGATAAGCCATGTCAGTATTCGTTTGGGAAGGTAGGCTCCCCAACGGCACCACCAAGAAAGGCGAGTTCGAGGCTGCCGACAAGGCCGCAGCGAGCATGATCCTGAAAAGACAGCGGATAGTCCCCACCAAGCTCAAGGTCAAGCCCCAGGAGATCGCCCTCTTTTCCAAGGGCATCAAGACCAAGGAGATCGTGATCTTCACGAGGCAGTTCTCCACCATGATCAACGCCGGACTGCCGCTGGTGCAGTGCCTCGACATCCTCTCGTCCCAGCAGCCCAACCCGACCTTCAAGAAAGTCCTCGCTCAGATCAAGCAGGACGTGGAAGGAGGGAGCACCTTCGCGGATGCCCTAGGCAAGCACCCCAAGGTCTTCGACAACCTCTATGTGAACCTCGTGGCGGCAGGCGAGATCGGTGGCGTCCTGGACACGGTCCTGAACAGACTCGCCGTGTACATGGAGAAGAACGAGAACCTCAAGAACAAGGTCAAGAGCGCCATGACGTACCCCATCATCGTCCTGTGCGTTGCCTTCGGCGTGGTGGCGGTCCTCATGATCTTTGTCATCCCGACCTTCAGCGACATGTTCAAGCAGTTCGGATCGGCGCTGCCCGGTCCGACCCAGCTCGTTGTCTCCTTGAGCAACTTCTTCAGGGACTTCTGGTGGGGGATCTTCGGGGCCATCGTGGCCTTCATCATCGCCTTCAAGTATATCCGCAAGCAGCCCAAGGGCCGGTACTACACCGACAAGATGTTCCTGCGCCTGCCGGTCTTCGGCCCGCTGCTCCGCAAGGTCGCCGTCGCCAAGTTCACACGCACCCTGGGCACCATGATCTCATCGGGCGTTCCCATCATGGACGGCCTCGATATCACCTCCAAGACCGCGGGCAACGTCATCGTGGAGGAGGCGATCCGCTCGGTGAGGACCTCCATCAGTGAGGGGAAATCCATGTCTGAGCCCCTCGAGCAGACCGGCATCTTCCCGGGCATGGTGGTGCAGATGATCGCCGTGGGCGAGGCGACGGGCGCAATGGACCAGATGCTCAGCAAGATCGCTGACTTCTACGATGAAGAGGTGGACACCGCCGTGGAGACGCTTACCTCGGCCCTGGAGCCCATACTCATGGTCTTTCTCGGCGGCATCATCGGATTCGTGGTCGTGGCCATGTACCTGCCCATCTTCCAGATGGCACAGAACGTGTAACTCTCAGCGGGAATCATAGCAGAGAGGCCGGAAGGCGCGAGCCTTCCGGCCTCTTGGTATCCGGATCCCCTCAACCCTCAAACAGGCACTATCCAGCAGGCTTTTTTTCAGATAATCCTTGCGTCAAGATACAAAACTTCCGTTCGGAGAGGTTCCCCCATGAGCATATTCGAGGTGATCATGCTGATCTGCTTCGGGTCGGCCTGGCCGACTTCCTTATACAAATCGTTCCGGTCAAGGACGGCCAGGGGTAAGAGTCTGGCCTTCCTGATCATCGTCTTCATCGGGTATGGTGCCGGGATTCTCCACAAGGTCTTCTACAATCTCGACTGGGTGGTCACGCTCTATGCGCTCAACGGCCTGATGGTCCTCACCGATATCGTACTTACCCAAAGAAACAGGATCATTGACCTGCAGGGACAATCATGACCCGGATGAGGTCGGCGGAAACAGTTCCGCGAAGCTGACCATCCTGATGCCGTCCGCCTCGAGGCTCCGGGTGCCCGCATGTCTCAAGAGGGTATCCAACTCCCCGGCCCGCCAGGGATCCCCCCCCAGCGAGGGGTGCACCACGAGCTCGGTGTCGCCGGGCCCGACCTCTGCCAGTCGATGGGCCCCCTCCAGGCACCGGTCACAGCAGAAGAGCCTCCTGCCGCGGATCTGTTCGTGCATCCGGCTGTAGGTGGCTTCATCGAACGGGATGTCCTCCCGGGTGGTCAGCCGGTACCCGTTCGGACTGAACCTGAGACACGGTATGCGGTATTCACCGGCAAGGCGGACGATGATCTCAAAGACAGGGAAGAACCCATGGACATGGTGATGGGTGTCCAGGTGCGAGAGGGAAAGGCCAGTGGACATGAAGACATCTATCTGGTGGCGCACCTCTTCCTCACATGCCCCTGAAAGTGTTCCCTCTTCAAGCTTGTCCATGAGCACTGTGCGCGGGAGGAGTTCACGGCCGCCCGGGCTCCAGCCGAGGATGGCGTCGAGGTTGATATGAATGCCCGCGTGGGTGATGCCCAGGCGCATGAGGCCGTCCACGGCGGTGAGCGCGTGCGGGGCGCCGGTCAGTACGGACGTGTCGCTGATACAGCCACGTTCGAGGCCCCGCAGAATCCCCGCGTTGATCTCGGGGCTCAACCCCATGTCGTCGGCATTGATGACCAGCCGGCCCTTCATTCGTCCCGATGCCAGTAGAGCCGTACGAACTTCTCCTCCTCCGAATACTTCAGCTGCAGATCCCCCTTGTAGGCACGGTACACCGCATCGCCGATCTGCCTGGCAAGATGGTCATCGGTGAGCCTCACGCACAGCCGCCTGTCCTTCTCCCTGATATCCATCATCCTCTTGAGCGGTGAGCGCCCCCTGGCGTCCATGACGAGCTTGGTGATGAGATTGACGATCTCGCCTCTGTGTTTTACGAGATAATCGCCCGACAGATAGATCTCCCCTGCAGGAAAATCGTCGCGGATCCTCCTGCATGCGGAGCAGAGCAAAGGGGTGCCCGAACGAACAGGCCTGTCCGACCATACCCACCTGCCCCCCTGGTAGACAGCCCTGCAATCGGGGCAGTAGGAACCCTCGGTGTGCTTCCGTGGCTCACCATACGGATCGTGCCCTTTCTCTTTGATATTTCTGTCTATGCGCATATGCCGATGCCCTCCTGGATTATAAAGTTAGCCTCGAGCCGTGAAAAGACAAGGGCGACCCTTACCTCGTCACGTGCCGGTAAAAGGGGGGATCGTTCACCCACCAGGCAGGTCAGGGATAGTCTTTCCAGCCGATGGAGATGCTTTCGCCCACCAGGGACCTGCGGCCGCCGTCCGATTCGATGACGAGGTGTCCGTCCAGCGTGAGGTCGACAATGGAGCAGAGCCGCCCCCTGTCGTCGAAGACCTCGTATCCCTTCAGGAGACCGTGCTCGAGGAATTCGGTTCTCAGCGGGACGAATCCCTGTGCGTCATAGGTCTCGGTCCACACGGACAGGTCCCCGGCCATCATGGATGCGATCTCGTCGAGGTCGAATACCCTGCCTGCGATCTGTCTGAGGGACACGGCCCTGTGGGCGAGGCCTTCAGGCCATTCCGATTGGTTCACGTTGATTCCCATGCCGACGGCCGTCAACCCCGCCCTGGTTTCGCAGAGAATCCCGCAGATCTTCCTGCCGGAGACGACGATGTCGTTGGGCCACTTGAGGGCCACCGCTGCGCAAGGGATCAGGCGGGCAATGGCAGCCCGAACTGCTATGCCTGCAATGATGGGGAGGTGATCCCGGGGCGGGGCAAGAGTCGCCGTCATATAGAGGTTGTCCCCTTTGGGGGAAAACCACGACCTGCCCCTCCTGCCACGGCCGGACGTCTGCCTTCGTGCACGGACGAGCAGGCCGGGCCGGGCCTCATCGAGGGCATACCGGTTGGTGGAATCCACCTCGTCCAGCTCGATGATCTCGGGAAAGAGTCCCGCCGGTTGCAGTGTACCCATCAGCCTTGCAGCAATGCATGTGCCTTCTGGAGGCTCGCGAGCTCGAACTCCAGCTCGGTCCTGAGCCTGAGCTGGTCCTGTACGACCTCCGTCTTGGCCTTCTCGACGAAGTTCGGATTCGAGAGCTTCCTGCGCTTCTCCTCGAGTTCCTTGAGGACCTTGCCCATCTGCTTTGACAACCGGTCAATCTCCTTGTCGATATCGACGACACCCTCCAGCGGCACATAGACCTCGAGTCCCTTCCTCACCGCCAGGGCGCACCTCCTGGGCCGTTGAGACTCCTCGGCGATGAACCCGACCCGCTTCACCCGGGCCAAGTCCCTGACATGGACGCTGTTGTCCTCCAGGAGCCGCCTGAGGTCCTTGTCCTCCACCCTGATGACCACGTCGAGCAGGACAGAGGGCGATATGCCCGTCTCCCCCCTGATGCTGCGCACGCCGGAGATGACCTCGAGGATGGTGTCCATGAGCCCGGCCTCTTCAGGGAACGACAGCGCACCATCGGCCCTGGGATACGACGCCACCACGATGGAATCGCCGTCCCTTCCGGGCAGGCACTGCCAGATCTCTTCGGTCACAAAGGGGACGATGGGGTGCAGAAGCTCCAGGATGGTCTTGAGCACATGGTGCAGAACCCACCTCACGTGGGGTCCTTCCTCGGTACTCAGCATGGACTTGCTGAGCTCTATGTACCAGTCGCAGAAGGTATGCCAGGTGAAGTGGTACAGGCTGTCGGCCGCATCGTTGTACCGGTACTCGTCCAGGGCGACGCGCGTATCCTCGATCGCCCTGTTGAGCCGGGTGAGGATCCACTTCTCGGCGAGGCCGAGCTTCACGGGGTCGAGCTTCGTGTCATTCGGGTCGAACCCCTCAATGTTGCTCAACACGAACTTGCCCGCATTCCAGATCTTGTTGATGAAGAAACGGTACCCCTGGATACGCTTGTCACTGATGCGCACGTCCCTGCCCATGGCGGCGAAGGCGGTCAGCGCGAACCTGAAGGCATCGGCGCCGTACCGGTCCATCTCCACGATGGGGTCCACGATGTTACCCTTGGACTTGCTCATCTTCTGGCCCTGCTCGTCGCGGACCAGGGCATGGAGGTACACGTCCCTGAAGGGCACGTCTCCCATGAACTTCAGGCCCAGCATCATCATCCGCGCCACCCAGAAGAACAGGATGTCGAACCCCGTGATAAGGACATCGGTGGGATAGAAGGTCTTCAGCGCCGGGGTCTTCTCGGGCCAGCCCATGGTGGAGAAGGGCCACAATCCAGAAGAGAACCAGGTGTCGAGGACGTCGGTCTCCTGCCTGACCGACGATCCCCTGCAGGCGGTGCACTGCCCGGGGTCGGACTCGCTCACGATGACCTCGCCGCAGTCGTCGCAGTACCAGGCAGGGATTCGGTGCCCCCACCATATCTGACGGGAGATGCACCAGTCGCGGATATTGTTCATCCACTCGTAGTAGACCTTTTCCCAGTTCTTCGGAATGATCCGGGTCCTGCCTTCGGCAACGGCCTTGATGGCCTCGTCGGCCAGGGGCCTCGTCTTCACGAACCACTGCTTGGAGAGGTACGGTTCGATGGTGGTCTTGCACCGGTAGCACGTGCCCACGGGTACGCGGTAGGCGGTCTTGTCCACCAGGTACCCCTGCTCCTGCAGGTCGGCCTCCAGCTGCCTCCTGCACGCGAAGCGGTCGAGGCCGTTGTATATGCCCGCATTGGCGTTCATGTTCCCCGACTCGTCGATGACCACGATGACCTCGAGCCCGTGCCGCAGGCTCATCTCGTAGTCGTTCAGGTCGTGGGCGGGCGTGATCTTCACTGCACCGGTGCCGAATTCCCTGTCCACCACGTCGTCCGCGATGACGGGTATCCTGCGGTTCATCACGGGCAGCACGAGTTCCCTGCCGAGCATGGCCTTGTAGCGTTCATCCGCGGGATTGACCGCCACCGCCGTGTCGCCGAGCATGGTCTCGGGCCTCGTGGTCGCCACCACCACCTCACCGCTGCCGTCCGCCATGGGATACCTGATGTGCCAGAGGTGGCCGTCCTCCTCCTCGTGCTCGACCTCGAGATCGGACAGGGCGCTGTGGCACCTCGGGCACCAGTTCACGATGTAGTCGCTCCGGTAGATCAGCCCGTCGTTGTACAGGGTGACGAAGACCTTGCGGACCGCATTGGAGAGCCCTTCGTCCATGGTGAACCGGGTCCGGTCCCAGTCACACGACGCCCCGAGCCTCTTGAGCTGGTTGATGATGAGCCCGCCGTGCTTTTCCCTCCACCTCCACACCTCCTCGATGAAGGCCTCCCTGCCCAGATCGTGCCGGGACGTCCCTCTCTCGGCCAGGGACTTCTCCACCACGTTCTGGGTGGCGATGCCGGCATGGTCCGTGCCCGGCATCCACAGGGTGTTGTAGCCGTCCATGCGCTTGTAGCGGATCATGATGTCCTGGAGGGTGTTGTTCAGCGCGTGTCCCATGTGGAGCACCCCGGTGACATTGGGCGGCGGTATCACGATGGCGTAGCCCGGCCGCGATCCGTCTTCGTCCCTGGCATGGAAATACTTCCTGTCCAGCCACACGTCATACCACTTCTCTTCAATGTCCTTCGGGTCGTATTCTCTGTCGAGCATCTCGTACTCCTGGTTTCGGTGTGGACTCCTCATAGCACGAAAAGTCCCGAAAAGGCAAAAGGCTTGGAGGGGATGGCGGCGTGCAAGGGGGCCGGGAAAGAGATCCCGCCCCCCGTTTTCTACAGCTTCTTGAGTCTCTCGATCTCTTCCCGGATCACCTTCTCAACGATCCCGGGCAGCGCCTCCCTGGTGGAGGCGGTGATCTCCTGGAGGAGCTCCTGCACAACCGGCCTGACGATGCCCTCCATCATGGCCGGCATGTCCTTGCGGAACTCGCTCACCACGGCATCGACGATGACCTCCGTGGGGACCGCGGCACATGCCGGGGTCTGCTGCGGCACGGGCTCCCCGGCAGGGACCTCGGCCCGCTCCTGGGCCGTTACCGGCGGCTCTTCCTCGGGTACGGCAGCGGGCTCCTCCTCGGGGCCTTCCTGCAGGAGCACCGCTTCCTCGTTCTTCGTGATGGTCACCTCTTCGAACCTGTCCTGCATGGCCAGGTCGATCTCCGCGCCGATATCTCCCAGGGACTCCTTCGTCGCCTCCCTGGCTTCCGGATGTTCCCGGGCTTCACTGACGAGATCCAGCGGCTTCTCTTCGGTCAGCGCCGGGCCCTCGTGCTCGATCTCCTCGATGGAGACGTCGAAGTCCATGGATATCTCCTTGCCGAGATCAAAGGAGTCCGGCTCGTGCTTCGCCTTCCTCCTCGGGATCTCCACCTCGGTCTTCAGGGGCGGGCTTCCCTCCTCCAGAAGGTCGGTGAGGTCGATGATATCGTCTTCCAAGAGATTCTTATCCGTCATGTCAAACTCCTTTTCGCCCCGAGATCAGGACCTGGGACCATGCTCACCCGTCGTTCTTCATGGCGGGCTGACCGGTGGACTCCCGCACGCTCATCCACAGGGGTCCGTTGGTGTCGATCTTCTTCCTCCCCTTCATGCAGATCTCGTTCGGTATATGTACATATACATTATTCCACAGCCCGATCAACATGTCCGTTTTCCCGCTCATGCCGGCATGCACCGCCATCTGGGCGAGGAACCCGCAGAAGATGGAGTCCGATGCATTGGCGCTCACGCTCCTGATGACATAGCTCGGGTCCAGGTATTTGAGATTTATGGCAATGCCGTGCGACTTGCAGTGGTGCTCGATGCGTTCCCTCAGGAAGGTGCCGATGTCGTGCTTGCGCACATTGCCCGAGGCGTCTTTTTCTTCGGGAAGATCCTCGAAGAACCTCTGTCCCGCCCCCTCGGCCACCACGATCACGGCATGCCCCCGCGCCCTGAGCCGTGCCTCCAGGATGGACAGGAACCCTTTCGGTCCGTCCAGGTCGAAGTCCTCCTCGGGGACGAGCACGAAGTTGGCGTCCCGGGATGCCAGGGCCGCATTGGCGGCGATGAACCCCGAGTCCCTGCCCATGACCTTGACGAGGCCGATCCCGTACGGCGCCCCCTTTGCCTCCACGTGGGCGCACTTGATGACCTTCCTCGCCTCCTCCACGGCGGTGTCGAAGCCGAAGGTCTTGGACACGAAGAAGATGTCGTTGTCGATGGTCTTGGGAACGGCGATGACCGAACACCTGAACCCCCGTGCAAGGGCCTCCCGGGCCACTGCCGAGGCTGCCTTCAGGGTGCCGTCCCCCCCGATGAAGAACACGATGTTCATGTTGAGCCGTTCGATGGCGTCCACCATCTCTCCGACGTCCTGTGAGCCCCGGGAGGACCCGAGCACGGTCCCGCCGAGTTCATGGATCTGCTCCACCGAAGCGGGGGCGAGCTCCACGAGGGAATGCCGGTACGCCGGGATGAACCCCTGGAGGCCGAAGGGGATGCCGTAGATGTTCTCCACGTGGTAGGCGTAGTGCAGCTCGAGCACGATGCCCCGGATCACGTCGTTGATGCCCGGGCAGAGTCCCCCGCACGTGACGATGCCGCACTTGGTCTTGGACGGGTCGAAGAAGATCTTCCTGCGCGGTCCCGCGAGTTCGAAGGACAGCGGTACGGTCTCGCCTTTCGCACACCTGTTGTAGAACGACAGCGAGGTGTCGATGACGACCCGCTCGCTGTCGTCCACAAAGATGGCCGTCCCATGGACGGGAGACTCGATGCCCGGTTTTCCCAGGGACCTCACCGCGGTGTCCACATGCTCTTCGATGATGCTGCTATTCACATAACCCTCCGCATACGCTTGCGTTATCGGTAATCGGGAAGAGATTCTTGATGGGCGATCGTTCCTGTATCCTACCACAGAATATCCTCTGTGAACATACCGGATGATCCGGGCGGCAGGGAGCGGGGCTTTCCCGCTGCGGCCTTGTATGCTATAGGCCATTCCTGTGGCGAAGGACTCGGACGGCATCGACAAGACCCAGAAAGAGCTCCAGGAGGAGATTGCCAAGGCGCTGGGCAGCTCGGGCCATCAGCTCGAGACCGTCATCAGGAAGATGAGGGACCTGGAGGCGCTGATGGATCAGACCACGGACATCCACGAGTACAACACCCTGGTGGACAGGTTCAACGACCTGCACAGGCTCGCCCTTCTCCGCAGGGAGATGCTAGTCATCCACCGGGAGGCCATCAAGATCTTCAAGCATTCATACATCGATGTCTTCTACCCCATACCGGAAAAGAGGAGGAAAAAGCCATAAACCATGAGTGAAAACAGATCGTTCGACCTGTTCGTCATAGGTGCCGGTCCCGGGGGGTACACCGCCGCCCTGCTGGCAGCCCGGAGGGGACTGCGGGTGGGCATCTCCGAGGGCTCCCACTGCGGGGGAACCTGCACGAACCGGGGCTGCATCCCGGCCAAGAGCTACATCGAGAGCATCCGGCTCATGGCGCAGATGAAAAACGCCGAGCGGTTCGGCATCGATCCCGTGCCCGTGGCCGCCACCCTGGAACATCTCCAAAAAAGGAAGACGAGGATCGTGACACGGCTGGTCAAGGGCATCGAGTACCTGCTCGCCCAGGCAGGTGTCGCAGTCTTTAGTGCCAACGCGGGCTTTCTCGGAGAGAACGTCCTCCAGGTAGGCGGGGAAAGCGTCACCGCATCGTCCATCATCGTCGCCACGGGGTCCAGTCCCAGGAGGCCTTCCCTCTTCGATCTCCCGGGCCTCCTCACGAGCGACGAGGTCTTCGATCTCCGACAGGCCCCGGCCTCCCTGCTCATCGTGGGCGGCGGGGTCATAGGCATGGAGATGGCGCATATCTTTTCCCACCTCGGTACAGAGGTGACCGTCATCGAGGCGCTGGACAGGGTCCTCGCCACCGAGGACGAGGATGTCTCGAAGGGTCTGGTCTCCCTGTACCGGAACGTCCGCTTCATGACGTCGGCCCGGGTCGCCGCGGTTGAGAGGGGCGTTGGGTACACCCTCACCGTGGAGACGCTGACGGGCCAGGAGAAGATCCATGGAGAGAGTCTCCTGCTCTGCATCGGCAGAGATCCCGTACTGCCCGGGGGCATGCTTCAACAAGGCGTTGCCATCAATGCATCGGGGGGGTTGCAGGTGGACGGCTCCATGCGCACGAGCCTCCCCGGCGTGTATGCCGTCGGCGACGTGACCGGCGAGCACATGTATGCCCACGTGGCATCCAAGGAGGCCGAAGTCGCCGTAGCGCACATCCTGGGAGACCGCACAAGGGCCATGGACTACTCCGCCATCCCATCGGTGGTGTTTACCCAGCCGGAGATCGCATCGGTGGGCAGGAAAGAAGTGACCGGGATGAACAGGGGTACCTTCCCGGTGTCAGCCCTGGGCAGGGCCAGGACCATGGAGGAGTCCGAGGGCTTTGCAACGATATACTGCGGGCCCGGTGGCATCCTGGAGCGCGTGACCATCATGGCCCCCCATGCCACCGAGCTCATTGCCTGGGCGGCCCTGGCAGTGGCGCGCAGGCTGTCCGTGGAGGAGTTTCTCGGCCCGTCCTATCCGCATCCCACCATGGCTGAGCTGCTCAAGGAGGCGGCCGCGGACGCTCAAGGGCTCTGCATCAACAAGCCCTGAGGGTGCCCCGGCGAGAAACGCTTGAAAGTATCCGAGAAGTTCCCCATAACAAGACACAGAAGGGCCATGAACGCTCGTAAATGGACCATCGCCGACCTCGTCGACTTCGAGTATTTTCTCTCCCTCGAAGGGGGGCAGCCCGACAAGTCCGCGCAACAGCGGGACCGCAGGATCTTCCTCGAATCGATCGAACCCCTGGTGAAAGGCATGTCGCCCGGGTCCGACTCCTACAGACGCGGCGCCTTCAGGCTCTGGCTCGAGGATCGCAGGTCTCTGGTCCGCACGGAGGACCCCGAGGCCGTGCTGCCGGGAGAGGGCTTCCGTGAAGCACGGGTGCTGCTGTGCGTGTCCATCGCCGTCCTCGGACTCCTGTCGGGTGCGGCCACTGCGCTGGCGTTGCTGACCTACACCGGGCATACGGCCGTGAACGTGACCGCGTACCTCGGGGTGCTGGTCTTTCTGCAGCTCGCGGGCCTGCTCGCCATGTTCCGTTTTCTTTTCGTGAGGACCTCCATGGACCGGCTCAGGAAGTACTCCCTCCTCTACGGCCTGCTCAGCCGGTCGCTGGAACGAATGGTCTCGAGGCTCGCACGGGCCACCATGGACAGGGCCGGGGGACGGCGTCGCGCCGACATCCGGGAGGCATCCGGGTTCCTGCGCGGCATGTACGGCATCTACGGGCATGTGCTGTTCTGGCCATTCTTTGCCGCGGTGCAGCTCTTCGGCATCATGTTCAACGTCGGGGCTGTCGCCGCCACCCTCATACGCGTCCTGACATCGGACCTCGCCTTCGGCTGGCAGTCCACCCTGCAGATGAGCCCCGGTGCAGTCCATGAGGTGGTCAGGACCATGTCCGCGCCCTGGGCCTGGCTCATGGGCCCTTGGGCTCACCCGACCCTCGAGGAGATCGAGGGAAGCCGCATGGTGCTCAAGGAAGGCCTGCGGGCCCTCGCTACCGGGAACCTCGTTTCGTGGTGGCCTTTCCTGGTCGGCGCCGTGGTGTGTTACGGCCTGGCGCCCAGGGTCGCTCTGGCTGTCGCGGCCATGATAGGCGAGCGGCTCGCTCTCGGCCGGGTGCGGTTCATCCGCGCGGCGTGCGATGAGCTGATGCTGCGCATGCGTTCTCCCGGGATCTCTACGGCAGGGACACCCGACAAGCCGCCCGTAACCAGGCTGAGCCAAGGTCTTCCCGACACCCGGGAGGCGGTCTACCTTTCCTACAGCGATGCGGCGGCACTGATTCCCGAGGACATCATCGGCCGGTGTGACGAGCGGGAGCTCGAGCACTACCTCGGCGCGCGCCTCGGTTTGAAGCTGGTGGACGTCATGCCCATCACCGGCAGCACGGACAGGGACCGCCGCGCCATCGAGGCTGCCGTGGGGGCACACAACCGTGAGGAACGTGCCGTGGTCCTCGTCCAGGAGGCATGGCTGCCGCCCATTGCCGAGGTCACCGGGCTCATTCGCGCGATCCGGTCGGCCGGGGGCAGATCACTCCAGTTAGCCGTCCTGCTCGTCGGAAAACCGGTGGCTGACACGATCCTCGCGCCGGTGAGGCAGGACGACAGGACCGTCTGGAACAAGGCCCTGGCGGAACTCGCCGACCCCCGCCTCACCGTAATCACTGCGGGTGACCTATGACGGACGCGCCCCAGGTACTCACCTTCGCCGTGGTGGGGCACCCCAACGAGGGGAAGTCGTCCGTGGTATCTACCCTCACCGAGGACGACACCGTGCGCATAACCCCCCTGCCGGGGGAAACGGTCGTGTGCCGCTCCTTCCCCGTGATCATCGACGGGCGCGAGATGCTGCGCTTTGTCGACACGCCGGGGTTCCAGTCTCCCCGTGCCACCCTCGAGTGGCTCCAGGCCCATGCGGGGCCGGACATGCTGGCGTCATTCCTGCGGCAGAACGCCGGAGACCCCCGCTTCAGCGGCGAGCTCGAACTGTTCAGGCCTCTCGCGGAGGGGGCCGAGATCATCTACGTGCTCGACGCCTCCCGCCCTTTGCGTTCCATCGACATCGCCGAGATGGAGATTCTGCGCATGACCGGCATCCCGAGAATGGCCGTCATCAACGCCAAGGAGGACGACGAGCAGTACATCACGGCATGGAGGGACGAGCTCCGCAGGCACTTCAACGCGGTGCGTATATTCAACGCGCTCCGGGCCACCTATGCAGAGCGGATCGGACTCCTGGCAAGCCTCAAGTCCATAGACCAGGAATGGGAAGTGCCCCTGGGCAGGGTGATCGAGGCCCTCGAGGATGACTGGCTCCGGCGGATCACCCAGACTGCATTGCTCATAGCCGGTTTGATCGCGCAAGCCGTGACCTACCAGGTATCCCGGAGTTTCTCCCCGGAGCAGGAGCAGCGGGTCCTGCGCGACGAGCTCACCCGCGAATACCGTGAGCACATCACGGGCCTGGAGCGGAGAACCCACCTGGAGATCCGCAGGCACTTCAAGCACAACATCTTCGACTGCCGCCTGCCCGGTGAGATCGTCCAGGGTGACGACCTGTTCGAGGAGAAAACGTGGCGCATGCTGGGCTTGAGCCCGATCCAGGTTGCAGCGGCGGGAGCCGTGGCCGGCGGCGGGATCGGTCTGGGGCTCGATGCAATCGCAGGCGGTTCCAGCCTGGGGGCCTTCGCGCTGGTGGGCGGCCTGCTGGGTGCAGGCACGGCCCTGCTGGGAGGCAGGCGCATGATCAGCTACAAGGTCACCATGCCGCGCCTGGGGCCCTTCCGGTTCGGAACGTCCATCGGCGACTACCTCCTCACGGTCGGGCCGAACAGGAACACGCAGTTCCCCTATGTGCTCCTGGACCGTGCGCTGATCTTCTTTTCCAGGACGATCAACTGGGCCCACGCCCGGCGGGAGGTCAGCCGGGACCAGGACGAAAAACCGGAAGGCCTTGTGGCGCACTTCACCGACACCCAGATCAGGGCCTGCCGCACCTTCTTCGAGGCCGCCGGCACGGGCGACGACATGAAGCTCCAGGGTTCGCGGGAATCCTTCGTGGACATGATCGTCGATCTCCTCATGTCGCTGTCTTCACGGGAATACCGGTACGGCCGCGGGGCCCACGACGACTCCGGAGGCGGAGACGATCCCGGGATGCGCCCTTGACACCCTTTGCAAAAACCTGTTAAGGCTCAGCTTTCAGGAGGTATCCCATGGAAACACTGGTGGATTTCGAGAAGAGCGGGGGAATCGTGCCCGCCATCGCCCAGGATGCGGCAACCGGGGAAATCCTCATGCTCGCGTACATGAACGAGGAGTCCTTCCGGGAAACCACGCGGACCGGCAGGGCCTGCTACTTCAGCCGGTCGCGGAACAGGCTCTGGCGGAAGGGAGAGGAATCCGGCAACGTCCAGGAGGTCGTCGAGGTCCGCATCGACTGCGACCGCGACGCCATCCTGCTCAAGGTGAACCAGGTCGGCGGCGCCGCCTGTCACACCGGATACCGGTCGTGTTTCTACCGCGTCCTTCAGAACGGGAGTCTCCGCGAGGACGGCGTGAAGGTATTCGATCCTGAAGAGGTGTACAAGAAATGAGCCTGATACGTCTTGCCATCCCCAAGGGAAGCCTGCAGACCTCCACCATCGACCTGTTCAAGGATGCGGGCTGGGTCATCAGCACGTCGTCCCGCAGCTATTTCCCCTCTATCGACGACAAGGACATCGAATGCGCCCTGGTGCGGGCCCAGGAGGTTTCCCGCTATGTCGAGTCGGGCCTCTTCGACCTGGCGCTCACCGGCAAGGACTGGATCCTGGAGAACGGCTCCGACGTCGTGGAAGTCGCCGACCTGATCTACTCCAAGGCCACCTACAAACCCGCGAAATGGGTCCTGGCCGTGGACGAAAAGTCTCCCGTCCGTACCCTCGAGGACCTCAGGGGCAAGAAAATCGCCACCGAGCTCGTGAACTTCACGAAGAAGTTCTTCGAGGACCGGAACATCCCCGTGGAGGTGGAATTTTCCTGGGGCGCCACCGAGGCGAAGGTGGTGGACGGCCTGGCGGACGCCATCGTGGAGGTCACCGAAACCGGGTCCACCATCAGGGCGCACAACCTCCGGATCGTGGACGTGCTCCTGGAGACCAACACCAAGCTCATCGCCAACAGGGTCGCGTGGACCGATCCGCAGAAGCGGTCCAAGATCGAGCAGATATCGCTCATGCTGAAATCGGCGCTCCAGGCCACCGGCATGGTGGGCCTCAAGATGAATGCACCCAGGGACAAGCTGGAGGCCGTCATCAGGATGCTGCCGGCCCTGACCTCGCCCACGGTCTCGCCGCTGCACGACCCCCAGTGGTACTCCCTCGAGATCATCGTCAACGAGTCCCACTCACGTTCTCTGATACCCGAGCTGCTCAAGGTCGGGGCCCGGGGCATCATCGAGTATCCCCTCAAAAAGGTCCTGGATGGATGATCTTCCTGAAGACGCCACAGGAGATAGCGACCATGCGGGAGGGCAACCGGATCCTGGCCCTCCTCTTCGAGCACCTGGCCCCCCTCATTCAGCCCGGCATCACCACCGTCGAACTCGACAGGGAGGCGGAGCTGTTCATCCGGTCCTCCCATGCCGTCCCTGCATTCAAGGGCTACCGGGGATACCCCGCCACCCTGTGCACCTCGGTGAACAACGAGGTCATCCACGGTATCCCGTCGACCCGCAGGCTCCTCGCGGGTGATATCGTCAGCATCGACGTGGGTGCGCTCCATGAAGGCTTCTATTCGGACTCGGCCAGGACCTTTGCCGTCGGGGATGTTTCGAAAAATGCGCACCGCCTCATGGATGTCACCGAGAAGGCCCTCTACGAGGGCATCGGTCAGTCGGTGGCAGGGAACCACCTCTACGACATCTCTGCCGCGATCCAGAAGGTCGTGGAGTCCGCCGGGTTCCACGTGGTCAGGGAGTTCGTCGGCCACGGCATCGGCAGAGGCCTCCACGAAGACCCGCAGGTGCCCAACTTCGGGAAAAAAGGCGCCGGTCCGATCCTGCAGGAGGGCATGACCCTGGCCATCGAGCCCATGGTGAACGAGGGTACCTGGAAGGTGAACATCCTCAAGGACGGGTGGACCGCGGTCACCGCGGACCGTTCACTCTCCGCTCACTTCGAGCACAGCATCGCCATCACGGCGAACGGTCCTCTCATACTGAGCGCGCTGTAGGCCTCTACTGCGACCCCCTCCCCTTGATGGCGACCTTGATGGTCTGGAAGATGATCACCAGGTCGAGCCACAGGGAGCGGTGCTTCATGTAGTAGAGCTCGTACTTGAGCTTCTCCTTGGCATCCTCGAAGGTGTCGCCGTACGGGTAGTTGATCTGCGCCCAGCCGGTGATCCCGGGCTTGGCGTGCATGCGCAGGGCGTAGAAGGGAATGGCCTTCTCGAGCTGGTCCACGAAGTAGCGCCGTTCGGGGCGGGGCCCCACGAAGCTCATGTCGTTCTTGATCACGTTGATGAACTGGGGGAGTTCGTCGATCCGCAGCTTGCGGATGATCCTTCCCACCCGGGTGATCCGGGGGTCGTTCTCGCTGGCCCACTTCGGGCCGTCCTTCTCGGCATCCACCCGCATGGACCTGAACTTGATCACCTTGAAGTCCCTGCCGTCCTTGCCCACCCGGTGCTGGAGGTAGAATATCGGACCCGGCGAATCCAGGCGGATGGCCACGGCGGTGAGCAGCATGACAGGGGAGGTGAGCACGAGGCCGATGACGCCGAAGACGAGGTCGAACACGCGCTTGAAGATGTCCTCGAAGCGAGAGCTCTGGAAGCCCCTGGTGAAGATGATGGAACTCGGCCGGATCTCCTCGACGAGGATCCTCCCGGTCACCTGTTCATAGAAGGTTGGCCCGTCGATGACGTCACACTGGGTGAACTTCACCCGGAGCAGGTCCTCGATGGGGAGCGTGCCCCTCCACCCGTCAGGGGCCACGACGAGGATGTCCGGTTCGTTTCTTTTCATGATCGAGGAGAGCTCCGCCGTATCACCGAGGCACCGCAGGGGGAGATCCCAGTTGCTCCTGCCGATATAGCCCTCGAAGATGACGGAGTGCCCTCCCGCACGAATCTCCCGGAACAGGAACTTGGCGTTTTCGCCGTCGCCGAACACGATGACGCGCATGCCTGCGTACTGGGCGAATCTCAGGGTGACGTAGACCATCCTTAACCCGAAGGTCACCACGAAGGTGAATGCGATGGCCATGAGCAGCACGTCCCGTTCAAGGCCGACCCCGGGCAGGATGAAGTAGACCAGTGCGAGGACGATGAGCGTGAGCCCCTCTGCCAGCAGGAGGGACGAGATGAGCTCCGAGGCCTTTTTCCAGTACTTCCAGTCATAGAGATCCTGGAAATAGAAGCACAGAATCGTCACGGCACCGTACACAAAGGCCTTCACCCAGAGCGTCTCGTCGGGGAGGCTCACCTCGGGCAGCATCCTCTGGAGGTACTTTGCAAGGTAGACCGACACGCCCGCCGTGGCGAGGTCGAGAAAGAACAGGATCGCAGCGGAAAAAAGCCTTTTCATACTACCCCTACATCGGCAAAACAATTTCCTGACTGGAGTGGGTGCGCCCGTATCATTTCATGTTATCACAGAACAGGTCCCTGCCCGTCAACGGGAAACAGGCTCGGGGTCCCGGGCTCCGGATCGAGTCAGGGCCGTGCTGTCAGTCGTTACCACCGCCGATCGCGCCCGCCCTCAGATGAGACGCGCCGCCTGTGCGCCGGTCATGCCCCGGGACGAGGGCACCTTGGAATAACGCTTGAACGATGAGCACACCTTGAACTGGGCGTAGACGCTCAGGAGCAAGGTGGGCGCTATCATCACGATGTAGAGGGGATCCAGAAACATCCGTCAACTCCTTTCGTGGCGTCAGACCATTCTTAGTACCTCGGCTGCGACATGTCAACTCGGCACGCCGTACCGGCACCTCGACCGTCTGGATGCCACTTTCCCTGCCATTTCAACTGTGCTATGGTTGCCCCATCTCAAGGGGGGCATATGAAAAGAATCAGCGTATCCGCAGTCTTTTTCCTCGTTCTCATGCTTGTTCTCATGCTTGCCGTGGCCGGGTGCGGCAAGAGCCCGGATGAAAAGAGGCAGGCCTATATGGAAAGCGCCCGGGAGTATCAGGAGCAGGGCAAGTATGCCGAGGCGGCCATCCAGTACCAGAACGCCCTGCAGATAGCCCCTGACGACGCAACGGCCCTCGTCAGCCTAGGAGAGGCGCAGCTGAAGCTGAACCGCCCCCAGGAGGCATATGCGTCTTTTTCCAAGGCATCCAAGGCCGATCCGAAGAACGTCAAGGCACGGGAGTATCTCGCCTCCATGCTGCTTCTGGCTAAACGGTACGATATGGCTGAAAAGGAGGCACGGGCAGTCCTCGAGATCGATCCCGGCCATGTCCTGGCCAGGGAGGTGCTTGCCCAGGCACTCTTCATGGGCGGAAAGCGGGACGAGGGGGTCGGTTTCATGGAAGGACTGCTGAAGGGGCCACATCCCACGGAGGAGATGTACATCAACACCATCCAGATGTACATGGCCGAGGGCAGGACCGCCGATGCCCTGGCACTCATCGACAAGGGTTCCGTCCTGTTCCCCAAGTCCACGAGGATACGTTTCATGGCGAGCGACATCTATGCCCTCCAGGAGGACCCCGGTACCGCCCTCAAATGGGCCCAGGACGCCTACAAGGTCTCGGACGGGAGTGTGACGGCCGGTGTGGCACTGGCCATGTTCTATGCCCGGAACAACATGGACGAGCTCTACCGGAACCAGCTCGCCGCCATGAAGCAGAAACACCCGGAAAGCCCCGAACCCTACCTCCTCGAGGCGACCATACTCCACACGAAGAAGGACCTCGACGGTGCCCTGAAGGCCGCCCGCAAGGCCCGCGAACTCAAGAACTCGACCCAGGTCCGCACGCTGATCTCCCAGATCCTCCTGGAAAAGAAGGAGCCGGAACAGGCCAAGGAGCTGCTCACCGAATCCATGAAGGAGGATGCCCGGGATGTCCTGTCCAGAGTCCTCCTCGCCCAGATCTACCTCGACGAGAAGAATGCCGCCACGGCCCTCGAGGTCCTCGGCGAACCCCTGAAGACCGCCGCGCTGAGCCCGGACGTCGCATCCACGGCAGCCCAGGCGTACATGCTCAAGGGCGATGTCAAGAAGGCGCGGGAACTCGTGGAAAACGCGCTCAGGGAGCATGACCAGAACATATCTCTGCACCGGACGATGGCGAAGATCCACTTCCTCCAGGGGGACTTCAAGAAGGCCCTCACCGAGACCGAGCTTCTGGTCAGCCACTCGGTGGGCACCCCGGACATCCTCTACATCGGCGCGCTTTCGGCATTGCGGACCTCGGGCCCCCAAGCGGCCCTGCCCTACATCCAGTCGCTGAAGGAGAAGGCCGCAGATGACTGGATCACGCTGCATGCCCAGCTCCGCTACTACCTCGACCTCAAGGACAGGAAGAGCGCCTTTCCCATCGCTGAAAAGGCACTGGGCCTGTACCCGGACAACGAAGAGGCGCTGGCGTTCTATGCCTCCCTCGCCCCTGGGGCCGTGGGCTGGCAACCGGCCATCGACAAGGTCAAGGGCGTGTGCGCGAAGAGCGGGGCCGCCGGGTGCCACCTCGTCCTGTCCGCCCTCCTGGAAGGCTCGGGAAAGAAGGATCTGGCCCTGGCCGAGATCAAGAAGTCCATCGAGATGGACCCCAAGAAAGAGGCCTACTATCACGCCCTGGCCCAGTACTATGCACGCAACAACATGCTCAAGAACGCGCTGGACGAATACGAGGACATCCTGCACAAGAACCCTTCCGACCTGACGGCAGCCACCATGCTGGCCCTGCTCCATCAGAGCGCCGGGAACATCGACTCGGCCCGGAAGACATACCAGTACATCCTTGACCGTGATCCCAAGAACGGCCTTGCCGCGAACAACATGGCCTGGGTGCTCGCCGAGAAGGGCGCCAAGAAGGACCTGGACGAGGCGCTGAGACTGGCCCAGACGGCCAAGGACATGTACCCCGAAGACCCCCGCGTGGCGGACACGCTCGGGTATGTCTATCTCAGGAAAGGCATGCCGGACAATGCCCTGGGGCAGTTCCAGATGGCTTCGGAAAAGCTCGTCGACGAGCCCGCGATCCTCTACCACAAGGCACTGGCCCTGGTCGAACTGAAGCGGGACACCGAGGCGGTCAACAGCCTGAGGAAGGCCCTGGGTGTGTCAAAGGGGTTCCCGGAGAAGGGTCAGGCCGAGGCGCTGCTTGCTCGGCTGATTGCAGGGGAGAAGAAGTAGCGGGGGAGGTTCTTCAGGTCTCCAGGCCGAGGATCCCCACCGCTGCAACGGCCGCGGTGGCTGCCCGCAGGGTGGTCTCCCCCATGCTCACGGCCGTGAAGCCTGCGGACCTCATCAGGAGGATCTCCTCGTCCGTGAAGCCACCCTCAGGCCCAATGATGATCCCCACATCGCCGGCATCTCCCGCCGAAAGCGATCGATCCCCGTCCCTCAGGGCGAAGAGCTTCCCACCCCACGCCTGTGAAGGGCCCCGGACGAGTTCCGGGAGGTCTCTCGGCCGGTGGACCACGGGGATGGTCTTCCGCTCGCACTGCTTGACCGCCTCCAGGATGATGGACTGCCAGCGTGAGAACCGCGCCGTTGTCACGGACCTGACGCTGGACCTCCGGGACACGACGGGGAGGATGTCCGCCGCACCGAGCTCGGTGACCGGCCGCAGTGCCTCTTCGAAATCCTTCAGGTCCACCAGGCACAGGGCGAGGTGCACGGCCCTGCTGCAGCGGTCGTGCAGCTCCTGCTCGGAGACGAGCTCCAGCGTGATCCTGCCTGCCCGGATGGAAGATATCCTGGCGAGGTATCCCCGGTCCCCGACGCGGACGGCCAGCTCGTCCCCCTCTCGCCTGCGCAGGGGCCCGGTGATGTGCCGGACGGACGAAGGATCATCGATGGAGGCTACGGGAAAATCGGCGATATCGGCAAAAAATCGAGGCATCTCCTCTCCCGGACAGGCCTAGAGCACCCTGAGCGTCACTTCGGGAACGTCCTGCCCGCACTGCTGCATGAAGTAGATGCTCCAGCCCTGGAAGGTCTTCTCGAATCCCTCTTCGCTCTGGGAGATGCA
>JAGOOG010000020.1 GCA_017992605.1 Deltaproteobacteria bacterium
CCGGTCCTTGCGAGAAGAAACGAGGCGACGCGAGGGACATCGGGGGTGATGAGCATGATCAGGCGTTCCTGATGCTCTCGTCCTCTTCGGTCACGGCCCTGCGCATGTCGGTACGGTACTGGTCGAGCTTCTTCGCAAGCCCCTCATCGGCCAGAGCCAGGATCTCCACGGCCAGCAGAGCCGCGTTCTTCGCGCCCGGCGTGCCGATGCCCATGGTGGCCACCGGCACGCCGGGGGGCATCTGTACCATGGCCAGCAGGGCGTCAAGTCCGCCCAAGGTCGAGGAGGCGATAGGAACGGCGATGACGGGCAGCGTGGTGTGCGCCGCGATGACGCCCGCCAGATGGGCGGCCATGCCCGCACCCGCGATGATCATGGAGAACCCGTTGTCCCGGGCCGCCCTCGTGAAGGCCATCACCTCCTCCGGGGTGCGGTGCGCGGACATGATGCGCATCTCGTGCTGGACGCCGAACTGCCTGAGCATGACTGCCACCTCCTCCATGACCGGGAGGTCGGACTTGCTTCCCATGAGAATGGCTATCTTCATGACAACCTCCTGAGGGCCCTGTGCCCAATGTCCCTGCGGTAGTGCATGCCCGCGAACGAGATCAGTGATGACGCCTGGTAGGCCCTGTCAATGGCGGTGCGCAGATCGTCGGCCACGGCGGTCACGCCGAGGACCCTGCCACCTGCGGTGACGAAGCTGTTCTCCTGTAGTCTGGTGCCGGCGTGGAACACCTTGACGCCGTCGAGGGCATCAGCCCTGTCGATCCCGCTGATGACCCTGCCCTTGGTGATGGGGCCCGGGTAGCCGCTTGATGCCAGCACCACGCACACGCTGGGGCCGGCCGCCGAGTCGAGCCGTGCGTCCCTGACGCTGCCGCCCCGAGCCACCTCGAGCATGACTGGCACGATGTCGCTGGTGCAGCGCATGAGCAGGGGCTGCGTCTCGGGGTCGCCCATGCGCACATTGAATTCCAGGACCGACGGACCGCCTTGAGTTATCATGAGTCCTGCATAGATGACACCCCGGTAGGTTATGCCACGCTTCTTCAGCCCCCAGACCAGCGGCTGCAGGATCCGGTCGATGACCGTGCCGGCCATGGCGTCGTCCACGATCGGGGCGGGCGAGTACGCGCCCATGCCACCCGTGTTGGGCCCCTGGTCGCCATCAAAGACCCGCTTGTGGTCCTGGGACGAGGCAAAGGGCAGTACGTTTTCGCCGTCGCACACCGCGATGAACGATGCCTCCTCGCCGGCGAGGAGCTCCTCGATCACCACCAGGTCGCCGGCCACTCCAAAGGCACGCTTCACCATGATCTTGTCGATGGCGGAGAGGGCCTCGTCCTTGGTTGAACAGACGAGCACGCCCTTGCCCGCGGCCAGTCCGTCGGCCTTGACCACTACATTGTAGGGTGCCTGTTCGATGAATGACCTGGCGGCTTGAGCGTCCGTGAAGACCTGGTAGTCCGCGGTGGGGAGGCCGCAGTCCTTCATCACGTCCTTGGCGAAGGCCTTGGACCCCTCGAGCATGGCTGCGGCCTTTTCGGGGCCGAACACGGCCAGGCCTTCGGCCCTGAACGCATCCACCATGCCCGCGGCCAAGGGCGCCTCGGGCCCCACCACGGTGAGGTCAAAGGCGTTGTCCTTCGCGAAGTGCAGCAGGCCGGCTATGTCCTCGGCGCCAATGTCGATGCACACCGCGTCGGCCGCGATCCCGCCGTTGCCCGGCGCGCAGAAAACCTCTCCCACCAGGGAGCTGGCCGCGATCTTCCAGCACAGCGCGTGCTCCCTGCCTCCGGACCCGACGACGAGGACCCTCACGGTTTCCCCCTAGTGCCTGAAGTGGCGCATGCCGGTGAAGATCATGGCCATGTCGTGCTCGTCGGCCGCCTGGATGACCTCGGCATCGCGCACCGACCCGCCGGGCTGCACGATGGCCGTTGCACCAGCCCTGGCCGCCTCGTCCACGCCGTCGCGGAAGGGGAAGAATGCGTCGGAGGCCACCACCGTGCCCTTCGTGGACAGGCCGGCGTTGGCCGCCTTCAGGATGGCGAGCCTCGAGGAGTCCACCCGGCTCATCTGGCCCGCGCCCACGCCGATGAGCTGGTCCTTGGTTGCGTAGATGACCGCGTTGGACTTCACGTACTTGACGATCTTCCAGGCAAAGGTCAGTGCTTCCAGTTCTCCAGAGGTGGGCCTGCGCTTCGTGACCACCTGCGCCTTCGACAGATCCACGGCCCCCAGGTCGCGCTCCTGCAGGAGCAGGCCTCCCACGATCCTGCGCGAGGCCAGGAGGGGCCTCTTGGCGGCAGTGCCGCCGGTGATGTCCGGCACCTTCAGGAGCCGCACGTTCTTCTTCGCCTCCAGGATGGCCAGGGCCTCGGGGGTGTAGTCGGGAGCCACCACCACCTCGGTGAAGATCTCGCCGATGGCGCGGGCCGTGTCGGCATCCACCGTACGGTTGAGTCCCACGATGCCACCGAAGGCGCTCGTGGTGTCCACGGCCAGGGCTTTCCGGTAGGCTTCCTCCAGCGATCCCTCGGACTGGGCCGCGCCGCAGGGATTGGAGTGCTTGAGGATCACGCAGGCGGGTCTGCTGAACTCCATAATGAGGTCCAGTGCCGCGTCCGCGTCCATGATGTTGTTGTAGGAGAGCTCCTTGCCCCAGAGCTGCTCGGCAGTGGCTATGGCGGGCTGGTCGATGACCGGCTCTGCGTAGAAGGCGGCTTTCTGGTGGGGGTTCTCGCCGTACCGCATGGTCTGCCTGCGCTTGTACTGCACCGTGTAGGTCAGCGGGAACTGCCCCTCTTCCACGTCGATGCCCTGGAGGTAGTTGGAGATGGCTGCGTCGTAGCGGGCGGTGAGCGAGAAGGCGTCCCGGGCGAGCTCGAAGTTGGTTTTCTCGCTCACGGACCCTCCGGAAGCCTCCATCTCGGCGATGATCCGCGGGTACTGGGCCGGGTCGGTCACCACGGTAACGTACCTGTTGTTCTTGGATGCCGCCCTCACCATGGCAGGCCCGCCGATGTCGATGTTCTCGATGGCATCCTCCAGGGAGGCACCCTTCGCGATGGTCTCCTCGAAGCGGTAGAGGTTGACGACGAGCATGTCGATGGGCTTGATACCGTGCCTGGCCATGGCCTTCGCGTGCTCGGCATTGTCGCGGATGGCGAGCATGCCGCCGTGGACCAGGGGGTGCAGGGTCTTGAGCCTGCCGTCCATCATCTCGGGGAACCCGGTGTACTCGGAGATGTCGACAACCGTGACGCCGCTGTCCTTCAGTGTCTTTGCCGTGCCGCCAGTGGAGATGATCTCCACCCCGAAGGAGGCGAGTTCGCGCACGAAATCCGTGATGCCCTTCTTGTCGGTGACGCTCACCAAGGCCCGTGTGATCTTGGGCATGTGTGCTCCTTTCCGTGGAAGAATGAATGTATAAAGGGAGGTGTGAAGCGATTAATTGTTGTGTGCCCCTTTAAACCCTGCCCCTTGAATGTAATACCAGGTGAGAAGCGGCACCATGCGCTTGTACAGCCCGGTGTCGAGGAAACCGATGTGCTCCATGTGGTGGCGCACCTCGTCGCCCGAGATGTCGCCGGCCATCATGCCGTTGCGCAGCCGCGTGATGCGGTTGTGCAGGCTGCTGCGCGCCATGGAATCCCCCACGTGGGTGAGAACGTAGCGGTTCATCTCGGCAAACAGGCTCTCCATGTCCATGAGGCCAGGTGTGCAGTTGTGCTCGCTCTCGAGCTCGTCTATGAGGGAAATCAGGAAGGACCTGGCGTCTTCGAGGCCGATCCGGAAGGTCTCCTCCTCGAGGACCTCGTCGAAGTCGTCGAAGAAGGCGGTACTGAACTCGATCCGGTCGAACTCCTTCACGTAGATGTGGTCCTTGCCGAGGATTCTGCCAAGGATACCGGTCGCCCGATCCTTCCACTGCTGCGAGGAATCCTGCTCGATGCCGTCGTCCAGGAGGTCCTCCACGTCGCTGACCAGGTCCCTGATGAGCACGATGTAGTTCCCGATGGAGCTCCTGCTTCTCATGGCCGGTATAATATACAGCAAGCCCCTGCATGGTCAAGTCTGTTCATGGCCCGGTCTTTGTGGTACCATGACCCCCATGCAGGAGCTCGGGATTGCTGAGATTCTCGGTGATGAGAAGGCCTTCAGAGACTTCATCCGCGAGACCCTGGCCGGCCGCAGGAGGCGTGTCATCCCCAGGGAGGACCTCAGGGAGTCGGCCGTGCTGGTCCCCCTGTGCTGGCAGGGCGGCGAGCCTCAGGTGGTGGTGACCAAGCGGTCCATGGATGTGGAGCACCACAAGGGGGAGATCTCGTTCCCCGGCGGCAGGGCCGAGCCCACCGACAGGGGCCTCGTATACACGGCCCTCCGGGAGGCAGAGGAGGAGATCGGGCTCTGCCAGTCTGACGTGGAGGTGCTCGGGTTGCTGGACGACCACATCTCCATTGTGGGGTACCACATCACACCTGTAGTGGGCACCATCCCCTATCCGTATGAATTCCGCATCAACAGCGAGTCGGAATCGCTGCTCATGGTCCCTCTCCGCCAGGCGCTGATGGAAGACTCCTGGATGGCCGAGCGGTCGTTCTTCCGGGGCCGCGGCATAAACATCTACTTCCTCGAGATCGACGGCGGTGTGGTCTGGGGTGCCACGGCCCGCATGCTCAAGCATTTCGCGGACCTCCTGGCGGGCCACCCCATTCCCTTCGGTGCCGTGTCAGACTCTGCCCGGACCTGGGTGAACAACCTTATCGACACCCAGGGCGAGTACAAGAAGTTCAGGTAGGGAGGGGGAGAAAATCTGCGGAGCTACCGCTCCCAGAAAATGCAGAAAATGGGGTCAGAGTCGATTTTCTTCTTGCTTTGGGTATAGTTGTCAGAAAATCGACTCTGACCCCATTTATTCCTCCTTTGGGTCAAGGTATCCCAGCCCGTGCCGATACGTTTTGTATGGGAGAAAGCTGGGGTATTTGACAGACCGGATCTCCGGGGCGGACTAACCAAACAAAGAGAAGGTTCAACCTTTCTAATAAAGAGTTCCGCCGGGCTGAGTCATCGGTACCTCCGGCCTCTCCTTTTTCTTTTATCTAGAACCTCTCCCCGGTCAGCAGTTCGTAGGCGGCGATGTACTTCTCCGATGTCTTGCGGACGATCTCTTCGGGCAGCTTCGGACCAGGAGCCGTCTTGTTCCAGTCCAGGGTTTCCAGGTAGTCGCGCACGAACTGCTTGTCGAAGCTCGGCTGCACGCCGCCAGGTCTGTAGCCGTCCCGGGGCCAGAATCGCGACGAGTCAGGTGTCAGGGCCTCGTCAATCCACATGAGCTCGTCGCCCAGCATGCCGAACTCGAACTTGGTGTCCGCGATGATGATGCCCTTTTCCAGCGCATGGGCCGCAGCCATCGCATAGATCCGCAACGACACGTCCCTGACCCTCTCGATGAGCTCACGTCCCACCAGGTCTGCGGCGGCGGCGATGTCGATGTTCTGGTCGTGCTGGCCGATCTCGGCCTTGGTGGACGGGGTGAAGATGGGCTCGGGGAGACGGTCCGACTCCCGCAGGCCCGTTGGTAGCCGTATGCCGGAGACCGAGCCGAGGTTCCGGTACTCCTTCCAGCCCGAACCGGAGAGGTACCCCCTGACTATGCACTCCACGGGCAGGGGCCTGGCCCTGCGCACGAGCATGGAGCGACCGGCCAGGCGGGCATCCCCCCTGAACGGCAAGGGGTAGTCGTTCACGTCCGAGGAGACCACATGATTCGGGATGATGGACCTGCCCCTGTCGAACCAGAACAGCGAGAGCCTGTTCAGGACATGCCCCTTGGCGGGTATGGGGTCGGGCATGACCACGTCAAAGGCCGACAGGCGGTCGGTGGTGACCATGATGAGGTGATCCGGGCCTGCATCGAAGATCTCTCTCACCTTGCCGCTGCTCGTCTTGTTCCCCTGTGCCACGTCAATGGTGTAGACGGTGTCCATGCGCTCCCTCCGGCGTCGAGAAATAAGCCGCTACCATGCCAAAAAACTGTTGAAAAAGTCAAGGGCCTGTTATAGAGTGTGGAGCCTTTCAATGGTGCTGCGGTGCGAATTCCGATAGGTTACGCCCATTTTCAAGGAGGCAGGAAACATAAGCCTTGAGTTTCATCGCTCACCTGCATTACTAATGGCTAGAAATCAGGCAACGAGGCTCAGGATGTCAGACAGGTCGGATCCTTTCATGCCCGAGACCGCGGGCAGGTTGGTGTATGCGTGCATAGGCTGTGGACGACGCTATGACATCTTCGACTTCATCTACACCTGCCCGTCCTGCCGGTCGCTCCTTCGCATCGAGAACACGGACTTCGAAGCTCTCAAGTCCACACCTCCGGAGACCTGGCGGAGGATCTTCGACGGCCGCAGGAACAGCAACGTACTGGAGATCCAGGGGATCTTCAGGTTCCACGAGCTTATTCTGCCCATCATACCCTTGGAAGACGTCATCTACCTCGGCGAGGCCGACACCCCTATCGTCAGGGCCAACCGCGAGCTTTCCACCTGGGTGGGTGCGCCGTTTTACGTGAAGAACGACGGGTTCAACCCGTCCGCGAGCTTCAAGGACCGGGGAATGGCCTCGGCAATCTCGTTCCTGAACCACGCGATCCGGGTGAAAAATCTGGACAGCGTGCTGGGCATCTGCGCCTCCACGGGAGACACCTCGGCGGCCGCGGCGCTCTACCTGAGCTACCTGCCCAAGGACAAGGTCAGGGCCGTGGTGCTCCTGCCCAAGGGCAGGGTCACGCCTCAGCAGCTCTCTCAGCCTCTGGGATCGGGGGCCCAGGTCATCGAGATGCCGGGCGTGTTCGACGACTGCATGCGCGTGGTGGAGGAGCTGGCCCAGGACTACCACGTGTTCTTGCTGAACTCCAAGAACCCGGTGCGGATCCTGGGGCAGAAGAGCTATGCCTACGAGACCGCCCAGCAGCTCGGGTGGGACACGAGGGGCCTCACCGTGGTGGTGCCCATCGGCAACGCCGGGAACATCACCGCGATCATGGACGGATTCATCGACCTCCACGAGCTGGGCATCATTTCGGAGCTTCCCGTGATCCTCGGCGTCCAGAGCGAACATGCCGACCCGGTATCCCGCTGGCGGTCTACGGGGACCTTCGTTCCCATGAAGGTGCGGCCTTCGGTGGCACAGGCCGCCATGATCGGCGACCCGGTGTCCTTCCCCAAGGTGAGCCAGAACGTGCAGAAGCACTTCAGCGACCGGTTCTTCGTCATCACGGTGACCGAAAACGAGATCATGGAGGGCATGCTGACGGCCAACCGGCACGGGCACGTGGTGTGCACCCAGGGCGGAGAGTCGGTCGCCGGACTGAAGAAGGCACTGGCCAGAGGGCTCATCCCCACGAGCAGGAACTATGTGGTGGATTCGACATCCCACCACCTCAAGTTCGCCTCGTTCCAGGAGAAGTATTTCGAGGACTCCTTCGATCCCGAGTACGGCATAACCACCAGGGACGAGCTGAAGAACGCACCAGTGACGCTGGAGGGAAGGGCATCCGCCATTGCCACTTTCCTGGGGCTCAGGAGGAAGGCATAGACCGGGCATTTTATGCTTGCAAAAAGACCCTGCCATGAGCAAAGAAGACAGACGGCATGACATGGCCTACGGTCATCACCGGATGACGCTACTATCCACGAAACAGGAGGATTATCTCAATGGCTGACAGGAATTTCATCTTTTCATCAGAATCCGTGACGGAAGGTCACCCCGACAAAGTTGCAGACAACATATCGGACGCCATCCTTGACGAGATCATCGCCAACGACAGGCAGGCCCACGTGGCGTGCGAGACCCTGGTGACCACCGGCCTGGTGATCGTATCAGGCGAGGTCACCACCACGCACCAGATCGACGTGCAGCGCATCGCGCGGCAGACCATAAAGGAGATCGGCTACACGGAAGCGGTCATGGGATTCAGCTGGAACACCTGCGGCGTCATGGTGACCCTGGACAAGCAGTCCCCGGACATCAACCAGGGCGTGGCGGAGGGCGAAGGCCTCTTCAAGGAGCAGGGCGCCGGCGACCAGGGCATGATGTTCGGCTTTGCCTGCGACGAGACGGACATGCTCATGCCCGCCCCCATCTACTATGCCCACAAGCTCACCAAGGGCCTCGCAGACACCCGCAAGCAGGGGATCCTTGAGTTCCTCAGGCCCGACGGCAAGTCCCAGGTCTCCGTGCAGTACGTCAACGGAGCCCCGAAGCGGATCGACGGCATCGTGATCGCGGCCCAGCACGACGAGGACGCGAGCTACGAGACCGTTCGCGACGGCATCATGGAAGAGGTCATCAAGAAGCAGATCCCCGCCAAGCTCCTTGACAAGGACACCAAGTACTACATCAACGCAACCGGGCGCTTTGTCCTGGGCGGCCCCCATGCCGACACCGGGCTCACGGGCCGCAAGATCATCGTGGACACCTACGGAGGGTTCGCCAGCCACGGCGGCGGAGCCTTCTCGGGCAAGGATCCCTCCAAGGTGGACCGCTCCGCCGCCTACATGGCTCGCAAGGTGGCCAAGAACATCGTAGCCGCAGGCCTTGCCAAGAAGTGCACCGTGCAGCTCGCCTACGCCATCGGCGTGGCAGACCCCATATCCGTCATGGTCGAGACCGGTGGCACGGGCGTCATGCCCGACGACAATCTCGGCAAGCTCGTTCGGGAGGTGTTCCCGCTCAAGCCCAAGGGGATCATCGACCACCTCGACCTGCTCAGGCCCATCTACAAGAAGACCGCTGCCTACGGACACTTCGGCAGGCCCGAGCCCGAGTTCACCTGGGAGCTCACCGACATGGTCGGCAAACTTAAGGAAAAGGCGGGGAAGTAATGGCAGAAAAGGCAAAGATATGTGATGCGTCGCGGATGCCGGATTACTGCAGCCTGGGCTGCAAGGTGGCCGACACCTCGCAGGCCGGGTTCGGCTGCAGGGAGATCGCTATCGCCGAGCACGAGATGCCAGGACTCATGGCGGTCAGGGAAAAGTATGCCGCCAGCAAGCCGCTCAAGGGGGCCCGGATCACCGGATCCCTGCACATGACCATCCAGACTGCCGTCCTCATCGAGACGCTCAAGGAACTGGGCGCTGACGTGCGCTGGGCATCGTGCAACATCTTCTCAACCCAGGACCACGCGGCCGCCGCCATCGCACAAGGCGGGACCCCGGTGTATGCCTGGAAGGGCGAGAGCCTCGAGGACTACTGGGCGTGCACCCTGGCCGCACTGAGCTTCCCCGGCAGCAAGGGGCCTAACCTCATCGTGGACGACGGCGGCGACGCCACGCTCATGGTGCACCGGGGGTACCAGGCCGAGGACAGCCCGGCCCTGCTCGACGAACCAACGGAGAACAGGGAGCTTGCCATCATCAACGCGGTCCTGAAGAAGAAGCTCGCCGAGGACCCGACCTTCTGGCACCGCATGGTCAGGGAGATCAGGGGCGTGTCCGAGGAGACCACCACAGGCGTGCACCGGCTCTATCAGATGCTGGAAAGGAAGACCCTGCTCTTCCCAGCCATGAACGTGAACGACTCGGTCACCAAGAGCAAGTTCGACAACCTCTACGGCTGCAGAGAGTCGCTGGCGGATGGAATCAAGCGGGCCACCGACGTCATGGTGGCGGGCAAGGTGGTATGCGTGTGCGGATACGGCGACGTGGGCAAGGGCTGTGCCCAGTCCATGCGGGGTTTCGGCGCCCGGGTGATCGTCACCGAGGTCGACCCCATCTGCGCCCTGCAGGCCGCCATGGAGGGCTACCAGGTGACCACCGTGGAGGACGCCCTGGCCGAGGCGAACATCTTCGTCACCGCAACGGGGAACTGCCACGTGATCCGCACCGAACACATGGAAAAGATGCTCGACCAGTCCATCGTGTGCAACATCGGCCACTTCGACCACGAGATCGACGTGAGCAGGCTCGAGGAGTACCCGGGCATGAGGAGGGAGAACATCAAGCCCCAGGTGGACAGGTACGTCTTCCCGGACGGGCACTGCATCTACCTGCTGGCCGAGGGACGCCTCGTGAACCTCGGGTGCGCCACGGGCCACCCGTCCTTCGTCATGTCCAACTCCTTCACCAACCAGGTGCTGGCTCAGATCGATTTGTGGACCAACCCGCGGGAGGTGAGTGTGAGGACTCTGCCCAAGTCCCTCGACGAAGAGGTGGCACGGCTGCACCTCGGCAAGCTCGGCGTGAAGCTCACCCGGATGACAAAGGAGCAGGCGGATTACATCGGCGTGAGCGTGGACGGGCCGTACAAGCCGGAGCATTACCGGTACTGAGCGGACGTATCAAGAGGTCTTTAAAACCGAAACCCTCTGGAGTGGTGATTGGCGCCGAAAGCGCCAATCGCCACTCCAGAGGGTTCAATGTTTTCTGCACTCAGGGCACGGTTCCTGCCGGGCCTTTCTCTCACACCTGAAAGAACGCCCCCTCTACATATGCCCGTCGATCCACGACCTCAGGTCGTTCAGCACCCTGGTCCGGTCCGCGGGCAGCTCGTTGTAGACCTCGTGCTTGAGGCCCTCGTAAAGCTTGAATGTCTTGTCCTGTGACCCGATCATCTCGAAGAGCTCCCTCTGGCCCGAGAAGGCGGTGTCGAGCGAGCCGAGCTGGATGAGGACCGGTATCCGAATCCTGGATGCGTTCTGAGCGCCGATGACCACGAATCTGTTCATCTCGTGGGCGAGCCTGGGGGTGATGACGTTGTAGACCAGGGGGTCATCCACGTAGGCCTTCACCACCTTGGGGTCCCGGGAGATGAATTCCGGCGGCAGCGGGGACTTCACGTGCACGGCCGGGAGGATCTTCGAGAGAATCTTGGTCAGCGTGATGAGGATCGCAGGGATGTCAGTGCCAGGCTTGGACCCCGTGCCGGACAGGATGAGCGCCCTGATACCGTCCGCATGCTGCTCCACGTAGTTCATGGCGATGAGGCTCCCCATGGAATGGCCGAGCACCATGCAGGGTGCATCGGGGAGGCGCTTCCGGATCACCTCGATGAAGAACTGCCGCTCGTCGTCGATGAAGTCCTGGAAGCGCTTCACGTGACCGCGCCTGCCGGCGCTCCTGCCGTGTCCACGGTGATCGTTGCCGAACACCGCATAGCCGGCCGGCACCAGCTCGTTCACAACGTTTCCGTACCGGTCGATGTGCTCGGCATAGCCGTGGATGAGATGGACCACGGCCCGGGGAGTCCCCTCGGGCAGCCAGGCCTTCCAGTACAGCGAGGTCCCGTCACGGGCTCTCAAGGTTCCGTTGATGGTATTCATGCTCAACAGCCCTCCTGAAATCAATCTGTCACAGATGCACATGCAATGACCCAGAATAATCTTATGACACAGGTGGCACCGCGGAAACAACCGGATTGTCATGGAAACGATCTCCTATGCATGAACCGGGGGGGAAAATCAAGATGATCTGTTGACATGCATTTCGAGAAGGGATATAAGAATGAATGCTCATTCATGCTACAGGACAAAGAACGCCAAACGATAATCTTGTAAGGAGGGTAATATGGCAAGTCAATGGGTAGACCTGAGAGACCTCAAGTTCCTGCTGCACGAGGTCTTCAAGATCGGTGAGGACATTCTCGGCAAGGGCAAGTTCGCCGACCACGACGCTGACATGGTGAACATGGTCCTCGACCAGGCGGCGAAGTTCACCGAGAACGACATCGCCCCCACGTATCCGGACGAGGTGCAGAGGAAGCCTGTCGAGGCGGTCTTCAAGGACGGCAAGGTGTACGCGCCCGAGGCATACCACAGGCTCTACAAGCTCTACTGCGAAGGCGGCTGGATGAGCGTGTCCGACAGTCCCGAGGTCGGCGGCCAAGGCTTCCCGGCCATGATCGCTGCGGCATGCGCACAGATGTTCCTCGCCGGCAACCAGGCCTTCCTCATGTACCCGGGTCTCGGTCACGGCGCTGCCCGGCTTGTCGAGGACTTCTTCCAGCACCCCCTGCGCGAGCTCATCCTTGAGAAGATGTACACCGGCGTCTGGGGCGGCACCATGTGCCTCACCGAGCCGGGTGCAGGCTCCGACGTGGGCGCCCTGAAGACCACGGCCAAGAAGAACGCGGACGGCACCTACTCCATCACCGGGACCAAGTGCTTCATCTCCTCCGGCGACCACGACCTCACCGAGAACATCATCCACCCTGTGCTTGCCAGGATCGAGGGCCACGAGCCCGGAACCAAGGGCATCTCCATCTTCGTGGTCCCCAAGATCAGGATCAACCCGGACGGGTCCCTGGGCGAGCCCAACGACGTGAACTGCGGCGGCATCGAGAGCAAGATGGGCATCCACGGCAACGCAACCTGTACGCTCAACTTCGGTGAGAACGGCAAGTGCATCGGCTGGCTCATGGGCGAGGAGAAGCAGGGCATGCCGATCATGTTCCACATGATGAACGAAGAGCGCCAGGGCGTGGGCACCATGGGCGTGGCCCTGTCCACCACCGCGTACCTCCACGCGCTGTCCTACGCCAAGGAGCGGTTCCAGGGCGTGAACATCATGCAGATGAAGGATCCCAACGCCAAGCAGACCACCATCATCAACCACCCCGACATCCGCAGGATGCTCCTCAAGATGAAGTCCATGACCGAGGGCATCAAGGTCCTGGCCCTGTTCTGCTACTACGCCATGGACCGCATGGCAATCGCGGCAGACGATGCCGAGAAGGAGAAGTGGCAGGGCATGATCGAGATGTACACCCCGCTCGTCAAGGCATACTGCACCGACGTGGGCGACATCGTCACCAATCTGGCCGTCCAGACCTACGGCGGCTACGGCTTCTGCCGTGAGTACCCGGTGGAGCAGATGATGAGGGACAACAAGATCAACACGATCTACGAAGGCACCAACGGCATCCAGGCCCTGGACCTCCTGGGCAGGAAGCTCGGCATGAAGAAGGGTCTCTACTTCATGAACATGCTGGGCGAGACCGCGGCTGAAGTCGGCAAGGCCAAGGCCAACGAGAACCTCAAGGCCGAGGCCGAGATCGTGGAGAAGGCCCTGAACGCCTGCGCCGGCACGGCCATGCAGTTCAGCCAGCTCATCAAGACCAACCCGTTTATCCCGCTCGTCGCGGCGACCGACTACCTCGGCTGCCTGGCCGAGGCGCTGTGCGGCTGGTTCCACATCTGGATGGCCAACGTGGCCACCGAGAAGCTGGCGGCCAACCCCATCGAGCAGGAGAAGATGTTCTACACCGGCAAGGTCGAGGGCGCCAAGTTCTTCATCAACCGGATCACCGCCCTGGTCCCGGCCAAGCTCGAGACCCTGACCAAGGACGAGATCAGCTGCATCAGGATCCCGGACGACGCGTTCGCGGTCTAAAACGAGTCACGCGGAAACACCAGAGGGAGGGGACGTGAGTTCCCTCCCTTTTTTATTCTTTGTCCTGCAAGGACGATACAATTTCGAACTGATCCCGGGTTGGCATAGAACGACCGGCACCACCGGCGCGGGCGGCGCACCTGCATCCGCGTGCCTGCCGTGGTTGGATTCCTTTGAACCTGCACCTGTGAATACAGGCTTGCTACTTGTCTCCCCGATATCTCCCCGGGTACTGGGCAGTGGTGAGCGCTTCCCCTTCTCTTTTCAGGGACCCTCCTGTAACCCTGCCGATGAACAGCGTGTGGTCGCCGGTATCGACGGCCCGCTCCACCACGCAGTCGAGATACCCCAGGGAACCCTTGACGACGGGATTCCCTTCCGGGGAAAGATCGTACTCAACCCCATCGAACTTGCGCCTCCAGTCGGGGATCTTGAACTGATTGAGCAGGCCCAAGGCATCTCTGGGCAGGAGATTGAAGGTGAACTTACCTGTCTGCCTGATCTGGTCATGCGAGAGGCGGTTTTTGCGAATGGCCAACGCGATGAGCGGCGGGGTATGGGAGCACTGTGCAACCCAGGAAGCGATCATGCCGTTATACAGGCCGTCGGCTGCGATGGTGACGAGATAGATACCGTAATGGAACCGGTCCAACACATCCTGCCATGACTTCTCCATGGGTGACCTCCTTTGGTGTTTTCTTTCTAAGTAGGGACGGGAAACAGGGAAGGGAAGGTCTCAGCGAAGCCCCAGCCTGCCCCTGCCCAAGAGGTCGTGCAGGTGGACGACACCCGTGAGAATTCCCGATTGATCGACGACCACCAGCGAGGTGATCAGGTGCTTCTCCATCATGTCCAGGGCATCGATGGCGAGCTTGTCAGCGCCGATGGTCTTGGGCCTGGGAGACATGACGTCCCTGGCGCAGAGCCCGGCAAGGCGTTCGCCGTGCTTCAGCAAAACCCTCCTCAGGTCACCGTCCGTGATCATGCCCTCCACGTTCCGATCCGTACGCACCAGGGTGAACCCCAGCTTCTTGTCCGTCATCTCGATGACCACGTCATTGAGCGGTGTCTCAGGCGACACCACGGGGATGCGCTCCCCGGTGATCATCATCTCGGAGATGCGGACCATGAGCTGTCTGCCGAGTTCTCCTGCAGGGTGGAGGACCAGGAAGGCATTGCGGTCGAACCCCTTGATCCGTGAGACCACCACGGCGATGGCGTCGCCGAGGGCAAGCTGGGCCGTGGTGGAGGCGGTAGGGGCGAGGTTGAGGGTGCAGGCCTCCCTGCTGACCTTGCAGGTCAGCAGGATGTCCGATGCCCGCGCAAGGGGCGAATTCTCATCGGATGTAATCGAAATGACCGGTGTCTTCAATGTCTTAAGTGAAGGTATCAGGTCGAGGATCTCCTTGGTCCTGCCGCTGTTGGAAAACACGATGACCGCGTCGTCGGCCATGATGGACCCGAGGTCGCCGTGGAGCCCGTCCACCGGGTGCATGAACACGGCAGGGGTGCCGATGCTCATCATGGTGGAGGCCACCTTCCGGGCGATGATGCCCGACTTGCCTACCCCGGTGAGCACCACCTTGCCCTTGAGGCCCGCTATGGCGAGAACGGCCCGTGCGAACGCATCGCCGATCTGCAAGGACAGCTCCTCGAGCCCCTCGATCTCGATACGCACCGTTTCCCTGCCGAGTTCGATGATCCTCGATGCGTTCATACGATCCTTCCGACGAGATCATACTCCATGGAACCGGTTATTTCCACCTCTGCCATATCCCCGGCATCGGCTCCACCCTCGTTGATGATCACCGTGCCGTCGATCTCGGGCGCCTGGAACGACGCCCTTCCTGCCAGGAGGAGGTCGGTCTCCGGGTGATACCCCTCGACGAGTACTTGTATCCTCTTCCCTTTCATCTTGTGAAGCCTTTTTTTCGACAGGCTGCGCTGCAGGCCCATGATGCCGCGCATCCTCGCGAGTGCGGTGCGCCTGGCAGGAAAGTCCTTCATGGCAGCACTCTTCGTGCCCGTTTCCGGGGAATAGACGAAGACCCCGAGGTGATCGACTGTGCCCCGGGAGACAAAGTCCCTGAGCTCGGCGTAGGCCTGTCCGTCCTCCCCCGGGTGGCCCACCATGAGGCTCGTCCTGATCCAGATCTCCCTGGCGGCCGAACGGATCATGTCGAAGGCCCGGTGGACCGCTTTCGCACCGCCGCGCCTGCCCATGGCCTTCAGCACGGTATCGGAGACATGCTGCACGGGCAGGTCGATGTAGGGGCACACCCTGGGGTTGGTCTCGATCTGCCTGACAAGGCCCCGCGTCAGGGAGGCCGGGTGGACATACATGATGCGTATCCACTCCACCGCATCGATGACCGATATGTCGTCAATGAGGCGCACGAGGCCGTCGGTGAGCCCGATGTCGCGCCCGTAGCAGCCCAGGTCCTGGGCCACCAGAATGATCTCCTTCGCCCCCTTGCCCGCAAGGATGCGGCACTCCTCGACAATGTCGCGCGGCGTCCTGCTGACGAGGCCTCCCCTGAGGGAAGGGATGAGGCAGTACCGGCATCGGTTGGAGCACCCTTCGCTCACCTTGACGCAGGCGCTGGCCGTGCCCGAGAAGAACGACCGCCTGACCACCGAGGAGAAGTCGGGCTCGAGATAGCGCTGACCCGCCTCGTAGGCCTGGACGACCCGTCCGTAGGTCCCGGGTCCTGCACAGAGGACGACCTCGGGAATCTCGGCGAGGACTTCCTCGTGGTACCTGCTCACGAGGCAGCCTGCGCAGATCACCTCCTTGCCGCCGCCGGTCATCTCGAGGATGGTGTCGACGGACTCCTGCACCGCGGAGGTCAGGAAGGAGCAGGTATTCACCACGACAAGGTCCGCATCCCGGGCGTCATTCACCAGGGTATACCCGGCATTCATGAACTGCTCGCAGATGTACTCCGAGTCCACGAGGTTCTTGGGGCAGCCGAGGCTCACCAGGGCGATGCGTTTCATGGAAGGGGTCAATCGAACATGGTGTTCTTCGCGACTACGACGATGCCGCCGGGGGAGACGTCGAACCTCTTGGCGTCCTCCTCGGGATCGTACCCGATGGTGGTGCGTGCAGGCACCTTCACCCTCTTGTCGATGATGGTTCGCCTGATCCTGCAGTGCCTGCCGATCTCCACGTCTTCCATGAGGATGGAGTCCTCGATCTCGGTATAGCTGTTCACCCTGACGTTGGGCGAGATGATGGAGCGCTCCACCTTGCCGCCGGAAACGATTGATCCGCCGCAGATGATGGAGTCGAGCACCTGGCCGATCCGTTTGCCGTCCTGGCCGCCGGCGAAGACCATCTTTGACGGGGGATAGGGGCTGTACACCGTGTGCACAGGCCAGTTGGGATGGTACAGGTTGCACTGGGGGATTACGGAGACGAGGTCCATGTTGGCCTCGTAGTAGGCGTCCAGGGTGCCGATGTCCCTCCAGTAGGAAGCCCTCATGATATCCTTGAAGGGATATGCCATGACCTTGTTGTTCCTGACCATCTTGGGGATGATGTCCTTGCCGAAGTCGTGGCTGCTCGTCTTGAGCTTCGCATCTTCGACGAGCTTCCTGATGAGCATCTTCGTGTGGAACACGTAGATCCCCATGGAGACCAGGACCCTGCTCGGGTCTCCCGGCATGGTGACCGGGTCCTTCCTGGGCTTTTCCTGGAAGCCCACGACGTTCATGTCCTTGTCCGCCTTGACGATGCCGAACTGGGACGCGGTCTCCACCGGCATGGGTACGGCCCCGAGGGTCACCTCCGCCTCGTTTTCCAGGTGGAACCGGATCATGTCCATATAGTTCATCTGGTAGATATGGTCACCCGACAGGATCAGGGTAAGCGGTATCATGTTCTGCTGGAGGGAGTAGATATTCTGAAACACCGCGTCGGCCGTCCCCTCGTACCAGCTGCTCCCGATGCGCTGCTGGGCCGGGATGTCGTAGATGAACTCACCCATGGGGTAGGAGAAGAACGACAGCCAGCCCCTCTGGATGTGGCGGTTCAGGGAGTGGGACTTGTACTGGGAAAGCACGTAGATCCTTTTCAGGCCGGAGTTCACACAGTTCGACAGCGTGAAGTCGATGATGCGGTACATCCCCCCGAACGGCACCGCAGGCTTCGCCCGGTCCTTGGTCAGCGGATAGAGCCGCTCACCCTTGCCCCCGGCGAGAATAACCGTTCCGACATCGTTCTGGCTTACAAAAGGCATTATTTCCCAATCAATTGAAAGATGGCATTCTTCAGCGCACTGAGATCGTGAGACTTCACCACAAAGGCGTCGGCCGCCAAGGCCAGGGCATCATCCTTGTAGCTGGGGTAGGCGGTATGGATGACCACCGGGGTCTCGTGCTTGAGCTTCAGGATATGCCCCATGGTCTCGAACCCGTCCATGGCGGGCATCCTCAGGTCAAGGATGATGAGGTCCGGTTTCTCCTTGTTCTTGAGGATGGTCAGCGCCTCTTTCCCGTTGGCTGCGATGGATGTTGAATATCCCTCATCGTTGAGCTCCTGCCGGAGCAGCTCCTGGATATTCCTGTCATCTTCGATAATAAGGATCTGCTTCATCTCCAATAATAGTAACGGGATGGCCAGGGCAAGTCAAATCCTAATCTCAGTTGTGCACAGGCCGCGTGGCCAGGGACAGCCTCATGTGGCCCGAGGTCCTCAGGACATCCAGGACGTCCATGACCCTGAAGTAGGGTATGTCGCGGGATGCCATGACAACGATCTCCCGGTCCCTCGGGAGCCCGGAGATGACCTCCCGGTCCGCCGGCCTGCCGTCTATGATGACCTCCTCGGGCAGGATGATGACCGTGACGGTATCCGACACCACGCTCTTCCCGCTGATGGTGGCGGGGAGGTTCACCTCGCTCAGCATCAGCGGGCTTCCGATGGTGAGCAGGAAGAAGATCTGGAGCAGGAAGACCACGTCGACCAGGGGGGTGACGTCAAGAACCGAAGTCCTCCTGTCCTTTCTTGTCTTTCTGAACCTCATGTTCGTCCCCTTTGAGATATTCAAGGATCCTGGCCGAGGTCTTCTCCATCTCCAGGACGAGGTAGTCGCTGCGGGCAATGAGCAGCCGGTAGGCCACGAAGACCGGTATGCCGATGGCAAGGCCCACCACGGTGGTGATGAGGGCCTCGGAGATGCCGCCGGCGAGCAGCTGGCTTGAATGGGTCCCCGTGATGCTGACCGCCTGGAATGCCGCGAGCATGCCCGTCACCGTGCCCAAGAACCCGAGCAGGGGGGCTATGGCCGCGATGATGCCCAGGATGTCGATGTACCGTTCGATGGAGTACGCCTCGCTCGCCCCGGCTTCCTCCATGTAGTCCTTGATGATCTCCCGGCGCATACCGGCGTTCTTGATGGCCATCATGATGACGGGACAGATGGGGGAAGAGCTCCGCTTGAGCAGCTGTTCTATGTCACTGAGCCTGCCCATGCGGGTGAGCCGCTCGACCTCCTCGATGAGATCCTTGGGGATGATCTTGCTCTGACGCAGGGCGAAGAGCCGTTCGATGATGATGGCCAGTGCCACCACGGAACAGCCGAGCAGCGGCCACATCAGGGGGCCGCCTTTCACGAAAAACTCCCAGAGTGTCATAGTGCCTCCCGGCTTGGTTGCGAAGACTTGTCCTCTTATCACACAAATGACCGCGATGATCAATGACTTAAGAAGGCCCTCGGGTGCCCCGGCCGACGGGAGACCTCCCTGCGACCATCAAAGATGGACTTGATAAATATGTCATATGGTTGCTAACATGGGCACGATGGAAAATGCGGAAAAACCCAAGAGGCTCGTTTGTGTGAGATTCGAGACCATCCCGACGCCCTACATCTTCGACGCCCAGGATCTGGAGCTCCAGAAGGGCGACAGGGTCATCGTCGGGACCGAGGCCGGGCAGTGCGCGGCCTCGGTCATCGGATATCCCCGGGAAGAAGAGGCATCGGGTCTCGATGACATAAAACCCGTGATCCGCAAGTTGACCGATGAGGACATGGCGCGGTTCGACCGGATCCGCGCCAAGGAGAAGGACTGTTTCGAGTTCTGCCACGAGCGCATCAGGGCCCGGGGTCTTCCCATGAAGCTTATCAGGGTGGAGCAGCTCTTCGACGAGAACAAGATCACCTTCTACTTCGTTGCCGAGGGGCGGGTCGACTTCAGGGAGCTCCTCAAGGACCTGGTGGAGCGTTACCGCACCCGCATCGAGCTGCGGCAGGTGGGCACACGTCAGGAATCCGCCATGCTGGGCGGCATCGGGAGCTGCGGGAGGGAGCTGTGCTGTGCCACCTTCCTCACCAACTTCCAGCGGATCTCCGTGAAGATGGCCAAGAACCAGAACATGACGCTCAATCCCACCAAGATATCCGGACTCTGTGGAAAGCTCAAGTGCTGCCTGGCCTACGAGAAGGAATCCTATGCGAACCTCATAGAGAACCTGCCGAAGCCAGGCAAGAAGGTCTTCATGGAAGAGGGCGAGGCCACGGTGGTGAGCATCAACGTCATCAACCAGACCGTCGTTGCCAAGCTCACGGACAGGAGGTTCATCAAGGCCCATGTCTCGGACATCCTGACCGAGGAGGAGTACCGGCAGCTCCCCGAGCAGAAGGGCCCTTCCCCTGAAAGGGAGAAGGCGGTCGCTGCCGAGGCGGCTGCCGAGGACGAGATGCCCATGGTGCCCATGATAGCCACCTCACCCAAGCCGAAGAAGAAACGGCCGAGAAACCGCAGCGCGAGGAAAAAAAGGAGCAATCGGCCATGAAGCAGCACTTCTACGTGACGACCCCCATCTACTATGTGAATGCCAGGCCGCACCTGGGCCACGTCTACACGACGGTGATCGCCGACGTGCTGGCTCGTTTCCACAAGCTCCTCGGCGAAGAGGTCTTTTTCCTGACAGGCACGGACGAGCACGGGGACAAGATCATGGAGACCGCCAGGGGGCTCGGCACCACACCCCGGGCACTGGCAGACGAGAACAGCCAGCGCTTCAGGGACCTCTGGCCGCTGATCCAGGTGGAGAACGACCGCTTCATCCGCACCACGGAGCCGGAGCATGTCAGGACCGTGCAGCGCATCCTCCAGGAGGTCTACGACAGGGGGGACATCTACTTCGGTGAATACGGCGGACACTACTGCACCGGCTGCGAGCGGTTCATGACCGAGACGGAAATGGTAGACGGCATGTGCCCCATCCACCAGAAACCGCTCACCTTCGTACAGGAGCAGAACTACTTCTTCCGCATGGAAAAGTACCGTCCATGGCTCATCGACCATATCGCCCGGAATCCCGACTTCATCAGACCCGAGCGCTACAAGAACGAGGTGCTCGGCATGCTCCGCGATCCCATCGACGACCTGTGCATCTCCAGGCCCAAGACGAGACTCTCCTGGGGAATAGAGCTTCCCTTCGACAAGGACTACGTGTGCTATGTCTGGTTCGACGCCCTCATTAACTACCTCACCGGCATCGGGTATCCGGACGGTGAGCGATTCGGCGAATTCTGGTCCCAGGCCCAGCACCTCGTGGGCAAGGACATCCTCAAGCCCCATGCCGTGTACTGGCCCACCATGCTCAAGGCCACAGGTGTCGAGCCCTACCGGAACCTGAACGTGCACGGGTTCTGGAACGTGGATGCGACCAAGATGTCCAAGAGCCTGGGCAATGTTGTGGACCCGCTGGAGATGAAGGACAAGTACGGGGTCGACGCCTTCCGGTACTTCCTGGTCCGCGACATGGTCTTCGGCCTTGACTCCAACTTCTCCGAAGAGGCCCTCATCGAGCGCTACAATGCCGACCTGGCGAACGATCTCGGCAACCTGGTCAGCAGGAGCACGAGGATGGTGGCCAAGTATTTCGACGGCCGTCTGCCCGAGCCCGCGGGGCCTTCGCAGGACGCGGACAGGGAGCTCGGCGACCTGGCGGGAAGAGTGGTGAACGATTTCACCGCGAGGATGATCTCCCTCGAGCTGCACACTGCCCTGATCGCCGTGTGGTCACTGATCTCGGCGGTGAACAAGTACATCGACCGGAGCGCCCCGTGGGAGCTGGCCAAGAACGATACGCAGCGTCTCGCCACGGTCATGTACCACATCATGGACTCCATCCGCATCGTCGCGGCGCTCGTCTACCCGGTAATGCCCGGGATCTCGGTCAGGATACTGGAACTCATCGGCGCACCGACCGATGTCTCCCACGCAGGCATCCTCCCCTTCGGACAGCTCGCGCCGGGTGTGACCGTCACCGCAGCACAGGCCCTGTTCCCACGGGTCGAGAGGCTGAACCGGCCCGGTGAGCAGGCCGGCACGGGGAAACAGGCTGCAGAGGGCGCCAAGGAAGATAACCTCATAGACATCAGCGAGTTCGGCCGCATCGAGATGAAGGTGGGGAAAATCCTCGAGGCGACCGCGGTGGAGAAGGCCGACAAGCTGGTGATCCTGAAGGTGGATGTGGGCAGGACCATCCAGATCGTGGCGGGCATCGGCAAGGCGTACCGTCCCGAGGAACTCCCGGGAACATATATCGCCGTGGTGACGAACCTGAAGCCAGCAAAACTCATGGGACTTCCGAGCGAGGGGATGCTGCTCGCCACCGACGCAGCGGAAGGCAGGCTTGCCCTGGTGGGGTTCGACCGGCCGCCGAAGGTCGGTGCCCGGATCAGGTGAGGAGGCGTTCATGCAGAAGGTCCCCCTGGAACTGGTACGGCCCGGCATGATCCTGGCCAGAACCATCACCAACGACACGGGCATGGTCTTGTGCGGAGAAGGAACCGAGCTGACCGACGTGATCATCGAGCGCCTCAAGCGCATGAATGTCTCCCATGTCACCCTCAAGGGGCACCCGGTGGACCTGGGCGACACCAAGTCCACGGAACAGAAGCTGGCGGACCTGAGGGACCGGTTCGTGCGGGTCCAGGGGGATCCGCTCATGGACAGGCTTCTGAAGGCGTCAGAAAAAGCCCTCATAGCCCTGGAGGAGGAGAGGCAGTCGCAGGATGAAACGGAAGGAGGCACCCGGTGAGCGGCAAGGTCCAGCACCTCAAGGTACTCGCCCGGAAGATCCAGAGCCTGCCCACCCTGCCCAGGGTGGTGGAGAAGCTCATGACCATGGTCGAAAGCCCCGATGTCTCCCCCAAGGACGTGGGCAAACTGATCTCCTCTGACCAGGTCCTTGGGGCGCGGGTGCTCCGTCTGGTGAACTCCCCTTTCTACGGGTTCCCTGGCAGGATATCCTCCATCAGCCATGCGATCATCCTCCTGGGGTTCAACGTGATCAAGGGCGTGGTCCTGTCCGCCTCGGTCTTCGACCTCATGGAGCGTTCCATGGTAGGGCTCTGGGAACACTCGCTGGGCAGCGCCATAGCTGCGGGGGCCATCAGCAGGAAGCTCGGCCTGGCTGAACCCGAGGAGATCTCGACAGCGGCCCTGCTCCATGACATCGGCAAGGTCCTCGTGAGGGTTTCCCTCACCGCCGACTATGACAGGATCATGGAGGTGGTGAACACGAAGCGGGTCTCCTTCCGGGAGGCCGAGCTCGAGGTCCTGAACGTGGACCATGCGGAGATCGGACAGTGGCTATCCCGGGAATGGAACCTCCCGGAAAAGCTCTCCGTGCCCATTGTGTGCCACCATGACCCGGACGGTGCGGTCACATTCAGAGACCGGGTGGCGGTGGTCCACATCGCCGACGCCGTGGTGAGGGCCTGCGGCGTGGGCAACGGCGGCGACCCGTGGGTGGGGCAGATATCGCACAAGGCATGGGACTCGATCGGCATGGAGGGTGTCGATCTGGAGAAGCTCATGAAGAGGATCATGGAGGAACTGGAAGAGGTCGAGATGTACCGGCAGGCGCCGGCAGGGGGATGACGTGCGGGCCATTCTCATCGTACAGGAAAGCGCCGATCCTCGTATCAGCGAACTCGTCGGGTCCCTGTTCGACTCGTTTAAGGTCATCACCGGCAAGCAGGACGTCATCCCGATGATATACATGGAACCGCCGGACATCATCCTCGTCGAAGGCCGGTTCCTCGTGACCCGCGGCTCCGGCATCGTGCAGGAGTTCCGGAGCAACACCATCTTCGGGAACGTACCCATCGTGGCCATACTGGAGCGGCGCGACATCGAGGCATCGTCCTGGCAGGACGTGGCCATCGACGATTACCTGACCCTGGACGAGACCGATTCCGCCATCACGCGTCGCCTGGAGTTCATTTCCCGAAGGGCCGTGCGGGATATGGACATGAATCCGCTGACCAGGCTGCCCGGGAACGAGTCCACCATCCGTACGATCCAGGCCCTGTTCGATGCGAGGGAAGAGGCCGCCATCGCCTGGGTGGACATCGACAACTTCAAACCCTTCAACGACCGCTACGGCTTTTCGCGGGGGGATGAGGTCCTCGCGGCCACGGGCCGGATAGTCACCAACGCCGTCAGGGAGCTCAGGGAGGAGAAGACGTTCGTGGGGCACATCGGCGGCGACGACTTCGTGTTCATATGTCCGGCCGGCCACGTCCGCGGGCTCTGCGAGGAGGTGATCTCCCGGTTCGACATGGTCATCAGGAACTTCTACAACGACGATGACCTGGAACGGGGAGTCATCGCTTCGACCAAGCGCGACGGCAGCGAGAAGACCTTTCCCGTCATGACCGTCACCATCGCCGTGGTGCTCAACGAGGGGGGGCGCTACACCCATTACGGCCAGGCATCCCAGGACGCAACGGAGATCAAGAAATACCTCAAGGCGCGCGACGGCAGCACCTACATGATCGACCGGAGGGCATTGAAGACGTGATACCGCGATATACCAGGAAACGATTCCAGGAGATCTGGTCCGACGAGAATCGCTACCGGAAATGGCTCGACGTGGAGATCGCTGCGTGCGAGGCATGGGCGAAGCTCGGGAAGATACCCAAGAAGAGCCTGGAGACCATCCGGAGAAAGGCCGGGTTCTCCGTGGAGCGCATCGACGAGATCGAGGCCGCCACCCGCCATGACGTGATCGCCTTCGTGAGTTGTGTGGCCGAACACGTGGGCGATGACGCCCGGTTCATCCACATGGGGCTCACCTCCTCGGACGTGCTGGACACGGCGTATGCCCTGCTGCTCAAGGAGAGCGGCGAGGTGCTCGTCGACGACATCCGGGCCTTCATGGATGTTCTCAAGAGGAGGGCGTACGAGTTCAAGGACACCCCGGCCATGGGCAGGTCCCACGGTATCCATGCCGAGCCCATCACCTTCGGGCTCAAGTTCGCCCTGTGGCATGCGGAGATGGAGCGGAACCTCGAGCGCATGAAGAGGGCCAACGAGGTCGTGTCCTACGGCAAGGTCTCCGGGGCCGTGGGCACCTTTGCCAATGTCCCCCCCGAGGTGGAGACCCATGTGTGCAAAAGGCTGGGGCTCAAGCCCGCGCCCATCAGCACACAGGTCCTCCAGCGAGACCGGCACGCCGAATTCTTTGCCACCCTGGCCATCATCGGCGCCACCGCGGAGAAGATCGCCATCGAGATCAGACACCTCCAGCGAACCGAGGTCCTGGAGGCCATGGAGCCCTTCGGCAGGGGGCAGAAGGGGTCGTCGGCCATGCCGCACAAGAAGAACCCCATCGGGAGCGAGAACATCACCGGGCTGGCAAGGCTGCTCCGTGGGTACTGCGTGTCCGCCATCGAGAACGTGGCCCTGTGGCATGAACGGGACATCAGCCATTCCAGCGTGGAGCGGGTCATCGGTCCCGACGCCACCACGGTCCTGGACTTCATGCTCGTCCGGCTCACCGGCATCATCGACGGGCTCGTGGTCTTTCCGGAGAACATCAGGAAGAACCTGGACCTCACCGGGGGGCTGTGGCATTCCCAGAACGTGCTCCTGGCCCTTGTGGAGAAGGGGGTGGCCCGTGACACCGCCTATGCGTGGGTGCAGCGCAACGCCCTGAAGGTCTGGGAAAAGAATGCGGATTTCAAGGCACTGCTGAAAAAGGACAGGGATATCGTGAAGGTTCTCGGCACAAAGGAGATCGACGACCTCTTCGACATCTCCCACCACCTCACCCACATCGATACCATCTTCGAAAGGGTCTTCCATGGATAAGATCGATCAGCTCAGGGAAATCATCGGGCACGATGCGGTGAAGTTCGGAAAGTTCACCCTTTCGTCCGGCAAGGAATCGGACCTCTACGTGGACCTGCGCAAGGTCACGCTGAGCCCGGTGGGGGCATCCATCATCGGGGAGCTCATCAGCGGTATCATCAGGGACAGGAAGGTGGATGCCGTGGGGGGCATGTCCATCGGCGCCGATCCCATCGCCACCGCAGTGAGCCTTGCGGCCTATCGTGGAGGCCGGGAGGTCATGGCCTTCCTGGTGCGCAAGACCCAGAAGACACACGGGACGGGCAACGTCATCGAGGGTCCCGTGAAGCCGGGAATGCGTGCCCTGGTGGTGGAGGACGTCATCACCACGGGCGCCAGCACGATATCCGCCATCGAGCGCGTGCGCGAGGCGGGCATGGAGGTGGACCTGGTGGTCGCCATTTTCGACCGCATGGAAGGCGGCCGCGAGGCCATCGAGGCCATCGGGGTGGAAGTGCAGGCCCTGCTCACCAGGAAGGACATCCAGGCAGGCTAGTACAGAGGCTGCTTCTTTACGCGAACCGTCCCATGAGCATCCCTTCATACATACTCGCCATCGAGACCTCCTGCGACGAGACCGCCGCCGCAGTGGTGGCCGGCTGCGGCGATGTCCTCTCCAACGTGGTGGCAAGCCAGGTGAAAGACCATGCCGCCTTCGGCGGGGTGGTACCGGAAATCGCGTCACGCAGGCATATCGAACTCATCGGCCCCGTGGTGCGCGAGGCCCTGCACCAGGCCGGTATCTCGCCGAGGGACCTGGGGGGCATCGCGGTCACCCAGGGACCCGGCCTCATCGGCGCCCTGCTGGTAGGTATCTCCTATGCCAAGGCGCTGGCCTATGGATTGAACCTTCCCGTCTGCGGCATCAACCACCTTGAGGGACACCTGGCAGCGGCGAGGATCGATGCGTCCCTGAGCTACCCGCACGTGGGCATGGTGGTCTCCGGCGGCCATACCTCTCTCTACGAGGTCACCGACGAGACCACCATCACCCAGATCGGCCAGACCATCGACGACGCAGCGGGGGAAGCCTTCGACAAGGTGGCCAAACTCCTGAACCTCGGGTATCCGGGGGGCGCGATCATCGAGAAGATCTCCCGGGGGGTTGACCACAGCGCCGTGGAACTGCCCAGGCCCATGATGAACGACGACACCTTCGACTTCAGCTTCTCGGGTCTCAAGACCGCAGTGCTGCACCTCGTGCAGAGGTCCGACATCTTCGAGGGGCTCGACCTGAAGTTTTCCGGGCTGCCCGAGGCGAAAAAGCCCAGGCCTGGAAGAGAACACCTCGTGCCGGTCATCGCCGCGGCATTCCAGGCAGCCGTGGTGGATGTGCTCGTGGCCAAGGCCGTCAGGGCGGTGCAGGAGTACGGGATGGACCTGCTCGTGGTCTCGGGCGGCGTGGCCAGCAACACGGCCCTGCGGGAGGCGCTGAGGGAAAGGGCGGCACAGGAACATATCCGGCTCGTCATACCCCAGAGGAAGTACTGTACCGACAATGCCGCCATGGTCGGGGTCGCGAGCATACGTCACTTCAGGGACGGCCAACATGCGGGCCTGGACATGAATGCCGTTTCGCGGTGGTCGTCCATCACCGGCCTGCATTGAACGCCTGCCCCTCGATGGGGTACACGGGGAAGACATGAGGGCGAAGCGCTCACTGGGACAGAACTTCCTGAAGAACATCGGCATCGCCCGGAAGATGGCTGCTCTGGCCGGCGTCGGTCCCGGCGACACGGTCGTCGAGGTGGGTCCGGGCAAGGGCATGCTCACCAGGGTGCTCCTGGACCAGGCATCCAGGGTCATCGCCGTGGAAAAGGACGACCTCCTGTTCGAGGACCTCTCCCGCAGCATCGGCCACAGTGAAACGTTCCGCCTCGAACACCGGGACATCCTCGAGGCCGACCTATCCCTGCTCCTTCCCGACGGGGCCAAGGTCGTGGCGAACCTGCCCTACAACATCGGGACCCAGTTCATCATACGGCTCGTGGACCATGCATGGCGCATCGCGGTCGTGGTGGTCATGCTCCAGAGAGAGGTTGCCGGGAGAATCTGCGCCCGCGCGGGGGACAGTGATTACTCGGCGCTGAGCGTCATCGTGTCCGCCGGGTTCGATGCATCGCCCGGATTCATGGTGGGGCCCAACAATTTCTTCCCGCGGCCAAAGGTGGAATCCCAGGTGGTCAGACTGGTCCCGAAGATCTCACCCATCCCCGCCGGGGAGATGGAGCTCTTCAAGGCCGTCGTCTCCTGTGCCTTCCACCAGCGGAGAAAGGTGCTCGGGAACTCACTGATCCACCTGCCCAGGATAGACCGGGAGCTCCTGGAAGGGCTCGCGCTCAGGGCGTCCATCGACATCCGCCGCCGCCCCCAGGAGGTGTCCCCTGCCCAGTACCACCTTTTCAGCAAAGGCTACGGGGCATACCTGAGAGATCACTCACAGGGAAAGTGAGCCATGCAGGCCCGGAGCCCCTCCAGTTACATAGTTACAGTACGGATACCGCTGTTTGTAATTCAGATTACAGGGCCGAAATGCGTGTAACCGTCAAAATCGGGGCGAATCGCCGGCGATTCTTTATAACCAATTGATATTTAACATGTAAATAAGTCTTGCTGGAGCGTCATAGCTTTGGCATCCGGTTTGCCTTAGTCCCTGCAGATCGAAAGATCTGGGGGGTATAAGGTGAAAGACTACAAGGGCATTTCAACATCGGTTCTGGTTTTCGTCCTGGTCGGTCTCACGCTCCATGCCGCCGAGTATCGTACGGACGAGGTCATCGTGAAGTTCAAACCCAGCGGTCCTCTGGCCGCATCGACCCTGTCCGTCTCCGGGGAACGGCCCATGGTCATCGCCGTGGACAACGCTCTGGAGGCCATCAAGGAGCTCGAGGCGAGCGGAGAGGTCGAGTATGCGGAGCCCAATTACATCATAGAGGCCGAGAATGTCCCTGACGACTGGCCATATGCGGGCCAGTGGACACAGCTCGGCCTCGAAGAGGCGTGGGGCTTCATCGCCCTGGGAGAGCCCGGACCCGAGGTTGTCATCGCGGTCATCGATTCGGGTGCTGATCTTTCTCACCCCGAGCTCGGGGGCATACTCATCGACGGCTATGATTTCGCCGGCAACGACGGCAGGCCCGAAGACAACTCGGGGCACGGCACCAAGGTGTGCGGTGTCCTCGGGGCCGTGGGCAACAACGGCAGCGGCATCGCCGGGGTGGCCTGGGACGTGGACATCGCCGTCATGCCGGTGAAGTTCATGGACATGAACGGCGACGGCAAGACCACGGGCAGCCTCTCGGACGCTATCGAGGCCATCTACTTCGCTGTGGACCATGGCGCACAGGTCATCAACGCGAGCTGGGGATTCTACGATTACTCCCGTTCGCTCCAGGACGCCTTCTCCTATGCCCAGAGCAGGGGCGTACTGATCGTGGCGTCTGCAGGCAACAAGGGGCAGAACAATGACATCAGCGACCACTACCCGTCGAACTACCCCTTTGACAACATCGTTGCGGTTGCCGCCATGGACACGGATGGAACCCTTGCATCCTTTTCCAACTACGGGGCGAAAAACGTAGACATCATAGCCCCCGGTGTGGGTATCACCACGACCACCGTGAACGGGGGACTGGTGTCATGGGCCTCGGGCACCTCGTATGCCACGCCCTTTGTCACCGGTGTCGCGGCGATGGTTCTCTCCTGTGCCCCTGACATCGACCATGCCTCGCTGCGGGAGATCATCATGCTCTCCGCAAGCCTGGCACCGAGTGCAGGATCCCATGCGGTCGCCAGCGGCGGGTGTGTGAACGCCTATCAGGCGCTGCTTATCCAGGAAGGATACGAGGCGGTGACCAGAGACACCCAGCCGGCCGGGAACACGCCCCCGAGCACAGACACGTCCGAGGTGGTCGTTTCCGGGTCGGGCGGCGGCAGTGCAGGCGGCGCCGGGTGCATGATCGGGACGGTTCAGGGTTCTGGCTTCCCCGTCACGACGGTGCTGCTCATGATATCGATAGTCTTGTTCCGGGTTCATCGAAGGATGGACCTGGGATAGCCTATACCCCCAGCCCCCCCACCGTTGGGGGGGCTACCCCAAACAGTAGGGGGCCCTGCGCCGTGCGCAGGGCCCCCTGTTGTTTTCCCGCCTGAAGAGCGTGTCATCCAGGGTATGTCAGACCGCCTCGATGGCCATTGCCATGCCCATGCCACCCCCGATGCACAGGGATGCCATGCCGAGCCCCACACCCCGTCTCTTCATCTCATTGACAAGGGCCAGGACGATGCGCGCGCCGGTGCACCCGATGGGGTGGCCGATGGAGATACCGGAACCGTTGAGGTTGGTGATGGACCAGTCGATGTTCAGCTCTCGCAGGCAGGCAATGGCCTGGGATGCAAAGGCCTCGTTCAGCTCGAAGAGGCCATAGTCCTTAACCGAGGTCCCGGTGATCCGCAGGAGCTTCCTCACCGCGGGGATCGGCCCGAGGCCCATGTACGAGGGATCTACACCGCCGGAGGCATATCCCTTGATCCGGGCTATGGGCTTGAGCCCGAGTTCCTTGGCTTTGTCCTCGCTCATGACAAGCAGCGCGGCAGCCGCATCGTTGATGCCCGATGCGTTGCCGGCCGTGACCGTCCCGTCCTTCTTGAAGACCGTGGCAAGCTTGCCCATCTTCTCCAGCGTCGTGTCCATGGGTCGCTCGTCGGTGTCGAAGACGATGGGTTCGCCCTTCTTCTGAGGGATCTTCACCGGGACGATCTCGTCCTTGAGGATCCCGGAGCCGATGGCAGCGCGGGCGCGGTTGTGGCTTTCGAGGCCGAGCTTGTCCTGCTCCGCCCTGGTGATGCCGTACTTTTCCGCGATATTCTCGGCAGTGATCCCCATGTGGTAGCCGTAGAAGATCTCGTAGAGGCCATCAAAGACCATGAGGTCTGCCGTCTTGCCGAAGGGCATGTCCATGCGGTAGCCCCATCGTGCCTTGGGCAGGGCTATGGGCACGTCGCTCATGTTTTCCATGCCGCCTGCGATGACGATCTCGTTGTCTCCGGCCACGATGGTCGCCGCAGCCAGGGCGATGGCCTTCATGCCCGAGGCGCAGACCTTGTTTACGGTGATGGCCGGGGTCTCCTTGGGCAGCCCGGCCCGGATCATGGCCTGCCTGCCTGGATTCTGGCCCTGGCCCGAGGTGAGCACGTTGCCCATGATGACCTCATCCACCATAACCTTCCTGAGGTCTTTGGGCCAGTTTGCGTACTGCTGCTCGATGACGCTGAGCCCGGTGTCCTTGAATGGATCGGGATTGTCTCCCCTGACCGCTGGAGACACATCCGGAGCCAGGCCGTTTCTGAGAAGGACTTCTCGGATCACGAGAGCTCCCAGGTCCTTCGCAGGGATTTCCTTGAGAGATCCGCCGAATGAGCCGACGGCGGTCCTCACGCCGCCAACAATAACCACGTTCGACATAGGGCATCCTCCTGGAGGTTTATTTTATCATTTTCATGGGCTCGCTTGATTGCCGGGCCACTATACCATTGTCTGGTCCCGGATGGAACAGCCTTGCTGTATCTGCCCATGCCCGGCCTTGATAAAATCGCCCCCCCAGTGTACAAACGCTGCATGGATCTGGACTACGAGGCCCTGCTGGACCGTTACGCGCTCGTGCTTCTCGACAACAGAGGGCTCTCCCGGGAGACATACCGGGCCTACCTGGGTGATATCCGGGATCTCATCGCGTTCATCCGGGAACGGCACGCGGGTGTTCCCGACCGCCGCACGGTGCGCTCGTACCTGCTCAGGCTTGCGTCGCGCTACAGCCGCACCTCGGTCAACCGCAAACTGAGCGCCATCAGGGGATTCTTCAACTTCGTGATGCGCACGAACGGGCTTCCCATGAACCCCTTCGGCCACATCCGGTCGCTCAAGGAAAGCCTCACCCTGCCGAAGTTCCTGACCCACGATGAGGTCTTCGACCTCATCGATGCGGTGACGGATCCGCGGGACAGGGCGATCCTCGAACTGCTCTATTCGACGGGCATACGGGTGGGGGAGGCCGAGATCATGAAGTGCTGCGACGTGGACGTGCACAGGGGCTTCGTCCTCGTGACCGGAAAGGGGTCCAAGCAGCGCCGGGTACCCGTGGGCTCCCGGGCGCTGGACGCCCTTCGTGCATACCTCAGGACCAGAGGCATCGAGGACCCCATCTACTGCACCGAGCCGATGTTCCTGGGGAAAAGGGGCGGCCCCCTGGGATCCAGGGGGATGCGCCGGGTCATTTACCGGTGGTCCCTCCAGGCGGCGCTGGCGAAGCGGGTGAGCCCCCATGTCCTCAGACATACCTTTGCGAGCCACCTGCTGGACGCGGGGGCCGACCTCAGGTCCATCCAGGAGATGCTCGGCCATGCGAGCCTGTCCACGACCCAGCGGTACACCCATTTGAATCTGGACAAACTCATGGATGTGTATGATAAAGCTCATCCGAGGGCAAAGGAGGGATGATGGAGATCCACGGAACGACCATACTGTGCGTGAGGCGAGGTGGAAAGGTCGTCCTGGCCGGCGATGGCCAGGTCACCATGGGCACCGTCATCCTCAAGGCCACGGCAAAGAAGGTGCGAAAGATCTACGAGAACAATGTCCTTGCAGGGTTTGCCGGGTCCACCTCGGACGCATTCACCCTGTTCGAGCGCTTCGAGGAGAAGCTCAAGGAATACCGGGGCAACCTGACCAGGGCCGCCGTGGAGATGGGCAAGGACTGGCGGACCGACCGGGTGCTCAGGAGGCTCGAGGCCCTCATGATCGTGGCGGATTCCACCAAGACCTTCATCCTCTCGGGGACCGGTGACGTGGTCGAGCCCGACGAGGACGTCTGTGGCATCGGCTCGGGAGGCCACTATGCCATGGCCGCCGCCAAGGCCCTCATCCGGCACACCGACCTCCCCCCGCGGGAGATCGCGGAAAAGGCCATGGAGATCGCCTCAGACATCTGCATTTACACCAACAAGGCCATCCACTGCGAGGAGCTGTGATGAGCGACCTCACCCCGAAGCAGATCGTTACTGAACTCGACCGGTACATCGTCGGCCAGGGCAAGGCGAAACGCGCGGTGGCCACAGCACTGCGGAACCGGTGGAGACGCCAGAACGTGGATCCCGACATGCAGGACGAGATCTATCCCAAGAACATCATCCTCATCGGCCCGACGGGCGTGGGCAAGACAGAGATCGCCCGCAGGCTTGCCAAGCTCGCCGGCGCGCCGTTCATCAAAGTGGAGGCGTCCAAGTTCACCGAGGTGGGCTATGTGGGCAGGGACGTGGAATCCATCATCCGGGACCTCATGCGGATGGGCATCCAGCTTGTGCAGGCCGAGGAGAGCGATAAGGTCAGGGCCAAGGCAATCGAGGCCGCGAGGGAGCGGGTGCTCGACCATCTCCTGCCTCCCCAGAAGGATGCGGAGCTCCACACCGAGAGCAGGGAAAAGCTCAGGAAGATGCTGGAAGAGGGTGCACTGGACGACCGTTTCATCGAGGTTGAGTTCAGGGAGACACAGATGCCCACCATCGAGGTCTTTTCCGGCCAGGGGCTCGAGGAGATGGGCATCGACTTCAAGGAGATGTTCTCCTCTCTCCTGCCCAAACGGACCCGACGCCGCCGGATGAGCGTCAAGGAGGCGATGGAGTTCATCACCGGCCAGGAGGTCTCACGTCTCGTCGATATGGACAAAGTCACCCAGGAGGCGCGCCACCGGGTTGAGAACGCTGGCATCGTGTTCGTGGACGAGCTCGACAAGATCGCGGGCAGGGAGGGAGGCCGTGGCCCCGACGTGTCCAGGGAAGGGGTCCAGCGGGACCTCCTGCCCATCGTTGAGGGGACCACGGTGAACACCAAGTTCGGCCCGGTGAACACGGACCACATCCTCTTCATCGGCGCCGGTGCTTTCCATGTGAGCAAGCCTGCAGACCTCATCCCCGAGCTGCAGGGGCGGTTCCCCATCAGGGAGGAGCTGAGCCCGCTGACCAGGGATGACTTCATCCGCATCCTCACCGAGCCGAAGAACGCCCTCATCAAACAGTACCAGGCCCTGCTCGCCACCGAGGGCATCGATCTCGTCTTCGCCGAGGACGCGATCGGCGAGATTGCGGCCATTGCCCAGTACATCAACGAGCACACCGAGAACATCGGGGCCCGCAGGCTCCACACGGTACTGGAGAAGCTCCTTGAGGACATCTCCTTTGCATCGGAAGACATGTCCGGGACGGTGACGGTGGACGGGTCCTATGTGAAAGAACGCCTGGAGCCCCTCATGAGCAGAGAGGACCTGAGCAGGTATATCCTCTGAGGATTGCCGCAGCTGCACCGAGGGTATATGATGCGAGCTGAAGAGAAAGGACAAGCATGATTCCCAAGGGACGATTCATCAGCGAGATCGGCGACGGCGACCGCGTGAAGGCGGTGTTCCTGATCTCGGAGCGCAGGCTGCTCACGGCCCGTAACGGCAAGCCGTACGGCAAGGTCATCGTCTCCGACAAGACCGGTGAGATGCTCGGCCTCCTCTGGGATGACGCCCCGGATCAGATCGCGGGCATAGCCCCCGGCGACGTGGTGGGAATCCGCGCCAGCGCCGAATCGTACGAGAACAGGCTGCAGCTCCGGATCGAGAAGATAACAAAGCTCTCGGAGAAGGACGTGGATATGGCAGGCCTGGTGCCCACGACCTCACGGGACATGGCCTCCATGATCGCCGAGTTCGAGCAGGCCGTCTCCGGCATAAGGAATCAACATCTGCGGACGCTCATAGAGCGGATCTTCGAGCGGGAGGGGGTCCGTGCCGGTTTCATGAAGGCCCCGGCAGCCAAGGGCATCCACCACAATTACGTCGGCGGTCTCCTGGAGCACACCCTGTTCGTGCTCAAGGCCATCGACGCCCTGCTGCCCGTCTATGTCCACGTGGGGCTCAACCGCGACATGCTCTACGCAGGTGCCATCCTCCACGACCTGGGCAAGATCTACGAGTACTCATGCGAAAAGGTCATCGAGATCACCCCGGTCGGCAGGCTCCTGGGGCACATCTATCTCTCCGCCCACATGGTGGACCAGGAGGCGGGCGCCATGGAAGGATTCCCCGAGGAGCTCAAGCTCCAGCTCCTCCACATGATCCTCGGCCACCACGGTCAGCTGGAATTCGGCTCGCCCAAGCTGCCCATGACCAAGGAGGCCATATTCCTTCACATGATGGACGACCTCGACGCCAAGCTGACCGGCATCTGTTCCATCATCGAGGCCACCCCCGAAGACGAGACCTTTACGGCCTTTTCCAGCATCTACAACCGCCACCTCTACACCCGCAGCTACCGGGACGAGGAGTAGACGGCTAACCACAGAGGCGGTGGATAAGCCAGGAGATCCAGCAGTCTGTGTGTAAAATGGTAAAATGGTAAAATGGGGTCAGAGTCGATTTTTGATAAGATATGGCTCGCCTGGGGTTAGAGCAAAACGTAAAAATCGACTCTGACCCCCTGACCCCTAGATCATGGGTGCCAATCTACAGCATTTTGAAGACGGGTTCACCATGAGATTGCATGGAAGACCTGAAGACAGCGACGGGCCGCCTTTTGGGCGGCCCGCATTCGTAGGTGCACGAGGTCTTTGTA
>JAGOOG010000021.1 GCA_017992605.1 Deltaproteobacteria bacterium
AGCTCAGGGTGAGGCTCCCCATGTCGGGTTTGAGGTCGCCGTCGAGGTCGAGGCACTCGGAGCGCTCTTCGAATCCCGGGCAGTTTCGCCCGCTGGTGGAAACGCACAGGACCAGGTCCCTGTTCCGCGACCGAATGCCCGCGATGATCTCGGCATAGAGTTCCTTCAGGTGGCTCGGTGATCCGTCGATGGGGTCGCGGGCATGGAGGTGGGCCATGTTGGCGCCCATCTCGGCGGCTTCGAGTACCTCTGAAGCGATCTCCGCAGGCTGCAGGGGGACCCTGGGGGTCATTTCCCTGGTGGGGATCATGCCCGTCGGTGTGAAGTTGAGGATGAATCTCTTGTTCACGCTCACCCCCTCTGAATATATTGCATGCTCTTTCGCGTTCTCCGCGCGTATGCGCCGCAAATGCCCGGAACTGGCGACCCGACCGCCGTAGTGGGTACGTATGTTACATAATCACAAGGGCTTCTTGTGTCAATGCGGGACAAGATCTCTTCGGGGGACGAAAGGGGTGCGGCATGGAGACACGACTGGTGCCGAGGGACGGAGTTGAACCGCCGACACGGGGATTTTCAGTCCCCTGCTCTACCTACTGAGCTACCTCGGCAACCGTCTGGTTGTGTAGTGAATTTGAGGGCGGTTTGTCAAGACTTTTCGTCTTCGCTGAAGTCGAAGCTTTCCAGGGTTTCGCCGTCTTCCTTGAGCACGTCCTCCATGGAGACGTCCTTGCCCTTCTTGGGGGCGGCATCCTTGCCGAGCAGGTCCTTGCGGTCTTCTTCCACCTTGTCCACGGCAAAGCCCTCGTCGCTGACCTCGATCTCCGGCTGCTTGGTGTAGATGTTCAGCTTTATCTTGGCCGGGACGAGATCTTCCCCGCAGCTCTTGCACCTGTCCAGGTAGTCGTAGCTCACGTAACCACACTTCGGACACTTCATGGGCGCCAACCTCCTTTGCGATATCCTGCTCTATCGGTATACTGAAAGCGGAACATTAGCAAAGTCATTTTGCATGGGTATGGATTTCATTGATGTATTTCAGGTACCCCCCTCCCTTCCCCCCCAAGGGGGGAGGTGACTATGGGTAAAGAGCGGAACGTGAAATGTACGCATGCATATCATGGGTCGATCAGTATGATGGGTGGCGTCATCCATTGAGCTTCATTCACCCGAGAGCCGTAAAACCTTTGAAACTATTGCTATTTTATATACATAAGGAGGATCGGAATGGAATCGAACCAGACAAGCGGACGTGTATTCAGGGCCATGGGCTGGCTCCCCTATGACTATGTGCTCAAGGGCCTGGCCGAAGACTGGTGGGCCCTGCTCAAGAACGAGTGGATCGACACGGGTGAGTTCAGGCTGGAGAAATAAGTCCGACCTGGAAGAGTCGGGCTGCTTCAGCAGTGGAGTTCTCGGCCATATGCACTGAATTCCGTACACTGCTTACCATGAGTGTGGTATAGAAACAGTACGAATCTCGAGACATGCTGGGTGCATCGTATTGGCCGAGGATGCGGAAGAAGTTCATTGTACAAGGGGTTGGTAATGGTCAAACGACCGGACATTGTCAGGAAATTCGAGGATGATCTGGCCCGGAAAGAGGGCAGGGTCCCCTATGCCCGGGCACTCAAGATCGTGTCCTCACTCTGGCAGGAAGGCCGGGCTCTTGGAGTCTTTCCCGGAAAAGATCCTCTTGAGGGTATCGAGGTGGATATCCATGTGGCAAAGGTGCTGAATTCATGTTTGAAGAGATCCTCGCTGCCTTAAGCAAGGTTCTCCGGAAGCACTCGATTCCCTATATGGTCATAGGCGGGCAGGCTGTACTGCTTTATGGCGAACCGAGAGTCACGAGGGATATCGACATCACCCTGGGGGTGGACGCAGGCCACCTCGATGAAGTGCTCGACGTTGCCCGTGAGCTTTCTCTTCGAACTCTCCCCGGTGAAGTCAGGAAATTTGTTCACCAGACCATGGTGCTTCCGTGCCTGCATGAGGATACGGGGATCAGAGTCGACTTCATATTTTCCTTCACCCCATACGAAACTCAGGCAATTCAGAGATCGAACAGGGTACCGATACAGGGCACAGATGTGTGTTTTGCATCTCCCGAGGACCTGATCATCCACAAGATGTTCGCAGGCAGACCTCGTGACATGGAAGATGTGAGGTCTATCCTGCTCCGCAATGATGATGTGGATATCCCGTACATACAGTCCTGGCTTGACGAATTCGACACCTCCACGGGAGAGAAGGGGTTCCGGAAAAGATTCGAGGAAGTGCAGGCACAATTACGCGACAGCCACACATGAGCCACAGAGAGCATGCCTCGTCTGGCAAGACGGAGACGCTTGCGAGGTGGGGCAGGCAGACAGTCACCGAAAGCGCACAACCGGGAGACCGCTGCTGCCCGGGGGAACGATGCCCCCTGTACCTACCGGGGGGACCCTGGTGGAAGATCTCTTGAAACCGATGGGTGTGGCCGATCAGAGATGGGGCAGCCTGAAGTCTGGAACGACTGGTGCCGACCTCGACATGGGGGCGCCGCTCGTCACGAAGGACGAAAGGATACGACGGTACAGGCACGTGAAGACGCTGTGGTAGCGGGTATCGGCATGTACCGGGTTTCTATCGTTCTCTGGCTTCCCGAACGATATTCACGATTTCCTGCGTCGTGACCCGTGCCTTTATCGATGGGATATTCAGGGGCGAAGATGCGACTTTCTCGGGGATCAGCGCAAAGGTTCTCCCGTCCTTTCTCCTGATCAGCACCTTTCCGGTATGTTCGGCCTGCTCAAGTACCTTGGCCAGTTTCTGGCGTGCTTCAGAGTAGGTATATATCTGCATGAATCAGACCTCCATGACTTCTATATCGATTTCCTCTGCCGCTGCCTTGAGTTTGCGATCAAGGGTCAATAAGGGTGCCTTGTGCCTCACTGCACAATCCAACATATAGGCATCGTATGCATACATGCCGGTCTGCCTTGAAAGCTCGAGGGCATTCACAAAATCGGGTTTGATGAGACGGAGCGGAATGCTCTCAAAGATGGCAAATCCCTTCCGGGCTTCATCGAGACTCAGACGGTTATGCTTGAACATAACGGAGAATGCATTGCCGACCTCCCACGGTATGGATCCCGGACCGATGAGCGTCTTGCCGGTCGTCAGGTTTATGATCCTGGAGCGTTCCGGTTCGCCCACCAGAACCGCTATCAATGCAGACGTGTCGATCACGATATCCACGATTGCCTCCGGCATGAAATGACGTGACAATTGTACAACAGGAGGAGCATTTGTCAAGCCACATGAGGAATATCCGTGCGCATGTCCTGGCGGACACGAGCGGGCGCATATCGGCCGAAGAGCTCATCGCCATGATCCGCGACCGGTAAATATCCGGGCCACGATGCCGTATTGTCCCGCATGTGGATATCATTTGAAAAATATGTAAAGAACGATTATATGATATTACATAGGGAGGTGCCATGAGATATACCATAAATGCCACCACGGCGGTCCGGACATTCTCGGAACTCCTGAACGAGATCAAATACAAGGGCACCGTCTATACCATTGAGCGTTCCGGCAAACCCATAGCCGAACTGTCCCCTGTTTCATCTCCTGCGGGAAAAAGAACGCTCTCGGAGCTTCCCGGCATTCTCGAGGCCCTGCCGAAGCTTGGGGACGACGCTCGAACCTTTGCCGGAGACATCGAACGTATAAGGAAGAAGCAGCCGCAGGTCCCCAAGGGGGATGTGTGGGGCTGATATTCGACACCACGGAGCTCATTCGTCTGGAGCGCGATGCCGGCATCATCCAGGAGTTGATCAGCGAGGCCGGAGACGTTCCCTTCGGCATAAGCATCATAACGGTATCCGAACTCCTGCACGGGGTCGAACGGGCAGCCTCGAACGCGGTCCGTGTAAGAAGGCAGGCCTTTGTCGAAGGAGTCCTGGATCAGTTTCCCATACTGCCCTTCGACATGCCGGCAGCGAGAGTGCATGCCCGGATATGGGCATCTCTGGCGGCGCAAGGCGAGATGATCGGCGCCCACGATCTTATCATCGCCGCAACCGCAATTTCGCTCGATTATGAGGTCGTAACCTCCACTATGCGTGATTTCACCAAGGTCGACGGGCTCAGGGTGCGCAAAGGATAGGTACACAGAGAAGCTATGTGCTCAGGGCATGGCAGATGGTCTGATAATACGGGAGGGAGGTCTTCACCATGAAGGGAATAATTCTCGCCGGCGGTTCGGGGACGCGGCTCTACCCGATCACTATGGTGGTGAGCAAGCAGCTCCTGCCCATCTACGACAAGCCCATGATCTACTACCCGCTCTCGGTGCTCATGCTGGCGGGCATAAGGGACATCCTGATCATATCCACGCCGGTGGACCTCCCGAGGTTCATCGACCTGCTGGGAGACGGGTCCCAGTGGGGCGTGACCTTCACCTATGCAGAACAGCCGAGCCCGGACGGCATCGCCCAGGCGTTCATCATAGGCGAGCGCTTCGTGGGCAGCGACACGGTGTGCCTCGTGCTGGGGGACAACATCTTCTACGGCACCGGCCTGTACGACAGGCTCCACAAGGCCGGATCGCTCACCGCGGGCAGCGTGGTGTTCGGCTACTGGGTGAGCGACCCGCAGCGCTACGGCGTGGTGACCTTCGACGAGCAGGGCAGCCCTGCCGGGATCGTGGAGAAACCGGCCAATCCCACGTCGAACTGGGCCGTGACCGGCCTCTACTTCTACGACAACCAGGTGGTGGACATAGCGAAGAACCTCAAGCCGTCGCCCCGCGGCGAGCTCGAGATCACGGACGTGAACAGGGAGTACCTCCGCAGGAAGGCCCTGCGCGTGGAGAAGCTGGGCAGGGGCTTTGCCTGGCTCGACACGGGCACCCACGAGTCGCTGCTGGAGGCCAGCATGTTCATCGAGACCATCGAGAAGCGCCAGGGCCTCAAGATCGCCTGCGTGGAGGAGATCGCCTTCCGCATGGGCTACATCGACGCGGCCCGGCTCGAGCAGATCGCCAGCTCCATGAAGAACAGCGGCTACGGGAACTACCTCCTCAGGCAGCTCAAGGGCGGCTGAAATTGGGGTCGGAGTCGATTTATCTTGTCGAAAACGGGGTCGGAATCAGAAATTGGGGTCGGAGTCGATTTATTCCGGCAGCGTGAAAATTGGGTTCGGGGTCGATCTGATCGGGTGAAAATGGGTCGGTGTTGATTTACTCCGGCAGGATCCTGAACCCCTCCTTGCGGGCCGCATCCCTCAGTCGATTGTCGAGACAGACCACGGTGTGATCACGGGGGACCTTCCCGGCCCAGACCAGTGCTGCTGCAAGCTGAAGGGAATCGGCTGCCCGGAGCGGATGGGCGAGGAGCAGTCTCGTGGCGATGGTGCGGACTTCGTCGACCGGCAGTATCTCCATCCAGGATGAGGCCAGCATGTCCAGCAGACGGATGAGCTGGTCTTCCTCCTTCATGGATATGACCGCTTCTCGCCTCAGTCGGGAAAAGGCCGACCGGCACTCCACCACGCTGCCCCACCAGGTCACGATCATATCGTCATGCATGGCGATCTCCCGCATGGCAGCCGTGTTTTCATCCTGCACGCACAGAGGGATGATCGCGGAGGAATCCCAGAAGATCATCTTCCCTCCTCCCTGTCGTCCAGAAGGGCCTGCAGGGCCTTGCCCTCCTTGTCGGCCGGGCGGCCGAGCGTCCAGAACTCATCGGGTATGTGCCCTGTACCCACGCTGGCGAGGCCTGCCTTCTGAAGCGCGGTGACCCCGGGAGACAGCAGCGATTCATTGGTCCTGACCGGCGATATTCGTGCAACAGGTTTTCCCCTGTCAGTGACCAGAACCTCTTCCCCTGCCTTTACCAGGGAGAGAAACTCGCTCAATGATGCCTTCAGTTTCGAAATGGCAGTTGTCTTCATGTTAATGACCTCTCAATACCAATTAATATGACTATAATAGTCAAGTATAAGACAAAAACAAGGAAAAAGTGATCAGAGGTACCCGTATCATGCAATCCCCGGAGTGCATGAAGGTGATACAATGAGAGGTTATGCTATTAAAAAAACCGGTTGACAAGGCATGATGTCCACGCGTATCACGGTGCGCATGTAATCGTTGCTGTGTTTTCGCCCTCGCTTTGCAAGAGCGAGAATGTGGAGGTTGTCTTCAAATGAACAACACGTGCCGAGTCTACCGGTGTGTCTCGTGGTCTGTCCTGAGGATCGCCCTTTTCTTCGTGCTCTGCCTGGAGGTCTTTGTCCTTGCATTCCTGTTTCTTCTGGCCGGGCAGGTCGCAGCCGTGGCCTGCCCGGTGGAACCTTTCCCGGAGATCGTCCTCGAGAAGAACACGCCCCTGGGGTGCGAGATGGTCCTCGATGCCGCGGTATTTCCGGGTGTCCAGGGGGATCCCGGGTGCGTCGAGTGGTACGGACCGTTCGATCCTGCCGATGACCCGGACCAGGCCGTCAACCTGCCCGAGGGGACCCACACGGTCACCATGTTCACCTGCGACGGCGGGCGGCGATCGGACCCGCACGTCCTGCGTGTCACCGTGGAGCCCGCCTTCGACATCCTCCCCATCCCCCTGCGGGGAAGGGCGGTCATCGCGTGGCCGGGCATGGACGGGGCGGAGCGGTACGCCGTCCATCGGGCGCGCGAAGACAGGCCGTGGAGCTTCGAGCTCGTCGCCGAGCTGCCACCATCGAGCTGCCTCTATGCCGACGCCGGCCTCGACGATGCCGCCTACCTCTACGTGGTGGGCGCACTGAAGGGCGGGCACTGGTCGTTTTCCCAGGTCAGGGGCGTGCACCCCTTCACCCTCTGGCCGAGGCTGAACTACCCGCCGGTCATCTGGTCGCCGCCCGTGCTCTCGGGCACCGTGGGCATCGAATACACCTACGACGTGCACGCCGCCGACCCGTACCGGGACAGTCTCACCCATGTGTTGGTCGGCCCCCCGCCGGGCATGGCCATCGATGCCGGCAGCGGGATCATCACGTGGAAGCCCGCATGGGTGGGCGACTACGAGATCGTGGTCAAGGCCAGGGACTGCAGGGGCCTGTATCATGCCCAGACCTTCATCGTCGAGGTGGACGAACTTCCCGCGCTGAACCGGGACCCTCTGGCCGACGCCGGCGGCCCGTACCGCTCCGTACCCGGGCAGGCCGTGACCTTCGACGGCACGGGCTCGTCGGACCCGGACGGCGACCCGCTGTCGTTCCTCTGGCACTTCGGTGACGGTGCGAGCGGGACCGGCAGCACCCCGGTCCACACGTACACGGCCCCGGGGACCTACGAGGTGACGCTTGCAGTCGCCGACGGCAGGGGAGGAGAGGGCACAGACACCGCCACGGTCACGGTGCAGGCATGCGTGCCGGCCACGGTCGACCTCTCGGCGAGCCCGGCCGCAGTGCTGCCCGGTGAGCCCTGCACCCTGGTCTGGTCCTCGCGGCACGCCGCGGCCGTGACCCTCGACCACGGCATCGGCGCGGTGGACGCCTCGGGGACCGTGACCGTGCACCCCGGCACCACCACCACCTACACCATCACCGCCACCGGTCCGTGCGGGTCTGCCACGGATTCGGTCACCGTGGTGGTCCACCAGCCGCCTTCCGTGGACATCACGGCAGACCCGGCAACCATTGTCGCCGGGCAGTCGTCCCTGCTGTCGTGGACATCGTCCCGCGCGGAGACGGTGACCATGGACCATGGCATCGGTGTCGTGCCGGCAGCCGGGTCCGTGACCGTCTCGCCCGCAGGGACCACCACCTACACCGTCACGGCCGACGGGCCCGGGGGGGTCGCCACCGACGCGGCCACGGTCACGGTTCTCGATCCTCCCGCCGTGACGATCGCTGCCCAGCCGCCGGTCATCATCGAGGGGCGGGCCTCCACCCTGACCTGGGTGTCCGAACACGCATCGAGCGCCTCCCTGGACCACGGCATCGGCCAGGTGGCCCTGGCTGGCTCCCTGGAGGTGATGCCCCTGGCGACCACGACCTATACCCTCACGGTGCAGGGACCGGCGGGCACGGCCGCGGCCACAGCGACCGTCGAGGTGATCCCCAGGCCCACGGTGAGCATCGCGGCATCGCCCAATCCCGTCGATGCCGGGCAGACCTCCGTGCTGAGCTGGGCCTCTGCCCACGCACAGAGCGCCTCCATCGACCAGGGCATAGGAGTGGTGGACCCTTCGGGATCCCTCGAGGTGAGCCCTGCCGGGACCACCACCTACACCGTCACGGCGACCGGTCCGGGCGGCACGGCAACGGCGGGCGTGACCGTGGAGGTCAACCACCCCGAGCCGGCCAGGAAGACCTGCGCATACATAACCAACTGCGGCGGCGATGACGTGACGGTCGTCGATGTCGGCACGGACGAGGTCATCGGACGCGTCCAGACCGGCTACGGCCCGTACGGCGTGGACGTGAGCCCGGACGGGGACAGGGTCTACGTCACCACCGAGGAGGAGGGCATCGTGCTCATCGATGCGGCCACGAACACGGTAGTCGCGACCATACCGGCCAACGCGACCACGGTCGCGGTGAGCCCGGACGGCACGGTTCTCTACGCGGTGTCGACGTGGGAGGAAAAGCTGAGTGCCATCGATGCGGAAACCCATGAACCGATCGGGTCCGTGGCCGTCGGTCCGTCTCCCCGGGGCATCGCCGTGAAACCCGACGGGACGAGGGTCTACGTCTCGAGCCTCGCGGACGGCACCGTCCGGGTCATCGATGCCGCGAGCCTCGAGGTGCTCGACACCGTGCAGGCGGCAGAACCCTGGGCGTCGGTGTGCGACCTGGAGGTGAGCCCGGACGGGGCCAGGCTGTATGCCATCTCCGATGCCTCGCTCATGCTCACGGTCATGGACACGGCCACCAACGAGGTCGTCGACTCGCGGTACTACCTCATAGAGCGAACCCCCGACGATGCGTACCTTGCCGTGAGCCCCGACGGGCAGCAGCTCCATGTGAGCTATCACCACTCCGGCGGGTCGGTCCTTGCCATCGACGCTGACACCCTGGAGGTCATCGGCACCGTCGAGACCGGGTACCCCTCCGACCTGTCCTTCGCACCGGACGGGTCGCGGCTGTATGTCCCCGATGTGGCGATGAACGGCGTGACCGTTGTCCAAGCCCTGTCTCATGGGATCGCGGCGTCCATCGAGGACGCCTTCATGTCCCCCTACACGTGCGGGCACTTCGTCGCCGAGCACCGGGAGCTCATGGAAGGCCGGGTCACTGCCGACGGCCGTGGTGTCGAGGGTGTCGGCGTCACCCTGACAGGTGACCGCCTCACGAGGCGCTCTTCCACCGACAGCCAGGGCAGGTATTTCTTTTACGCCCCTGCCGGGAGCTATGCCCTGTCCTTCGCCAGGAACGGCCACATCTTCTCCCAGCAGACACTGAACGTGGAGGTGGTGGACCACGAGGTGCCGGTTGCCGATGTCGAGGTCCTGCTCGGCGTGAGGTTCCGGGCAGAGCCACAGGCCATAGCTCAAGGCGGGTCCGCTGCCCTGCACTGGGACACGCTCAGGGCAGAGGCTGTGTCCATCGACCAGGGCATCGGTGCGGTCGACGCGAGCGGGACCCGCGCTGTCTCCCCCCACGAGACCACGACCTACACCATCACGGCCCATGACGCCCAGGGCAGGACGGTCTCGGACCAGGTCACAGTCGTGGTCCACCAGCCGCCCCTGGTGAGCTTCACCGCGCAACCGGAAGGCATCGCCCAGGGCCAGTCCGCCGTGCTGAGCTGGTCATGTGCGAACGCAGACACGCTCACCCTGCAGCCCATGGGCTGGACCGTGAGTCCCTCGGGGTCGTATACGGTCCGTCCGGAGGAGACCACCACCTACGGCATCGTGGCCACGGGCCCGGGAGGAACCACAACCGCCTCTGCCACGGTGACCGTGCACCAGCCGCCTGCGGTGAGCATCTCGGCCGATCCCCTGACCATCTACGCGGGCCAGGCCGCGACCCTGTTCTGGACATCGACCGGTGCCGACCAGGTGACCCTGGACAACGGCATCGGCGCCCTAGCTTCGAGTGGGTCCCTGCCGGTGTCGCCGAACCGGACCACCACCTACACCGTTACCGCCACCGGGCCGGGCGGCACGGCCGCCGCAGCGGTGACGATCACGGTCAACAGCGTCATCACCCTGCACATCGACGCGCCTGCTGCGAATTCCATCATCGACCGACCCGACGTCCTCGTGACGGGCACCGTGAGCCATGCCTACGGACACGAGACCGGGGTGAGTGTCAACGGCATCCCGGCCATGATCCACGGCAACCGGTTCGTGGCCAACCACGTGCCGCTCGAAGACGGCGAGAACGAGATCGCCGTGACGGCCCGGGACCTTGCCGGAAACTCGGCCGAGCTCCGGATCAGCGTCGTGTCGGAAGTGACCGGCCCTTACATCACGCTGACCATGGACGACAGTGCCGGGGTCTCGCCGTTCGATACCCTTCTGAGGGTGGAGTCATGTGCCGACATCATCGGCGTGGACCTGACGGACACGGGCTCGGGGGCTGTCGAATACACCGATGGAACCGAGACGCATGAAAGGTTCGTGCATGTTTCTGACGAAGGAGTCTACTTCATATCTGCAGAGGTGTCGGGCGGGGGAACGGTGCTCACCGACACCATCGGCATCGTCGTGCATGACAGGAACGAACTGGATGGCCTCCTGAGGGGGAAATGGGAAGCCCTGCGCACGGCGCTCGGAAACGATGACATCGATGCCGCGGTGCGCGATGTTTCGGGCAGGACCAGACAGGTATACACGAACGCCTTCGGTTACCTGTCAGATGAACAGAGGAACACCCTGGTCACTGAACTGGGCGACATCAGGTTCATCAGGATGCAAGGCGGGTCTGTGGAGTATGACATTCAGATGGAACGGGCAGGGGTGCACCGCTCGTTCGCTCTGCTCTTCGAGATCGATGAGGACGGGCTGTGGAAGATCTCGCGTTTTTGACAAGAAGTGGCGATAGAATAGTACCAGATGGCGTACCTATGAAGGGGGCAGGAGGTGAACATGTGGAACAAGGTATTCACGTTTGTGTGTCTGGCACTGGTGTTCTCTCCGCAATGTCTGGTCGGGTCCGACATGTTCGGCACCTTCACCTACCGGGGCAAGGTCGTCGATGCCGACACACTGCAGCCCATTCAGGGGGCGGTGGTAGTTGCCGAGTGGTACAAGTGCTGGCCCGGCATCGGGGCAGGAGAGCTTTGCGACTTCAGCATGGCGAAGGAGGCACTGACCGATGCCAATGGGGAGTGGAGCATCACCGGGCCGGAGGGTACGTGGGTTCCATCGACATTTCGAGCGATTCTCGGGTTCATTGTACGTTGGACTCGACCTCCCATTTTTATGATCTATAAACCAGGATATTTTCTCTATGGGAAGTATGGACAAGGAAGCAGAAACGGCTTCAGGGCGATTCCTTACGAAGACAAAGAAAGAGGTGTTGCGGGCATAGCACTTGAGAGATCAGCTACCATGCTAGAGGAATTATATGGCCTCGATATCGATTTTAACAATGAAGTGCCGTTTATTTCAGCTGATGATCCGGTAAAACGTCTCAGGTCGATGGATTTCACATTCAAATATAGCAAGAACGTACAAAAAATCCCATTAAGAAAATTGAACTACCCATGGTGCCAATATTGGGTGCTGGGTCTTAAAAAAACCGCGACAGAAAAAGAGTGGAGAAAAGAACAGCTGACATCCGGAAACGTTTCTGAATGGGAACACCTGCCCCTGTTGAGGAAGGTCATCGGTGAAGAGATCAAAAATCCGATACAATTTGATTAGCAATTTTGAATGAAATAGGAGGTCGTTACATGAACATGCAAAGTAGGGTGATTATTGTTTGCGTAGGTCTGATAATACTTTCTCTCAGCAATACTGAGATACAATGTTATGAAAAGATCACCCACGAGCAGATCAACACATTCATTCTTTCTGAAGATATTTGTGATTTCTCTCTGAACGATTATCTCATGAACAATGTCGGTCTCATTCGGGGAGTTAAGCATGAACTTGCCGACCGGCCAGTGATATATAATGATTGGTTCGGTGTCATCCTGAAGGCCAAACAGACACCCGAGCGTTGCATCTCTGAAGGCGGGAGAGATGAAGACTCGCCGTTTATACGGTGTAAGAATCATTTCCATGACCCGCTCAAAGAATGGAGTAGAGCAGGGCTCTACGAAGGTGGAGTACTGGCGGGTGGCGATTCATCGATACTCTGGGCCCAGAGAGAAGAAGGAACTCAATATCTCGGCAATTACAGCTGGCATGATGTAAGACAATACTTTTACAGGGGACTCACCTCAAGTGAAGATAAAGAAAGGGCCGAGAATCTAATCAAGACATTCAATGGTGTTGGGCGCCTGATGCACTTGGTTCAAGATTCATCAGTACCTGAACATGTAAGAAATGATGGCCATGTACTTCCAATACTTAATTTTGAAAAATATTTATCGGGAAATGAAATTCATAAGTGGCTCATAAACCAAACATGCTATGCCTTCATGAGTTCTGCCTTCAGCCTCCCGCCCAACACCCATGCCCCTGTTCCCGTGGCCCGGATCGTTGACACGGACAGGTACGACGGGACGAATCCCGACGTGACCATGACTTCTCCCACGGGTCTCGCTGAGTACACCAATGCGAATTATTTCAGCACGGACACTGTGTTCACGACCGATGACTACCCGTACCCCAGCTGGGAGAGCGTAAACCACACGGTGATACGGGTTCAGGATCCCCGAAATGAAGCGGACGATGTGCACAGGGAATACCTCGTGAAAATGCATCATGGCGACACGTCATACCGTCTCTGCACGGCCCCGGTTCTCTATGGGCAGGTGCCTGAAACGGTCGATTACCTTGCCCCGATACTCGACGAGAACGTCTACGGGGACTATGCCGAGCGCCTCATTCCCCGTGCGGTCTCCTATTCCGCAGGGCTCCTGAAGTACTTCTTCAGGGGCACGCTGGAGCTGAAGCTGCCGCCAGACGGGGTCTATTGCTTCAGGCCCGACGAACCTGCAGACCCGAGGACGCAGGGATTCGACAGGGTGTCCCTGTATGTGAGGAACACCACGGACACGGGGGAGCAGATGACAGGGGGGTCCATCGATCTGGTCGTGAAATACAGGTTCCTGACGGACGACCCCGATGCACAGGACCCGAGGCCGGCGGCGAGGGACCCTTTTGCCCAGTACACCCCGGAGAATCTCCCGGCACTGAGCGATCCGCTATACATCGTCAAGAAGCTCGACGACCGGACCGACCACCAGATACCCTTATCTGAACCCGTGCTGATCGAATTCGACCTGAGCGACGACCAGATCCCCCTATGGGCCGTCGACGTGTCGTTCTCGGTGGTGTACCGGGGGAGGCTCGGGGGAGGGGAACACGGCCATGTCGTCGAGGAGGGTGCCGTGTGCGTCGGATACAACGACGTAGCCGAGCCCACGCCGTTGTATGTCGTCAATGACACGGACACGGTCTGTTACAACGACGAGTGGAGAAGGGCCTCTGATCTCGATGACGTGACACCCACCATGATCACCCACGCATACATCCGGTTCTCCGAGGAGGGACAGCCTCGAGATGCCACGGTCGAGCAGGGAGGTCATATCCACTCGTTCCTCAACCTCGACCCGGGCAGGTACAAGAGGGTCTACCTGCTGAGCGATTACCGGTACAACCAGAGTGTTCACTATGTGTACCACCTCGCCGGAGAGAGTGATGTTTTCAGCGAGACGGCAACCTTCTTGCGGCAATCGATTCGCAGTGGTATTTTCTACGACCAGGATTCCGATGCACTGACCAGGCATTACCCGGTGCTGGACACGTTCAGGAATGTGACGTTCTGGAACATGTTCTACGTTCACAATCCTGACGTATGCACACTGGACACATGCCCGGGCGACTGCGACTACCATGACAACCCCTATGAACTGACGCAGACGGAATAGAATGGCCCCCGAAGTGCAACTCGAAGGGGCGTACATGCTCCATGGAATGCAGTACGGGATCTGATCATTGCCATGACGTGTTCACTTATGAGGAGGTGCCCATGCCCTGGCCAGCGCCGCTTGAAGTCCCCGGTGTTGCTTATCATGTCGTTCACAGTGGGAACGGTCAACCGATCACCTTCTCCTGCGACGCGGACTACCGCGTGTACAGGACCCTGATCGCGACCTACTGCAGCGGGTACGCTCTGGATGTCTGGGCATACTGCCTGCTGCCGGACCGCGTGCACCTCGTGGCGGTGCCGGGGAGGATCGAAAGCGTCCGGAAGGCGGTCGCCGAGGCTCATCGATACTACAACAGGCACATCAACCTGGTGAAGAACTGGAGGGGGAAACTGTGGCAGGGGCGCCTCGCTCTGTACCCTGTCGCCGAAGATCACCTCATTCCAGCGGCGAGATACGTGGAGATGCTGCCCGTACACGCCGGGCTCTCGGAAAGTGCCCTCGACTATTCCTGGAGCAGCGCCAGGGCACACTGCCAGGGAGCGGATGACGAACTGGTCCGGGTGAAGCCGCTGCTCGACATGGCAGGTGACTGGCGAAAACTGCTCCAGGTCCGCCTCAGGAAGCCGGACGTGGACCGTCTCCGGCTCCACGAGAAAACGGGACGACCTTTGGGCAGCGAAGCGTTCGTCCATGAAATCGAGCGGGCACTGAGCCGGATCATCGGGCAACAGAAACCCGGGCGGAAACGGAAAGGGGATCAGCGCAAGCCAACCCCTGTTCCCCTGCGTATCCGGGCATAGAATGTCTGTGTCTTGCACCCTGGTGACGGTTATCTCTTTGCACGGTGCCATGTATTACGCTATACATCACACATGATTCAAACCCATCCTCGAGAGTGATTTCCCTGGTTCGTTCCCCCGGATTTCTATGGTACAAGGAAGGACCACCGCAAGGAGACGACGACATGGACACGAGCCCGAGGATCTACTACTGGGGGTTTACCCCCGAGGAGCTGCTGCTCCTCGATGCCTTTCTCCAGGAGCTCTCTGCGCCGCAGAGCCTGGTGATCGAGCCCGAACACGCCCACCTGACGGTCCACGAGATCCTGTTCTCGGAGAAGAAGGCCGGTGAGGAGCTAGTGCCGGACGAGAAGGTGATGCTCTTCTTCAACGTCCCTGCGGAGCTCATCCAGCAGATCATGAAGGGCGCCAAGACCAGGGACGTGCCGCGGCCCATCTATGCCATGGTCACCAAGGAGAACATCGCGTGGAAGTTCAGCGACCTGGTCGACCACCTCAAGAAGGAGCACGAGTTCATGCAGAGGCGGTTCAGCGGGCGGAAGGAAAACGGCGAAGGGCACTGAGCGGCAGAGGAGAGACCCACATGAAGGCATCGCTCCCGAAGAAGCTGTCCATCCTGGCCACCACGGTGGGCTCGACCCTGGGCATCTCGATCTACGTGCTCTACCTGAGGATGACCGCCAGCTATGACAGGCACTACGCCGACGGGGTGCTCCGCTGGTGGTCGTCGCTGCTCCTGCGGGCCGTGGGTGCGACCTGGGAGGTCATGAACCCGAAGGGCGTGAAGGTCGTTCCCGGGCGGCCCTGCATCGTCATGTCCAACCACCGCAGCCACTACGACATCCCCCTCATCTTCGTGTCCCTGGACGGCAGCATCCGCATGCTCACCAAGAAGGAGCTCTTCAGGATACCGCTGTGGGGCAGGGGCATGAAGGCGGCGGAGTTCATTTCCATTGACCGGCACAACCACGAACAGGCCATCAAGGACCTCAAGGAGGCGCGCAGGATGATGGAGGACGGCATCGTCCTGTGGGTGGCCCCCGAGGGGACCAGGACCCGCACGGGAAGACTCGGGACATTCAAGAAGGGCGGTTTCATGCTGGCCCTCGACCTCGGGGCGGTCATCATCCCGGTGGGCATCCGGGGCTCCGAGAAGATCCACCGGCCCGGCAGCTCGGACCTCAACCTGGGCCAGAGGGTGCAGGTCTCCATCGGCGATCCCATCGATGCGTCCACGTATCGGGAAGACGAGCGCGACAGGCTCATGGACGACGTCCGCAGGGCCATCGCGGAACTTGCCGGCGAGGGGGAACAGGCCGTTTCCGGGAAATGACGCCGGGCGCACGCGCTGCCGCGCCCGAAGGCCTCACGGTGCCTCCTCCTCGTAGCCGGCCCTGAAGGAGAGCTCCCACGCGCCGGGAAGCACGATCCTGCCCCTGCCGTGCCACTTCCTCACCGACCTGAGAAACCGGTTCACGTTGAGCCGTCTCATGAACCCGGGCAGGCGCTCGAAGAGCCAGGCCTTGTCCAGGTCGAGGACCCACAGCTCGCCGTGGCCGTCCAGGAGCAGGTTCTTGATGTGCAGGTCGTTGTGGTACACGCCCACGTCGTGCATGCGCCTGATGAGGGTGCCTGCCTTTCTCATGAACTCCCTGCTGTCGTCGCGGGTCACCTCCAGGTAGGTCAGCAGGTCCACGGCATCGGGCACGAGCCGCGAGACGACCTCGATGTGGTAGAACAGCCCTGCCCGAGCCATCCTGACCGCCAGGATCTCGGGGGTGGGGATGCCGTTCGTGGCCAGGAAGTCGCTCACCCTGATCTCCTGCATGGTCCTGCCCACGCCGAGGAACCGCCCACCCGTGATGTGCCTGAACAGGCCGCCGTGCACGAGGGGACGCACCACCATGTCCGGTTCGACGATGCGCAGGGTGGTCCTGCCGCTGAGCCGTGAAGGCGCTCCCAGGGGGCCGGGGGCACCGACGATGTCGCGCAGGTGGGGCATCGTGGACAGGTAGATGACGGTGAAGCCTTCCCGGTGCTCCTGTGTGTACCCGGCCGGTATGGCGTGCCCGGTCATCCCCTCATCCCTCCACGGCCAGGTGGATCCGCTTGAGGCGCTTGATCTCGTCGCGGAACCCGGCAGCCTCTTCGAAGCGCAGGTCCTTGGCCGCAGCCGTCATTTTTTTCTCCAGCTCCTTCATGGTCTCCTTCACCCGGCCGAGCTCGATGGTCCCCATGGAGGTCTTGATCTGGGCGGAGATGTCAGGGTAGTCCCGTTCGTAGATCGAGGCAAGGATGTCGCGGATGTTCTTCTGGATGCTCCTGGGCGTGATGCCGTTGGCCTTGTTGTAGGCCTCCTGCTTGACCCGGCGCCGCATGGTCTCGGAGTACGCCTTCTCGATGGACCCGGTGCGGGTGTCCGCATACATGACGACCCTGCCGCCGATGTTCCTGGCCGCCCTGCCCGCGGTCTGGATCAGGGAGCGTTCGGAACGCAGGAACCCCTCCTTGTCGGCGTCCATGACGGCCACCAGGGTGACCTCGGGGATGTCCAGGCCCTCACGCAGGAGGTTGATGCCCACGAGCACGTCGAAGGTGCCTTCCCTGAGGCCCTTGACGAGCTCGATGCGCTCGAGCGTGTCGATGTCCGAGTGCATGTATTTCACCTTGATGTCCAGGCCCTGGTAGTAGTCGGTGAGCTCCTCTGCCATCCTCTTGGTCAGCGTGGTGACGAGCACGCGGCCCCCCTGCTTCACGGTCCTGACGATCTCGCGGTACAGGTCGTCCACCTGGCCCGTGGCGGGCCTGATCTCGATGGCAGGGTCCAGGAGGCCCGTGGGCCTCACCACCTGCTCCACCACCTGTCCCTTCGTCTGCCTGAGCTCGTAGTCGCCCGGGGTGGCTGACACGTAGACGATCGTGTTCACGAGCCGGTTGAACTCGTCGAAGCGCAGCGGCCGGTTGTCCAGGGCCGAGGGCAGCCGGAAGCCGTACTCCACCAGCGTCGACTTCCGCGAGTGGTCGCCCCGGTACATGCCGATGAGCTGCGGCACGCCCACGTGGGACTCGTCCAGGAACACGATGGTGTCCCGGGGCAGGTAGTCCATGAGGGTAGGGGGAGGCTCCCCGGGCATGCGGCCCGTAAGGTGGCGGGAGTAGTTCTCGATCCCCTTGCAGACCCCGGTCTCCACGAGCATCTCCAGGTCGTACCTGGTCCGCTCCTCGATGCGCTGGGCCTCGATGAGCCGGTTGTGTGCCTGGTAGAAGGCGACCCGGTCACTCATCTCATCCCTGATGGCCTCGACGGCGGCCAGGAGAGTGGACCGGGGCGTCACGTAGTGGGATGCGGGGTAGATGGGGACGTGGCCGAGCCGTGCGATCTTCCTGTTCCTGATCGTGTCGATCTGCCAGAGGGCCTCGAGATCGTCCCCGAAGAGCTCGATGCGGATGGCCGTGTCGTCCTCGTGGACCGGGAACACCTCGATGACGTCACCCCTGACCCGGAAGGTGCCCCGGTGGAAGTCGAAGTCGTTGCGCTCGTACTGGATCTCCACGAGCTTCCTGAGGATCTCGTCCCGGGTGACGGCGCGCCCCTCCTCGAGGTAGAGGAGCATGCCCTGATAGGCCTCGGGCGACCCCAGGCCGTAGATGCACGACACGGAGGCCACGATGATGCACTCCTGCTGCTCGAAGAGGGCCCGTGTGGCGCGGTGCCTCAGCTTGTCGATGTCCTCGTTGATGGACGAGTCCTTCTCGATGTAGAGGTCCCGCGAGGGCACGTAGGCCTCGGGCTGGTAGTAGTCGTAGTAGCTGATGAAGTACTCCACCGCGTTCTCCGGGAAGAGTTCGCGGAACTCGCCGTAGAGCTGGGCCGCCAGGATCTTGTTGGGCGCGATGATGAGGGCGGGCCTGCCGGTCTGTGCGATGACGCAGGCCATGGTGAAGGTCTTGCCCGACCCGGTGACGCCCAGGAGGACCTGGTCGCGCCTGCCTTCCTCGATGCCCCTGCACAGGGCGTCGATGGCCCGGGGCTGGTCGCCCTGCGGAGAGAAGGGGGAGACGAGTTTATATGCCATGGCGCACCCTTACCATACCACGACAGGGTGCGGGGAAAAAGGGGACGGTTCCTTTTTCCGCGGAAAGGACAGGCAGACTCGAAGGAAGGAGGGGCGTCCCGCCTTCGAGATCAGGAAACCTTCTCCCAGAGCGTTCCCTCGGCGGAATCCTTCAGCTGGATGCCCTTTGCCCTGAGGGTGTCCCTGATCTCGTCGGCCCGCCTGAAGTCTTTCGCCTTCCTGGCCTGGTTCCGCTCGTCGATGAGGCCCCGGATCTCCTGCTCGGACAGGCCGGTCTCCTCCACGTCGCCCCGTTTCACGGTCTCCAGGAATTCACCGGGCTCCTCGGCGAGGATGCCGAAGACCTCCACGACCTCTTCCACGGCACGGGCGAGGTGCTTCCTGTCTCCCTGCGAGATCCGCGGGTCACTGTCCAGGGACCGGTTCACCTCGGTGGTGAGGTCGTGCAGCGAGGCAACAGCCCTGGCAGTGTTGAAATCGTCGGCCATGGCCTCGTCGACCGCGGCGAGGAAAGCGCTCACGTGACCTTCGAGCCGGGTCTCGTCGCCGGCAGCCGTGGCCCTGTTCACGCGGTCGAGCATCTCGTAGAAGCGTATCAGGGCGTGCCGGGACGTGTTCAGCGCATCCTTGGAGAAGTCGATGGGGCTCCGGTAGTGGTTGGTCAGCACGAGGAGCCGCAGCACCTCGGGATGCACGTCCCCGGTGAGCTCGCGGATGGTCATGAAGTTGCCGAGCGACTTGCTCATCTTCTCGCCGCCCACCGTGACGAAGCCGTTGTGGATCCAGTGACGGACGAAAGGCACGCCGTAGGCGCCCTCGGACTGCGCGGTCTCGTTCTCGTGGTGGGGAAAGATGAGGTCCCTGCCGCCACCGTGGATGTCCAGGGTGGGGCCGAGGAAGCGGGTGCTCATGGCCGAGCACTCGATGTGCCAGCCCGGCCTGCCCTTGGACCAGGGGCTGTCCCAGGAGGGCTCGCCCTCCTTGCTCCGCTTCCACACGGCAAAGTCCAGGGGGTCGTGCTTCATCTCCTCGATGTCGACGCGGGCGCCGGCGATCATGTCCTCGATCCGCCTGCCGGAGAGGCTCCCGTAGGTCCTGAACTTCGCCACGCTGAAATACACGCTGCCGTCATCAGCCTTGTAGGCCAGCCCCTTGTCCTCGAGAATGCGGACCATCTCGATGATGTCGCCGATGTGGTCCGTGGCCTTGGGCTCGATGTCCGCGGGCAGCACCTTGAGAATCTCCATGTCGGTCTTGAACTCGTCGATGTAGCGGTCGGCGATATCCCGGTAGGAGGAGCGCAGCGCGTTGGCGCGGGCGATGATCTTGTCGTCGATGTCCGTGAAGTTCCGTACGTAGGTGAGGTCATAGCCTTTGCGCCGCAGGAAGCGCGAGATGATGTCGAACACCATGAGGGAGCGTGCATGGCCGATGTGGCACATGTCGTAGACCGTGACGCCGCACACGTACATGCCGATCTTGTTTCCGCTGAGCGGCACCAGGGGCTTCTTCTTCTTGAAAGGGGTGTTGTATACGTTCAGCTCCATGTGTTCTCCTTGCGCGCGATCCCGGCAGCTCCTGCTTCAGGGAAAAATAACCTAGCACAAGGAACCGTTCTGATAAAGGGGGTTTTGAAAAGAGGGGCACAAGCACAGGCACTGGGTTTACTCGGTGACAAGAGACAAGGGACATATTGACCTCGCCGAAGGCGCTGCGAGGCCCTTCACCCATGCCTGGTAAGTCGGGGGCATGCAATAAAATCGACTCCGACCCCAATTACGGACCCCAATGAGGATTGTCTTTTTTTCACGAGCACCACTGCCTGGGCGGCGATGGCATCGCCGGCGCCGATCTCCCCGAGGCCCTCGTGGGTGCGGAACTTGACGGACACCGCAGAAGGGTCGATGCCCGCAGCCCCGGCGACAGAGACGACCATGTCCTGCCTGTACCCCGACAGCCTGGGCTTCTCGCAGATGCAGTTGATGTCGATGTTCACGATTTCGTAGTCAGGCACAACGGTCTCGAGGAGGCCCTTGAGCATGGCCAGGGAGTTCATGCCCTCGGTCTCTGCCGAGGTGTCGGGGTAGAGGACGCCGATGTCGCCCCGGGCCAGGGCCCCGAGGATGGCGTCGCACACGGCGTGGATCACCACGTCGCCGTCGGAGTGTCCCAGCAGGCCCTTCTCGAAGGGTACGTCGACCCCGCCGATGACAAGCGGCCTGCCCGGGACGAGCCGGTGTATGTCGAAGCCTATGCCGATCCTGAAAGGCATCTGAGAATGGCCTCCGCCATGGGTATGTCCTCCGGGAAGGTGATCTTGATGTTGTAGGGGTCGCCGTGTACGACCCGTACCGCATGCCCGGCCGCATCGAGGAGCGCGCTGTCGTCGGTGAAGCTGCCCGCGCCGGTTAGGGCCGCCTCCAGGTGCACCTGTCTGATGGTCGCGGTGACAAAGGCCTGCGGGGTCTGGACCGTAACGAGGCGCTCCCGCGCGAGCGTCTTCGACACGAACCCGCCGCTGGCTTCCTTTATGGTGTCGGTGAGGGCAAGGACGGGTATACAGCCGTCAGCGCCTTCCAGGCCGTCGATCACCCGGTCGATGAGATCGGGCCTCACGAAGGGGCGTACGCCGTCGTGGATCAGGACGACGCTGCTTTCACCGGAGGCGGCCAGCCCGTTCCTGACCGAATCCTGCCGGGTATCGCCGCCTCTGGTGACGATGATCTCCTTGGCGGAGCCGGCCAGCATGGTCTCGGTCTCGGGGATGTCTTCTTCGGGGACCGCCACGATGATCCTCGAAACCCTGGGATGGGTCGCGAAGCAGGACACGGCCCTCTTCAGGACCGGGATGCCCATGAGGTCGAGGAACTGCTTCTTCCGGCCGAAGCGACGGCCGCTGCCGCCCGCCACGATGAGCGCGTCAAGGGACATTGTTCCTGGGCGCCGCGAAGATCATCCTGCCCGCGGGGGTCTGGAGGATGGAGGTCACCACCACGTCGACGCTCTGGTTCAGGAGGCCTTCCCCCTGCTCCACCACCACCATGGTGCCGTCGTCGAGGTATGCCACCCCCTGCCCGCGTTCCTTGCCCTGCCGCGTGATGGTCACGTTCATGCCCTCGCCGGGCAGCACGATGGGTTTGACCGCATTGGCGAGCTGGTTGATGTTGAGCACGTTGACGCCCTGGATCTGGGCGATCTTGTTCAGGTTGAAGTCGTTGGTGAGGATGTCCGCCCCGGTCTCCCTTGCCAGGGCGATGAGCTTGGAGTCCACCTCCTTGATCTTGGGGAAGTCGATGTCCATGACCTCGACCTTGATCTGGGGGTTCTTCTGGAGCCTGTTGAGTATGTCGAGGCCGCGCCTGCCCCGGGCCCTCTTGAGGGGGTCCGACGAGTCGGCGATGTGCTGGAGCTCGTTCAGGATGAACTGGGGCGCGCCGAGCGACCCTTCGATGAATCCCGCCTCGCAGATGTCAGCGATCCTGCCGTCGATGATCACGCTCGTGTCCAGGACCTTCGTCTTGGCGCCGTCGGCCCTGGTCTTCTGGCGGAAGACCGGCAGGGACGCCATCTCCTTGCCCCAGGAGATGCCCACCGTGTAGCCCAGGTAGGCGAAGGTCGAGTTCAGCAGGATGAAGAGGTAGATGCCGCTCTGGTTGATCCCGATGAGCACGTAACCGAAGAGGCTCCCTATGATGAGGCCCAGGATGGTGCCGATGAGCCCCCCGGCATAGGCCATGGGGTGGAGCTTGAACCCCCTGACCTCACCGATGAAGATGGCCAGGAGGCAGGCCAAGGCGATGAGCGGGAGGACGATGAGCCACACGCCGCCGCCCATCTGCTGGTCGGCGTACTGGAAGGACCCGTAAAAGACCACCACGGCAATGAGGATGCGCAAGAGCCATTTCATATGTCCGTCCCGTTCTTCAGGAAGATGATGCCGCTTCTATCTTTCCCATGGCGGAAAGGATCATCTTCTCGGCATCTTTTCTGTCGAGCTTCTTGGATATGGAGATCTCGTTGACGAGCAGGTTCTTGGCCGTGTCGTACATCTTCCGCTCGCCGAAAGACAGTTCCTTGCCGCGCTTGAGGATGTTCAGGTCGCGCAGGACCTCGGCTATCTCGAAGGCCGACCCGCTCTTGATCTTCTCCATGTATTCGCGGTACCTGCGGTTCCACGTCTGGTTGTCCACGTGGACCGAGCGCTGCTTGAGGATGTCCATGACCTGGTCGATCCCCTTGCTCTTGATGAGTTCCCGGATGCCCACGTTCTTGATATTGGCAAGAGGCACCATGACCGTCATCTGGGTGTCGAGGATCTTCAGGATGATGAAGGACATGGTGCTTCCCGAGATTTCGCGTTCCTCCAGGGATTCTATTTCCGCAACACCGTGTGCAGGATAAACGACTATATCTCCAACTTTGAACATGTACTGATCCCTTTCCTGTCATGGCAACAATAGCAATTCAGCGAGGTTTAGTCAAGGATGGCCGAGAAATTATCCAGAAAAGATAAATAATTATGGAATATAAGATCCGACGGCCTTGACTTGGTGGAAGGATATGTGAGAACAGCTGAAGCCATGACATATCCGCAGATCGATCCCGTCATCGTCCACCTGGGGCCGCTGCAGCTCCGCTGGTACGGGCTCATGTACGTCATCGGCTTCATCGTGGCGTATTTCGTCACGGTCCACATCTGCAGGCGCAGGGGGCACCCCATGACGAGGACGGATGTGGAGGACTTCGTCACATACTGCATCCTGGGCCTTGTCCTGGGTGCGCGGATCGGCTACTGCCTCATCTACAACCCGGTCTACTACCTGACCAACCCGCTCAAGTTCCTGGCCGTCTGGGAGGGAGGCATGTCCTTCCACGGTGGCCTGATCGGCCTGGTGCTCACCGGCATTCTCTTCGCCCGGGCCCGGGGCAAACCGTTCCTCCTGCTGGCCGACCTCGGCGGCCTGGCCGCGACGCCCGGGCTCTTCTTCGGGCGCATCGGGAACTTCATCAACGCCGAACTCTTCGGCAGGGTCACGGATGTGCCCTGGGGCATGGTCTTCCCCGGGGGAGGCCCCTTGCCGAGGCACCCCTCCCAGCTCTACGAGGCCTTCTCAGAGGGCCTCCTGCTCTTCGTCATCCTGTACGTCCTGAGCAGAAAGGTGAACACCCGCGGCGTCGTCTTCGGTGTCTTCCTGGCAGGCTACGGCCTCCTGCGCTTCATCATGGAGTTCTTCCGGGAGCCCGATCCCCAGATAGGGTTCGTCTTCCTGTCGCTGACCATGGGGCAGACCCTGTGCCTGATCATGGTCGCGGCGGGGCTCGGGCTCATCGGGTGGCGGCTAAAGTCGCGCCGGGATTAATGCGATAAACTCTTTGATGGGCAACCAGGACACCACCATTGCGGGCGGACTCAGGGCATTCACGCTCTACAACCGCGCCAAGAAGGATTTCATGTACAAATGCGATCCGGTGGGCGCCCGGGTCGTGCTCGAGTTCCTCCCGCTGCTCCTCCACATCAACCACCCCTCCCTGCCGGGACATATCAGTGGCGACGACTGCCCGTGCGGCGTCAAGCTCATGGACTGGCCCGCCAAGACCCTCAAGGAGGTCGGTTCGTTCTTCTCCTCCCGGATGAAGATCGGGAACGTCCACGACTACCTGCCGCGGGAACACGAGATCGAGGGCCTCTTCACCATCGGATCCGTGGGCAGCCTCGCCCAGACGAGGGACTCCGACTACGACATCTGGGTGGTGGTCGACTCGAGGAAGGTGAGTCCCGTGCGGCTCAAGGTGCTGGACAGGAAACTGAAGCTGCTCAAGCGCTGGATCAGCGGCAAGTTCGTGCTGGCCATCCACTTCTTCCTCATGGACCTCCAGGACATCCGGACGAACACCTTCGGCGACGTGTCCCATGAGGGGTCGGGGTCGGCACTGAAGAGCATCCTCAAGGAGGAGTTCTACCGCACCATGACCCTCATCGAGGGGCGGGTTCCGCTGTGGTGGGTCGTGCCTCCCGGCACCGGGGCCGAGGGCTATGAGGAGCTGCGCAGGGCCCTCCAGGCCAGGTCGAACGGGGGCTCCGAAGAGTTCATCGACATGGGCGACATCGAGGCCATCCCGGAACAGGAGCTGCTGGGTGCTGCCTTGTGGCAGATGCACAAGGCCCTGGACGACCCCCTCAAGTCGGTCCTCAAGATGGCCCTGGTGGCAAGCTACCTGGACACGCCGGACCAGGGCAGGCTCCTGTGCAACATGCTCAAGAGGAACGTGCTCGATGCCAGCAGGGGCGGGATCGTGGACCCCTACTACCACATCCTGCGCCGCGTGGAAGACTTCTACGGGAGCCGGGGGGACGACCGGACCGTGGATCTCCTGAGGAAGTGCTTCTATCTCAAGGTGAACCCCTCCATACGGGGGTCCGACCTGGTCAGGATCGAGCGGAACGACAAGGCTACCATCATGGTGGACATCGTGAAATCCTGGGGGTGGTCGCTGAAGGCCGTCTCCGAGCTGAACGGATTTTCCGAGTGGGGAGTTGACCTGTACCGCAAATTCGGAGACGACATCCACTCCTTTCTCAAGCTGACCACGATCCAGCTCATCCGGAGGGCCAAGGCGTACATGATCCACTCCGCCCTGGACGAGGACGTCGAGGTGGAGATCCTCAGGCGCAGGATCGAGGCCTTCTACGTCTCGAAGGACGGCAAGGTCGAGTCCGAGAAGCGGGTGAAGAAGAGGGAGCCGGCCTACCGGGACCTCTACTTCGCCTACCGGAGAGAGAGCTGGAGCATCTACGAGCAGATGCCCGAACTGAAGACGGACAGGCCCATCATGGAGTCTGCCAGGGTGGCCAGGATACTCGCGTGGCTCGTGTACAACAAGAGGTTCGACGCGTCCACGGCCTTCCACATGATCCCGAACACGTCCCGGGTCGTCCTGTCCGATATCCAGGCCCTCCTGTGGAAGCTGGGAAAGCTCATTCCGGATGCCGGCTCCATCGGGCTGGACCGGCTGTCCCTCATGGAAGACAAGTACGCCAGGTTCGTGGTGGTCATCGGCAACATGGAGTGCCCAGACAACCAGCACGCCATACAGGAAGTGGACGTGATTTTCCTGAACACCTGGAACGAGCTCTTCTGCGTCTCCATGAGACCCGAGCAGCTCGGCGCCTGGATGGCCCGGATGAAGAGGCACTCCACCAGGGTCACGACCTGGCTGCCCAAGGAAGGCAACACCAGGGTCCTGAACCAGGCGCTCGTGTCGCTGACCTCCTAATTGGGGTCGGAGTCGATTTTCTTCACGTACGGTTCCCTCGATCACCCGAACAGGGCCGAAGAGCATCGCAGCGCCTTCGGCGCTGGCCTGCCTGATCGATGCACCTCGTCGAAAAACCTGTCGAGATGCATCAATCAGACAGGTCAATGTTCTCATTATCATTGACTCTTCTCATTATTGCCGATACACATTTTTCAGGCAGAGCATGAGTATGGCGAATAAGGGATCATCGAAGCAGAGCATGGAAAACCGGCTTGCCCTCGGCATGTGCCAGATCAGCCAGGGCTACGACATCGAGGCGAACATCGACAGGGCCTGCGCACTGCTCGGCCGCGCCGCTGAGATGGGGGCGAAGATAGCCTGCTTGCCCGAGATGTTCACCACCCCGTACGAACCGATGTCGATCCGCAAGGCTGCGCCGTACAGCGAGTCGGCCCTCGGGAGGCTCCAGGACCTTGCCAGGGACAGGGGCATGTTCATCGTCGCAGGATCCATGCCCTGGCCTTCCGGGCAGAAGCGCCTCTTCAACCGGGCTCTCGTGATCGATCCCTCGGGCGCGGTCGTCCACCGTCACGACAAGATCCACCTCTTCGACTGCACGCCGCCCGGCGGGCCGAAGGTGGTGGAGTCGGACACCATCGTGCCCGGCGACACCCTGGGGGATTTCGCAACGCCGTGGGGGAAGGCGGCGGTCATCGTCTGCTACGACATACGATTCACCCCGCTGACGCAGATCCTGGCGGACAGGGATGTCAGGCTCCTCTTCGTGCCGGCGGCGTTCGCCCATGCCACCGGGAAGGCCCACTGGGAGATGCTCGTGAGGCTCAGGGCCGTCGAGCTCCAGGCCTTTGTCGCCGGGGTGCAGCCCGCGAACAACCCGCAGCTCGGCTACGTGCCCTGGGGTCATTCCATCGTGGCCTCCCCCTGGGGCGATGTCCTCGTGGACGCCGGCATGGAAGAGACCGTGGAGGTCGTTCAGATCGATACCGGCGAAGTGGACGCCATCAGAACCAGGTTTCCCCTGCGCGCACACCGTAGGGACGACCTCTACGAGACGCGCTGGAAGGGTTGACGCATGATAGAGATCCGCGGCCTCACCAAGACATTCCGGTCCCAGCGCGTCATCGACGACCTCGACCTGTCCGTCGTGGAGGGCAAGATCACCATCGTCATGGGACCCACGGGCACGGGCAAGAGCGTGCTGCTCAAGCACGTGCTGGGCCTGCTCAGGCCCGATTCGGGACAGATCCTCGTGGAAGGTCAGGACATCGTGGCTATGGGAGAGGCCGAGCTCACCGAGGTCCGCAAGAAGTACGGCGTCTGCTTCCAGGACTCGGCCCTGTTCGACTCCATGAGCGTCGGCGAGAACGTGGGGTTCCCCTTCACCATCCACACGGACCTCACCAGGGAGCAGATCGCCGCGGAGGTGTCCTCGCTGCTCCGGGAGGTCGGCCTGGCAGGCATCGAGGCCAAGATGCCCGCCCAGCTTTCCGGGGGCATGCGCAAGCGGGTGGGGCTCGCACGTGCCCTGGCGCTGAGCCCCAAGGTCCTCCTGTTCGACGAGCCCACCACCGGCCTCGACCCGGTCATGACGAGCGCCATCAACACGCTCATCAAGCAGGTCCAGACCAGAACGGGGGCCACGAGCCTGGTGATCAGCCACGACATCAAGGGGGCGTTCACGCTGGCGGACTACATGGCCCTGCTCTATGACGGCAAGATCGCGTTCTACGGGACGCCCGAGGATTTCAGGACGACCCCGGACCCGCTGGTGAGACAGTTCGTGGAGGGCAGGCTCACCGGACCCATCAACCCCATCCAGTAGAGGAGCCCTCCCGGGAGAAATCGCCCCCCTCACGGCATGGCGAACTCGGCCTCGGGGTGCCTCACCGAAAGGACCGGGCAGGGCGACTTCTTGACGATCTTCTCCGCGGTGTGTCCGAAGAGCACGTGCTTGAGGCCGGTGCGTCCGTGGGAGCCCACCACGATGAGGTCGACCTGCTCGGTGCGCGAGAACTGGATGATCTCGTAGAAGGGCACACCGTGCAGGATGTAGGTGTCGCAGTGCATGTGCTCGGGGACGATGTGGCGCACCATCTCTTCGAGCTTGTTCGAGGCGCTCTGCTCGAACTCGAGGTAGAGCTGGGGGAGGATGGTGGGGCTCAGGTTGTACTCGGAGAATTCGGTGAAGTCCTGCAGGACATGGACGAGATAGAGCCTGGCCCCGAACAGCCTGTTGAGGTCCACCGCGTAGGTGAAGGCGTGCCGCGCCGGCTGACTGAAGTCCGTGGGTATGAGTATCTTGCTGATCATTTGTCTTAAGAAATTAATCCGCTCCGGCCTCTTGTCAATATGGCCCTTCTTGCCATTCTCTCCTCAACCCTGTATATGAGGCCACAGATGAAGCGTTGTGTCTGGGTCGCCCTGAGTCTGGTCCTGTTGGCCGGCTGCGCCCACCTGGAGGTGCCCCGGCAGGAGATCTACCCCTTCCGGGCCGAGTTCACGGCCAGCGGAAAGGTCCGGGGCGAGGACCTCGCGCTGCGGGGTGCCGTTCTCCTCACCTCCCCGGAGAGCGGCGTCATTCAGACCTACGGTCCCGGCGGGGTGGCGGCGGGCACCATCGACATAAACGACCGGCAGCTCCAAGTCCGGGACATGTGGGGCAGGCCCGGGCACGTCGTTGAGCTGCCCCTGAGCGGCATCGTCGGCCTGGTCGCAGGCGACATGCCCCGCAGCACCTATCTGTACAAGGCGATGACCGAGGGCGGCACGAAGGTGGTGTACCCCTGGGGTCTGCTGTTCGTCGACGAGGCCGTCCTGCCCAGGAGGCTGCACGTCCCGGGAGACAAGGACCTTGACGTGGAGTTCACCCCCACGGGCAGGAACGTCACGCTCCACGTGCAGTACGGGGTGGATCACCTGTGGATTTCCCTTCTGGTGAGCCAGGGGGGCAGATGGATCTCATCATGAAAAGTTCGTGACAGGGAAAGGGGAAGAGACGATCCATGATTACCGTCAAGTGCCCGACATGCGGCAAGAAGATGGTCTGGGACGATTTTCAGCCCGTCGACGTCAGGTGCTCCAAGTGCGGCGAGCGCATGAATGTCCACAAGGAACTCAAGAGGAACATAGACATAAGGGAGCACGGAGAGCCCGGCGTGCGCTTCTACTGCCCGCGGTGCAAGAGCGTCATCAAGCGGAGGTGGTTCCTCAAGTGCCCGAACTGCGACTACTGGGTCTTCGGTCCCTTCGTGTTCTACGACAAGCTGGCCATTGCCCTGCTCATCGGCATGGCCTACCTGGCCTTCTCGGCCGTGTACCTCATCTACTTCCACTAGCAGCGAAGGAGGCGGGGCGCCTTAAAAAGGTGTCGAACCGAAACCGAGATGGGAGAGACCTTCATCAGCCCGGAAAAGATCAAGGCACTTGAAGACCGTATGAGGGACCTGGGCATCAAAGATGAGGACATTGTTGAACGCTTCGTCCGGGCGCGGGGCCGCGGGGGCCAGAAGGTCAACAAGACGTCCTCCTGCGTGCATATCCTGCACGGGCCGACCGGCATCGAGGTGAAGTGCCAGGAGACGCGCTCCCGGGAGGCGAACAGGTTTTTTGCCCGGAGGATCCTGGCCGACAAGGTCGAGTCCCTCGTCTCGCCAGGTGGCTCGTCGAAGGACCAGGAGATCGCCAGGGCGAGAAAACAGAAAAAGAAGCGCGCACGGCGTGCGAGGGACAAGGCGGTGGCCCCGGTGGCTCACCCGGGGTGACGACGGACATGGACAAGCCCATCGTGTGATGCTTCGACTGCATACGATGAAGAGAGGTGACATGGACACGACACAGCAGTACCTCATGGAAAACCCCCAAGAGGCGCTCAGGCTCGACGTGAAGACCGACCCCGATGCGGTGAGACGACAGGCTGCGTTGTGCGGCATCGGTCCGGGTGTGCGGGTGCTCGACGGCGGGTGCGGATCGGGCAAGACCACGTCGGTGATCCATGAGATCGTCCAGCCGGGAGGATCCGCAGTGGGTATCGACTTCGCCGGGGACCGCATCCAATTCGCGGAGAAGCACTACGCGGGGAAACCCGGCATCGAATTTCGGTGCATGGACCTGAGACAGCCCCTTGACGAACTCGGTGCGTTCGATTTCATCTGGATCCGCTTCGTGCTGGAATACTACCTGGAAGGTTCGGTGGACATCATCCGGAATGCCGCCAGCGCGCTGAAGCCCGATGGCAGGCTGTGCCTGCTCGACCTCGACTACAACTGCCTGACTCACTACCCCATGAAGGTCGAGATGGAAAGCATCCTCCAGAAGCTGGTCTTCAAGATGATGCAGAAGTTCAACTTCGACCCCTTCGTGGGCAGGAAGATGTATACCTACCTGTATGATCTGGGGTTTCGTGATATCGAGGTGCATCTTCTCCCGCACCACCTCATTTACGGAGAACTGCAGCAAAGCGATGATTTCAACTGGGTCAAGAAGGTGGAGATGGCTTCAGTGAAGGCCAAGGATCTCTTCAGTGAGTATCCCGGCGGATACAGTTCCTTCTTCTCGGATTTCAAGGACATCTTCTCGAGCCCGAGGAGGTTTACCTACACGCCCCTGATAGTGGTGCACGGCAAGAAGCCCTCGCCGTGAGCCATGCTTCATGGCCTCAGGATCTCCGGACTCATCGCCGTGTGCCACTTGAAGGAGTGCCGCCGGAAGCCGATGCAGACTCACTGCGATGTCCATGATTCCATGTGGATTGTTCTGGTGATGTGGTGTATATAGGCCCCAGAAACGTGCTATGTGATAGAATCTTGATATGTGATTCCGATAGGGGCATCCGGTGGACAACGATGTTCATGGCATGGTAACCGCCAATGGCGTGCGTTGTGATGAGGGCTCGGCATCGACGGCCCATGGCATACAATTCAGGAGAGCTGACCTGAAAAGCGCCTTTTTCGCGAAGAGAAAGGTCGACCGGAAACGTTTCATCAATACCCTGAATTATCACAATTTCATGGGCTTTCAGGTGTTCGCCCTCGTAAGGCACGGGCTAACTCGAGAGGAATTTCTCTTCAAGGTAGACCCAGGACCGTGCAGGGAAGATCATGTCTTCTGCTCGCTGGCAGCCAGCATCCAGGGGTCCATGGACGCCTTCGAGATCGAAGGGCTGGTCATAGACAACGGTGATTCGGTGATCCTCATGGACATCGATTCTGAGAAGAGATCGTCCCGATCCTTCACCGCACGGTTCAAGGGGGCAGCCGCATCGTTCCAGACGCGCCATATAAAACGGCACCCGTGTTCCATGGTGGAGGCGCACATCAAATTCACAGAGGGCGCCTTTGACGGGAGCCTTCAAGAATTCCACCCCTCAGGGCTGCGCATCGCGGTGATGGAAGAATTCCGGGACAAGGTCGGCTCCCTGAGGCAGGGAGACACATCGACCATTCACCTCTTCAGAAACGGTGAGCGGGTATACTCGGGAACGGCGCAACTGGTGCGATCTGACTCGGAAAGCGGCACCATCGTCCTGAACCCCCTCAACGTGCCGTCCAGGAAATATGATGAGAGGAAGTTCAGGAACGCAAGGCTCAACCCTGTGCCGAGCCCCCGTATCACGTTCGAGCATACGTTCACTGAAAAGAGGGTTTCCTATGACGTGGTCGATATCAATACGTCTGGGTTCTCCATTGCGGAGCGCTCCGAACAGGTGCTTCTCATACCCGGCATGATATTCCACGACGTGGAGATCGTTTTCTCAGGCGAGTTTGCATTGAAGTGCTCGGCACAGGTGGTGTATGGCAGGAAGCAGTGGGGAGGCATGACGAAGTACGGCTTCGTCATCACGGATATCGGCCCGGTGACGTATACCCGCCTGTTCAACCTGCTCACCCGTACCGATGACCCCCATTCCGTCGCCTCGTCCAAGGTCCCCCTCGATGCGCTCTGGGAGTTCTTCTTCCGCTCCGGCTTCATTTACCCCGACAAGTACCGTTGCATAAGCCAGTATAAGGAAACGTTCAAGGGGACCTATGAACACCTCTATCACCACTGCCCCGAGATATTCTCCAGTCTCACCTACCAGATGAATGACCAGATCTACGGTCACGTGTCGATCATCAAGGCCTATCCATCGACGTGGATGGTGCATCACCTGGCGGCCCTGCCCATGGGGAGGAAACGGACAGGACTCTTTGTCCTGCAGCAGATACTCAATTACCTCGACGGGTTCCACCGGATGCCGTCCGTCGGGATGAAGTACCTGGTATTCTACTACCGCCCGGACAACAAGTTTCCGAACCACTTCTTCGGCGGCGTCTGCCGTATCCTCAACGCCCCTCACATGTGTTCAGTGGACACGTTCGCGTACCTCACGCACCCCCTCCCTGAAGAGATCGTGGACCTGCCTGTGGGCTGGAACCTGGCCCGGTGCACCGGGGATGATCTCGCCGCGCTCCATGAGGCATATCACCGCAGTTCGCAGGGGCTCATGATCGAGGCGTTCGACCTCGAGAACGAGGACGATACCCTCTGGGAGACCTACGGGAGACTGGGGCTGCGAAGGGAATGCAGGCCTTACGTGCTGACCAGGGACGGAGACCGGGTGGCTTTCCTTCTTGTCGACCGGTCCGACAGGGGGTTGAATCTCTCCGACCTGCTCAACGACATAAAGATCATCGTCCCCTATCCGGACCCGCGGGTGCTGCCCTGGAAGATACTGCAGACGGCCATCGCTACGCTGGGGAAAGAATACGGCACACCCGAGGTGGTCCTGCAGGTCTTCCCGAGCGCATACCTCGAGGCGGTGGGAGTTCCCTACCCCAAGAAATATTGCATGTGGATAGCGAAGACACGGTATTTCGATCCGCACTTCGATGCAATCAAGAGGATGACCAAGTTCAAGTACCTGAAATTCATCAAGAGTCTCCTGGAATCCATGCTCGGTTTCCATAGATAACCATGGCCTTACCCGGGTCCGGGTCGTTCGTGGCCGAAACGGCTCATATTCCTGCAAGAAAATGACGATACAACTTCTGTGATACACACGGGATATCTCCATCACGATGCAATGCGCACCGGGTCGGTCGTCACCCGCACCTGCATGGGGGCAGGCGCTCTATGAGCCATGATGCACAGGGCAACCCCCTGCTCTACAATGTTCGAATCATCAAGACGTATATCGAGTATCTGGAGAAATACTATCCCGATATATCCACGGATGAGGTCCTCGATTACATCGGCATGACCCGTTACCAGCTCGAAGACCCAGGCGTGTGGTATACCCAGGAGGTGACCGACCGGTTTCACGCATTCATCAACAAGAAGACGAGGAATCCCATGATTGCCCGAGATGCCGGACGATACGTGGTTTCGTCCAAGGCATACAAGGTCATGCGGGAATATATCCACGGCTTCATCGGCCCGGAGAAGGCCTACAACCTCCTGCCCATGATACACGCAAAGGTCTCCAGAGGGTCTCGCCTTACCGTTCAGAAGCAGGGCCACTGCAGGCTCGAGGTCGTTACCACCCCGTTGCCCGGCGTCAAGGAGAAAAAGTATCAGTGTGATAACCGCATAGGGCAGTTCGAGGCCATTGCCGGTGGGTTCACCGGTCACTATGCCCAGGTGGAACATCCCGAGTGCATCCACAGGGGCGACGCGCAATGCCGGTATATCATCACATGGGCAGAGCCCCTGTTCCTGAGGATCAAAAGATATCGGAACTTCTTGTTGCTCCTGGCCCCTCTTGTGTGCATAGCCTGGGCGTTCTTCCTCCCACTGGCGGCGCTGGTGAAGCTGTCCCTGTTCTGTTTCCTGCTCGTGACGGGAATCACCAGCATCAACTGGTACCTCGAGAACAGGGAGTACAAGAAGCAGATAGAGGAACAGTCCCTCACGGCCGAGATGCTCATCGCCGAATCGAACGCCCGCTACAACGATGCCACCCTCGCCCGGGAAATGGGCCAGGCCATATCGCGCACCCTCGACATCGAAACCCTCCTGGACACGATCATGAGCATCCTCAAGAGTAGGCTCGACTTCGAGCGGGGCACCGTCTTCCTGGCGAACGAAGACAAGACGAGACTTATCTTCAAGGCAGGGTACGGCCTTGCCCCGGACCAGGAAGACTACCTGAGAGGCGTCGAGCTGCACCTGGACAACCCTGCGTCCAGGGGT
>JAGOOG010000048.1 GCA_017992605.1 Deltaproteobacteria bacterium
TAATTGGTGAGTAATTGAAGTATACGTACCTATTTCAAGACCCTGCAGAAGGTCTTGGACACACCCGCTGATAGAGACCCGGACATGATGGCATTCACGAACGAGGCGGCCAGGAGGAAGGCCAGGATACTGCTCGATCATGTTGATGAATATTTCTAGTACAGGAGGAAGGGAGAAATGCCCATGAAGATGAAGATGATTGCAGTCATGGCGGCCGTGCTTGCGCTGTTCGTATATAGCGGTACTGCGTACGCTGCAGGAGACCAGGCCCGGGTGGTCATCAAGGTGGCGAGCCTGGCGCCCAGGGGATCGAACATCGCGAATCTCTTCGAGGAGATATCGAAACAGATCAGGGCCAAGACGGACAACGAGGTCATGTTCAAGACCTACTGGGGCGGAGTCCAGGGCGACGAGAATGACGTGCTCCGCAAGGTCAGGCTCGGCCAGCTCCACGGCGGGTCGTTCATGGGGCCCTCCCTTGGCATGATCGTACCCGAGGTGAGGGTGACCGACCTGCCCTACGTGTTCCGCAACTATGACGAGGTGAACTATGTCCGCGCCAGGCTCCAGCCCGACATGGAGCGGATCATCGAGGACAAGGGATTCAAGGTGCTCGGCTGGCTGAACCTCGGGTTCCTCTACACCTTCTCCAAGGAGCCCCTGCTTTCCATGGACACCGCCAGGAAGCAGAAGTGGTGGGCCCTGGAAGGAGATCCCATGGGACAGGCCATGTACAAGGCACTGGACATAACGCCGGTCTCCCTGTCCATCTCGGACGTGGCCACATCGCTGTCCACCAACATGATCGACTGTGCGCCTTCGACACCCTTCGGTGCCGTAGCCATGCAGTGGTACACGCGTTTCAAGTACATGTCGAGCTATCCTTCATCCAGCATCAATGGGGCCATGCTGGTGCGGATGGATGTCTGGAACACCGTCTCGCCTGCCAGCCGGAAGATCATCCTCGATGTCGCCAGGGAACAGCACGAAAAGATCGAGCTCGTGACGCGTCGGGAGGACGCGAGGTCGCTGGAGCTGCTCAAGAAGTCGGGTATCGTGGTGGTGCCCTATGACCCGAGAAACAAGGAGACCCGGTACGTGTTCGAGGCGGCCAAGAAGGCACGTGAGAGTCTCGTGGGAAGGCTCTACTCGCGGGAACTGCTCGACAGGACCCTTTCACTGGTCGAGGAGTACCGCAGGCTTCACCCGGGCGACCAGACCATCATACACGTGGAGTAGAAGCTCGGGAGGGCTCGAGCCCTAGGCTGAAACCGCTTCGTACTCCTGGAAGAACACGAATGGCGCCACAATGATGAACCGGAAGAGCGAGCCCGTGGTCTCCCACTCATCGATCTGTTCCTTCGTGGGACGGGTCAGCCTGCCCGCATCGATCCACGCCTTGACACGTTCAGTGTTATCCAGGGCGACCTGTACCCCGACTTCCACCAGGTCGAGATCAGGGGAGACGATGAAGAGCGCCCTGGTGAGCATGTCCGGGATGAGTCCCTTCCAGGTGGAGACCGAGACCTCTGCGCTGATTTTCTCTCTGAGTTGGTCTTCTCGCTGCGATTCCATGTGAGCCTCGCTATTCTCTCGTGTGAATCGCCATCATACACGAAAGGGCGTTCAAAGGGCAATGCAGTCCCCTTCATTCTTTGCCAGGACCACGATATGTGGTATTCCATGGACATGGACGCCTCGATCTCCCGGATGCTCGTCTTTCTCAAACGCTTTGAACGTGCCATCGTGACGGTGCTCATCGTCCTGATGGTCCTGGTCATCGCCCTCGCGACCATCGAGGTCGGCTGGCTCATCCTCCAGGACATCACCTCGCCCCCCGTCCTCATCCTGGAGATCGACGAACTCCTGGACATCTTCGGGAAATTCCTCCTGGTGCTGGTGGGCATAGAGCTCCTCTACACGCTCCGCGCATACTGGGCAGAGAACGAGGTGCACGTGGAGGTCGTCTTCGCCATGGCCCTCATCGCCGTGGCCCGCAAGGTGATCGTCCTCGACGTCAAGGACCTTGACAGCATGGTGCTCATCGGCATTGCCGCGGTCGTGCTCGCCCTGTCCGTGGGATACTACTATGTGGGCAAGCATATCCGGACGGTCTGCGAGGACAAGCGGTCGCGGGGGTGCATGGACGGGCCGTGAGCGGGGCCTTCGTGCGACGCGCCCGAGCCCTCCCGGATCAGGAGGACAGGGCGCCTGTCAGGGTCGTAACCCTCTAGTATCCACCTTTTCCTGGCTTCCCTTTCTTGACGGGTTTCCCCTCGCGCTTGATGCGCCCGTATTCCTTCTTCATCTTGTCCAGGTCCTGGGCAAGCTCGAAGAAGCCGTGCCAGTGGGCGTAGTCCTGGCCCATCATGGCGGTACCCATGCGTGCCCTGCGTCCTTCGTGGTGCCACAGGTGGTAGAGGACGATCTCGATCTCGTCGTCCCACGGGTTGTCCCTGGTGATCAGGTTGTTTGCATAGAGATCGTCGATCATTGCCTTGGCGGGCTTGTAGTACTGCTCGTTGTACAGCGCGATGGCGCCGTCATACTGAGCATAGAACCCGTTCACCCAGGCCGGGCTGTGGCAGTTCAGGCAGACGCTCTGCATCTCCCTGCGCTTTGCCTCCCAGTTGCTGGTCTTCACGGACAGGGGCTTCTCGGCCTCCCAGGAAAGCCGCTGGGAGATGTCGTGGGTGGTCGAAAGCCTGCCGATGCCCGACATGTGGCACACCGCACAGGTCGGCGCCGAGTAATCTCCGGGCTCCCATGCATCGGGCGCGCTCTCCCAGTTCCAGGCGTGCCGCTCGGCCTGATAGCGCTTGCCATGGTTCGATTCCTGCCAGATCTCGATCTGGGGATGGTCGGGGCCGATGTGGCAGGAACCGCACGTCTCCGCCATGCGGGCCTCCACGATGCTGAAGCGGTGCCTGGTGTGGCAGGACCCGCAGTTGCCCTTGGACCCGTCCGGGTTGACCCTGCCGATGCCTTCCTGGGGGTAGTGAGAGCCGCTCGGGCGACCCTTCACGAAGGACACCTTGCTGCCGTGGCACTGGATGCAGCCGGTGACCTCGGGCGTGTCCGATCCCTTGCCCTCCCACTCGATGGACATGGACCGGAGCTTCACCACCGAGTCGTATCCTGCCGCGTGATCGCTGACGCTGAACTGGCGTGCCTCGGCGGGATGGCAGCGGGAGCAGTCCTTCGGGCTCGGCAGGGCCGTTATGAGCAGATCGGTCCCCTTGAGTCCGGAGCACTGAAAGGCATCGGGTTCCCCCCTGTTCGCGCGGTGGCAGTCGCTGCAGGTGATGCCCGACCGGCCGTGCATGCTGTTTTTCCAGTCGAGCACGATCGACGGCGATGTATCCTGGTGGCACTCGATGCACTTCCTGTCCAGGGCCGACATGCCCCTGTCCACCTTGATGACCTTCGTGGCCACGGCCCCTACCCGTTCCTGGGCCTTCACAGCAAGGACGAGCGCGGTCCCGGACAACATGAGGACAAGAATCACTGCGAGGATCCACTTCTTGTTCATGGCTTCTCCCCTTCCATAGAAATGACGTCCGACATGGCGGCCCTTTCGCGATGGGGGTCGAACAGGACCGGCTGAGCGTGGTGCACCATGTCCTCGTGGCAATCCCAGCACCGCTTACCGGCCCTTCCGCGCACCCATTCGCGGTGCGCGAGGAACCCGCCGCGGCTCATCCCCGGCGGGGTGAGATCCTGGTGGCAGGCAGTGCATGCGGCCTCGAACAGATAGTTCTCCTTTGTATATCGCTTTCCCGCCCAGTCTACGGCGGCAGGGTTCCCCAGGTAATGCACCCACACATCCCTCAGGCCGGAGTATGCCTTGTAGGTGTAGTGGGAGATGCCCGAAGGGGGGAGGTGGCAGTCGACGCAGTCTGCCACGAATCCGGTCGAATTCACGGTGTGGGAGGACATCCGCCAGGTCTCGACCTGGGGCATCATCTCGTGGCACTTGCCGCAGAACTCGTTGGTGCCGGTGAGCGAGAAGCTCAGGTGGGTGAAGCCGATGAGAAAGAGAGCAGTGACCGCGCCCAGCAGGAAGGCGGAGATGAGCATCCAGTGACGGACGATCCACCTGAGCATGACCGATCCGGAGAACCCCCTCTCAAAAGAACGTACCTGCAGTGTAAAGATACACTTCTCCTGACAAGAATCAAGGAGCTCTCGTGCAGGGGTTCCTACCTGGTCAGCTGCCGGTACCTGATACGGTGGGGGATGTCCGCTGCCTTGCCGAGACGCCTTTTCCTGTCCGCCTCGTAGTCCGAGTAGTTCCCCTCGAACCATACGACCGCGCTGTCCCCCTCGAAGGCCAGGATGTGGGTCGCGATGCGGTCGAGGAACCACCGGTCGTGGCTGATGACCGCTGCGCAGCCCCCGAAGTTCTCCAGGGCCTCCTCCAGGGCTCGCATGGTGTTCACGTCCAGGTCGTTGGTGGGCTCGTCAAGGAGCAGGACGTTGGCGCCTTCCTTGAGCATGCAGGCGAGGTGCACGCGGTTGCGCTCGCCGCCGGAGATCATGCTCACCTTCTTCTGCTGGTCCGTGCCGGAGAAGTTGAAGCGGGCCACGTAGGCGCGGGAGTTCACCTCCCGGGTTCCCAGTTTCACCAGGTCCCTGCCTCCGGAGATCACCTCCCAGATGGTCTTGCCCGGGTCCAGTGACTCGCGGTCCTGGTCCACGTAGGAGAGCTGGACGCTCTCTCCGACGCGGATGGTCCCGCTATCGGGCTGCTCCCGGCCGGTGATCATCCTGAAGAGGGTGGTCTTGCCCGCACCGTTGGGGCCGACGATACCCACGATGCCGCCGGCGGGCAGGGAGAAGTTCATGTTCTCGAAGAGGAGCTTGTCGCCGTACGCCTTGCTCACCCCGTCGGCCCGGATCACCACCTTGCCGAGGCGCGGTCCCGGCGGGATGTAGATCTCGAGCTCCTTCGCCTGCTTCTCGTAGGTATCGCTCAGGAGATTCTCGTAGGAGCTGATCCTCGCCTTGGCCTTGGCGTGGCGTCCCTTGGGCGACATGCGGATCCACTCCAGCTCGCGCTGCAGGGTCTTCTGCCGCTCGGTCTCGGACTTTTCCTCATGCTGGAGCCTGAGCTGCTTCTGCTCGAGCCAGGACGAGTAGTTGCCCTTCCAGGGTATGCCGTGACCGCGGTCGAGCTCCAGGATCCAGCCCGCCACGTTGTCGAGGAAGTACCGGTCGTGGGTGACCGCGATGACCGTGCCCTCATACTGCTGGAGGTGGTGCTCCAGCCAGGCCACGGTCTCGGCGTCCAGGTGGTTGGTAGGTTCGTCGAGGAGCAGGATGTCGGGTTTCTGGAGGAGGAGCCTGCACAGGGCCACCCGGCGCTTCTCGCCGCCGGAGAGCACCTTCACCGGCATGTCCGGAGCAGGGCAGCGCAGGGCATCCATGGCCATGTCGAGGCGCGACTCGATGTCCCACGCATCCAGGTGGTCGATCCGTTCCTGCAGCTCGCCCTGGCGGGCCATGAGCCGGTCCATCTCGTCGTCGTCCATGGGCTCGGCGAACTTCATGCTGATCTCGTTGTACTCCTTGACCAGGTCCACGGTGTCCTGAAGTCCCTCCTCCACGATCTCCCGGACGGTCTTGTCAGGGTCGAGCTGCGGCTCCTGTTCGAGGAGGCCCAGGGTGTACCCGGGAGAGAGCACCGCCTTGCCCTCATACTCCTGGTCCAGTCCCGCCATGATGCGAAGCAGGGTGCTCTTGCCCGAGCCATTCAATCCCAGCACGCCGATCTTGGCCCCATAGAAGTAGGACAGGGAGATGTCCTTGATGACCTGCCTGTTCTGGCAGGTCTTGCTGACCCTCATCATGGTGTAGATGATCTTTTCCGCTCCGTTGCTCATGGACAATGCTCCTTTAAAGGATATGTGAGGTCGCGTGCTGTGACGTATTCCGGGAGTAGTATCACATCGAGCTGCATGCAGACAATGTTTCCGCTCACAGGGTGACGAGCCTGATTCCTGCACCCGCAGACATCTAGTATTTATTACATTGAAAAGACAAATGATTATTTTCAATTGCGGAAGAGAGAAAAAGTATTACCCATTTAATACTGTAATAAATGCCCCATGAGTTACCCGGAAACCCTTAATATTAAAATATATATGTATTATTGAGATGATAAAGATGGTATATCTTTGCTCTGGCAAGGGTAAAAATATACCCTCTTTCCTTGCCCCACAATGCCTGTGAGGTGTGTAACTATCTGAAAGAAAAGGGTATCGGGTTTGGCTCAGGTATTGCACCATTGACCACGACGTGACGTTACATAGAAACCGGAGGGCTGCATCATGAGAAAACATAGTATAGCCATCGTGGTCTTACTGGTAGGCTTTGCAGTGAATCTGAACGCTGCTTTGTTCACTACGGAAGATGTATCGATATATGGGACATGGAACGAGAGTTATCATGGTTATTCCGGCGGAGAGTGGTCAGGATACCTGGTAGGCACTTTCGCTGGAAATGACGGTGGCATTGTATCCTGGGCAGAACAATATCTGAGAACGAGCTTTGATTCGTATGTGTTGGATAAGGTTGAATACGAAGACGGTTCTTTTACGCCCGAGGAAGGTAGTCCGGGTGTTTTCTCGGCAACAGCGAATGAGGGTGGTCTCGGCGGAACATGGACATGTGTTGCCCCCTATGAGTTAGGGTTCTATTCTGTGAAGGCAGGTAATTCATGGGCACTCTATTTTGTAGATCCAGCTCAATCGTCTGGTGTCTGGTCTACTATCCATCTGAACGTTGGTGCTGCTGGGGCCATTCAACCTGAGATTTCGCATTTATCAGCGGTTGCCAGCGCCGGCGCCCCCCCGGTCCCCGAGCCCGCCACCATACTCCTCTTCGGTTCGGGCCTCATCGGTCTGGCAGGACTCAGGAAGAAATTGAGCAA
>JAGOOG010000022.1 GCA_017992605.1 Deltaproteobacteria bacterium
CGCGGAAGGCCTCCCTGAGCTTTCTCCTCGTGAGCGGGTCCAGGGCCGAGAACGGCTCGTCCATGAGGAGCAGCCTGGGCTTGCGGGCCAGGGCCTGGCAGATGGCGCATCGCTGCCTCTCCCCGCCCGAAACGGCGTCGACCCTGGTGTCTTTCAGGTGCCAGATCCCGAAGCGCTCCATGAGGTGCCGGGCCAGGGAAACGTCCGGTGCGGAGAAGCACACGTTCTTCCATACGTTCAGGTGGGGGAACAGGGGAAAGTCCTGGAACACCATGCCCAGACCGCGCCTGCGCGTGGGCACCATGACCCGCGCCGCGGTGTCCGTCCAGGTGGTGCCGCCCAGGGTGACGCCCCCTTCGTCAGGGACGTCGAGACCGGCGATGATGCGCAGGATGGTGGTCTTGCCGGCGCCCGAGGGCCCCACGATGGACAGGACGCGGCCCGCCCCGCAGGACAGGGAGACCTGCAGGGTGAAGTGGTTCAGCCTCTTTCGTATGTCAGCCTGCAACGGCATTGGCATCCTTCCCGGTGATCCGGTTCACCACGATGAGAAAGACGAAGCTCGTGAGCGCGAGCACCAGCGACATGATCCAGGCGTCCCGGTAACGCAGTGCTTCCACGGCCTCGAAGATGGCGATGGAGGCCACCCTGGTCTCGCCGGGAACGCTGCCGCCCACCATGAGGATCGTGCCGAACTCCCCCATGGTGTGCAGGAAGACGAGGATGGAGGCCGCGGTGAAGCCGGCCAGAGAATTGGGCACCACGACCCGGAAGAAGATCGCCATGGGCGACAGGCCCAGCACGGCGGCATTCTCCAGGAGCCTCCGGTCTATCCTGGCAAAGGCCGCCTTGAGCGGCTGCACCGCAAAGGGCAGGCTGTACACGATGGAGGCGATCACGATGCCCGTGAAGGTGAAGAGCAGGGAGGAGCCGGTGAGACCCTGCCATGCGGCACCCAGCGTTCCCTTTGGCCCCATGACCACGAGGAGGTAGAACCCGAGCACCGTGGGCGGCAGCACCATGGGCAGGGTGATGAGCGACTCCACCACGCTCCTGGCGGGCACGCTGCGGTACACGAGCAGGTTGGCCAGCAGCGCGCCCACCACGAGGAGTACCCCCGTGGTCACCACGGAGAGCTTGAACGAGAGCCACAGGGGAAGCAGGATGCTACTTGTAGCCATACTTCTCCTTGATCTTCAGGGCCTCGGATGTCAAGAGGAACTCCGCAAACCGCTGTGCATCCCTCCTGTTGGCTGCCTTGGTCAGGACGCACGCGGACTGGACAATGGGAGGAGCCTGGTCCACGGCAAGGAAACACCCCTTCTTCCCCTGCTCGGTCAGCGCCGACGACATGGCGCAGAACCCGGCATCCACGGAACCGGTGAAGGCATACTGGAAGGCCTGCCCGATGTCCTGCGGGTACACGAGCTTGTCCTTGAGCTGGTCTGCAAGGTTAACGCTCTTGAGCGCCGTCATGGCTGCGGCTCCGTACGGTGCGGTCTCGGGGTTTGCAATGGCGATCTTCTGGATATTCGCCGCCCGGACCGCGGAAACCCAGTTCCCCGTGCCGCAGATTTTCGTGTCAGCAGACCAGAGGACCACCTCCCCTTTGGCATAGACAAAGGGCTTTTCCACCAGGCCGTCCCTGAACAGTTTTGCCGGGCGCTCTTCATCGGCGGAGAGGAAAATGTCGTAGGGTGCACCGCTTACGATCTGGGCATAGAGCTTGCCGCTGGAGGTGAACACCGGCTCGACCTTGATGCCGGTCTCTTTCTCGAAGAGCGCCGTGATCTCGCCGAAGGGCACCATGAAGTTGGCGGCACAGCCGGCAGTGATCTTCTGGTCAGAACCATGGCCTGAAAGGGCGGGAACGAGAATCAAGACAGCAAGGAGCAACATCCCGATGCGCATGCCAGAGCCTCCGATTCATTATGTTTGATCTACCATAATATAAAATCGCCGCGATCCGCAACAATGAATTTTCATTCATTGTGCGCACAGCATCTGCCTGGAACCGGCATCATGTATTGACACCCCCAAGATCATCGAGTATGTTCTGGCGGACATATCATTCCATGCCCCATAAAGGAACGACTCCGTGAAGAGGACAGCAGACACCCCGTCCAGGCTCGAGGAGACCATGGACCGCGCCGTGAAGAACAACCCTCACAGCAAGGACATCATCGATGCCTTCAGGCCCGTGCTCATTGAAAAGGATCGTCTCGTCTCCACCCTTGAATCACCCGGAGGCGCTCCCCTGGTGCTCGACGATTCCAGATTCAAGGAAGGGGTCCCCCTGGGAGGGCAGAACAACCTCTTCTCCCCGGACGACCCATGGAAGTCGGTGGCGCTCGCGCTCATCCCGGCCATTGCACAGGGTTTCCCAGCCATGGCCGACGACCTTGAGCGGATACGGGGTCTCCTCGAGTCAGGGTCTCTTGACCTCAGGGACGAGGCCGACGCAGAACCCGACCAGACCGGAGAGCTCATCCATGAATGGGCATCGACCCATTCCATAGACGAGCAGGCGCTGGTGTTCCTCTTCCACATGGCCGAACGGGTCATCCTCGAGAAGAAGGCCCGCGACTGGGGCAAGCTCCTGGAAGGCTTCCCGTGGGACAGGGGGTACTGCCCCGTCTGCGGGGCGGCCCCCATGATCGCCAAGATCAAGGAGGGCCAGAGCGCGCGGATCCTGATCTGCTCACAGTGCAGCCACGAGTGGTCCTTCAGCAGGGTCATCTGCCCCTCGTGCGGAAACGACAAGCAGAAGACCATGACGTACTTCCTCGTGGCTGACAAGACCCAGGAATCGACCTTCGTGTGCGAGCAGTGCAGGCGCTACCTCATCACGGCCGACCGGGTCTCGGACCTCATCGACTTCGATGCCCAGGTGTGCGCGCTCAGCCTCGTGCACCTGGATGTCGTGATGCAGGAAAAGGGGTACACTCCCATGGCCGCCTGCGAGTGGAACACCCTTCCCCAGGAGTAATCCGCAGGATCAACACAGCACGACTCCAGGCGCCCCGTCTTATTGTGTTACCTTTAACATCAATATAATGAATTCATCACATTGGGTGAATTAATCATTGACTCGCTCGGGAAATCTTTATTAATATGCACTACGTTATATATATAACCCCTCACATACTTAAAGAAGGAGGAGTTGGATGGACATTACACGAAGGGGCTTCCTGAAACTCACCGGGACCTTCGGGGCCGCATCGGCCCTGGGTCTGAACTTCAGGCCGGCACAGGCATACGCCGCAGAGCTCAACAAGATGAATCGCCTCAAGATGGCCAAGCAGTACACCACTGTGTGTGCCTACTGCTCCGTCGGGTGCGGTCTGATCTGCAGCGTGGACACGGTCACTGGCAGGATCTTCAACATCGAGGGCGACCCCGATCACCCCATCAACGAGGGTTCCCTGTGCGCCAAGGGCGCCGGCTTCTTCGACCTCACCGAGGCGAACAAGCACCGCCTCCGCAAGGTCCAGTACCGGGCTCCGTACAGCGACACGTGGGAAGAGAAGGACTGGGACTGGGCCTTGGGCCGCATCGCCCGCCTCGTCAAGGATGCCCGCGACAAGGACTTCGCGGTCACCAACGACAAGGGCCAGCTGGTGAACCGGACCGAATCCATCGCCCACCTCGGCAGCTCCAACATCGACAACGAGGAGTGCTGGCTCATCAGCATGTCCGTGAGGGCCATGGGCCTAGTGTACATCGATCACCAGGCACGGGTCTGACACAGCCCCTCCGTAGCGGCTCTGGGAGAGTCGTTTGGCAGGGGTTCGATGACGAACCACTATATCGATCTGAAAAACAGTGATGTTATCCTTATCATGGGCAGCAACGCGGCGGAGCACCATCCCATCGCGTTCAAATGGATCCTGAGGGCAAAGGATGCCGGGGCCAAGATCATCCACGTTGACCCCCGCTACACAAGGACGTCGGCCCGCTGCGACTACCACGTCCCTCTGAGGTCCGGCACGGACATCGCCTTCCTGGGGGGCATGATCAAGTACATCATCGACAACGAGAAGTACTTCCGCGACTACGTGGTCAACTACACCAATGCATCGTTCCTCGTGAACCCCGACTTCTCCTTCAGCGACGGGCTGTTCTCCGGGTATGACGCGGAGAAGCGCAAGTACGACAAGGCCACCTGGACCTTCCAGATGGATGCCAACGGCATCCCGCTCAAAGACCCGACACTGACGGACCCGCGGTGCGTGTTCCAGCTCCTGAAGGAGCATTACTCGCGCTACACCCTGGACAAGGTCTCCAGCATCACCGGCGTGTCCAAGGAGAACCTCACGCGGGTCTATGCGGAATACAGCGCCACCGGGGCGCCTGACAAGGCGGGGACCGAGTGCTACGCGCTCGGGTGGACCCACCACACGGTGGGGGTGCAGAACATCCGCACCATGTCCATCATCCAGCTCCTGCTGGGCAACATGGGCATCTGCGGCGGCGGCATCAACGCGCTGCGCGGCGAGCCCAACGTGCAGGGGTCCACGGACCACTGCATCCTGTACGGCAACCTGCCCGGTTATCTCAAGATGCCCACCGCGTCCCTGGACACCCTGGAGAAATACCTGGAGAAGTGCACGCCGAAGTCGAACGACCCCCAGTCGGCCAACTACTACATCAACTACCCCAACTTCTTCGTGAGCTGGCTCAAGTCCCTGTACGGCGACGCTGCCACTCCCGAGAACGAGTTCGGCTATGCATGGCTGCCCAAGCTCGATGACGGCAAGCACTACTCGCAGCTGCACCTCTTCGAGAGGATGTACGAGGGCAAGATCAAGGGTCTTTTCGCCTATGCGACCGACCCTGCGGTGAGCTCTCCGAACTCGAACAAGACCAGGAAGGCCCTTGAGAACCTCGACTTCCTCGTGTGCGCCAACATCTTCGACAACGAGACCGCTTCCTTCTGGTTCGGCCCCGGGGTCGACCCCAAGCAGGTCAAGACCGAGTGCTTCCTCCTGCCTGCTTCCGCCACCATGGAGAAGGAAGGCAGCCAGAGCAACAGCGGCAGGTGGGTCCAGTGGAAGTACAAGGCCGTGGACCCACCGGATGACGCCATCTCCTGCGGTGACATCCAGATCCGCATCATGGACGCCGTCAAGGCCCTCTACGTGAAGGAAGGCGGGGCCCACGCAGAACCGATCCTGAACCTCAAGTGGGATTACAAGGACCTCAGGGGAAACATGGACGTGCTCAAGGTGGCCAAGCAGATCAACGGCCACTGGACCGCGGACGCGGAGATCGATGGTAAAATGTTCAAGAAGGGCGATCTGGTGCCGACCTTCGGCATGCTCAAGGCAGACGGCACCACCGCCTGCGGCAACTGGATCATGTCCGGCAGCTTTGGCGCCGACGGCGAGAACAAGATGGCCAAGCGCGGCAAGGACGACCCCACGGGCCTCGGCCTATACCCCAACTGGTCGTTCGCATGGCCGGTGAACCGCCGCATCATCTACAACAGGGCCTCCTGCGACGTGAACGGTAAGCCCTACAACCCCAGGCGCAAGCTCCTGGAGTGGACCGGCGAGAAGTGGGTGGGCGACGTGCCCGATGGCCCCTGGCCGCCCATGGCGGACAAGGAGAAGGGAAAGTACCCGTTCATCATGAAGGCCGACGGCGTGGGCTCGCTTTTCGGACCCGCCATGGCCGAAGGCCCCTTCCCCGAGCACTACGAACCCCTGGAAGGACCGCTGGACAGGAATCCCCTGTCGAGCCAGCTCAACAACCCGGCCATCGAGATCTTCAAGGGTGAAATCGACAAGACGGCCAATGCGAGCGACGATTTCCCCTACGTGTGCACTACCTACTCCTGCACCGAGCACTGGTGCACGGGTGCTCTCACCCGCTGGCAGGCGTGGCTGCTCGAGATGCAGCCCGAGCTCTATGTGGAGATCGGAGAGGAACTCGCGAAGTCCCTGGGCATTACCAACGCCGACTGGGTGCATGTATCTTCGGCCAGAGGAAAGGTGAAGTGCAGGGCCATGGTGACCAAGCGGTTCGTGCCTTTCAAGGTCATGGGTAAGACGGTCCATCAGGTGGGCATGCCGTTCAACTACGGCTGGCTCTACCCGGAAGGAACCGAGAGTGACAGCACGAACTTCCTCACGACGACCGTGGGCGATGCGAATACCTTCTGTCCCGAGTACAAGGCGTTCATGGTTAATGTAACCAAGGTACAGGGGGTGTAAGAGATGAAAACACACGAATACGTAAAACTCATCGATCTTTCCCGGTGCACTGCCTGCAGGGGCTGCCAGGTGGCATGCAAGCAGTGGAACGAGATGCCTGCATCAAAGACCCGCCAGCACGGCACCTACCAGAACCCCCAGGATCTCGAGTGGAACACGTGGACCCTGATCCGCTTCCAGGAACACGTGGATAAGGAGGGGACCCTCAGGTGGCTCTTCCGCAAGGACGGGTGCATGCACTGCACGGACGCGGCCTGCGTGAAATCCTGCCCCACCGGGGCACTGCACTACACCGAGCTCGGCACGGTGAGCCTGAACCAGGATGCCTGCATCGGCTGCAAGGCCTGCGTGGCTGCCTGCCCCTTCGACATCCCGCGCTACAACGAGGCCAACGAGAAGGTCTACAAGTGCGACCTCTGCTACACGAGGCTCATGGCAGGCGAAAAGCCCGCATGCGTGCTCTCCTGCCCCACCGGAGCGCTCACCATCGGCGAGAAGGACGCCATGATCAAGAAGGCGTACGATCGGGTCAAGGAGCTCGGCGGTGACGCCAACGTGTACGGCGACAAGTTCGTGAAGAGCACCCATGTCATCTACGTGCTCACCGAGAAGCCCGAGGTGTATGACGAGCTTCCCACGAATCCCAGCGTCCCGTTCTCGGTCATCCTGTGGAAGAACCTGTTCAAGCCCTTCACCCTCATCGGACTGGGAGCCGTTGCGGGCATGGCCGGTCTCCACTACCTGATCAAGGGACCACACAAGATCCACGAAGAGAAAGAAGGGGGTCAATGACATGTCATCTCACGAAGCGGTTGTTCGGATAACTGATGCGGAAGAGCGCATCGTGCACTGGGTGCTGGCGGCGAGCTGCCTGTTCTGCCTGTTCACCGGGCTCGGCCTCCAGTTCCAGGCGTGGGACTTCATCCCGACCATCCTGGGCGGCTACTACGCCACCAAGCTCATGCACATCTACTCGGGCATCGTGTTCGCGGGCATGCTCCTGTATGCCCTGTACATATGGAAGAAGGACTGCACCTTCGAAGAGGCCGACCTCCAGTGGGTGCTCAAGGCGGGCGGCTACCTCTGGCCGGTCAAGGACCTGCCGCCCGTGTACAAGTACAATGCGGGTCAGAAGGCCTTCTTCTGGATCCTCATCGTGTGCGGGGCCATCATCGTGGTCTCCGGCTTCGTCATGTGGCTTTGGAACCCGCTGAGCGTCCCCGCGATCATCGCGCGGCTCTCCTACATGGCCCATGCTGGTGCCGTGGTGCTTCTCGTCGCCTTCATCGTGGTGCACATCTACCTGGGCACCATCGGCAACCCGGGCACGGCCTCGGCCATGTTCTCGGGCGAAGTCACCAGGTCCTGGTGCAAGACCCACTGCCCGCGGTGGCTCGAGGATCGGGAGAAGAAGGAAGCATAAGCAGCTCCATTTCCTCAAACAGCAGAAGGGGCCCCTGAAACCAGGGGCCCCTTCTTTGTGCATGTCTTGACAGATCGTCAGATCTTTTCAATGGCCACCGCGCAGGCCTTGTACTCGGCGGTCAGGGTGAAGGGGTCGAACACCGGGTTGGTGAGCCAGTTGGCATTGCCCTCCCTAAAGTGGAAGGCCATCCAGACCATGCCCTTGGGCACCTGCCTGGTCACCTTGGCACTGACCTCCACCTTGCCCCTGCGGGAACGCACGCGGATCTTCTCGCCGTGTTTGATGCCGAGGGAGCGGGCGTCTTCTGGAGAAATGTCGGCGGTCTCCTCGCCGAGCAGCCAGTCCAGGCCGGTGCGGCCCGTCTGGGTGCGGGTGTGGTAGTGGTAAAGCCTGCGGCCCGTGGAGAGCACGAAGGGGTACTCCCTGTCCGGCACCTCGGCGGGCGGGGTCCACTCCACAGGCGTCAGGGTGCCCTGGCCGCTCGTGAACACGCCACCCCTGTGGAGGACAGGCGTTCCGGGGTGCTCGATATTGGGACACGGCCACTGGAGGCCGTCGTTCTCGATGCGGCTGTACTTGATGCCGGCAAACGCGGGGGCCAGCACGGACACCTCGTTGTCCCAGAGCTCGGGGCCGCTCTTCGACGACCAGTCCTGGCCCATCCTCCTGGCGACCTCCTTGAAGATCCACCAGTTGGGTTTCGCCTCGCCCGGGGCCTGGCTCACCTTGCGCACCCGGCTCACCCTGCGCTCGCTGCTCGTGAAGGTGCCGTCGTCCTCGCTCCAGGCCGCGGCCGGGAATACCACGTGGGCGAACCTCGTGGTCTCGGTGGGGAAGATGTCGTTGCAGATGAGGAACTCGGCGGAGGCGAGCTCGTGCTCAACCTTGGCGATGTCCGGCTCGGTGTTGGCCAGGTTCTCGCCGAAGATCCACAGGGCCCTGACCTTGCCGGTGGTGAGGCTTTCCATCATCTGGGGGATCATAAGGCCCGGCTTGTCAGGCAGCTTGTCCACGCCCCAGGCCTTCTCGAATTTGGCCCGTGCCTCCGCGTTGGCCACCTGCTGGTAGCCCGGGAAGACGTTCGGCAGCGCACCCATGTCGCAGGCGCCCTGCACGTTGTTCTGGCCTCGCAGCGGGTTCACGCCGCCGCACTCCACGCCCATGTTTCCCAGCAGCATCTGCAGGTTGGCCACGGAGAGCACGTTGTTGCGGCCGCACGTGTGTTCGGTGATGCCCAACGTGTAGCAGCACATGACCGGCTTGACGGATGCCAGCTTGCGGGCAGTCTCGCGGAGCAGCTCGACGCTGATGCCCGCGATCTCGGCGGCCTTCTCGGGCGGATAGTTCATGACGACCGCCTTGAGCTCCTCGAACCCCTTGCATCGTTCGTCCACGAACGTCTTGTCGTAGAGGTTCTCGGTGACGAGGACATGCATGAGGCCGTTGAGGAACGCGATGTCGCTGCCCACCCTGATGGGCACGTGCATGGTGGCGAAGTCAGCCAGGGGCTGCTTCCTCGGATCGACCAGGACGAGCTCGGCACCCTTCATGACCGCGTTCTTGAGGAAGGTGGCTGCCACGGGGTGCGCCTCGGTCATGTTGGACCCGATGACCAGGAACATCTTGGCATTGGCGAACTCGCCGAAGGAGTTGGTCATTGCCCCGGAACCGAATGCGATCGCCAGACCGGCGACCGTGGGGGCGTGTCACGTTCGCGCGCAGTGATCGATGTTGTTGGTCCCGATCACCGCGCGGAAGAGCTTCTGCATCTGGTAGGAGTCCTCGTTGATGGACCGGGCGCAGCTCACGCCTGCAATCGCGTCCGGGCCGTGCTTTTCCTTGATTTCCTTGAGTTTGCCCGCAACGAGGTTCAACGCCTCGTCCCAGGACGCCTCCCGAAATTCGCCGTTCTCCCTGATGAGCGGCTTCTTCAAACGGTCCTCGGAGTAGATGAAGTCGTACCCGAAGCGGCCCTTGACGCAGAGCCTGCCCTTGTTGGGAGATGCGTCCTCGGGGGCCGTGACCTTGACGATCCTGCCGTCCTTCACGTGCAGGAGCTGCTGGCAGCCCACCCCGCAGTAGGGGCAGGTGGTGCGGACCTTGCGTACATCCCAGATGCGACCGAGAAACTTGGATTTCTTCTCGATGAGTGCACCCACGGGGCAGGCCTGCACGCACTGGCCGCAGAACACGCAGTCGCTCAGATCATAGCGCGTGTCGGTACCCGCGACGATCTTGGCGTGAGGTCCTCGGTTGCCGAACGAGATGGCCCGGTTCACCTGGACCTCCTGGCAGGCCTGCACGCAGCGACCGCACAGGATGCACTTCTTGAAGTCGCGGATGATGAACGGGTTCACGTCCTCGGTCTCGTAGGGCTGCGGCTGAATCGGGAACCGGGGGGTTTCTATGCCGTAGCGGTACGCCAGGGCCTGCAGGGTGCAGTCCCCGGAGCGTTCGCACGTGACGCAGTTGTGGTTGCCGCTCGAGAGCAGCAGCTCGATGTTGAGCCTTCGTGCCTTGTGCACCCGCTCCGACTCGGTCTCGACGACCATCCCCTTCTCTGCGGGCGTGGAGCACGATGCCACGAGGGCGCGGGCCCCGGCGACCTCAACCAGGCAGACCCGGCAGGCACCGGTGGGTGAGCAGCCCTTGAGGTAGCACAGGGTGGGGATGTGAACGCCATGGGACTCGGCAACCTCGAGGATGGTCTGGCCGGGCTGATACTCAACCCTTGCGCCGTTCAGTGTCAGTGTATTGCCTTCCATTAAAGCCTCCTCGTCTCGGGATGTGCATGATGGGTATGCATCCACCATGATATGCGCTGATTTACACAATTATATTAGGCTGCAAAGATGAATTATGTCAAGGATTATACAGTGCGGGAAAGGAAGTGCCCCAACAGGAGAATGAATGCCCATTCATGGAGAGGCCTCCTTGGAAATCCTTATGTAGAGCACCTCATGCTCATGTTCATCATAGATGGTGGACCTGCCGATCCACTGCATGGCCTGCCACCGGGATGCAAATACCACAATGGACCCGCAGGTATCACGCACCCAGAGGTACCTGCCCTGATGAGCATCGCTTGGCTTGAATACGACTGCCCACTTCTCTTTCATAATACTACCATATCGTACATAACAATCTTTTATATGTGTATATAGTTACATATTATAGGTCAAGTCTCCATTCTGGGCGTACGTCACGATTGAAATGAAAGTTCTGCCTCATGTATTCGCTCTGTTCTTTTCCATTGCACCCCGGCGGGACGTACTTCCCGGATCATCCCGTGGCATATTCCCTGCCGCATGATGCAGTGGGGAGCAGTGCGGATGCATATGCCACGGGAAAGGATCCCTCATGCCTGATCGATCATCGCACGGCACCTTCCGCCCGGTGATCTGCCGAAGATTATCCTCAACTCACGCCGTTGAAATCCCGATAAGACCTGCTGGAGCTCAAGTCATCGTGAAGGGATGAGGATTTTTCATGGATTCACTGCTCGGAGATGTGGCGGCACCTGAAATCAGACAGCAGGTCCGGATGAGATCAGAGCACGGACCGAAGTCTCTGAACCTGCCGCTGAACCCCTTCACCCTGGCCTTTTCCGGCAGCCTCGAAACGGAATACCTCGATGACTTCTTCAACAAGTCCCTGAAACAGGCCCGCCTCATCCTCCTGTCGGGCATCGTGTTCTACGGGATCTTCGGCTTTCTCGACGCGAAGCTCCTCCCCGGGGCCAAGGGCACCCTCTGGATAATCCGCTACGCCGTGGTCATCCCGGGCATCCTCGCCGTCATAGTCTTCTCCTTCTCTTCGAGATTTAAGCAGTACATGCAGATGTGCCTGGCCGCCGCCATCACCCTCTCGGGCCTGGGCATCGTTATCATGATCCTCATCGCACCGCCCCCGGCGAACTACTCCTACTACGCCGGTCTGATCCTCGTGCTCATCTTCGGGTACGTGTTCCTGCGTATCCGGTTCATCTGGGCCGCAGTGGCGGGCTGGACCATCGTGGCCTTCTACGAGATCGCCTCCATATGGCTCACCGCCACGCCCATGGAGGTGCTCCTGAACAACAACTTCTTCATCCTGAGCGCGAACGTCATCGGCATGTTCGCCTGCTACTCGTCCGAATACTACTCCCGGAGGGACTTCTACCTGGTCAAGCTCCTGGAGATAGAGCAGGAAAAGGTCAAGTCCGCCAACCTCGAGCTGGAGGAGCGGGTGCGTGAGAGGACATCGCAGCTCATGCGCTCGAACGAGGAACTCGTCCGGGAGGTGGAGGCCCACCGGAGGGCTGAGGAAGAGAAGAAGGGCCTCGAGAACCAGCTTAGGCAGGCACAGAAGATGGAGGCCATCGGGACGCTGGCCGGCGGCATAGCTCACGACTTCAACAACATCCTCTCCCCCATCATCGGCTACTCCGAGATGATCATCGACGACGCGCCGGAGAAGAGCCCCCTGACAAACAAGATCGAGCAGATCCTCATGGCCGCCACCCGGGCCAAGGAGCTCGTGAGACACATCCTGACCTTCAGCCGCCAGACCGAGCAGGAACTGCTTCCCCTGGAGCTCCACCCCATCATCAAGGAATCGCTCACCCTGCTGCGCGCCTCGATCCCCTCGACCATCGAGATCAGGCAGAAGATCGACACGGGGTGCAGGCCCGTCCTGGCCGACCCCACCCAGATCCACCAGGTGCTCATCAACCTGTGCACCAATGCCTTCCATGCCATGCGCGACAGGGACGGGATACTCGGCGTGGAGATGTCCGAGGTGGAGATCGGCGCTGCGGACTGCATGGCCATGAAGCTGGACCCGGGACGGTATGTGAAGATATCCGTGAGCGACACGGGCCACGGCATCCCCAAGAACATCCTGGACCGCGTCTTCGAGCCTTATTTCACCACCAAGAAACCCGGGGAGGGTACTGGCCTTGGCCTGTCGGTGGTCCACGGCATCGTGAAGAGCAACCATGGCGAGATCAAGCTATACAGCGAGCCGGGCAAAGGTACGACGGTCAACATCTACCTCCCCTGCATCGAGTCCGACGGCTTTGCCCCGAAGAAATCGTCGAGGGAGGCGGTCACCGGGGGGAACGAAAGTATCCTCATCGTGGACGACGAGGAGTACATCGTCACCATGCTCAACGAGATGCTCGAACGCCTCGGGTACCACGTCACCAGGTTCACGGACAGCACGAAGGCCTTTGCCGAGTTCAGGAAGGACCCGTACCGGTTCGACCTCATCATCACCGACCAGACCATGCCCAAGATGACCGGCACCGAGCTTGCCGAGGAATGCATGCGAATCAGGCCCGACCTGCCCGTGGTCGTCTGCACCGGGTTCAGCGAGATCCTCTCCGAGGAGAAAGCCAGGGCCATCGGCATCAGCGAATACGTCACCAAGCCCGTCGTCAAGAACGAGATAGCCAGCGCCATCAGGAACGCCCTGGCATCGAGGCGCAGCTAGTCCTCCCGGTCAGGGACTCCGGAGATCTCCTTCTCCGGTCCGGCACCACCCTTCATGGCCTCGTAGCCCGACACGATGTCGAGCAGCTCTTCGGTGATGGTCATCTGCCGCTGGCGGTGGTAGGCCACGTGGATCTCCTCGAGGTGCTCTTGGATGTTCTTCTCCGCGTTCTGCATGGATGCGAGTCGGCTTGCGTTCTCGCTGGCAAGGGACTCGGTGAAGGCCCGGTAGATGGAGACGAAGAGGTACTCGCGTAGCAGGGCGAGGAAGAGCGTGTCCCAGTCCTGGGTGAACATGGGCAACGAGCGCGACTCCCACTTCCTCGACCTGATCTCATCGAGCCAGACCTGGTCCACGGGCAGGAGCCGCAGGGTGTGCGGGTGGTAGGTGGCCCCGGACAGGTAGTGGTTGTAGAAGAGGTAGACGTGCTGGATCTGGGCCCCGAAGTGCCATTCCTCCAGGATCATCACGATCTCCTGCACCATGGGGGTGACGCCCGCGGTGGAGCTCGGGCTCATGAGGTTGTCATAGATCTCCTGGCCCGCGGCAAAGACGTAATCCTTGGCCCGCTCCCCCACGGTGAGGATGTAGCGGTTCACCTCCGGAACACCGAGTCGGTCGAGCTCGTCGAGCGCATGGGCTACCACCTGCGCGTTGAACTGCCCGCACAGGCCCTGGTCCGACCCGAACACGATGGCGCCGACGCGCGAAAGGGGGACCGCACCCATGGCCATCTCCTCCCGGGGGCGCGAACGGAGCACGACCTGCAGCCCCATCTCGACGTTCCTGCTGTAGTCCAGGAGCGCTTCCACGGCGCGCTGGTACTGCCTGATGCTCACCGCCGCCAGGGCCTTCATGGTCTTGACCACGGAGAGCAGGTCCTGGGTGCTCTTGATCGTGCGCTTGAGCGACTCAAGGGTTTGCATCGCCCTTCCCCGTCATCCCGGCCACGGCCTCCCTGGCCGCGTTCAGCACGGCGTTGAAGTCGTCCATGCTGAGCTTGCCGCCCTCGTATATGCGTGAGCATACCGCCTCCAGACGTTTCGTCACCTCCGTGCGCACCACGCCCTCTGCCTTCCCGATATTCTCCACGGTGACGTCGTCGAGGATGCCACCGGTGACCGCCGTGAGCGCCGCGATCTGCTCCGCCACGGGGATGGGCCGGTACTGGGGCTGCTTGAGGATCTCGCGGACGCGCCAGCCCCGCTCGAGGCGCCTGCGCGTGTCGTCGTCGAGTCTGGTGCCGAACCGGGAGAAGCTCTCGAGCTCCTCGAACTGGGCGTACGCGATGCGCAGGTCTCCGGCCACGGCACGGAACGCCGGGAGCTGGGCCTTGCCCCCCACGCGGGAGACCGACTTGCCCACGTCCACCGGGGGCAGGATGCCCTTCTGGAAGAGGTTGGGCGAGAGGTAGATCTGTCCGTCCGTGATGGAGATGAGGTTGGTGGGGATGTACGACGACATGTCCTGGGCCTCGGTCTCGATGATGGGCAGTGCGGTGAGCGACCCGCCGCCGTGCTCGGCCCGCAAGTGCGTCGACCGCTCGAGCATGCGCGAGTGGATGTAGAAGATGTCGCCGGGGAAGGCCTCCCGGCCGGGCGGCCTGCGCAGCAGGAGAGACAGCTCGCGGTAGGCCCGGGCGTGCCGGGTGAGGTCGTCGTAGATCACGAGCACGTCCCGGCCGCGTTCCATGAAGTACTCACCCATGGCCGTGGCGGCGTACGGGGCCACGAACTGGAGGCCCGGCGGCTCCTCGCCGGAGGCCACCACCACGACGGAGTAGTCCATGGCGTTGTGCTCCTTGAGGACCGCGATGGACTTGGCCACGTCCGAGCTCTGCTTGCCGATGGCGCAGTATATGCAGACGACGTCCTTGTCGTGCTGGTTGATGATGGTGTCCAGGGCGATGGTGGTCTTGCCTATCTGGCGGTCCCCCAGGATGAGCTCGCGCTGCCCCCTGCCGATGGGGATCAGGGCGTCGATGGCCTTGATGCCGGTCTGCAGGGGCACCGTGACCGGGTCGCGGTGCATGATGGGCGGTGCCTCGCGCTCCACGGGAAACCGGACGGTGGTATGGACCTCGCCCCCGTTGTCCAGGGGACGGCCCAGGGCGTCGACCACGCGTCCCAGCATGCCCTCGCCCACCGGGACGTCCAGCACGCGGCCCGTCCTGTGGGCCATGCCTCCGGCCCCGATCTCCTCGGACGGGTCGAGCATGATGATGCCGACCTCGTCGGCATCCACGTTGAACACGAGCCCGTACAGGTCTCCGGGGAACCGCACGAGCTCCTCGGACCGTATGGTGTCGAGGCCGGAGAGCCGGGCGATGCCGCGGCCCACGAAGGTGACGATCCCTACCTCCTCGGGCATGAGCCCCGGCTTCTTCCCGGAAACCACCTTGCCCATCCTGTCGATGGTATCGTCGAGGCACTCCTTCAATGTCCCTGTGTTGCCGGTGTCATCCATGGACAACCCCTTTCGCTTCACGATAACGCTGGCATCCGTCACTACCCTTTTCCGCCATGCGGTTCCTGTGCGGAGAGTTCCTCGGGGAGCTCTTCCCTGAGTGTACGGCTGAAGTCCTCCTCCAGGGCGGCCAGGTGGTCCCCGATGCTCCAGGCGAGCCTGTACCCGTGGGTCATGAGCTCGATGCCGGCCAGCGGCGAGTCGGAGACCTCGTACCGGTAGGCCACGTCCGTCGAGACGTAGGGCCCTATGGCGTCGAGGATCTTCCTGCGCTGGTCGGGTTTCAGCTCGAAGGCGCTGCGCAGGGTTATCTCGGGCGTGCCCGAATCGAGCGAGCGCTTCAGGAGTTCTTGCTGCCCGGCATCGATCCCCCTGACGAGCCGGGTGAAGACCTGCACCATCCTGTCTTCTAGGTCCTCGTCGGCGAGGTCCTTCAGGATCCGCCTGATGGTGGCAAACATGAACTCACCCGCCTTGGAGCGGAGCTCCTCGAAGAAGACCTGCCGCTCCCGCAGAAGGGACTCCCGCCAGCGCCGCCTGCTCTGCTGGGCCTCCTGGCTGACCAGGGCCATGAGCCGACCGCGCTCTGCCTGGGCGTCCCGGCTCGCCTGGTTGAGCATCTCCCCGGTCTTTTCCACGAGCTCCTGGTTCTTCTCCTCGAGTTCGACAACGCGCGCCCGGGCCTCGTCCTTGAGCCGCTCGGCCTCATCGAGCCGGGAGGCGATCCTGGCCTGCCGCGCATCCATGGCCTTCACGATGCGGTCGTAGAGGAAGATCTTGAGCAGCGCGACCAGGATGAGAAAGTTGACGATCTGGGCCGCGAAGACGAACCAGTCGATGTGCATCCGTCATCCCCCTTTTGCAAGGACGGCGAAGTGGTCCCAGAAGGGGTTGGCGAAGATCAGGATCATGGAGATGACGAAGCAGTAGATGGCGATGGACTCGATCATGGCAAGGCTCACGAACAGCGTCCTGGTGATGGTGTTCTTCTCGTCCGGCTGCTGGGCGATGGCGCTCACGGCCTGCTTGGCCGCCATGCCCTCTCCCAGTGCAGGCCCGATGGCGCCCAAGGCCATGGTGACCCCCGCGGTTATGATGGATGCGAATGCAACTACCGTCAGACTGTCCATAGCATACCTTCCTTTCGTGCGTTTTTTACCCCTCCAGGCCCCTAGGGCTTGCCCGTGTGCTGCTTCTCCTCGTGGGCCTGCGTGGCCGAGGCGATGTACACCATGGCCAGGATGGAGAAGATGTAGGCCTGCACCATGCCGATGAGCAGACCGAGCGCGTGCATGACGACGGGGAAGAAGAGCGGGGTGACCGCCAGCAGAATGGCGATAACCTTGTCGTGGCTCATGATGTTGCCGAAGAGCCGTATGGCAAGGGCCAGCGTGCGCGTCAGCTCCCCCATGACGTGGAACGGGAAGAAGATGAAGGTGGGCTGGAAGTATTCCCTGAAATATCCCATCCTGTTTCTCGAGATCCCGTAGATGGGGACCGCCAGGAAGACCGTCACGGCCAGGGCCGCCGTGGTGGTCAGCGATGCCGTCGGCGCCACGTAGCCCGGCACGATGAGGAGGAGGTTGGACAGCCCGATGAAGAGGAAGAGCGTGCCGATGAAGGCCATGTAGTGGTCCGGGTCTTCCTGGCTGATCTCGTGGATCTGCTCCCTGATGCCGCCCACCACGACCTCGAGGAGGTTCTGCCAGCGCGTGATCTTCACGTCCGGGGTCGACCTGCGCCCCACGAGTAATGCAAATGCGAGGAGGATACCCATGATGAGCCAGGTGTAGGCCAGCGTTGCCGAGACATGGACGAACCCCCACTGGAACAGGATGACCTGGTCGGGGCTGATCTGGTTGAGTCTCAGGATCTCCACGCCCTCACCTCACGTCGTCTCAGGCTTTCTGCCGAGCCTGCGGACCATGACCTCCCGCACGACCACGAAGCCCGCCAGGGCGGCCAGCAGCCGCTCCCAGCGACCGTCCATGACGACATAGAAACCCGCCACCACGATCGCCGTCCTGACGACGAACCCGCCCAGGGAAGAGAGTGTGATGCCCGGAGGCCCGGTCATCCGCCGCACCGAGTTCCACAGATGCAGGGAAAAGAACGCACCCAGGGCCATACCCACGCTCAGGGCGATGACGAGGTGAAGCATGTCGGGCATGGCGCTCAATTTCTGTCCTCCCACTCGTCGTCGTCAAGGGGCTCCTCCTTCTCGATCCCCCCCTTGCGCACCCAGTACCAGGCGTTCATGCACCCCACCGTGACGCCGAGGATGAGCAGCATGAGGGCCCAGGAGTACTGGCTCGGCCAGGTCCGGTCGATCCACAGGCCTAGGGCAACGCCGATGAGGGTGGGGATGGCCACGGACCACCCCACCACGCCGAACATGCCCAGGCCGAACCAGACCGTCTTGTCCTCCTGGCGGAGGCCGCGTATCTTGCGCCTCTCCTTCTTCACCACCTCGCTGGTGAACTTCTTCACGATATCGTCCCGGCGGAGATGGGATGGCCTGGGTTTCTTATCCATACTTCTTCAGCTCCATGAAGCGCCGCACGATGCTCGCCTCGAGCCTGGCGGCAGCCGTTCGGGCCGCCTTCTCCTTGTCGTCGAGGACCTTGAACTGCTCCTGCACCACTGCCCTGAGATGGCCGAGGCTCGGGATGCGCACCACGTTGCGGGTCGAAACGAGTACCTCGTCGCCCTTCTTGACGAGCAGGCCCTGGTCCACGGCGAAGTACTCGGGGGGGTTCCCCTCGGACGTGATGCTCAGGATGCCTGCCACCAGGGCGGACACGAAGTCCACATGCTTCGGCAGCAGGCAGAAGGAGCCATTGGTGCCCTCGGCCACCACCTTGTCGACCTTCCGGTGCAGGAAGACCTCTGAGGGAAGGAGGATCTTACAGTCCATCGGCGTGCACCTCGTCGATGGAGCCGATCATGTACAGCTTGGACTCGGGCAGGTCGGCGAACTCGTCGTTCAGGATGCGCTCGCAGCCGGTGAGCGTGTCGGCCAGGTCGACCATCTTACCCGGTATGCCCGTGAACTGCTCGGTGGTGAAGAAGGGCTGGGTGAAGAATCGTTCGAGCCTGCGGGCCCGGTAGACGGTGCGCTGGTCATCGCGGGAGAGTTCTGCGATGCCGAGCATGGCGATGATGTCCTTGAGGTCCTCGTAGATGGTGAGCGTCTTGCGGATCTCCTGGGCGATGCGGTAGTGCCTGTCCCCCACGATGTGGGGCATGAGCATCTTGGACCAGGACTGCAGCAGGTCCACTGCCGGGTACAAACCCTCGCTGGCCCGCTTGCGGGAGAGCACGATGGAGGCCGACAGGTGGCCGAAGGTGTGCGACGCGGACGGGTCGGTGAAGTCGTCGGCCGGCACGTACACGGCCTGGATGGAGGTGATGGCGCCTGCGCTCGTGTTGCAGATGCGCTCCTCCAGTTCGGCCAGCTCGGTCCCCAGGGTGGGCTGGTAGCCGAGCCGCGACGGGAGCTGGCCCATGAGGCCCGAGACCTCGGAGCCCGCCTGGATGAAGCGGAAGATGTTGTCCATCATGAGGAGCACGTCCTGGTGCATGTCGTCCCGGAAGTACTCGGCCACGGTGAGCGCCGCGTGTCCCACCCGGAACCGGGCGCCCGGCGGCTCGTTCATCTGGCCGAAGACCATGACCGTGTTGCCGAGCACGCCGGCAGAGATCATGTCGCGGTAGATCTCCTCGCCCTCGCGGCACCGCTCGCCAATGCCGCAGAAGATGGATACGCCGCTGTGCTGCTTGACCGTGTTGTTGATCATCTCAGTGATGAGCACGGTCTTGCCCACGCCCGCCCCGCCGAACAGCCCTGCCTTGCCGCCGCGCTCCAGGGGTGCCAGGACGTCGATGGCCTTGATGCCGGTGGTGAAGATCTCGGACACCGTGGACTGGTCGGTCAGCGGCACCGGTTTCTGGTGGATGGGCCTCGGCGTGCCCTCGATCTCTCCCTTGAGGTCGATGGGGCTGCCGAAGACGTTAATGACCCTGCCGAGAAGTCCCTTGCCCACCGGGACCTCCAGCGGGCGCCCCGTGTCCAGCACCTCGGAGCCCCGGGCCAGGCCCTGGGTGGGAGTCAGCGCGATGCCCCTGATCGTGTTCTCGTTGAGATGGGTGTTCACCTCTATGATGATGTCCCTGTCCTCGCCTGCGCGGAGCACGTGGAAGATGCCGGGAAGGCGCCCGGTGAAACGGGCATCGATCACGCTGCCCCTGATGGAGAGTATGGTACCCGTATTGAGCTGCTCACCCATGAAGGTCGAGGCCTCCTTTACGTATCAGCCGCATCACTGAGAGATCCCCAGTGTATCCGTGCATGTGCATCGAGAACAGTGGGCACCTCGAGTTAATGTTTAAAATGCAATCTCCCCGTGTCAAGGGGCAGGAGGCTTTTTCCCATGAAAAATATTCGGGAAATCCTTGGAGCCGGGTCCGGCAGGGGTGAAGAACTATCGGCCTGAATCTTGGTTTTTGCCGCTGGCAGGGTTCAGCGCAGATAGGTGCGGGCGCCATAGAAGCGCTCGCGGTAATAGGTGCTGGACATGGAATCGGCACAGATGGTCTTTCCCCTGCCCGGGGCGTGGATGAATTTCCCATCGCCGATGTAGATGCCCACGTGGCTGACCCGGCCGCTTCCCGAGGTGGCGAAGAAGACCAGGTCGCCCTTTTCGATGTCCCCCATGTCCACAGGAGTGCCCGTCTCGTACTGCTCGGCCGAGGTGCGGGGCACGTTCAGGCCGTTGAGCTGGTAGACCGCCAGGACCAGTCCGCTGCAGTCCAGCGGTGCGCTGAGCTCGGAACTCCCCCACAGGTAGGGCAGACCGACGAAGTCTCTGGCCGTGTCCACGATATCGTCCCTCGTGGATATGCCTGCGCGGGGCTTTCCCCTGGCCACCGCGTACTCGCCCGGCTTGATCACATAGAACACCTCGATGATGCCCCTGCCCTTCATGCGCCGGGCCTCGGCGGTTGCGGCACCCTGGGTGGGGTAGTTGCCGAACCTGACCTTGAAGAACCCCGAACCGTGCGCGAAGTAGAAGGCGTCGATGCCCTGCACCTCGAGCTTCTTGGTGAGCCGTGCGGCATTGTTCACGTTCTGGAAGGCCCCCACCTGGATGGAATATCCCATCTTCTGGGCCTGGGCGGCGACGGCCCTGGGTTTGAACAGGGGCTTGGGCTGGTAGGGCGCTATCGCCGTCTTGCGGGCCGAGCAGGCAGGCAGGAGGAGCAGGGATACGAGTATGGCAGTACAGATCCATGTGCCGGTTGATCCCCTGTTCCTGACCATGTCCCCCCTCATGCCCCTCGATGGTGTTGCGTGAACAGTGAGCTGCCGGTGATTTCAGGTCTGTTTATAACAAGGTACGCTCGCAATGTCCACCTATTTGACCGTCCTCGGCGCCCGATTGACATGCACTGCCTGTTCTGTTATTTTTCAAGCATAAACAGCACGTTGCATCCCATGAAATGATATGAGCCCTAGAGGAACCTGGTATGCATGGAGGACCCGGAGCCACCCTCTCCTTCACCCGTGGCGCACGGAGTGTGTCGTCTCAGCGGCCGATGCGCAGCGGGCCTATCACAACGAGGGCCTTCGGAACACCGCCGCTGAACCGGTTGGAAGCTCATGCTCGCTCCTTATGGTGTTTTTTCCTTGTCTATAGTTTGGGCCATATGGTCATACGGTGGCTTGGGTTCTGCCGGATTGACTTGGTGGAACCTATTGTGGCTCCTACCCCTTATGATTCCATTTGGAAGTTTAAGTAAAAGAAGATGGGTGGATTTCAACACCCAACAAAACGCTCCGGTGGCCGCGGACAAGACACGCCGCTGAGCTTTTCGTTCGGCACGGAAAGACAGATGAAAGATACCTGCCACCTATACACTGACCTGGCGTGGCTATGGCCCATGTGGGGCGATGCCTCCACTGAGTACGCACACTATTGCCGGCACGTCATAGAGCTGATTCGTCAACACACAAAACGTCCTACCATCACCTTGCTGGACATTGGCTGCGGGGGCGGCAAGAACGTTTCGAACCTCAAGAGTCTGTTCAAGGTTACCGGTGTCGATCTGAGTTCCGTCATGCTCGCACAGGCGAAGGAACTGAATCCGGAGTGCACGTTTATCCAAGGAGACATGCGGACGTTCAGCCTCGGCCGTACCTTCGATGCCGCCCTGATGGACGACGCGATATCGCACATGAATTGCCTTGCGGATTTCACGGCAGCATTCCGAACTGCCTCTGCCCACCTGGAACCGGGCGGCATTCTTGTGGCCACACCTGACGTGACGATTGAGACATTCCAACAGAACAGAACCTGCTCCACCCCGGTCACGAGAGACGGATTCGACGTCGTCTTCGTCGAGAACGTGTACGATCCCGACCCGACAGATGAACAGTATGAAACAACGATACTGTATCTCATTCGCGACCATGGACGCCTTCGGATTGAGACCGATCACTGGACATTGGGGATATTCTCCCTGGACACGTGGAGACATGTTCTGCGCGAAACTGGTTTCGAGGTGCATGAGGGACGGTACAACTTGGAAGAGTATGAGTACACGGTATTCGCATGCGTCAAGAAGGTATGAAAGCCTAACCAGCAGGTGCAGGCGACGCTTTACAGCGCGCCTGACCGGCACTCTCGGCTCTCCATGTCCGCGTGAATTGATTTCAGCTGCGGCTCATGTTATTCTCTAAATACTATTATAGGAGAACGTCATGTCGATGGTGATGAAAAAAGACGAGGCTCATAAATTAATCGATCAGATGCCCAAAGATGCAACATGGGATGATCTTATTCACGAAATCTATGTCCGTGAGGCAATTGAAAGGGGTTTGGCTGATAGCAAGGCAGGCCGTGTTAAACATGTAAATGAAATAAGGGCAAAATACGGCTTGCCGGAATGAAGGTTCACTGGACAGTTACAGCTGAAGGACATCTAGACGCTATTCACGATTACATTGCTCAGGACTCTCCTGAATATGCCAAGAGAGTAGTTGATCTTATTACATGCAGGTCCCAACAGATTTCCGATTACCCCCTCTCAGGCCGTCGAGTGCCTGAGTATGATATTGATCAGATACGTGAAGTAATTGAAGGCTCCTACCGCATAATATAGTACATTAAACCGGATCAAATTGACGTGCTTGCCGTAATTCACGGGGCAATGAATATTCTAGGTTCATCTAAGGAATAAGTCTAACCAAAGGTTCCTGCCGACGCGCTACGCGCGCGGCTGATCCTTAACGTTAGGCCATGACCGAGTCTGTTCACGCCCGAAAGGAGATTTTCCGCAATGGACATTCCACGGATCTTCAACATCACCGAAAGTGCTCACCGCATCCACAACCCGTTTACACCCGAAAAGCTCGCCACTCTCGGCGCGGCGTTGCGTCTGAAAACAGCGACCCGAGTGCTCGACCTCGGCAGCGGTTCGGGGGAGATGCTGTGCACCTGGGCACGCGATCACGGGGTCATCGGCACCGGCATCGACATGAGCCGCTTGTTCACCGAGCAAGCGAAACTCCGCGCTGAAGAACTCGGCGTGGCCGATCGGGTCACCTTCATCCATGGCGATGCTGCCGGCTACGTCTCTGACGAGAAGGTCAGTGTGGCAGCCTGTCTCGGTGCCACGTGGATCGCCGGGGGGGTCGTCGGCACCATCGAACTTCTGGCGCAGAGCCTTAGCCCCGGAGGGATCATCCTCGTCGGCGAGCCCTACTGGCGGCAGTTACCCCCGACGGAAGATGTTGCCAGGGGGTGTCTTGCCAAGTCAATCTCCGGCTTTCTCCTGCTTCCAGAACTTCTCGCGTCTTTCGGCCACGTCGGCTACGACGTCGTGGAAATGGTGCTGGCAGACCAAGACGGCTGGGACAGATACGAGGCGGCCAAGTGGCTCACCATGCGCCGATGGCTTGAAGCCAATCCCGACGACGAGTTAGCCAAAGAGGTTAGGGCCCAACTGACCTCGGAACCCGGGCGTTATGCCGCTTACACGCGTGAATACCTGGGCTGGGGAGTGTTCGCACTGATGCCGCGGTGATGAGGGGATTACCGGGCGACTCAGAAAGCGGACGCGGCTGAGCCGCTCATGCACAAGGAGACACACGGTATGGGGCGTGCGGTGATGAAAAGGATGAAGCTCGGTAAAGCATTCACGCTAATTGAATCGGGACCGGTCGTCCTCGTGACGACACACGATGGCGAAAAAAACAACATCATGACCATCTCATGGACCATGGTGGTGGACTTCACACCGCTGTTTGCCATGACCACCGGGCCCTGGAACTATTCCTATGCCGCGCTTCGGAGATCCAGGGAATGCGTAATTTCGATTCCAACCGTTGACCTCATTGATAAGGTTGTCGGCATCGGAACGTGTTCGGGAGCCGACACAGACAAGTTTCAGGAGTTCGGTCTGACTCCGGTGAAGGGAAACCATGTCAGGTCGCCGCTCATTGAGGAGTGCCTGGCAAATATCGAATGTAGGGTCATCGACATTGTCAGAAAGCACAATATCGTTGTCCTCGAAGGCGTCGCTGCTTACTTCGACAGTTCACGAAGAGAGAAGCGAACCATACACGCAATCGGTAACGGCACCTTCGTGGTGGATGGGCGCACGTTGAATCGAAGGGAAATGATGCGTTCGAAGCTTCCAGGTGGCGTGTAACTCGTCAGACCGCCACTTTGTTGAACTGGGAGATTCACGATCGCTGCGTACAGCTCGGCAGTTCACCGGCAAGAATAATCTATAATATCAGGTTATTATGAGAAGCTCGGGTATACGGACTACGCTCTGCGGGATACCGCGAAGAAGGTCCGAACCGTTCTCATGGAAATGATGCACTAAGACATGCCGACCATCTTCAGCACTGACCGCACGGTACACCGTCAGGTGAGGGATGCGTTGGGACGTCCGTGAAGCTCGTTGTCCTGGCATGTTCCATCATGATTGTCGCCACCGCTTGCACCCCATTCACAAGGATTCAGGGAGACGACAAGACATCGGCCAAGATCAAGGGCAGCTGGACAGTAATCTGGAGCGGCGGGGCAAAGCTGGAAGGCGTCACCCCGAGGCCGACCATCGTATTCAACTCGAACGACAACACGGTCTCCGGCTTCGATGGCTGCAACAACTACACAGGGACCTATTCCTTTGTCGGTGGGCACCTGAAGGCCACGGTCTCCGGAACACGCATGGCATGCCCGAACGAGACCGCGAGGGCTGTGAGCGAACAGATGGCGAATCTCTTCACCAACGGAGCCGAGGTTGTTGAAACCTCGTTCATGGGAGCGCACGTGCTCCTCATGAAGAACAGTTCAGCCGAGTTGCGGCTTGGCCCGAGCGATCAGGTCCAGTGATCCGGCGCACAACAAGGAAAAAGGATGAGTGACGAGAACACATCGATTCACGAGTTCGATTATACGTTGATCTCCGACTATTATTCGAGCCTGGAACGTCAAGGGCCGGGGAGCCCCGAAGTGACCGTCAGAGCCCTGAGCTTTATCGACAACCTCAACAACGCATCGAAGATAGCAGACATCGGATGCGGAACCGGCGGCCAGACGATGGTGCTGGCCGATCATACGTCAGGGCATATCACAGGCATCGACTTGTTTGCCGGCTTTATCGACATCTTCAATGCAAACAGCCGGAAGAGGAATCTCCAGGACAGAGTGAAGGGCATTGTCGGCTCTATGGACAACCTTGCCTTTCAGAAGGAGGAACTGGATCTGGTCTGGTCGGAAGGGGCCATCTACAACATCGGGTATGAGCGAGGCATAAACGAATGGCGTGAGTTCCTCAAGCCAGGGGGATTCATTGCCGTCTCCGAGGCGTCCTGGTTCACCGAAGAGCGTCCTGTCGAGATCGACAGGTTCTGGAAACATGAGTATACGGAGATTGACATCATCTCAAAGAAGGTCGCACAGATGGAAAAGGCAGGATACACACCCATTGCGACCTTCGTCTTGCCTGAAACCTGCTGGACCGAGCACTTCTATGCGCCGCAGGTTCGTGCACAGGAGCTCTTCCTCAGAAAGCATGCGGGCAACAAGACCGCCGAAGAGCTCGTAGAGAACCAGCGGCATGAGGCTCGGTTGTATTATAAATACAAGGACTATTATGGCTATGTTTTCTATATTGGCAGAAAGGTCTGAATCGGACCAGTACAGACCCGATCCGCCATCATACACCAACCCATCGTTTCACCGGGCCCGGTGATCTCCGCATTGTGCGGAGCACATATCGGGGAGGCAGCAATGTTTGAACAGCTTGATGAAATAAACACCCCTCCTGATCCTTTCCAGTTCTATACGGCCGCTGATCTCTGGACGGACGAGCACACCTCTGAGCGGATGCTCAGGTTCCACCTGGATGAAGGGACGGATATCTCATCCCGCACCATCGCCTTCATCGATCGGTCTGTGGACTGGATCGCCTCCCGCTTCGACATCGGATCCGGAAAGAAGATTGCCGACTTCGGCTGCGGCCCCGGATTATACGCCACGAGACTGGCCCGGCGGCATGCAGCCGTGACCGGCATAGACTTCTCGAAGAGATCGATCCGTTATGCACAGAAAACTGCAACCATGGAAAGGCTGCCAATCCGTTATGTGAACCAGAATTACCTGGATTTCGAAACCGACGACCGCTTCCATCTCATCCTGATGATCATGTGCGATTTCTGCGCACTCAGCCCCGCCCAGAGGAGAACCATCCTCACCACGTTTCATGCGCTCCTCGAGCCATCCGGGTCCGTTCTCCTCGATGTGTATTCCCTGACGGCCTTCAGCGAACGGGAAGAGCGGGCAGTGTACGGGCCCAATCTCCTCGACGGGTTCTGGTCCCCCGGAAGATATTACGGTTTCCTGAACACATTCAAGTATGAGAGGGAAAAGGTGGTCCTCGACAAGTACACGATCATCGAGGCCGAACGCACGCGTACGATCTACAACTGGCTGCAGTATTTCAGCACTGAAAATCTTGAGCGGGAGTTCACGGCGTGCGGCCTTGCCGTCGAGGCTTATTACTCGGATGTGGCAGGGACGCCCTTCTCAGCACGGAGCAGGGAATTTGCGGTCATCGCAAGGAAACTGCAGTGAGCACGCCCCCCCCCTCGCGGGCCCCTACCCTCCGGGACAGAGGGTCGCCCGCATCAGAGACGGAGCCGAAAGCGCGACCCGTACTTCGTGGCCAGACGTGTCTCGCCGGACACACTGACTTGACATCGATCCTCACATGGAGGATCGTGGATTCAAGACCGCCGCGAACGTACCGATCGAGGGAATGAACGTTATGGAGCATCTGGCGTCACCCAGCACAGGCAGCCCGCATGATCAGTTCTAGAAGGCATGGAACGCCCCTCGGGGGCCTTGCCGATGCGCCGCTCCGGCGGACTGCGGACCCGATCTACGAGCTGGCTGCCTCAACCGAGTTCAAGAACGCCTCGGCCGACCTGTCACGAACGTCGGATATCGAGACCTGCACCTCCAACTCCTACGGGAGGCACGACACTCTCCTGACAAGGGTGCTGGCCTCGGGTTCCCTGAAGACCGACTGCACGGTAGGCTGTTCGTACTGCTGCTATTTCAAGGTGGAAGTGAAGGCCTACGAGCTGTTCCTGATCTTGAGATACCTGAAGAAAGCCATGCCGCACCATGAGGTGCGTGGATTTCTCAGCTCCGCCGAGTCCAATGCGGTGAGGATCCGCCGATTATCACGAGAGGAACATTTCGGGACTAATCTCGAATGCCCCTTTCTCGAGGATGGGAAATGCCGGATATATCCAGTCCGCCCGTATGCATGCAGGAACTTCCATGCGACCAATCGCTACAACTGTATGGTCTCTTACGAGAACCCTTCCGATCTGTCCATGCCCGACACGTACATCCCCGAGCTCCACGCGGCAGGACACGGTCACAAGTTCGGATTCGAGAAGGCACTGGCAGCGAAGGGTTTCGACATGCGTGTATACGATATGAGCACCGCTTTCATAGAGCTTCTGCAGGAAGGCAATGCGAGGAAGAGATATGTAAAGGGGAAATGCACCTTCCCCCAAGCAGTACGCATCGAAACGGGTGAAACCTTCTGAGCTGCATCCGGACAGGGATTGCCCGCCACGACCGGATTGCTTGCGGGTGGTCCCGGACGAATCTCACTCTGTGAACAAGGAGGCCCGATGATGTCGTCGATAAAAGACAAGTATGCCATCGTGGGAGTGGGGTACACGCCCCAGGGGCGCGTACCCGGGAGGACATCGCTCAGTTTCCACCTGGAAGCGTCGGCCAATGCCATCAGGGACGCCGGGCTCGACAAGGCGGATGTGGACGGCTTCATCTGCTACCGCCACTTTCCCGCCGCGTCGAACGAGAACGACCTGACGCCCGATCTCATCGCCCAGCACCTGGGGATCGCCCCCGCGTACATGAGTCAGGACGCCAGCTGATCGAGGAGTCACCTGCAGCACGCAGTTGGCGCGCTCGAACTCGGTCTGTGCCGTTACGTCCTCATCTCCTACGGTCACAATGCCCTCTCCAGTGACAGCCTGTTCCGGATGCTCGTCGATTTTTCCGGGGATGACGCCGTATTCGGCCATTTCGGCGCAACCGGCGGCTATGCGCTGGCCGCCAGGAGGGCCATGCACGAATTCGGAACCGGCCCTGAAACCTGGAAGAGGATCGCCGTGGGCCAGCGCACGTGGGCCAACCTCAACCCTGCCGCCATGATGCACGGCAAGCCCTTAACCGACGCGGACTACGACAACGCCAGGTGGGTGGTCGAGCCGCTGCGCCTGCCCGACAACTGCCTGATCACCGACGGCGGGCGGGCCATCGTCGTCACCTCGCTCGAGCGGGCGCGAGACCTCAAGCAGCCCCCTGCCGTCATCATGGGGATGGGGCAGCACAACCCCTCGACGGCCGTCGCCCAGTCCACCTGGATGGCCGGGCCCACCGGCGCCAGGCAGGCCGGTGAAGCGGCCTTCGCCATGGCCGGCATCACCCCCGACGACGTGGATGCGTGCCAGATCTACGACTGTTTCACCTACACCGTGGAGATCACCCTCCAGGACTACGGTTTCTTCAAACCCGGCGAGGGACTCGATTGGTTCCAGGGTGGAACGATCGAGCCCGGCGGCAGGATGCCGGTCAATACCTCGGGCGGGCAGCTCTCGGAGGCCTACTTCATGGGCCTGACGCCGATCGCCGAGGGGGCCATGCAAATCATGGGCCGGTGCGGGAAACGTCAGCTCGGGCCCGCCACACGCACCAGATCGCCCGCCATCATTCTGTGCAGCGACAACGGCGGTATCCTGCAAAGCAATTCGTGCATCCTGCTCAGGAGGTCGTAACCCATGCCGTATGACAAGCCCCTGCCGAAAATCAATCCGGACAACCGTCCCTTCTGGGAGGGGTGCCGGGGACACGAGCTCAGGTTTCAGAAGTGCAGCGACTGCGGCCATGTCCGATGGCCGCCGTCTCCTCTCTGCCCCTGCTGCCATTCGACCGGCATCACCTGGCTGGTCTCCAGGGGGATGGGCAGGGTCTACACGTTCGCCGTCTACCACACTGCGTACCATCCGGGGTTCGCTGCAGACCTGCCGTATACCGTAGCCGTGGTGGCGCTCGACGAGGGCCCCCACCTCCTGACCACCATCGTCGGCTGCAAACCCGACGAGGTGAGATGCGACATGCCCGTCGACGTGCTCTGGGAGGATGTCGACGAGACGCTATCACTGCCCAGATTTAAGCCGTTTCCGGGTGACAAGGAACATGACGAGCCGTAATGTCCTCTATCCGTTTTTTCTGTCCAACCAGATTATCGCGGCACGGCCGAGAAGGTTGTTCTCGCTGCATACATTCCAAAAACAGTATCGGAGGATGGCATGAAGATCATGGAGTATCGCACGGTCACACCGACGCGCTTCGACAATGACCAGATGGTTGGTGTCGCGGGTCGCGTCGTGATCGGCACCGGTGACGGTGCGAGGAACTTTTACATGCGTCTGTTCGAGATCGCGCCGGGTGGACACACCCCGAAACACGCGCATGACTGGGAGCACGAGGTGTTCGTCCATTCCGGGAAAGGCGAATGCTGGCATGACGGGCAGTGGCATCCGTTGAAGCCCGGCGACGTGATGTTCATGCCCGCCCTCGAGGAGCACCAGCTGAGGAATGCCGGCGACGAGGTGTTTGTCTTCGTATGCCTCGTTCCTTCGAAGGCCCCTGAGCTGTAGCATGCACTGTTCTGTCGGGCCTGCTCGGCACGGCCTTCACGATGGAACAGGACTTCTCCAAGGGGCGGCTGACCGCTTCGTGGCCATCCATCGGGGCCGGAGCAGAAAACCGCTCTACGTTTCGGCCGTCGGCTGCACCCTTGACCATGCCGCGCAGTCGATCCTGAGCATGTACGGTCCGTACAGGATCCCTGCCCTTCTGAAGCTTGCCGATCGTCATGCCAGGGCGGGGGCTTGATTTGTCACCGGGGAACATATAAGTCATGAGATTATTCACCATAGGAACGTTACTCACAGCAGCCGGACTGTTCTTCCCGTTCCTGGTCTCGGCATCCGCGGTCTTTGCCGCACAGCCTTCCCTCTCCCAGGAGGAACGGCAGAAGATCGAGGCATTGATCCTGACCGTTGAAAACCTCAGCGATGCGACCTTCATCCGCAACGACAGGTCATACGATGCGGCCTCCGCGGCCAGGTTTCTGCGTGGCAAGTGGCGCTCCCAAGAGAGCGAGGTGCGCTCTGCCGAAGACTTCATAGAAAAGGTGGCTTCCTTCTCGTCCACGACCGGGAAACCATACCTGATACGGTTCCGCGATAGAAGAGAGGTACCGAGTGCCGTGTTTCTCAGGGAGCAGCTCGCTCATGGGAAGATGAAATCTTTACCCGGGTCGCCGTGATCATTACTGTTCCGGCTTGACAGCCTGCGCTGCTGGCCGTACCTACTTGTGCAATGACAGGACACGCCGAGACCGCATTCGACTTCGACTCCCCGGTGGACCGCAGGAACACCGCGAGCCTCAAGTGGGACAGGTACAGGGGCAGGGATGTCCTCCCCCTGTGGGTGGCCGACATGGACTTCAAGGCCCCCCCCGCCGTCATCGCGGCCCTCCACTCCCATGCGGACCATGGCGTGTTCGGCTACACCCTGCCGCCGGACGACCTCATGGAGGCAGTGCTGGACATGCTCTATCGCGACCAGTCCTGGCGGGTGGAATTCGAATGGATCGTCTGGCTGCCGGGGCTGGTCACGGGCCTCAACGTCGCCTGCAGGGCCGCGGGGCGCGCCGGCGACGAGGTCATGACCGCCACGCCGGTCTATCCCCCGTTCCTGAGCGCCCCTGTCCTGTCGCAGCGGACACTCCTCACCGTTGCCCACGGGGAATCGCCAGGCGGGTACGTGTTCGACTTCGACCGCCTCGCCAAGGCCATCACGGAGCGGACCAGGCTGTTCATCCTGTGCAACCCCCAGAACCCCACGGGCAGGGTCTTCACCAGGGACGAACTGCTGGCCCTTGCGCGGGTCTGCCTGGGCAGGGGTGTCATCATCTGCTCGGACGAGATCCACTCCGGCCTCGTCCTGGACAGGAACAGGCACCACCTGTCCCTGGCGGCATTCGACGAGGAGATCGCCCGCAACACCATCACCCTGCTGGCCCCCAGCAAGACCTACAACCTGCCCGGACTGGGATGCTCGCTGGCCGTCATCCCGGACATGGGGCTGCGCAATGCCTTCAAGGCCGTCATGGCCGGCATCGTGCCTCACGTCAATGCCATGGGCTTCACCGCCGCGCTGGCCGCCTACCGGGACAGCGAGACGTGGCGGCAGGCCCTGCTCGATTACCTCAGGGCCAACCGCGACTTGGTGGAGAACTTCGTGTCCCGAGTGCCCGGCATCGACATGCACCACGTCGAGGCCACCTATCTCGCCTGGATAGACTGCCGCGGTCTCGGCGAAGAAGATCCCGCGTTTTTTTTCGAGAATGCCGGGGTGGGCCTGTCCGGCGGTGCGGACTTCGGCACCCCTGGGTTCGTGCGCCTGAACTTCGGCTGTGCCCGCAGCCTCCTGTCGATGGCCCTCGAAAGGATGGAGAAAGCACTCGCACGAAAGGAGGAATGATCCCATGGATGATCTCACCCGGGAAAAGAGACACGGCTTCAGTTACTGGTACATGAAGGATGTGCTTCCCAGGCGCATCCTGAACGGGCAGAGGTATCACACGCCCGGCTTCGGCCTGGCGAGCCAGCTCTTCGCGGTCACGTGCAGGCATGTCATGGAAAACATGGGACAGGGTGAAGGGGAGGCCCTCATCAGGAAGGCCGTGGAGGAGTTCGGGTTCGAGCGTGGCCGGAGGATCGCAGAAACGGTGAAGTCCCTCGGCAAGCCGCTCACCATCAAGAACTGGCTCATCTACGCGGACATCGACGGATCCAACTTCGAGGCGAAACCGACCATCGACAACCACGACCTCCTCGTCGAGGTCCACCGGTGCACCTTCATGGAGGCGGCCGAGCGCTGGGGAGTCAGGGACCATGCCCGCTATTACTGCAAGTACGTCGACTATGCCATCCTTGCAGGATACAACCCCGACATAAGACTGGTGCTCAACTCACGCCACGATACCGGCAAGGAGTTCTGCCTGTTCCGTTACATCATGAAAGAAGCGAACAGATAGAGGCAGCCTCAGCCCGCTTTTCCGTTCACGCCGACAGCACTGCGAATCTGCGGAAAATCTCTGTTTCGAGGCTTCCAATCTATTGTATTTCATGCTGAATCATCTTATTATCTCTTTCGGGGGAGCGGCGCATTGCCTGTCGTCCGTGCTTCCACACACCCCCGGACATGATTTCAGCTGAAAGGAGAGGCTATATGGCTCAGGGTTCTCGGGACCAGCGGAAAAAGAAGGTGATCGAGGTGCTGAACAAGGCGCGCTCCATGGAGCTGCACGCCATCAGCCAGT
>JAGOOG010000049.1 GCA_017992605.1 Deltaproteobacteria bacterium
CATCAAGGGAGAAGGGAGTGGTCCCATGAAGGTTCTCGTCATCGACCCGGTGGGAGGGGTCAGCGGTGACATGCTGCTGGCCGGCCTCATCCATCTGGGCTGCCCCGCAGCCTTTCTCGAGGAGGTCTATGCCGGTCTTGACCTGGGAACGTATGCGCTCCATGTCTCCCGGGACTCGATCAGCGGCATCTCCTGCCTGCACGTGAAATTCGACACCCCCCCGACCGATCATGGATGCACCTATGCGCAGATACGCGACCACGTCCTGGAGGGGCTGCCCGGAGAGATAGGAAACAGGGCCCGCAGGATCTTCGAGGTCCTGGCCCGGGCCGAGGCCGAGGTCCACGGCGTCGTCCTCGAGGAGGTGCACTTCCACGAGGTAGGTGCCGCTGATTCCATCCTCGATATCGTAGGCATCGCCGCCGCCCTCGTTCACCTCGGAATAGAACGGATTCACGCCGGCCCCGCACCCATGGGAGGGGGGTGCGTCGACTCCCTGCACGGGAGGATCCCGGTCCCTGCTCCGGCCGTAATGAAGCTTCTCGAGGGGTTCCCGGTGCGGTTTGCCGGTCCAGCATCCGAACTTACCACGCCCACAGGTGCGGCCGTCATAGCAGCCCTGGCGGACAGGAACGATCCGCCGGACGATCTTGTCATCACGAGGACCGGCTACGGTTGCGGCTCGAGGCGGTTCGAAGACTGGCCCAACCTGTGCCGGGTCGTGCTCTGCGAGAAAGGCTCGGGCAGAGAGAACGGGCGCACCTTCGAGGTGGACGCGGACATCGATGACATGGTGCCCGAGGACGCCGCCCTGGCAGTGGAGAAGATCATGGAGTCAGGCGCTGCGGACGCGGGCATCATGCCCAGGATCATGAAGCACGGCAGGCCTGGCTACACGGTCACGGCCGTGTGCGATGACGAAAGGCTCCATGATGTGCTGAACGCCTTTCTCGTACACACCACGACCATCGGTGTCAGGTATCACCAGGTTCAGCGGCAGGTGCTCCCCAGGAGACAGTATGGTGTCGCTACCAGGTATGGAGAGGTTGTCGTCAAGGAGGTGACGATGCCCGACGGGTCCCTGAGAAGGAAGCCCGAGAGCAGGGACCTGGAGGACATTTCCCGCAGGACGGGGGTCGCCCTGGCCGAGCTCAGGGAGGAGGTGCGTCGGGTACTGGGCACGGGATCGAATGGCGACCAGGGCCGGGAGGATCGATGAAGAACCTGCTCGAAGCGTACAGGAGGGGTGAGCTCAATGCGGACGAGGTCCAGGAACGGCTCATGCGCATGCTCTACGAGGAGGGCGAGGACTTCCTGCTGGACCTTCACCGGGGACACCGCATCGGTTTTCCCGAGGTGATCTTCGCCCGGGGCAAGAGCACGGACCAGGTCCTCGCCATCACAAGGGCCTTGTTCGAGAAGAACGGCCACGTGTTCGTCTCTGGCGTGGACGGCGAACAGGAGGGGCTCATCAGGCAGCAGTTCGCGGAAGCCGAGGTGAAGCAGGCCCATCGGCTCCTGCTCGTCAGGAGAGGCGGCCGGGCGGTTCCCAAGGAAGCGGGCTGCGTGGGCGTCATCACCGCAGGGACAGCCGATGTCCCCTATGCAAAGGAATGCGCCCTCATCCTCGAAGAACTCGGGTTCGACCTCATCACTGCCTTCGACATCGGGGCCTCGGGCATGCACCGGCCCCTGCTCGGGCTCAAGAAGGCCAAGGGGGCCGACCTGCTCGTCGTGTTCGCGGGCATGGATGGCGTGCTGCCCACGCTCATCGCCTCGCTCACCGACCTGCCGGTCATCGCGGTGCCGACCCCCGTGGGCTACGGCCACGGGGGCCAGGGAGAGGCCGCGCTGTCCACCATGCTCCAGTGCTGCGTGCCCGGCGTGCTCGTACTGAACATCGGCAACAGCGTGGGGGCCGCTGCGGCCGCTGCGCGCATCCTGAAGTCCTTCCAGAGGAGAGCCGGTGGACAGGCTCGACAGGCTTAGGGATGCAATAGCGGAAAAGCAGCGTGTCCTGGTGCTCTTTTCCGGCGGCCTTGACAGCACCGTGCTCGCCCAGGTCGCCCAGGACGTCCTGGGCGATGATTCCTGTGCGTTGACTTTCACCTCCACGATCATCCCTCGCCATGAGCTCGTCGATGCCCGGGACATTGCGGCCCGCATCGGCATCAGGCACGTTGTCATGGAAATGAACGAACTCGACGACCCTGTGTTTGCATCGAATCCACCGGACCGCTGCTACCGCTGCCGGAAGATGCGGGACGCCCGTGCCATCGGGTGGGCCCGTGACAACGGCTTTCCCGTGGTGGCCGACGGCCTGAACGCATCGGACCTCGCCGACTACCGGCCCGGCATGCAGGCGGCCCGGGAGGACGGCATCTGGCAGCCCTTCACGGAGTTGGACATCATAAAGGACGAGATCCGGGCCATGGCACGGGAGATGGGACTCCCTCTCTGGGACAGGCCCAACACGGTCTGTCTGAGTTCGCGCATCCCCTATGGCGACACCATAACACAGGAGATGCTCCAGCGCGTGGACAGGGCCGAGGAGTACCTCAGGGGGCTCGGGTTCAGGCAGGTGCGCGTCAGGCATTTTCCCCGCGGTATCGCCGTGGTCGAGGTGGAGGCTCCCGACAGGGTCCTCGGTCATGGTGACGAGATCGTCGGGCGCCTGCGGGAGCTTGGCTTTGCACTTGTCGCCCTCGACCTGGAGGGGTTCGAAAGCGGCAAGATGAACAGGCTGCTGGATCGCGAGCTTGTACAGTCGTAGGCGTTGATCCCTATATCCTGAAAACGTTCGTGATGTTCGCCTTGGTTCCGTGCAGGTGAGCTTCTGCGAGCAGGGCCATGGCCCTCAGAGGGTTGATGGGGGAAAGCCGCAGGGGGGGGATCTTGAGCATCTTGCCCAGGCCGTCGATGGTTTTCGCCAGGTTGTTGCATCCGGGCGATACCGTGACCTTGCGCCTGCCGAGCCGGGCCCTGAGCTCCTGGTACCACTCGGCCATGGCGCAGTCGCCGGCGATGTGGACGCGCCCCGTCACACTGGCGACCTCGGCGGGGTCGATGCCCTTGCCCATGAGGATGGTGAAGCCTCCCTTGCCTGCAAAGTCCTGCCCGAACACCTCGAGCACGGCCTCGGTGTTGCGCCGGCAGCCTTCGCGGCAGCACAGGTCTTTCCCCCTGATGATGCGGACGTTCTCGGGGAAGACCTCGAGCAGGTCCCAGGAGAAGTGCTGCCTGCGGCCATCAAAGAGATCGCGGTTCTCGATGGCGATCTTCTCGAAGTCGGACTCGCCGAACCCGTAGTCGGCCGCGCGCCGGAGGTGCTCCACCTCCTCGAGATCGAAGCCCAGGAATCTTGTCGCCACTACATCCACGGCCATGGGGTCGTCGCCGCCCACGATCACCCTGGTGGGAACGATGCAGGTCTTCTCCTGCGCCAGGGCGGGGTAGTGGCCGTAGTTGGTGGCCTCAATCCCGTCGATGAGCGTGAAGTCAGGTCTTATGTTCGCGTAAATGTCCGCGATCTTCTGGTGGAGCTTGAAGTTGTGGTCAGGTATGCGGCTCATCTGGTGGACGAGCCCGAACTGGTTCTTGATACCCAGGGTCACTGTTGTCATGGAGTGGCTCTTGAGCTTGGGCACCGAGATGTAGAGGTTTTCCGATCTCCTGCGGATGAGATGGTCGTGGATGAAGTCCGGAATGCTGATGAAGGACTGCAGCTTCTGCAGGTACAGGGGAATCTCGGCGGTCTCGTCGAGGTAGACCGGGATCGCGCCTGTCTCCTCGCACATGTTCCGCATGCCCGTGATCTCGTAGACGAGCCGCGTGAAGTTGCCCTGGGTGCTGTTCTCCATGACGTAGACGTGCCGGGCGCCGCGCGCCTTGAAATATCTGACCACGGCCGCCGTCACCTCCGGGGAGGTGTAGACATGGGGCTTGAAGTCAATGCCGTTTACCTTGATATAGACGTCACGGGAGGATTTCAGCAGCGATGCCCCGCCGAAGGCGTTAAAGATAGCGGCCACCGCCGCATCGAGACCCTGGGCCGTATCCTCGAACCGTACCCGTGCCATGGCAGACCTCCGCTCTACAGGTTGTGTCTCTTTTCCCGGTGATAGTCAAGACGGGATTTACAGGCGGCCTGCACCGTTCTCCGGTGAAGCATTGCCACACCTCCCTTGCCAGGTTCCTGTCACGGCAGGTCCCGCCCACGAGGAACCCGGGAAGGGACTGCATCCGAGACGGCATGGCGTTCCCGCCCTGTGCGGTTCAGAGGCGCACCCTGGATCACGGCCAAGCGAGGTGACGCACCCATGTGTTGACACCGGAACGACGAGCCTCCATAAGGTGGGTATGGACTCGGTGGTTGTCAAGTGCGCCTTCTGTCTGGCGAGGCATGTCATCGATCTCGACGGCATCGAGACCTGGTTCGTATCGTGCGGCTGCGGGGCCAGCGGGTTCATCGAGGATGACCAGGATCTCATGGAGAACGGGCACGGTGGCCCTGGCTTCACGGTGAAGGAGTCGAGCACCATGGACGGAAGGCCTGTCCTGCTCTCCGACCCCCTGGCCGTGTTCGTGGACGAATGGGCTCGAAGGTGGCATGTGAGCTGGTACCTGCCCATCGACAGGGGTGATCCCAGGCAGTGATACGGTCATGGGGATATGGCACTGAAAGAGATCTCATTGACGGGTCGGAGCATGCCCCAGTATGCATTAAGGGCGTGATCCTGGAATGTGACCTTGTAATTGAGGCAAGACATCGCTTACATATCGTGTTGAACGGGGAGGTTCGATGGGAAAGAGGATCCTCAGGACCAGGCTGTGCGACATGCTGGGCATCGACTACCCCATCGTGTGCGCCGGCATGGGACCGGTGCTCATCGGTGAGCAGGCAGGCTCACCGGTCGATCTCGTGGTGGCCGTGTCCGAGGCGGGAGGCCTCGGCGTGCTCGGCGGCAGCGGCTTCACCGTGGACGAACTGCGGCAGGCGATCCGCGAGATAAGGTCGAAGACCGGCAGACCCTTCGGGGTGGACCTGCTCCTGCCCAGGAACGTGGTGGAAGGCAAACCCGTCGATTACGGCACCGTCACCGAAGTTCCGCTGGGTGCAGCGCTGGCGACCCTTCCCAAACCGTACCAGGAATGGATCGAGAAGGTGAGGTGCGAACTTGGGTTACCCGATGCGGACCTCACGGTGAGGCTCAACACCACCACCATGCGCCCCCTGGACGCCGTGAAGGTGTGCATCGAGGAAAGGATCCCGCTCTTCTGCGCCGGGCTCGGTAACCCGGGATTCATGACGGCGGACGCCCATGCCAAAGGCATCAAGGTGCTCGGGATTACGGGCAACGTGAAGAATGCGAGGCGCATGGCTGCCACAGGCCTGGACCTGCTGGTTGCCCAAGGCTTCGAAGGCGGGGGGCACACGGGCAGGGTAGGCACCATGGCCCTGCTGCCGGGGGTACTCGATGCAGCGGGCGATATCCCGGTCCTGGCAGCCGGCGGCATCGGCGACGGCAGGGGGCTGGCAGCGGCTCTGGCCATGGGGTGCGTGGGCGTCTGGGTGGGCACCCGGTTCCTGGCTACTGTCGAAGGGGGTGCACTGCCGGTGAACAAGCAGCGGATCGTCTCGTCAAGCGACGAGGACACCCGGGTGAGCTATGCCATCACGGGCAAGACCTCCCGGACGAGCTACAGCCGTTTCCACGACCTCTGGAACGAATCTGGCCTCGATCCGCTGCCCTTCCCCATGCAGGTCCTCGTCTCGTCGGCCCTCATGGGGAGTTTCGTGGCTGCGGGCAGGGACGACTACGTTGGCGGGTTCGCAGGCCAGGTCTCGGGCATCATCCACGAGATCAAGCCTGCCGCCGAGGTGGTCGAGGAGATGGTGGAGGAGGCCGCCGACATCATCACCAGGAGGCTGTGGGCCAGTGTTCAGGTACGATAGGAGCGCACGGGGCTAGTCTTCGGCCGCGAGCTTTTTCCCGAGTTCCTCGGCCGCTGCCATGAGGGGTTCGTTGGAGCTGATGGCCCCGGGTTCCATGGCGCTGCCATAGACCATACCCGCTATGGTCGCCCCCACGTAGGAATAGGCGTCCTGGAAGGTCCGCAGTGCATTCACGCATCCCGAGTCGAAGGGATCGTCCCCGCCGTAGCTCATTGCAACGGCGACGCGCTTGCCCGTAAAAGCCTCCCTGTCATAGGTGGTGAACGCCAGGCAGCGGTCCATCCAGAGCTTGACCTGGGTCGACATGGTGAACCAGTAGACTGGGCTTGCGATGACCCATGCGTCGGACTCCTTCATGGACCGGTAGATGTCCTGCATGTCGTCCCTGATGACACAGCCCCGCGCGCCCTTTTTCTGGCACTTCATGCACCCGGTGCAGGGCCTGATATCCAGTCCATGGAGGTACACGGTCTCGACCTTTGCCCCTGCCGATTTTGCCCCCCGGGCGATGCGGTCCGCCAGGGCTGCGCTGTTTCCCTTCTTCCTCGGACTGCCCAGCAGGACGAGGACCTTCATGACCTTGTTCATAAGAACACGCTCCTCTCCATTCTACCCATGGTATCTATACCTTGTGCACGTTTCGTTCAACGTTTCATCGATTGAGTTGAAAGAAAGGTTGAAGGGGATGGGGGATAGGGGGGTGGATCTGGGGGGTGTGCGGGAATGCGCGGTTCATTTAATCTATTGAGTAATCAATGAGTTGAAAGT
>JAGOOG010000050.1 GCA_017992605.1 Deltaproteobacteria bacterium
ACGTTCAACGCTAGAGGATAAGCCGCGGTATTGATGATGGTCAACAATAAGGTCAAGCCTTGAAAGGATAAATCATAAGCAGCTGCATAAACACCCACTGCATGCTCATCGATCAACCATCCAATGAGCAATCGATCAGAGCCTGAAACCACCCAGGCTAACGCGAACGTTACAGTCAGAGGCAGTCCATAGCGTAGCTGTTCACGCAGTGCCTCATTGTTGGGCCAGCGGGGGGAAATACCACGCCAAAAAAAAAGTGCAAACAGGACGAAGGCTCCACTATGCGCAACGATGAGCCCGATGATGGGCGCCGCTGCACCCACGCCAAACCATGCCAACGTTCCTCCAATTACCAGCGAGAGCATAGCCTTGCTTCCCAGGAGCTTGCCGTACCAGCCTGGCATCATCTTAACCTGCACAATGGATAGGTTCAATTCGAACCAAGCTTGGGCAAACAGCAAAAGTACCGCCAATACCAGCAATCTTTGCCAGACAGGATCAGGCCACAACAAACCGAGCAGGACGCCAGATCCCGTCACCGCAACTGCGAGGGTGAGAAACAGCCCTAGAATGCCAGCCAAAAAACTTTCCATGTTCTTTCGATTGGCCTGGAAAAAGCGGATCATCACCAGTCGCAACCATTGAAACACGACAACATTTGCCAATCCTACACCAGCGAGAACCAGCGCATATCTCCCGAACTCGTCCGGGGCCAGAAGGCGTGTAAAGAGCGCAAGAGCGGCAACATTGACCAACCCCGGGACACCGCGAGCCAGCAGGTAATAGGTGCTATGGCGCAGCAACATCATTATGGCTTCACCCTGCAATCGGGGCATGATGAACACTCGTGCCCCCTCACTCCCCCATCTCCCCCGCATCCCGCCTGAAGTGAATCTTCGTGTTCCTCCCGATGAAGTCGAACAGGTTGTTGTAGTGGCTGATGTCCTGCGCCACGTCCCTGGTCCACGGCGACAGCGAGTACCAGTACGACGTCCGCGAGTCCTCGCCCCTGAAGAGCCGTATGGGGATGCTCACCAGGAACCCGGTGTCGTGGTAGCCCTGGTTCTCGTCGTCGTCGAACACCGACGTGTCCGTGGCGCCGTACCACACCGTGATCGTCACGCCCTTGATGAACTTGGACACCGAGCACCGCGCCCCGTAGTCCCCGGCCAGGAACCGCCCCGCCTTCACGTCGAGCCACGCGTCGCACTCGGGCACGTTCAGCCGCACGTTCCCGAAGGCCGTGGTGTACCAGTCCTTCACGTCGTCTTCCTTCAGCTTCAGGACGTCCTCCGGGTCGCGCTTCCTCACCGCGCTCCCGGACGCTCCCAGGAAGATCCTCCCGTCCAGGACGGGCACGGCCACCTCGCCGTCGAAGCCCGCATACATGAGCTCGAGGATGCCTCCCGAGATTCTCCCGTACACCTCGTGCGGGCCCTTGACCACCTGGTCGGCCATGAGCCTGCCCAGGGCCACGTCCTGCTCCTTGTACAGGGCAATGTCACTGCGCACCGGGATGGACAGCGGCTCGTTGACCGTTGAGATGTTGTTCACCGGGTAGCCCTCGAGCCCGGCCACGAACGACGATCCCTTCCAGGGGTGCGCGCTCGCCCACACCTGCAGGCCGATGCGGGCCTTGAAGAATCCGGACGGATCGTTCAGGAAGGTCTGGACGGAGGGCATGAAGCCCCACCCGAAGTACTCCCGGTCCACCCTCGGGGCATCCAGGTTGTCGTACATGGCCGTGTCCATCCGGGACAGGAAGACGAGCTGGTCCGCGGTGAGCCGCTCCTGGCGCCACTCCCCGATGTCGGATCGCGTTGCGGCGAACCGCGCCATGGGGATGCGCTTCTCGGTGAGCGTGATGGAGACGGTCCTGACGTCGTCGGGTGCCAGCTCGTCCACGAGGCGCATGATCACGCCCACGGCCCGGGTGGCGAAGAACCAGCGGTCGTTGGATGCCTCGATCCACAGATGGGTTCCTTCGACGGACACGCCGATGTCGGAGAAGCCCGATCTGGAGAGCGCCGTGGCGAGCCGCTCCTGGAAGGGGGAGAGCCGCATGGCCGGGTCCTGGCGGTAGGGCGCATCGTAGATGGGGATGAGCTGTTTGCCGATGGCGAAGTCCATGGCCACGGTGACGCCGAACTGCTCGCCCCGCTGCCAGCTGAGGTCGATCTCGGCCCAGTCGAGCGGCCTGAGGCGCATGCCCACGTTGACCTTCGACGGGACCGGCTCGTCGAAGTGCTTCTCGATGTCTCCGACGTCGTACAGGCTCATCGTGTGGTAGTCGATGGGCGCGTACTCCACCATGAGGGAGAAGCGCTCAGACGGCGAGAACTCGATGCCGGCGAAGACCCGGGCATCCTCCCACCACTGCCCGGGGTCGGAGAACATCTCTATCTCGACGCCCTTGCCCGAGGCGTCCAGTGGCCGATCGCCGAACCTGCCGTTGCCCAGACCCACGGTGAAGTCGAAGGGGTAGACCTGCTTGCTCGCCACGAGGTACTGCGATGCCAGAAGCCTGGTGCCTGACGGGTCCATGATGCCCAGGGCCAGGGCCGGACGGTATTTCCCCTCCGAGACGAACTGGTACTTGAAGTCCACGGACTTGTCCTTGTTGTTGCCGTACCCCTCGAAGTCGCCGACCTCGGTCTCCTCGCTCGTGTCCAGGATCTCGGTGACCCTGCCGTCGATCTCCAGGCCGGGCAGCACGCTGATGACCCCGAAGTAGGTGCGCGACGGGTCGACCTGGCCGGCGCCGATGCGCCAGTGGTTGACGGGCATGACCCGGGCCGTGGGTATCTCCATGAGGCCGGTGCCGCCCCAGTTCGAGGCGCCGGTGAAGGGTGCGTCCCCGGCATGGGACGGGGGACAGTGCGAGAGGGCAAGCAACCCTATCAGCGCAAGGATCCGGCACACGCCTAGTCGTCGTCCAGCATCTCGATGACAACGCCCGCGGTGACGGCCATCTGCATGAGGATCTGGGTGATGTCCTTGACCTCGCGCAGCCACGCGATCCGTTCGAGCTTCTCGGGCACGATGATGGTGTCGCCGGGCTCGATGTCAGGGATGTCCTCGCTGAAACCCGCGATCTCCCAGCGGGAGGAGGGGTCGTTCCAGTCCAGGACGCCCCGGGAAAGCCTGCGGGCCGACCCGTCCACCTTGAGCGCGTAGACGTTGCCCGTGTCGGCGTAGCGGGTGTACCCGCCCGACATGGCGATGTAGTCCCGGTAGGAGTACTTTTCCTGGTAGATATGGCTGCCCAGGGACATGACCGAGCCCATGACGTTCACCGCGCTGGTCCTGGCGGGGATGTGGAGCTGGTCGCCGTCGGCAAGCTCGATGTCGTACTCGCTGCCCTTGAGCAGGCGCAGGTGGGCGAGCCTGATGGTCATGCGGCCCGTTGCCTTCAGCTCGCTGAGCGCCTCGACGAACTTCTGCCGGGCCTCGAGCTCGGCCTTCCTGGCCTGGATCTCCTCGGTGGAGACCGAGGTGGACAGCTGCGCAGATCCCTGGGCGAGGAGCTCCCGCCGCATGCGGGAGACCATGTCCTCGATGCCCTTCTGCTGGAGCTGCTGCACCTGCTCGCGGACAAAGACCGCCCCCCTCAGGTAGGCCCTGTCCGTGTAGCCGCCGGCGCGCTCGAGCACGGAGGAGAGCCGCTCGCCCTTGGCGACGGTGAAGGAGCCCGGGAAGCGCACCTCGCCGGTGACCTGCACGGTCCGGTACAGGTCCCACTCGGGCACGGCCCGCACGAAGAGGTAGTCGTCTCCCTTCAGGGGAATGTCATGGCCGTCCTGGCCGGCCAGGGCCCTGTCCAGGTCGATGCGGATCTTCTCGGTGGAAGGCCCGGCGGGCGTCACCGTGACCCGTGTCAGCTCGGCCTCGCCGCGGTACGCATAGTAGCGCAGCCCGCCCGCCATGGCGATGAGGTCGCTGACGCGCATGCCCGGGTTGAGGCCGTACTCGCCGGGGCTGTTCACCGCGCCGGTGAGACGGACGAGCTGCCGGTCCGGGACCACCTGGAAGACCCTGAAGAGGTCGCCGCTGCGGATCTCGAGGTCGCTGTCCAGGACCGCGGCCAGGTCCGCATCCATGACCGACCGGCTCCTGCCGCCCTCGATGCGCTCCATCTGCACCCGGCCGGCAAAGGCCACCGCGCTCAGGCCCCCGGCCATGGCGACAAGCTCGGAGAGCCTTCTTTCACCCCTGATCTCATAGATCGCGGGCGTGTTCACGCTGCCCGTGATGCCCACGAGCGCTCCCACCGGCGGGATGAAGATCACGTCCTCGGGCTGGAGGCGTGAGTCGCCGCTCTTGTCGCCCCTCAGGAGCAGGTCGTAGAGGTCGAGGGTGGCCACCGTCGCACCCGCCCGCTGGAGACGGATGGCACGCATGGTGCCGGTCTTGGCGGGGCCGCCCGTGGCGAACAGGGCGCTCACCAGGGTGGAGAGCGACGAGACCGTGTACGAGCCGGGCCGGTGCGCGTTGCCCACCACGTAGATGCGCATGGTCTTGAGCGGCCCCATGCTCACGTTCATCTCGAAGCCGGTGTAGTACTTCGCGATCTCGGCACGCAGCGTCTGCCTGAGCTGCTCGAAGGTGAGCCCGGTGACCCCGATGGTGCCGACCTTCGGCAGGGTGACGGCGCCGTTGCGGTCCACCACGCTCGTCCACTGGCCCTCGATGCTCCCCCACACGGACACGCGGATCTCGTCGCCCGGACCTACCACGTAGTCGGGCCCCACGGGCACCTCTTCGACGGGAGCGAAGGTCGAAGGCGGCCCGCTGAACAGGTCATAGCCGAACTGAGAGATGTCCGTACCCGCGGTCTCGCCGAGGAACCGCTCGAACTCGGAGGTCGTCTCTGCGGATGAGGGGCCCTGGGGGACCGGGGGCTGCTCGGCCTTCTTTTCCTGGAGCACGGGCTGCTGGATGATCAGGGGCTGAGGTGGCTGCGGCGGCTGGGTAGGATCGGGCGAGACTCCGGGTATGGGCGTGACCTGAACCTGCTGGGCGGATGCCGGGCAAGGGCACAGCACCAGCACGGCCATAACCGCCAGGAGCATCGTTCCCCATACAGACGTTTTCGGGCTCACGTGCATTGCTCCCCCCTCTTTCAGTCTTTCTTTGACCGCACCTCTTCCTTGATGCGCTGGATGTGCCCCCGTCCCAGGCCCTTGACCTCGCAGCCGAGCTCGAAGTAGCGGCGGATCTTCGCGTCATCGAGGATGCCGAAGCAGTCCACCACGGCCGCGGGCCCGCCGATCATCTTGACCACCCTGTCCGGGTCGAGGTTCAAATAGTCCTTGTGCCGCACGGCCAGCACTACGGCGTCGGAGCCTTTGAGCGTCTTGCCCAGGTCCTTGGCGATGCGCAGGTCCTTGAGCATGTCCTGGTTGCGGAAGAAGCGCGCCCAGCTCGCCCCCACGGCCGGGTAGGTGTCCTGGGACTCGAACTCCCACCAGTGCTCCACGTAGGGGTCGTGCACCCGGATGTCGGCACCCATCTCGGCGAGCTTGCGCACGATGAGCTCGGAGCCGCTGTAGCGCGTGTCGCCCACGTCCTCGCGGTAGGAGGCGCCGAGGATCGTCACCGTGGAGGCGGCCACGATGCGGCCCATGTTGCGCAGCGCGTCGCGCACGTGCTGCACGGCCCGCAGCGCCCGCGTGTCGTTGATGTCGATGGCGGCCGGCGTGATGCGGAAGTTCTCGTCGGAGAAGCCCATGAGGTGACGGTAGGCCCACACCCCCAGGCCGCCGTCCTTGGGCAGGCAGTAGCCGCCGATGCCCGGGCCCGGGAAGATCATGTTGGAGTGCGTGGGCCGCACCTTGATGGCGCCGATGACCTTGATCAGGTCCACCCCGTTCTTCTCGCAGAAGGTGCTCCACTCGTCCAGGAAGGCCAGGATGGTGGCGCGGTAGCTGTTCTCCACGATCTTGGCCGTCTCGCTCTCAATGGGCCTGTCGAGCACGGTGAGCGGGAACTTCTCCACGTTGAGCACCTCGGAGAGGAACTTCTCCACCCGGGCCCTGCTCTCGTCGTTGATGCCGCTGCACACGCGCCAGAAGTCGCGGATGGACCTCACGTAGTCCCTGCCCGGCATGACCCGCTCGTAGCTGTGAGCCAGCAGCGGCTCGGCGTCGATGCCGCGCCCGGCGAAGGCCCGCTTCATGATGGGGTACGCGATGTACTCGGTGGTGCCGGGCGGAACGGTGGTCTCGATGAGGACCAGGCATGAGGGCTGGATCTTCCCGGCGATGATCCTGATCGACTCCTCCAGGGCCGCGATCTCGGCCCTGCCCGAGGTGCAGTTGCCGAGCTCGGCCTTGAGGAAGTCGCACTGCACGTCCACCACCACCACGTCGGCCAGGCTCAGCGCGTCGTAGGTGTAGGTGGCGATGAGGTTCTTCCGTTCCAGCACGCAGCGCCGGATGAGCATGTCCACCTCGGGGTCCTCGGCCTTGACCGG
>JAGOOG010000023.1 GCA_017992605.1 Deltaproteobacteria bacterium
GACGGCTGGCGGGGATTCCTCATAGCTGCATTGAGCGCCTTTGCCGAGCTCGCCATGGCTGCCAAGGTTGTTCAGTTCCGCTACGAGAAAGATCGCACCCCCCGACGGGACCCATGAGGATCGTTCACATCAACCTCGAGCGATCCTGGCGCGGCGGAGAGCGGCAGGTCCTGTACCTCATGGAGGGCCTTCGGGGGCTTGGCCATGAGAGCCATCTGATTGCGCGTGTGAACGAAGGGTTTGTCTCCCGGGCCATGGATCGGGGATTCCCTGTCCATGTCATCTCAAAACCATACCTGTGTCGTGGCCGGCTCCTGTCCGGATTCGATGTCGTCCATGCCCACGAGACCAGGGGGCTCCAGGTGGCCGCGGCATGGAAGGTTCTGAACGGACGGCCGCTCATATTCACCCGGAGGGTTGACAACTCGCCCTCCCGCAATCCCCTCACGCGTCTCGTCTATGGGAGGATCGACCGCATGGGCGTGATTTCCAGGGTCATCAGCCGCGTCATGACAGCATGGGGCTTCGAGCCCGCACGCATCAGGGTGATCCCCAGTGCGGTGAAGACGGAGAGGATGGCTTCCGCGGATGCCGTATCACAGCTTAAGGCCCGGTTTGGTGCCAAGAGGGTTGTCGGCTGTGTGGCATCCCTGGAGTGGCGCAAGGATCACCATACCCTGCTCAGGGCCGCATCCATCATCCAGGGCCTTCGGGACGACGTGGCGTTTGTCCTGGTGGGTGACGGGGCGCTGAGGCCAGACCTCGAGAAGGAGGCACAACGGCTCGGCCTCAAGAACGTGGTTTTCGAAGGATATCAGGATGACCCGTATCCATACTACCTCCTTTTCGACCTGTTCGTGATGACCTCGAAGCAGGAGGGCCTGGGCAGTGCCATCCTGGATGCCTTCGCGCATGAAGTACCTGTGGTGGCCACTGATGCGGGGGGGATACCGGAGATCGTGAGGCATGGGGACACGGGCCTGCTGGTCGATACCGGCAATGCAGGCCAGGTGGCCCAGGCCGTTCTGCGGATGCTCGAAGATGAAGATCTCAGGCAGCGGTGCACCCATAACGCCCGGAAGCTCCTCGAGATGGGATATTCCATTGACGGCATGGCCAGGGCATACGAACGGATCTACCGGGAGGTCACGGTTCATGGCTGATACAGCCCGGCCGGTAATGCCTGAGTTGCTTGGGGACGTCACCCAGGATCATGCCAGGACCGGTACACCGTTGAGGCTGAGCCTTTCCATACCGGGTATCGGGGAAGTCCTCTGCTCGGACGTGTTCAGGGTCATCAGGGGAAAACGCATTGTGTGCCTCGGGAATGTCAGAGGCACGAAGGTCATCGTGAAGCTCTATTTCGCGCGCCGCAGGGCGTACCGCCACTGGAAGCGCAGCGAGAGCGGGTGCAGGGTTTTCATCGAGCGGGGCATTCCGGCTCCCAAGATTCTCTATTCTGGATATCTCAGGGGCCATGGTCTGTATGCCATCGTCATGGAATATCTCGAAGGCGGCACCAGGATTGACCGGGAGTTGGAGAAGACGAAAGATGCCCGCAGCAGGGTGGAGCTGCTGGGACGCCTTGTCCGGGAACTGGCCAGGCACCATGAGGCGGGTATTATCCAGAACGATGTGCACCTGGGCAATTTCATGGTCAGGGACCAGCGTGTCTATTCCCTCGACGGAGACCAGGTCGTGCGGTGCTGGGGCGCTCCCGGCAAAAAGCGGTCACTGGACAACCTGGTCAGGCTGCTCGCCAATCTCCCCGCAGGCCTGGATGCAGATCTGGACACATGCATCAGGTCCTATATGGAGGGACGGCGCTGGAGCATCTCGCCGGCTGGAGAGTCTTCCGTGAAGGAAATGGTTTATCGGGCTCGAAGGAAGGGCCTCTCGAGTTATCTGGGAAAGACCCTGAGATCGCGGGATCCTTTCCGGTCACAATCGAGCCCCGGGTTGTTCACCGTCTTCGACAAACGCCATACCGACCTGAACCTGGCGGATATCCTCGATGCTGCCGGTATACCGGTGAGGGCGCGGGGCGAACTCGGCAGGGCCGGGTACCTGGAGCGGACCTGTGGCACACAGAAGCTCCTGGAGCTCGCATCCCCCGGCCACGGACCGCTCGTGTGCAAAGCTCTCTTCAGGGCAGTGAGGACCTGGAGGTATGCCCTGGTGCTGAACAGGATAGGCGTGCAGGCACCGGTGCCGGTGGCCCTCGTGCTCAAGAAGAAGGCCCCGTGCATGTGGCAGTGTTCGGTCTTCTTCAGGACCGTGGAGGGTGTCGGGCTCATGGACGTTCTCCATGCACCGGAGACCTCCCGGGAAGGCTGTGATAGAATCTCGGCAGGGCTGACGGATACCTTCGCACGCATGTGCACGGCCGGTCTTTCTCCCATGGGGCTGATGCCCGACCATATCCTGATATCCGGCGAAAGGACGATCGTAGTGAATCCAGGGATTCTCAGGCGGCCCGTCATGTTCTCACGGGTCAGGCTGGCACGGGGGTTGCGGATGGCCACTTCCCGTTTTGGCTATGCGTGTGCAAAGAAAGGGCTCCCCGGTGAAGGGCCGGTATGACTTCGGCACGCATGACAGCCTTGACGGCCGGCCATAACTCGCATAGAGCTTTATGCAGACATTTCCTGGAGGTGCCTCGATGGAGGAGGGAACGGAGAGGACCAATGTTCGTGCGATAGCGGTAGTCCTCGTGATCATATTCCTGGGCGGCCTGTTCCTGGGTTATTATTTCTGGGGGTACCGCGAGCAGCAGCACCCCGACCACAAGGAGATGCTCAAGCAGACTATCAGCTATATCGCCACGCTCGAAGAGAAGAACCAGGAGCTCACTGCCAAGGTGGGAACCCTGGAGAACGAGGTCGCTTCCTTCAAGAAACAGCAGAGCACCCCCGTGGAGACCCAGGTGGCGGATCTCAGCGAGAAGCTCGCTGTCATCGAGAAGGAGAATGCGGACCTGAAGACCTCTGTGGCACAGAAGGAGGGTCTTGCTCAGGAAAATCAGCAGTTACGGCAGAGGGTACAGACCCTCGTCGAAGAGCTGAACACCTTGAGGCCGCCATCTGCCCCCGACGCCAGGCAGGGTTCCGGCGTTTCCGGGTACTGACGCGGATCAGGCGCCGATAACCTTTTCTATGAAGGTCCGGGCCAGCGTGGGGTCGAACTGACTCCCCGCGCATCGCATGATCTCCTCGATGGCCCGGTCGATGGGCAGCCCCTTCCGGTACGGCCTGTCCGAGGTCATGGCATCGTATGAGTCTGCCAGGGTTATGATGCGGGACAGCAGCGGAATGGCTTCCCCCGAGATCCCGGCAGGATATCCTTTTCCGTCGAACCGCTCGTGATGGTACCGTATGATCTCCGTCTCCCGGGCCATGGGCGGCAGCTGCTTCAGGATGTCGGCCCCGATATCCGGGTGCCTCTTGATGATGGTGAGTTCCTCGCCCGAGAGCATGTCCGGTTTCAGGAGTATGCTGTCAGGGATGCCGACCTTGCCGATGTCGTGGAGAGACGCGGCGATGTAGAGGACATCCTTCTCTTCATCCGACAGCCCGATGACGCTGGCAAGGGCCATGGAGAAATTGGTCACCCGTGTCGAATGCTGCGAGGTGTGCGGGTCGCGTGCATCGAGGATCTTGGCCATGCTCTTCAGGGTCGAGAGCATGTTCTCATAGAGGCCTTCGTACAGGGCCACGTTCTCCATACGCTCGGCGGAGCGGTGGAGGAGGTAGAGGATCTTGCCCTCTTTCTCGTCGCCGAGCACGGTGTCCGTCCGGACATCGAGGGTTCCGAACACCTGGCCTTCTATCATGAGGGGGAACAATGTCTGGAATCGGCGGTCATCCTGCAGCTCGGAGACATCCGTCCTCACGATCTTGCCGTCTATGAGATCGCCGTGAATGATCTTGTCGTGGACGCCGTTGGCGTCTATGAGGGTCTCGGTCCTGCGGTTCACGGGGTAGAACTTCACCTGTGCGTTCCCCAGGATCTGCTTGGACACGTCCACTATGGCGCTCACCAGGTCCCTGATGCCCTTCAGGCTGATGATCTTCTCGGATATGGTCTGGAGCGAGGTGATCTCCTTGTTCTTGTCCTCCAGTTCACCCTTGAGGTTGTCGATGATGCGGTGGAGCTGCAGCGTATCGGAAAATTTCCTGTTTTGTTCCAGCAGGAGCTTCTCGCGTTTCATCTTGCCCAGCAGGAGCTGGATCTGATTCACCTTGAAGGGCTTGGAAAGAAAGTCCGATGCACCGCACTTCATGGCGTCGATGGCGATCTCCAGTGATGCATAGCCCGTGATCACGATGATGGGCAGGGAGACGTCCCTCGCCTTGATCTTCTTGATGAGCTCGAGACCCGTCATCTTGGGCATCATGATGTCCGTGAAGACACAGAGATAGGTCTTGGAGTCCAGCATGACAAGGGCTTCGGGCCCGTCGGGTGCCGTGTCGCAGCCGTATCCCAGGTCTTCTATGAGCTGCGCTATGGTCTCCCGTATACCGGGATCATCGTCGACGATGAGCACACGGTTGTCCATCAGACGATCCTCTTGAGTATCCTTCCCTTGTATTCGACGAATTCCTTTTCCGTAATGAGCCCATCGGACTTGAGCCGGCCGAGATACTCGATGGCTGAAAAGGCCTTGCTCATGTCGGATGCACCCTGAAGCGGCGGCATGATGGGGGGGAGCCCTGCGAAGGAATAGTCCTCGGCCGAGTTCCTCGTTATCGCCGCCTGGAGCTGTTCCACCTGTCTCTTGAGCTCCTTGATCTCCTCGATGAGATCCTGTCTCTGCCTGAGCCTGTTCACCACGATACGGATCTCTTCGATGTTGAAGGGTTTTTTTATAAACGAGAAGGCTCCCCGGTTCACCGCCTCGATGGCCGTGTCCAGGGAAGCATACCCGGTGATGATGACGAACGGAATACCGAACCCCTTCCTGTGAAGGGAGTCCAGGAGTTCGAGGCCTGTCATGCCGGGAAGCATGAGGTCGGAGATGATGATGTCGTATGGCTCAGCATCTATGACGTCAAGGACTTCTTCGGCAGTGTGGAACCTTCGTGTCCTGAGACCCTCCTCCTTGAGGATCTGTTCGATGAGGTCGAGTATTTCGTCTTCGTCGTCTACGATGGCAGCACTCTCTCTCGCCATGCTCTCCCTTATCGAACACGCAGTGCTGTAACTTTAGAAGATTCAGAAGGAGGAATGCTACTGAATGTGCCCTGAAATCGATTGGTTATGCTCCTGCAGGGATCTCGAGAAGGCATGGGTCCCGTTCCCACGGGCCACGAAGTAGAGGTAGTCCGTCCTGGCAGGCCACAGGGCGGCCCTGATAGACTCGATCCCAGGGCTGCATATGGGGCCGGGTGGGAGGCCATGATGGCGATAGGTATTGTACGGGCTTTCCCTGAGAAGATCCTTAGGGCTTATCTTCCGGCTGAACCCCTCGATGCCGTAGATTGCAGTGGGGTCTGACTGGAGGCGCATGTTCCTTTTCAGTCTGTTGTGAAACACCGATGAGATGACGGGCTTCTCGGTCTGAACGACAGCCTCCTTTTCGATGATGGAGGCCAGCGTGATTACTTCGGTCATCGATAAACCGAGTTCTTTTGCCCGCTGCTCCATCTCGGGTGTGTAGATCTTGTTGAAGCGGTCGATCATCTTGGCGATGATCTCCAGCGGGGTGATATGGGGGACGAGGAAATAGGTGTCCGGATAGAGGAAGCCCTCCATGGACGGTGCCTCGATTTTGAAGAATGTGGTGCTGGCAGGGTCCATGGCGCTCCTGATGAAGGACTGCCGGGAAAGGAGGCCGGTCTTCTCTACGAGGGTGCCGATCTGGAAGAGCGTGTATCCCTCCGGGACGGTTATCCTGTAGCGCTGGGTCATGCCCCTGAAGAGGATGTTCATGATATCGAGAGGATAATGGTTGCCCTCGAAGACATAGGAGCCTGCCTGAAGCCGCCGGGCCTTTCCGGTGAGCGTCGCGATGACCATGAAGGTATGCGCATCGGCGATGACGCCCCCCTCCTGGAGCTCCCGGGATATCTCCCAGGCGCTCTGCCCCGGTTCGATATCCGCGAGGACCGCCCTGGGGGGGGTGACGGCCGTAGTGAGGAAGGAACAGGTGTGTATAAAGAGCGCCAGGACGGCCAGGGAGGTTACGGTGATGACGAGGCGGGCAGACGACAGGCTCATGCACGCACCGAGTCGAGGTAGCCCTGGAGGATGATGCTGGCGGCTATCTTGTCCACGATGCCCTTGCGTTTTCTCCCCCTGACATTGAGGTTCATGAGCACGTCATGGGCTTCCGATGTGGAGAGCCGTTCGTCCCAGAAGATTACGGGAAGGCCGATCCTGAGCTCGAGTTCCCTTCCCCAGGCCATGGTCTCCTCACCCTTGAAGCCGAGGCTTCCATCCATGTTGTACGGGAGACCCACCACCACCCTTTCCACCTGGAATGACCTGGCGATCTGGATGATCTCCAGAAAGTGAGAATCATCGGGTTTCACATGGATCGTCTCTATGGGGTGCGCCATGCTCTGCCCCGGATCGCTCACGGCGATGCCGATCCTTTTGTTGCCGTAATCTACACCCAGGATGCGCATGGAGTCGACATACCTGCCGGGGGGGTTATCTCCAACGAAGCTCCTTTACCTCAACCTTGAAGGAGACTCCTTCTTGGGCGGATTTCCCGTAGAAGGCAATGGCAAAGGGGATCTCGCCGGCCGGCAGTACCGTTCCCGGAGATGCAGGATCCGAGGTGAGAAGGGCATCGATGTCCCTCTGGGGCTGCCTGGTGAATTCGCTGGTGTCAGGGATGATGCCCGCATAGGCAAGACGTGACTCGATGAGTGTTCCTGCCTGGTCATAGACCCTGGCCTCCACCATGACGGACTCCACCGGTTTGGGGGTTGTCTTCCTCAGACTGCCTTTGATCACCAGCACGTTACCCTCCTGTTCGTGGGCGAGGATCTCGTGGGACAGCGTGCCCTCGTCGATGACAAAGAAGGGGCCCTTTCCCACCGGGGCCAGGGGCTGCTCCTGCGTGGTTCCCTGGAAGAAGAGAAGCTTGTCCTTGAAGAGCCACAGCGAAGCCATGGCAATCACGAGCAGGCATATGACGAGGACGGCGACCTTCAGGTGGCTTCTTTTTTCCTCGGCTTCTTCGGGAACTGCCCCCTCGACCTCCAACTCCTCTTTAGATGCCGACCCGAGGAGTGAGTCGATCTCCCGTATGACGGTTTCAGTGGCGGCCTGCTCTTCGGCCGGAACTTCTTCGGGAGGAGGCTCCTCGCTCGGTGTCTCGACGATCTCCTGGTGTCCCTCCCCCAGGGGGGCCTCCGGTTCGGGTGCCGGTTCTGGGGCGGCCCTGGAGCTCAGGAGCATTTCGAACTCCCGGTCCAGGATGGCCTCGGGTTCGATGGAGTGCTCAAAGACATGGTGGCAGACGCTGCAGCGCATCCTGTAGGTTGTCCTGCCCGAATCATCCCGGGAGAATCTGAACTTGGAATGGCAGTTGGGACACTGTATGATCATCACTTCTGTGATCCTCCTGTCTCTGAAGGCTCGAGCACGTAGAGCTCCGGAAGAGTTCGATACTCTTCAGCGAAATCGAGACCATAGCCGACGACGAACCCATCCGTGATGCGGAAACCGTAATAATCGGGTGCTATGGAGGCCTCCCTCCGTACCGTCTTGTCGATCATCGTGCAGATCCTTACGGAAGCCGGTCCCTTATTCTCGAGGTGTTTCTTGAAGGCGCACAGGCTGTGTCCCGTGTCCATGATATCATCCACGATAAGGACGTGCCTGCCGGCGATGTCCTCATGGATGTCATCGATGATGCTCACATCACCCACGGGGCTGTCTCCATCTCCATAGCTGGACAGCCGTGCAAACTCGATCTTCATGGGGAGCCTGATGCTGCGGACGAGGTCCGCCATGAACATGAACCCCCCTTTGAGGATGCCGATCACAAAGAGCTCCTGACCCTTGTAAACCTGCGAGATCTCGTTGCCCAGTTCGGTCACCTTCCGGGCAATCTCGCTCGCGGTATAGAGCCTCTCCATGGTCTGCTCTATAACGTATCGTTTCTGGGGTGTCAACGTGCTGATACTGCTCGGGAAACGATATAGACTTCTGGTATCTGTTCGGTTATAATAAAAAAGTGGTATGAGGAAAAAAGAATTTTCCTTGTCGCTCGACCGGTGGTGCGACGTGCCATGGGTATGGAATCTTCAATGCGGAGGGCCCCCAGGATTATGAAGGAACAGAGAGCGCACAAAAGGGTCAGGGTCAACATGAAGGTCGCCTATCGCGACAGAGACAATACCCGCAGGATGGGCAGGGTGAATGATCTCAGCAGGGGCGGCATGTACGTGGACACCGGGTATGACCCGGAAGTCGACGGGTTTGTGATGGCGAGCCTCGATGCGGAGGAGTTCGGCAAGGTCATCTACGTGCAGGGGCGCGTAGTCCGGAAAACCCACAGGGGGATGGGTGTATCGTTCACCCGCACCGACGAGAAAGGTCTGGGCAATCTGTTGTCCTATCGTGGTGCGCCTTTCTGACAGGGCGGAAAGGGATGCGCCCTAATCCTTGCCCTTGATGACCGCTCCCTTCTCGATAAGTGCCTTGGACTCGACGACCAGGGCCATGGACGCATTGTCGAGTGACTGCAGCACGACCACGATGCCGATGGGCTCATAGAACACTGCCGGTGAACCCGCCGTCCCCGCACCATCGAGCTGCGTCTTGACGGCCACATTCAGGAGGGAGCCCTTGTCGATTCCCTGGTTTCTGCCTGCATCGAGAAAGATCAGGTCGTTCGTGCTGCTGCCCTGAATCCCGCCGTGATAATCGATGATTGAGGCCAAGATGCTCCCCGGCTCCGACAGGGTCAATGCGAGGGGCTTGATGGGTGCGATGTCGTCGAAGGTGACGCTGCCCACCCGGGCCTCCTGGAGAGAATAGGTTACCAGGGCCTTGACGACATCACCCTGGACTTCCTGTACCCGGGCGGTCCCGGTAATACGGTAGAGGTATCCCGCAGATTCTCCGTCCTTGGTGATGTCCTGAACCTTGGACACTATTGTGATGACCTGGTCTTTCTTCAGGGCGGACGTGGTCTGCAGGATGATGTGGTCATTCTCTGAGATGAGGTCTCCGCCTTCGATTTTCTTGAAGATCTTTCCTGAACCGGTCAGGATGTTGGGGCTGTAGATGAAGGTTGAGTACTGCGGTGCCACCATGATGGATTTCTGCTTCACGGCGGCGGCCTCTTCAGGGGTGTAGATGGTCATCTGGCTCTCGCCGCCACGGTCCGGAGAAGGTATGATCTTGATGATGGTCTTCTCGCCGTCTTTTGTTATGACCACGATATCCCCGGGATAGATGAGGTGCGGGTTGGTGATGTCCTGGTTATTGGCCCACACCAGCGGCCACTGCCAGGGGGTGCTGAGGTACTTGATGGAGATGTCCCACAGGGTGTCGCCCGGTACCACGGTGTGTATTGTCTCCTCGGCATGGGATGGCACGGTGAAGGTAAAAAGAACAAAAAGGCCCATTAAGAAAATGATAGGCTTTTTCAAAGCGGGTCCTCCTTCGGTTCGTCGGTTAAGACAACGTATCATTGTTTCCTTGTATCGGAGAAGTCAAGGATATTCTTGAATCTTAGTTGCAACGACATGGTCTTTGGACTACAGTAACTATTATGTTACCGGGTGACGCGTACTCCCAGGCACACCTTTTTGTCGCGGCGGTTCGTGTCTTCGAGCACCTGCACCTCCAGCCCCCCTCCCTGAGAGGGTTGTCCGAGCTCCTCGAGGTATCCGAAGAGGAACTCTCGCTGATCTCCAGGAGGCTGGAGGATCAGGGTATCATCGGTGTCATCACGAGCGGCGGAGGCCACCGGTTTACGGTCAGGGACCATGCAAGGATCGAAGAAATCCCCCGATCCGTCGAAGCGCCCATGATGCAGGAGGAGATAACCCAGTTCAAGACCAGGCAGGAAACGCGCCTCAGGGACATCGAGGAGTCGCTGGCACGGAAGGGAGAAAAGAAAAGCATATACAGCGAACTGGAAAAGGCCCTGAAGGATCCCTCCCTGATGAAGAAGAAAAATCCGCTGGACTAGGAAGACCTGACTCCCTATTTTTTATCCGGGCCGGGATCGTCTTTGCAGGCGATGCGATCGTGCGCCTGCCGGTGAGGTTTCGAGCCTGATATTTCATATCGGATATCAAGGGGTTGATAGTTCCGGAACCCCTTGTGCTGCCAGCGTTTTTTCTCGGCCATTAAGGTCTTGTGTTTTACTGGCCTCTATTGTATAGGAACGCATCTTATCAAGGAATGTGGAACGACGGATGGGGGGAAGGAAACCATGTATAGCGTAGACGAAACCAAAAACGAGCACGAGAGCACCACTGAAGAGAAGGTGGATCTCGTCGAAACCAAGGCGGAGAATTCAGAGACCGAGAGCACCAACTTTGAGGCCCTCTACGAGGGCACGTTCGACAAGCGCATAACATCCGGTTCGCTGGTGTCAGGCACGGTCGTCCAGATCGGAACCGACTACATCATGATCGACATCGGAAGAAAGATAGACGGGCAAGCCCCCATCGGTGAGTTCATCGGCGAAGACGGTGCCATTACCTGTGCGGTAGGCCAGGAGGTCGAGGTCCTGGTCGAGAGCATGAACACCTCCAAGGGTATCATCAGGCTCAGCAAGGAAAAGGCGAAGAAACTCAAGATCTGGGACGACATCGTCAAGGCATCTCAGGAAAACACCTATCTCAGGGGCAAGGTCACGGAAAGGATCAAGGGCGGGCTCATCGTGGACATCGGTCTTCCTGCATTCCTGCCGAGTTCCCAGACCACGGTCAGTCCCGTGAGCGAATCCGATCTCGAGAACATGATCGGCCAGGAGATCGACGTATCCGTCATCAAGTTCAACCGGAAGAAGAACAATGTGGTGGTCAGCCACAGGGAGGTTCTTGAAAAGGAGCGGGAGGAGAACAAGAAGCACCTGCTCGCGACGCTGGCAAAGGGTGACGTGGTAACCGGCAGGGTCAAGAACATCATGAGCTATGGCGCTTTCGTGGATATCGGTGGCATAGACGGCCTGCTGCACATCACCGACATGTCCTGGGGCAAGCTCAAGGATCCCAAGGACAAGGTCTTGTCCGGCCAGGAGATCAGGGTCAAGGTGCTGGAGTTCGATCCCGTCACCGAGAAGATATCCCTGGGCCTCAAGCAGCTCACCCCCGATCCCTGGGAGGGTCTTGAATATCGCTATCCCATAGGCAAGAAGATCTCCGGCAGGGTGACCTCGGTGACCAACTACGGGGCCTTCGTGGAGGTCGAGGAAGGCGTCGAGGGGCTCGTCCACATCTCCGAGATGTTCTGGACCAAGCGCATGAGACACCCGTCCTCGGTGCTCAGTGAGGGACAGGACGTCGACGTGGTGGTCCTCGGGGTGGATCAGGCGAACCGCCGCATATCCCTCGGACTCAAGCAGACCATGCCGAATCCCTGGAGACAGATCCAGGATTACTATCCCGAGGGTGTCGTGGTGGACGCAACGGTGAAGAACGTGACCGACTTCGGATTGTTCGTGAGCATCGATGACACCATCGATGTCGACGGTCTCATCCATGTGTCCGATCTCACCTGGGATCCCAAGGTGAAGAACCCGAGGGAACTCTACAAGAAGGGTGATGTAATCAAGGCCAAGGTGCTGGCCATTGATCCGGAGAACGAGAAGTTCTCCCTCGGCGTCAAGCAGCTCCAGCCCGATCCGTGGCACCAGATAGCCATTGAGCACCCGGTTGGCAGCACCATCAGGGGCAAGGTAACCTCACTGACCGATTTCGGCGCCTTTGTGGAGATAAAGCCCGGCATTGAGGGCATGATCCACATATCCGAGGTGAGCAGCGACAAGATCGACGCGCTCTCCGATGTGCTTGAGGTCGGCCAGGAGGTGGAAGCCGTGGTCCTGAGGATAAGCCCCGAGAACAAGAAGATCGGGCTTTCCATAAAGGCCATCGAGGAGGGGCACCACCGCAAGGCCACCCCTGTTCAGGACAAGCAGTCCGACAAGGTTGGTACCAACCTCGGGGATCTCCTCAAGGGCCTCAGAGACGGCAAGAAGAGCTAGAAACCACAGTGACGTGATGAACGGGGGGATGCCTCAGAGAATGGGGTATCCCCCTCTGTCCATGAAGGACCGAGTATATGGACAAGCCGGGCGTTCTTCTATATACTCGTGGGCAGGTGGGGCGCAGCCGGCTCAGTTACCGTAATCCCGGGGATCACAGCCAATACATGCCATGAAACGAAGGACCAAGTGGATACTCTCTCTCCTGATAGCACTGGTGGCTGTGGGGTGGGGTGTCGATGCGGTCAGGACGTCAATGAAACCTGCGGTGGGGATTCTCGAGATAAACGGAATCATCACGGAATCCCTGCCCTATCTTGATACCATAAAGCAGTTCGAACAGGACGACAAGATCAAGGCCGTAGTCGTCCGGCTCGACAGTCCGGGGGGAAAGGTGGGCCCCTCCCAGGAAGTGTACGGCGCACTGCTGAGGCTGAAAAAGAAGAAGCCGCTGCTCGCATCCCTCGGTTCCCTCGGCGCATCGGGCGCCTACTATATCGCCTGCGCTGCGGATACCGTCTATGCCCTGCCGGGGACCATGACAGGGAGTATCGGGGTCATCATGGAAATGTTCGATGCCAGCGAGGGTCTGAAGCGGATCGGGGTGACCCCCAACAGCATCACCGCCGGCACCCTGAAGGACGCCGGATCGCCGTTCAAACCCATGTCGGAGCAGGAACGCGCCTACTTCAAAGACCTGGTGGACGACGTGCACTCTCAGTTCATCGAGGCCGTCTCATCCGGGAGGAACATGGAGGTTGATGCGGTCCGCCGGCTGGCCGACGGCAGGGTGTTCACGGGCAGGCAGGCCAAGGGTGCGGGTCTCGTGGACCGGCTCGGAGGTCTCGATGAGGCCGTGGAGGATGCCCGGAAGAAGGCGCATATCGAAGGGGAGCCCCGCATAATTCGATCCGAAGGCACACGGGGTGTCTGGGATGCTATCAGGAGAATCATTCCATGGGACACCCGGCCGTTCCCTTTCAGGGGGGACCCGTCAGAGGGTCTGGGCATGGGGCGGCAGGTCCGTCTCGATTACAGCATACAGTAAGAGGAGCATGATCAGATGGAAAAGATTCTCGCGGAAGCCCTCACATTCGACGACGTTCTGCTGCTTCCGGCCAAGTCGGACGTACTGCCTGGCATGGTGGACCTCTCCACCTGGGTCACCAGGGGGATAAGGCTGAACATTCCGCTGCTGAGCGCCGCCATGGACACGGTCACCGAGGCGTCCACGGCCATCGCCATGGCCAGGGAAGGGGGTGTCGGTATAATTCACAAGAACATGTCGCCCGAGGCGCAGGCCGTGGAGGTGGACAAGGTCAAGAAGTCTGAAAGCGGCATGATCGTTGACCCCATCACCATGAGGCCCGACCAGACCATCGGCGAAGCCCTCAAGCTCATGATGCACTACCGGATCTCAGGGGTTCCCATAACCGTAGAAGGGAAGCTCATCGGCATCCTTACCAACCGGGACCTCCGGTTCGAGACCGATATGAACAAACCCATCGAACAGGCCATGACCCGGGAAAACCTGGTCACCGTCGAGGGCGGAATCAGTCTGGAAGACGCAAAGAAGCTGCTCCACCAGTACAAGATAGAGAAGCTCCCCGTGGTGGACAAGAAGTTCCATCTCAAGGGGCTGATCACCATCAAGGACATCGAGAAGGCCCAGAAGTACCCCAACTCGGCCAAGGATTCCCGGGGGAGGCTCCTGGTCGGTGCGGCAGTGGGGGTCATGCCTCATGACGAGCACCGGGTGCATACCCTCGTGAAGGCCGGCGTGGATGTGCTTGTGGTAGACACGGCCCATGGCCACAGCACGGGGGTGACCGACTCGGTCAGGTTTATCAAGGACCTGTACCCTGACGCCCAGGTGATTGCAGGCAACGTGGCCACGAAAGAGGCCACCGCAGATCTCATCAAGGCAGGGGCGGACGGCATCAAGGTGGGAATCGGCCCGGGATCCATATGTACAACACGGGTCGTGGCCGGTGTCGGGGTGCCCCAGATCACCGCCATCATGAACTGCGCCCAAGAGGCCAGGAAGCACGGGATACCCATCACGGCCGACGGAGGGGTGAAGTTCTCCGGAGACGTAACCAAGGGCATTGCGGCAGGGGCATCGTGTATCATGGTGGGTTCGCTCTTCGCAGGCACCGAGGAGGCGCCCGGTGAAAGGATCATCTATCAGGGCAGGACGTACAAGGCCTACCGGGGCATGGGGTCCGTGGAGGCCATGCGGTCGGGCTCCAAGGACCGGTATTTCCAGAGCGAGGTCACGGACTCGGAGAAGCTCGTTCCCGAGGGCATCGTCGGGCGCGTGCCGTACCGGGGACCGATATCCGAGAACGTATATCAGCTCCTTGGAGGACTCAGGGCGGGCATGGGCTATGCGGGCTGTCACAACATCGAGGAACTCCAGACCAAGGCAAGGATGATCAAGATTACCTCGGCCGGGCTGAAGGAGTCCCACGTCCATGACGTGATCATCGTGAAAGAGGCGCCGAACTACAAATTGGAGTATTAGGATCCAGATGGGATTCGTTCATCTCCACTGTCATACCCAGTACAGCCTCCTCGACGGGGCCATCCGCATCGATGACCTCGTCAGGGCCACGGTGGAATTCTCCCAGGAGGCGGTGGCCATAACGGACCACGGTGTCATGTACGGGGCCGTTGAGTTCTACGACAAGGCCATCAAGGCAGGTATCAAGCCCATCATCGGGAGCGAGGTCTACGTCGCCCCCACGGACATGGAGTGCAGGGAGGCCATCCCCGGCATGCCCAGACACTACCATCTCATCCTGCTGGCGCGCAACAACGAGGGCTATGCGAACCTCATGAAGCTGACCTCGCTGGCCCACACCAGGGGATTCTACTACAAACCGAGGATAGACAGACGGGCACTTGCCGAGTACGGCAAGGGGCTCATCGGATTGTCCGCCTGCCTCCAGGGAGAGATACCCTTCTGGCTCCTGAGGGGGGACGAGGCGAAGGCGGCCGAGGCCCTGGACTTCTACCGGAAGGCCCTCGGGGGTGCCTTCTACCTGGAGATCCAGCATAACGGCCTGCCCGACCAGGACATGGTCAACCCGCTCATCGTGGACCTGGCACGCCGGAGCGGTACCGCCGTAGTGGCCACCAACGACTGCCACTACCTGAAACCTGGAGATGCAAAGGCCCACGAGGTGCTCCTGTGCATCCAGACCCAGAACACCATCCATGACAAGGGGCGCATGACATTCGAGAGCGACCAGCTCTACCTCAAGGGGCCCGACGAGATGGCCCGGGATTTCCAGTGGGTTCCCGAAGCCCTCGCTCTGTCCGGCGAGATAGCTTCACTGTGCAACGTCGACATCCCCAAGGACAGATACTGCTTCCCCGTCTATCCCACAGGGAAAGACAGGAGCCTGGAAGAGATCATCGAAGAGAAGGCCTGGGCCGGACTCAAGGCGAGGATTGGAGAAACCGTCCCGGAGCACTACGCCGGAAGGCTCGCCGAAGAGCTCGAGATCATCAAGTCCATGGGTTTCTCGGGCTATTTCCTCATCGTTGCCGACTACATCCAGTATGCCAAGGACCACGGTATCCCGGTGGGCCCCGGCAGGGGCAGCGCAGCGGGTTCGCTCGCTGCCTACGGCCTGAGGATCACCGACATCGACCCCATCAGGTGGAACCTCCTGTTCGAACGGTTCCTCAACCCAGAACGCAGGAGCATGCCTGATATCGATGTGGATTTCTGCCAGAACCGCAGGGATGAGGTCATCGAGTACGTGAAGAACCGTTACGGTCCCGAGTACGTGAGCCAGATCACAACCTTCGGCAATATGAAGGCCAAGGCCGTCATCAGGGACGTCGGCCGGGTGCTCGGCATGAGCTATGCCGATGTGGACCGGATTGCCAAGCTCGTTCCGAACGACCTCAACATCACTCTCGAGCAGGCCATCAAGGCCGAACCGAGGCTGAAGGAGCTCATGGAGGGCGATCCGATGGTGGGCCGGCTCATCGAGATCGCCAGGGCCCTGGAAGGCCTGAGCAGGCATGCCTCGGTCCATGCCGGCGGGGTCATCATATCGGACGAACACCCCCTGACCGCCCATGTCCCTGTGTATGTCGACAAGAAGGGCATGCTCATCAGCCAGTACGACATGAAGCGCATCGAGCGCGTGGGCCTTATCAAGTTCGATATGCTGGGCCTCAAGACGCTCACCGTCATCGCAAAGGCCGTTGACATCCTGAGGTCCGAGGGAATCGACCTGGACATCTCGGCAATACCCCTCGACGACAGGCTCACCTACCAGCTCATCGGCGACGGCGACACATCGAGCGTGTTCCAGCTCGAAAGCTCGGGCATGAGAGGCATGCTCAGGCAGCTCAAGCCGGAGAAGTTCGAGGACATCATCGCTGCCGTGGCACTGTACCGGCCGGGACCCATGGACCTCATCCCATCCTATGTGGACCGGAGACACGGCAGGCAGGACATTGATTACCCCCATCCCCTCCTGGAGAAGATCCTGAAGGAGACCTACGGCATCATCGTCTACCAGGAGCAGGTCATGCAGATCGCCCAGGAGATGGCGGGCTACTCTCTGGGCAAGGCGGACCTTCTCAGGCGCGCCATGGGCAAGAAGATCCGCCAGGAGATGGCCACCCAGCGGGAGATCTTCATGGCGGGGGCCGTGGAGCGCGGCGTGGACAGGGACAAGGCCGGGGAGATCTTCGACCTCATGGAGAAGTTCGCCGATTATGGGTTCAACAAGTCCCATGCCGCGGCGTATGCACTGGTCGCCTATCAGACCGCATACCTCAAGGCCCACCACTTCAGGGAGTTCATGGCTGCGAACCTGACGCTCGACGTGAACAACACGGATAAAATCTCCCAGCATATCGCAGAGTGCCGGAAGAAAGGCGTTGCGGTCCTCAGCCCGGACATCAACGAGAGCAGTTTCGAGTTCGTGGTCACGGACGACGGCATCCGCTTCGGCCTGGGGGCCATCAAGAACCTGGGAAAGAACGCGGTGGATGCGATGCTCGAAGAACGTGAGAGGAACGGCCCCTTCACGGACATCGCCTCGTTCCTGGACAGGATCGCCCTGGCCAGGGTGAACCGCCGCGTCGTGGAGGCTCTCATCAAGGCCGGCGCCTTTGACCGGATCCATGCGAACCGCAGGGCCATGTTCGAGGTGCTGGAAACCCTCCTCGACCAGGCACAGCGGGCGGCACGCAGCAGGAACGATGCCCAGGGTTCCCTGTTCAGCCTGGAGGAGTTCGCCTCGGAAGACATCAGAAAGCCCTTCGTGCTTCCCGACATACCGGACTGGCCCGAGACGGAGCGCCTCAAGATGGAAAAGGACGGGATCGGGTTCTACCTGTCGGGACACCCGCTGCACAAGTATGCCGATCTCGTGAACAGGTATGCCACTGCGACAACCCTGAGCCTGAGGGAAGCACCGTCTCCCGTCGTGCTGGCCGGGGTCCTCACCGGTGTAGCCGTGACCAGGACCAAAAAGGGCGAGGCCATGGCCCGGTGTGTCCTGGAGGACCTCGACGGATCGGTGCAGGTTGTGTTCTTCCCCCAGGCGTATGGCAGGCACCAGGCGCTGGTGGCTTCGAACGAACCCGTCATCCTCAAGGCCCACCTCAAGGGTGACGAGGAGAACGGGGGTACCGAGGCGGAGAACGCTGTCCCTGAACTCATCGCGGAAGAGGTCTGGCCGCTGGACAGCGCGGACATGGCACTGGCGAAGCGCGTTCTGGTCAGGGTGACCGGCGGCCTGAGGCCGGACACGCTGAGGTCCATAAAGGAGACGGTCATGAACTGCAGAGGACCATGCTCCCTCTGCTTCGAGGTCGAGACCGACGAGGCGCTCGTCAACATCGATGCCGGCAAGGATTACATGGTTTTGCCGGCAAGGGAACTGCTGCAGCGCCTCTGTGAGATCCTCGGACCGAAAGGGGTCGTGCTTCAGTGAAATCCAAGGAGAAATTCACTGACATAGACAAGGCCCTCAAGGAGCTTCAGGATACCATCTCCAGGCTTAAGGGCATCGACACGGCCGAGATCGAACGGAAGGTGGACGTCTTCCGGAAAGAGCTCTACGAGGGTATCTCCCGGTGGGGGAGTGTGGAGCTGTCCCGTCACGCCGAGCGGCCTGGCATCGACGAGTTCATCGGGAGGATCTTCACCGGTTTCACCGAACTCAGGGGGGACCGCATCTATGAGGACGACCCCGCGGTCATCGGAGGTCCGGCCTTTCTCGATGATGTTCCCGTCATGGTGATCGGGCACAAGAAGCGCTCCGAGGGGAAGAAGGACTACATCCGCTTCCATTACGGCATGGCGAGTCCATCGGGGCACAACAAGGCAATAAGGCTCTACCGGCTCGCTGAAAAGTTCGGAAGGCCGATCGTTACCTTTGTCGACACCCCGGGGGCATACCCCGTGCCGGAGGCGGAAGACCGCGGCCAGGCCTTTTCCATCTCACGGTGCATCCAGGCCATAGCCAGTGTTCGCACGCCCGTGGTGGTCTGCATCATAGGGGAGGCAGGGTCCGGCGGGGCCCTGGCACTCGGGTTCGGTGACCGCATCATCATGCTCGAGAACGCCTTCTACAGCGCCATAAGCCCGGAGGGCTTCTCCTCCATCATCTACAAGGATGCCTCCAAGAAAGAAAAGGCGGCCGAGACCTTGAAGGGAAGCGGCAGGGACCTCTATGCCGCAGGCATCGTGGACTATCTCGTCAAGGAACCCGTGGGCGGAGCCCACAATGCCCCGGACCAGGTCATCGACGAGACCTCACGGGCCGTGCGCCAGTATGTCCAGGAACTCGTGAAGATACCCGTCGACGAGATCATGAAGGCGCGGGCAGCCTTCATCCAGCGGCTCATACCATCCGGCTGAGGGCATGGATCATTTTTCCTGCCCGAGGGGGAAGATTATTCCCGCTCAAGAACCGCATGCGGGATGCCGAGCGGGTGCAATGAGGATGGCATCAACCTTGCTTGCAGAGGGTCAGGAGGTCCGTATGAAGATTGATCCGAGCATGATCATCGGCGCAGTGGTTCCTGAGGCGGCCAGACCGGCTGCAGGATCCAGGGCGGCATTCGAGGATGTTCTCAAGGGGCTGGAAGGGGAGACCGCAGCCAGGACTGGAAAGGTCCCTGGCCAGTTCCAGCAGATGTCCATAAGCCCGCAGAAGATCACCGCGCTCAGTGCCAGCGAAGAGGCCCTAGACCTTCTGGACAGGTATTCCCGGTCCGTGAGCGACCCCCTGACGACCCTGAAAGGGTTCGCGCCTCTGGTGGACGAGATGGAGTCCATGAAGGCCAGGCTGGACGGCGCCGCATCGTTCCTGTCCGATGACGATCCCCTCAAGGGGATCATGACAGAGGTGTCTTCGGTTCTCTATGGTGAGGTGCTCCGATTCCGGAGGGGAGATCTGACCGGTTGATATGGCAGTCCTCGCAGCGCTTGTCGGCCTCTTCATAGGAAGCTTCCTCAATGTCTGCATCTACAGGATCCCCCGCAACGAATCCATAGTCTGGCCCGGATCGCGCTGCACGAAGTGCGGGAATCCAATCAGGTATCACGACAACATCCCTGTGATCAGCTATCTCGTTCTCAGGGGGAAATGTCGGTTCTGTTCGGAGCCCATTTCCGTGCGGTACCCGGTGGTGGAGCTCATCAGCGCCCTGCTGGCAGTGAGCCTGCTGTACCGTTTCGGGCCCACCCTGTCCTTCGTGATATACTACGCGTGGGCCTGCGTCCTGCTCGTCATCACCTTCATAGACCTGGACTTCCAGATCATCCCTGACCGGTTCACCCTCGGGGGCATCGTAACGGGTCTGCCCCTCGTATACTTTCTGCCCGTGTCGTACAAGGACGCGCTCATCGGCCTCGTCCTCGGCGGAGGTCTTCTTCTGGTCATCATCTACGGCTATTACTTCATGACCAGGAAGGAGGGCATGGGTGGCGGCGATGTGAAGCTGCTCGCCATGATCGGTGTCTTCACCGGCTGGCAGGGTGTTCTCTTTACGGTGTTCGCTTCTTCCCTCATCGGTACCCTGGTCGGCCTCCCCTGGGCCTACCTGAACAAGGGTCCCGAGGGGACGTTGAAGGCCGCCATACCCTTCGGCCCGTTCCTGGCACTGGGGGCCCTCATCTATGTGCTCTGGGGCGCGTATCTCATAGACTGGTATTTCGGGTTCCTCGGGTGAGGGATACTCTCCCCTGGCCGTGGGAGAAAAAGACCTTACCTCCTCAATGAGAGCATCTCCCGCTACCAAAGAATCTTTTCAATGAGCGAGATGCTCTCATTGAGGAGGCCAAGGGTTCCCCCGTTTATGAACATGCATCGAGACTTTCGACAGGCAAGACCCACAAACCGTCCCGGGCCTTCAATTCCCCCGATACGCAATGCAGGATATCTCCACCAGCACGTCCCGCGGCAGACGAGCGACCTGCACGGCCGCACGAGCTGGCTTGGTGTCGCCCAAGAACGATGCTGCATACACCTCGTTCATGACGGCGAAGTCGTTCATGTCACTCAGATAGACCTCTGCCTTCACGACATCTTTCGTGGACAACCCGGCCGTTACAAGGATGGCACGGAGGTTGTTCAGAACCTGCGCGGTCTGCTCCCTGATGCCCCCCTCCACGATGTTTCCCGTACGGGGATCCATGCCGATCTGACCTGAGACGAACGTGAAATCCCCTGCGGAGACGGCCTGGGAGTAGGGACCGATGGCCTTGGGCGCATCATCGGAATGGACGGGCTTGATCCTTGATACGGGCATGATACCCTCCTTTTGACAAAAAGAACGAGCGCTCGTTATTGTAGCTTGCGTTTACCCTGTCTATTGATTATGGTGAAGGGAAGATCTACCGTCAAGGAGATGATAGTGGAAAGACTCGCACACCTTCTGTCACCGACTGCCATTAAAGGGATGGAACTGGCGAACCGGGTGGTCATGCCCCCCATGGGGACCAGCCTGGGGAACAGGGACGCCACCGTCAGCGACAAGCTGCTCGCGTATATGGGCCGGAGAGCACAGGCCCGGCCCGGTCTCATCATATCCGAGATAGCCGCGGTCCACGAATCGGGCTCGCTCATCAACACCGAGCTCGGGATCTATGACGACCGGTTCATCCCCGGCCTGAAGAGACTGTCGGACACGATTCATGCGGGGGGTGCACGGGCCGGCATCCAGCTTCACCATGGCGGCCGGGAGTGCTTCTTCCTCCTGAACGAGGGAAGGGCTATGGGCCCTTCCGCGGAGCCTTCCCTGATCTATGGCATGCCGCCGAAAGAAATGTCCCTGGACGACATGCGGATCATCCGGGAATCCTTTGCCGCGGCCGCAGTACGTGCACGGGAGGCCGGGTTCGACATGGTGGAGATCCACGGTGCCCACGGGTACCTGCTCTGTCAGTTCCTTTCACCCATTGCCAACAGACGCACGGACGAATACGGGTCGACCATGAAGAACCGGGCGCGGTTCGTCGTCGAGGTCATCGAAGAGGTGCGCAGGCGCGTGGGGAACGAGTTCCCCGTTTCCCTGCGCCTTTCCATAGATGAGAGCATCAGGGGAGGATACACCGAGGAGGACATGCTCACGGTCATCCCCGACTTCGTGCGGGCCGGAGCGGATGTCATCCATGCATCGCTCGGCACCTACGGGACCCCGGGGGGCATCACGAGTGCACCCGTGGAGTTCGAGCCCGGGTTCAATGCCTTCAGGGCCAGAAAGGTCAAGGAGGTCGTGGACGTCCCGGTCATCGCCGTGGGCCGTTTTACCGATCTGTCCGTTGCCGACGCGGTCATCGGCCGGAAAGATGCCGATCTCGTATCCTTCGGCAGGCAGTTCCTTGCCGACCCCGATTTTCTCGTGAAGGCCCGTGATGGAAGGTTCGAAGATATCCGTACCTGTATCGCCTGCAACCAGGGATGTATCGAGCGGCTCATGTTCGAGGGAAAGACCGTGCGCTGCGCCATAAACCCTGAGACCGGCCAGGAGACGATCTACCCGAAGGAACGCGTGGCGCGTCCCCGCAGGGTGTGGGTGGCCGGGGCAGGGCCTGCAGGGCTCACCGCGGCCTATGAGGCATCCCGGCTCGGGCATGAGGTCACGGTCTTCGAAAAGGAGGCAGATGCAGGTGGACAGCTGCTCTATGCCGCCAGACCCCCGTTCAAGCAGGTCTACGGCTCCTGGATAACGTGGCTCGAGGGCCAGGTACGGCGTTCCGGCGTCGACGTCCGCACCGGTGTGACACTGGACGCCGAGACCATCGAGCGGGGCAGCCCCGATTTCGTCGTCATCGCAACGGGAGGAGAAAAGATCGTGCCCGGCATAGCGGGCATCAACCTTCCCCATGTTCACGACGCATGGGAGATACTCGACGGGACGGTCCCCCCGGGCGTGAACGTTCTCGTCATCGGGGGCGGTCTCATCGGTATGGAGACAGCCGACTATCTCTGCTCGAAGGTGACGACCCTCACCGTGGTCGAGGCCTTGAAGCACTCACCGGTGTCCAAGCTCACCTCCCACGGCTACATGCTCCACCGCAGGTTGAGGGATGCCGGTTGTGCCCTCGTCTTCGGCGGGGCGGTCACCATGATCGGGAATGATTTTGTGTCCATCGACGTCAAAGGTGAAGAACGCAGGATTTCACCGGTAGACCAGGTGGTCGTTGCCGTAGGCCTTTCCCCGAGGCAGGAACTCGACGGCATCTGCGAGAGACTCGGCATTCCCCATGCTCTGGCAGGAGATGCCGTCCAGCCGCGTCGTATCATCGAGGCCACCGAGGAAGGGGCCCTGGCCGCCTGGAAGATCTGATCCGGGTCCCACCCGGTGCAGAAACCCATGCCTGAGGACCTCACCAGCGACCCGGTGCTGACCGGGCCGCTTCATTATTAAGACTTTCTCGACCTCCGAACTTCTGCTAAGCTAATCGGGTTTCCTGTTGGGAATGAGAATGGGAGCCGCCAAAGGAGCAGCACAGATGAAATCCGTATTCATATATACGTCGGTATTCGACACCTACAGCCTGAGTTCAGACCATCCCTTCAAACCCTTCAAGGCCACCATGGTCTATGAGCTCTGCTACCGATACGGCCTCTTTGACCATCCCTGGATCACGGTGTTCGAGCCCAAACCCTCAGAAGAGGGGGTCATGGCCTCGTATCACGCCCAGGAATATATCGATGCCCTCAAGTCGTGCAACAGCGGATACTTCGACTTCACCATGCTTCATTACGGCCTCGGAACCGGTGACAATCCGATATTCAAGGGGGTCTTCGACTTCTCCCTGCTCGTGCTGGGAGCAACCATGGCGGGGACCCAGTTCATCCTCGACAACGAGGCGGACACGGTGTTCAGCCCTGTCGGAGGGCTTCACCACGGCGGGTACGGGCATGCCGAAGGGTTCTGCTATGTGAACGACATCGTGATCGCCATCAAGCGTATGCTGGAACACGGATACAAGAGAATACTCTATGTCGATATCGACGCGCACCACGGAAACGGTGTGCAGGACGCCTTCTACGACACCGATGAGGTCCTTTTCCTGTCGATTCACCAGAACGGAGAGACCATCTACCCCGGTACCGGGTTCGAGACCGAGATCGGCGAAGGGAAGGGGAAGGGCTTCACCGTGAATCTGCCCCTGCCCGAATACACGGATGACGAGGTGTACGTCAGGGCATTCGGGGAGATCTTCCCGCCCCTGGTGGAGGCGTACCGGCCTGAGTGCATTGTGGCGCAGATAGGCCTCGACACCCTCAAGCGGGATCCGCTGACGAACCTGAGGCTCACCAACAACGGCTACTGTGCGGTCGTGGAGGAGATACGGAAAGGCTGCCCGAAGATCCTTGCACTGGGCGGTGGCGGTTACAGCGTGCCGGACGTGGTACGGGGGTGGACCCTGGCCTGGGCGATCCTGAACGGGATCAAGCCCGTTGACCATTTCATCGGGAGTGTGGGCGGCGGCGTCTATGGTCATGGCCAGGGTTTCGACCAGCTCTACGACCAGCCTCACCGGGTATCGGATGCCCTGAAGAAGTCAGTGGACATCTATGTCGACAATAAGATAGCCTACATCAGGGAGCATGTATTCCCCGTTCTCGGCATACGTTCCTGACGGCGCCGGGAGGGGTTTCCGATGGGGAAGTTTCAATCCATACGACTATCGAGGTGATATCATGGCAGATGAAAAGAAAGAGGAAAAGAAGAGCTACACCTTTCTGGACAAGCGGGGGGTAGACCATGATGAGCCAGCGCCCCAGAAGGATCTGAAGGGGTCCGGGGCCGAACGGAAGCCGGAACCCCAGCCGAGCCCGGACCCCGGGCCGACCGAATCCCAGACCCGAAGGGGGGTGCCTCTTTCCATCGATTTCACCACCCTCATCATGAGCTTTGCCAGTGCCGCCATGATCAGCATGGGCAGGGTCGAGGACCCCGCAACAGGCGCTGTCCAGAAGAATCTCGCCGTTGCCCAGCAGAACATCGACATCATCACCCTCCTTCACGAGAAGACCAGGGGGAATCTCACTGCCGAGGAGGAACGCCTCATGGACCAGATCCTCTACGAACTCAGGATGGTCTTCGTCGAGGCCATGAAGGAAGAGCGATGACAGAGAAGAGGAGGTACGGATTCTACGGCATCCTGATCATGGTGGCGGTGTGCTCGGCGCTGGCCGGAATTTTCATCGCATCGACCCTGGGTCTGAATCCGGTCAGCGAGGCAAACCCGTTCTGGAAGGAGGCGGCATCGCCGGCCAGGGGAAAGGTCCCTCTGCCAGGATTCTCGTCCCTGGCCAGGGAGGTCACGCCGACGGTCGTGAACATCCGGACCACCAGGAGCATGTCGGGCAGCGGCATGGAGCAGCGTTTCGAGCCGCCTCCCGGCTATGACGAGTGGTTCGATGAATTCTTCAAGAAGTTCTTCAACAACAGGCCAGGCCAGGACCTCCAGCAGCGCAGCCTGGGCTCGGGATTCATCATCTCTCCGGACGGATTCGTGCTCACGAACAACCATGTCATCTCCGGAGCGGACGAGATATTCGTTTCACTGGCGGACAAGGAAGAGTTCACGGCCACACGGGTCGGGACCGACGACAAGACCGACATAGCGCTCATCAAGATCGAGTCCGAAAAGCGGGATTTCCCTGTGGCCGTGCTCGGCGATTCCGATGCCCTGGAGATCGGGGAGTGGGTCGTTGCCCTGGGCAATCCCTTCGGCTTCGGTCACACCCTCACCCAGGGGATCGTTTCCGCCAAGTCGCGGGTCATCGGTGCCGGACCCTATGACAACTTCATCCAGACCGATGCGGCCATCAACCCGGGAAACTCTGGCGGCCCGCTCATCAACATGCAGGGCCAGGTCATAGGGATCAACACCGCCATCGTGGCAACGGGCCAGGGTCTGGGTTTCGCCACGCCCATCAATATGGCCAAGGACATCCTCCGCGAGCTCAAGGACACCGGAGAGGTGGCTCGGGGCTGGCTCGGGGTGGCCATCCAGGAGGTGACCCCAGAGATAGCGCGCGCCGTGGGCCTGAAGGAACACAGGGGCGCCATGGTCACGAGTGTATACGCGGGGGATCCTGCGGACAAGGCCGGTATCAGGCCGGGTGACATCATTCTCAGGATCGACGGACAGGACATCGCCGACACACGGGCCCTGACGAGGATAATCGGCAGTCTGAAGCCCGAGTCCGCAGTGAAGGTCACCGTCTTCAGGGACGGCCGTTCACGGAGTCTCACCGCAGTCCTGCAGAAGAGGACGGACGATCACGTGGCAAAACTCGACAGGAGTCCCCGGAAGGAAGAAGGGGCAAAGGATCCCCTCGGCCTGACCGTGGTGAACATCACGCCCCAGGTCCAGAGGGAGTTCAACATACCGGAGCCTGCAGGTGTCCTGGTGACCGATATCGACCCCAAGGGAAGCGCCGCAGGGAGCCAGATCCAGAAGATGGACATCATCCGCGAGGTCGACCGGAAAGAGGTGAATACCGTCGAGCACTATCTGGCCGCGCTGTCCGCCAGGAAGAAGGGTCAGGCCGTTCTGCTCCTGGTTATCAGGGGATCGAGACCCCTGTATGTGGCCGTGGACGTCAAGTGAAGGTATTCTCTCCGGCCAAGATCAACCTCTATCTCGAAGTCGTTGGCAGGCGTCCTGACGGCTACCATGAATTGCGTACCATCATGGTGCCGCTGTCCTTCGGAGACGACGTCTTTCTCGAGTGCGCCCGCTCAGGAATCAGCATCGATGCCCGGGACTGCGGATGCTCAGAGGACAGGAACCTTGCATACCGTGCCGCCAGGCTCTTCTTTGAGAGGACAGGAAGACAAGGCGGCATATCCATCAGCATCACCAAGAGGATCCCCGTCGGGGCCGGCCTTGGAGGAGGCAGCAGCAATGCGGCGAGTGTTCTTCTTGGTCTGAACAGGCTCTTCAAGGCAGGGATGAGCACCGAAGAACTCGCCGCCATGGCCGGCCACCTGGGTGCCGACTGCCCCTTCTTCGTCTATCGCAGGCCCATGCTCCTGGGTTCCCGAGGTGATGTGCCCCTGATGGAGGTTGAGCTTCAGGACAGGTCCTATCTCATCGTCGTACCGCCGCTGAATGTGTCCACTGCCCTCGTCTTTTCAAAATTGCGCTTGCCATTGATGCGCGAAGGGGGTAGAATTAAAATAGAAAATATTAGCGACAGTTGCATTGAGCCGGAGCACTGGGTTGAGAATGACCTGGAATCTGTGGCGTGTAGTATTTATCCCGAGCTTACTGGAATAAAGGGGGAGCTTCTCAGTTCGGGGGCGCTGAAAGCCGGAATGTCGGGTAGCGGATCGGCTTTCTTCGGGATCTATGCATCACAAGCTCACCTGTTGACTGCAATGAGCCGCCTCACACGGCATGAAGGGTATGGATACATACCCACAACGAGATTGACGGGGGATATGTATGGAGATTACAGAGGTCAAGGTGTTTCCGGTCAAGGATAACGACAAGCTCAAGGCATATGCTTCGATCGTTTTCGACGACTGTTTCGTTATCCGCGATCTGCGGGTCATCAGCGGGACAACAGGACTGTTCGTTGCCATGCCCTCCCGAAAGAGGAAGGATGGTTCGTTTCGGGACACTGCCCACCCCCTGAACATGGAGACGAGGGACAAGATAGAGAAGTCCATTCTCGAGAGCTATAAACAAAAGATTGCCAACGAAGTCTAATTCTACTATAGTGCGCTCCCGGTAACCGGATGGCTTCCACGGGGTACTGGGATGTCGTCTAATGGCAGGACACGAGATTTTGGATCTCGTTATGGAGGTTCGAATCCTCCCGTCCCAGCCATATTCAACACCGTGCAACTACCTGCGCGAATGAGTTCGCACTGAATCCCGGTAACCGAACATACGAACAGGGAAGGTCCTATGAACTCGAGTATCTGTATCCTTGCAGGAAACTCCAACAGACCGCTCACCGAGAACATCTGCAAGATCCTCGGATGTCAGCTGGGCAGCGGTGATGTGAAGCATTTTTCCGACGGTGAGACCTCGGTTGACATCCACGAGAGTATCAGGGGCAAGGACATCTTCATCGTCCAGTCCACCTGTTCGCCCACCAACGAACACCTCATGGAGCTCCTGGTCATGCTCGACGCGACCAAGCGCGCCTCGGCAAAAAGGGTCACCGCGGTCATCCCTTACTTCGGCTATGCCCGCCAGGACCGGAAGGCCTCACCCAGGGCCCCCATCACGGCAAAGCTCATCGCCAACCTGCTCACCGTGGCAGGAGCCGACCGTGTGCTCACCATGGACCTCCATGCCGGACAGATCCAGGGATTCTTCGATATCCCGGTGGACAACCTTTACGCCAAACCCGTCATGATCCAGTACATCCGTGACCGCTTTCCCGAGGACCTGTGCATCGTGGCCCCCGATGCCGGAGGCGTCGAAAGGGCCCGGGCCTATGCGAAACCGTTCAAGGCTGATCTTGCCATCATCGACAAGAGGCGCGAGCGGGCCAACGAGTCCAACGTCATGCACATCATCGGAGACGTGAAGGGCAAGATATGCCTCATCGTGGATGACATCGTGGACACGGCCGGGACATTGACCAACGGGGCGATGGCGCTTCTCGAGAACGGAGCGAGGAAGGTCGCCTCATGCTGCACCCATGGTGTGCTCTCCGGCCCGGCGATCAGCCGCCTCATGGAATCCGGCATCGAGGAGCTCATCATTACCGACACCATCCCGCTGGGCGAGAAGGCAAAGGCCTGCGGCAAGATCACGGTGCTCACCGTCGCTCCCCTGCTGGCCGAGGCCATCAAGCGCATCTATACCGGGGCATCGGTCAGTGAGCTGTTCCTCTAGCAACTGACCATCTCCGGCCTGTACTGCAGAGCCTCCGCCACATGCTCTTCCCTGATGTCCTGGCTTTCCTCGAGGTCTGCGATGGTGCGGGCCACCTTGATCACGCGTGTCAGGGCCCGCATGCTCAGCGCGTATCGTTTCACGGCGGCCACGAGCATCATCTTGATGGGCGAGGTCAGTCCGCAGACCTTTTCCAGGGAGTTGTCCGGAATCCTGGCGTTTACAAAGCCCCTGCCCAGCTGGATTGACCGCGTGGCGGCAACTCTGTCGCGGGCCGCGCTCGACGATGAGCCGCTCTTGGGTCCCAGCACCTCGTCAGCCTCCACCGGGTCTATCCAGAGGTGGATATCGATGCGGTCCAGCAGCGGGCCCGAGACCCGAGCGCGGTACTTCGCCACGTGCAGCGGCGTACATTCACATGGCCTCGAGGGATGGCCGAGGAACCCGCACGGACAGGGGTTCAGGGCGGCCACGAGCTGGAAGTTGGCCGGGAAGGTGAACGAGGAACTCGCCCGGGAAACGGTCACGCGCCCGTCCTCGAGGGGCTGGCGCAGGGCCTCAAGGGCGCTTCGCCTGAACTCCGGCATTTCGTCGAGGAACAGCACCCCGTTGTGGGCCAGGCTGACCTCTCCCGGTGCAGGGACGGTCCCCCCGCCGATGAGACCGGCGTCCGAGATGGTATGGTGGGGCGACCTGAAGGGGCGCTTGAGGACGATCTCGTTCTTGCCCAGTCTCCCGGCCGCGGAATAGATGGACGTGCACTCGAGGATCTCGCTGTGGGCAAGGGGCGGGAGGATCGAAGGAAGCCTCTTGGCCAGCATGGACTTTCCCGCCCCGGGCGGACCCACGAACAGGAGGTTGTGAGACCCGGCCGCGGCGATCTCGAGACCCCGTTTGCCCATCGCCTGACCGCTCACCTCCGAGAGGTCGGGCAGTGAGGGTTCCATGGCCGGGTAGTGTGCGGCTGAACCGTTCCAGCAGATCACCTTCTCCCCTCTGAGGAAGGAGAAGACGTCCATGAGGCTGCGAACCGGGAAGACATCAACACCTGCCAGGTTGGCCTCGTGAGCGTTCTGCTCCGGACATACGATGCCTCTGAAGCCCTGGCTCCTTGCAAGGAATGCCGCTGAGATAACGCCCCTGACTGGCCTGACGCCTCCGTCGAGGCCCAGCTCCCCGACAAAGAGATAGTCCGGCACGGACCCCTTCGGCACCATGCCCAGCGCGGCCAGGATGGCCACGGCCACGGGCAGGTCGAAGGTGCCGCCTTCCTTCCGTACATCGGCGGGGGCGAGGTTCACGGTGATGCGCCTGGGCGGGAAATCGAGACCCGAATTGAGAATGGCCGACCTTACCCGCTCCCTGCTCTCCTTTACCACGGAATCGGGCAGACCGACGATGGCGATGCTCGGCAGACCTCCCTGGATATCAGCTTCCACAACCACACCAAGCGCATCAGTCCCCCACAGGGTGGCTGAGTGCACGCTTGCAATCATTACCATGCCATTGTACCAGATTCATACGCTTCCGTTCAAGCCGCGAGTGGGGGGATGCACGTGTAAAGGGCGGGCCATGATAGCCCGCCCTCGGTGAATGCGCAAAGTCTTGATCAGGGGGCCGGGTTGTGGAGCTGTTCCGGCCAACAGGGTCATTCGTCACAGCCCTGCGAAACTCCACCACGCCTTGCCTCGCCGTGCCTGCCATGCCACGGTCCGCTCTGCCCGGCCTTCACGCACCTGACCTGAAAAGGCCTCTGCGCATCCGTATGCTGTATAATAGTCACGGCAAACCGATTGTCAAGGGGACGGCATAGAAAG
>JAGOOG010000051.1 GCA_017992605.1 Deltaproteobacteria bacterium
GGTGGGGATTTTTATTTCTGCCCTTTTTCCAATAGATTAGCAGGAGCACAATGTGGCATCAATTGTGCATAGACTATAGTTCGAAAAATGAAGCAACGACAAGGAGGTTAGGACCGTGATGAAAACAACGCTTGTGGTAACCATGATGTGCATACTCATTCCTCTGGCATCATATGCAACGCCGACAACCTTTGTGAAGGGAACGTTGGAGGAAGAGTCGATAGCCTCATCGAGTGCAGAGACATCCCTCATCCTTGCGCGGGGGGGCAACCCTGCACAGGAGTTTTCCAACGAGACAGGGCCGGCCGTCACAGATAAGCCCAAGAAAACTTCGATTCTCGCTATGTCTCAGGCCGTGGCTAGCACAGACTACATAGGTGAACCTGCTGGAGGGTTACCTGTCAATGGCGACGATAATCCAAATTCTGTCCCTCCCGTCCCTGAGCCGGTTACCATGCTGCTCGTGGGCAGCGGCCTGATGGGCGTGGCCGTCCTGAGAAAAAAGATCTTCTAGATCGACAGAAACCTATCTGCATGAAAAGAGCGGGGTGTCATACCCCGCTCTCTCTTTTTTTCCTCTATCCCAACTTACTTATCATGAGTGTATGCATGGTAGCGGAGGAGGGATTTGAACCCCCGACACTGCGGATATGAGCCGCATGCTCTGACCACCTGAGCTACTCCGCCACGGTTTTCCCTTCTACCCAAGTGATTGTCCTTTGTCAACGGTTTTGACCGCCGGCCAAGCCTGCATCAGCCAGCTGTCGGCACCGTTCCGACCAGGTCCCTCGATGCGGGAATGCCGCCCATGCCCCGCGCGTGGGCAACGGCGTTCATGAGGGCACCGGCTGCGGCCCGGGCCGCGACCACCCCCACATGGAGGGGGTTGGCCGTCTTCTCGCCCACGGAAAAGCAGAAGACCATGTCCCCGTCGAAGGGGGTGTTGAACGGCACGATGTGCCGGGAGAGCCCCTGGCCCGCCATGCGCGCCACCTGCATGGCCGTCACCTTGTCCAGCCAGGCGTCGGTCACCAGGATGCACAGGGTCGTGTTGCCCGGCGAGCCGAAGCGTTCCCTGACCTCGCCGCCGGCTATGGCCCGCCGCATGTCAAGGAAGGCGTCCCCGTCCCGCGCCCCGGCGAGGATCCTTCCGTGGCCGTCGAGGATGTCCCCGAAGGGGTTGGCCACCACCAGGGCCCCGACGAGGACCCCGCCCGCCCCCTCTTCGAGGCTCGACCCGAGGCCTGCCTTGGTGGCGTTGGCCACCCCCCGGAGCTTCCCGCAGGTAGCCCCGGTGCCCGCGCCCACGCACCCCTGCTGCACCGGGTCCCTCGATGCCTCCTGGCAAGCGTGGTAAGCCATGTCCGGGGTCGGCCTCGCAGCGGCATCCATGAACGACAGGTCAAAGATGACCGCGGTGGGGACCACCGGCACCCTGGCCACCACGAGGTCGAGCCCCACCCCCTGTTCCACCAGCCAGCGGCTGACTCCTCCTGCGGCATCGAGGCCGAAGGCCGACCCCCCGGCGAGGCAGAGGCCGTGGACGGCGATGCCGGGGTGCATCATGTCCAGGGAATCGATCTGCCTCGTGGAGGTGGCCATGCCCGTCATGTCCACGGCGCCCCGGGCGGGCCTGTCAAAGAGGACCACCGTGACCCCGGTGCCTCGGTCCGGGTCCGAGGCATGGCCGACCCTGACCCCCTCGATGGCGGTGACGGTCCTATTCCTTGGGCTTGACATGCTTCACCGTGCCGTTGAACTCCGCCACGATCTCCTTGACCATGGGGGATTTCAGGGCCTGTGCCCTGACCTGAGAGGGCTTCGGCTTCCTGAGGTCCGCCTCTGCGTTTTCGCTGACCTCGACATGCAGCACGATCTCCTTCTGGAGAAAGGCCTGTGCCCGCTGCGCGATCGCGGGCAGCGACTTCTTGATCTGCTCGGCGAGGAACTCGCTCGGGCAGATCAGCCTGATGCCCCCGCCACCGTCCTGCTCGGCAGTGGCGCTGGAGACCATGGCATGGAGGGGCGCATCGTGGTCCTTGAGGGAGGCGAGGAAGCCCTCCCAGGATACGGGCAGGGATGACGGCGGCCGCCGGTAGAGGTCCACCGGGCTGCCCTGGGGGTTCGGGGTGTGGGGAAGCGACCCGCCCCGGGACGATATCGCCAGGATGAGGCTCTGCAGGTCCGCGACCCTGGGCGCCGATATGATCCGCATGAGGATGGTCTCCAGGGTTATCCGGGGAAGGCTGGAGAACTTCAGGTCGTCCTCGGAACGGACGAGCACGCTGAGGCACCGGTGTATCTCCTCGAGGGACACCTCGGCCATGAGCTCCTTGAGGAAGGCCATGTCCTCCTCGGGCAGGGTGAGGTTGGCGTACCCCGCCTTGATGACCATCATGTTCCTGAACTGCTCGAGCAGAGAGCGGTAGAGCTGGTTGAGGTCCTGGCCGAACCGGTAGACCTGTTCAACCACATCGAGGGTGGCCGGCGCGTCTTTCTTGATCATGGCCGAGAGCAGATCGCGCATGGTCGAGCGCCCCACGAGCCCCATGGCATCGGCAACCGTGTCCACCTCGATGGGGAGCGTGCCGGCCGCTGACGCGATGTGCTCCAGCATGCCCTGGGCGTCGCGCATGCTCCCGTCGGCCTGCAGCGCGATGGTCACCAGGGCGTCGTCGCTGATGGTTATGTGCTCCTGGGCGGCCACCGACTGCAGGCGCGCGACGATGTCGTCCACCCTGATGCGGCGGAAGTCGTACCGCTGGCAGCGCGAGAGCACCGTGACCGGCACCTTGGCGAGCTCGGTGGTGGCCAGGATGAAGACCACGTGGGGCGGCGGCTCCTCCAGCGTCTTCAGCAGGGCGTTGAACGCGCTCCTGGAGAGCATGTGGACCTCGTCGATGATGAAGGTCTTGTACCGGGCCACCGCCGGCGTGTACCGGGCGTTCTCGATGAGGTCGCGGATCTTGTCCACCTGGGTATGGGTGGCCGCGTCGATCTCGAAGACATCCACGGCCCTCGACGCGGTGATGTCCTCGCAGATGGGGCACACGTTGCAGGGGGTGCAGGACATGCCGACCGCGCAGTTGATGGCCCGCGCCAGGATGCGCGCCACCGAGGTCTTCCCCACGCCCCGGGGGCCGGAGAAGATGAACGCGTGGGAGAGGCGGCCGAGCTCGATGGCGTTGCAGAGGACCCTGGTGACGTGCTCCTGCCCCACCACCTCGTCGAACCTCATGGGCCTGAACTTCCGCGCTATGACCTGGTACATGGAACCGTCCCTGCGATAGACTTCATGGAGCCTGCGCGCGCTCTTCTCGCGGCTGAAGGCCCCGCAAGAGGCCAGGCCTTACCACACACAGACAGCATGTTGCGTACCGCTGCTCCCTTCCGGGCCTGACGGGGTTGGCACCGCTGAATTGCATGGAGACCTGGCCGCCTGCAAGGCCTTCACGTGGCGGAGAGAGAGGGATTCGAACCCTCGGTACCGGTATTAGCGGCACACACGATTTCCAATCGTGCCCCTTCGGCCTCTCGGGCATCTCTCCGTATTCATCTGTCGTATTCATGGTGGCGGAGAGGGAGGGATTCGAACCCCCGGTCCCTGAAAAGGGACAGCCGATTTCGAGTCGGCCCCGTTATGACCACTTCGGTACCTCTCCCCTTCTTCTCTCCTGGAAAAAGGCCCTCATGAGCGACGCGGCCTCTTCTTCCATCACGCCGGCGATGACGACGGGCCTGTGGTTCACGTCGAGCTCGAACCCCCTGACCATGGATGCCACGGCCCCGTAGCGCCCATCGGCAGCCCCGTACACCACGCGGGCGATGCGGGCCTGGACGATGGCACCGACGCACATGATGCACGGCTCGATGGTCACGCACAGGGTCGCGCCCAAGATCCGGTGGTTTCCCAGGGCCTGGGCCGCCTCGCGGATGACCACGATCTCGGCGTGGGCCGTCGGGTCCGCATCCATGATGGTCCTGTTGTGGCCCCTGACGACGAGGTCGCCCGCCGCGATCACCGCACCCACCGGGACCTCCCCGGCCCGTGCTGCCCGCCTTGCCTCTTCCAACGCCATAATCATCAAAGAACGGTCTTCAAGACAAAGCATTTAGCACCCTCCCCCCGTGCTCGTCAAGGACTGGAAGACCCGAAAGGACAGAATGGTTGTGAAAAGAAAGACCCACGAACGTCCCTGCCCGGGACAGGACTGCCGCCCGATGCGGTACCGGGTCAATACTCCACGGGCCGCGGCTTTTCATGAGCGTCCTTCGCTCGTGACTCCACCCGGTCCGCACGCTCATCGCCGAAGGGCTCCCTCCTGAAGTCGGGCACGAGCCGTTCGAGGATGGCCAGGGCCGTGTCCGCGTCGCCGGATCCCTTCACGAGGAGGTTCAGGTGCTCGATGCCCTCGAAGAGACGCTCCTCGTCGACACGGCTCAGGGTGCTGCAGACCTTGATCTTCTGGTAGGGGGTGTCCACGAACCCCTCGCCCTCGATGAGCAGCTCCTCGTGGAGCTTCTCTCCCGGCCGCAGGCCGATGTAGGCGATCCCCACGTCGCGTTCCGGCACGAGGCCGGCCAGGCGGATCATGTTCCGGGCCAGGTCCGCGATCTTCACGGGCCTGCCCATGTCGAGCAGGAACAGCTCGCCGCCGTTGCCCATCGCCCCGGCCTGGAGGACCAGCATGACCGCCTCGGGGATGGTCATGAAGTAGCGGGTGATCTCCGGGTGCGTCACGGTCACCGGCCCGCCGGATGCTATCTGCTGCTGGAAGAGCGGCACCACGCTGCCGTTGCTGCCCAGGACGTTGCCGAACCTGACCACGATGAACCGCGTGCCGTTGCCCCCGAGCGCCTGCACCACGAGTTCGGCCACCCGCTTGGTGGCCCCCATGACCGAGGTGGGTCGGACCGCCTTGTCCGTGGAGATGAGGACGACCTTCTCAACGTGGTATCTGCAGGCGAGCGAGGCGACCTTGAAGGTGCCGATGACGTTGTTGTTCACGGCATCCACCGGCGCGAGCTCCATCATGGGGACGTGCTTGTACGCGGCCGCGTGGTAGACGAGCTGGGGCGCGTGCTTCCTGAAGATGCGCTCCACGCTCCTCCTGCTCCGCACGTCGCCGATGCAGGGGACGATCCTGGCCGTTGAAACGGCCGGCTGCAGCTCCCTGAGCTCCATGTCGATGCGGTACAGGGGCGTCTCGGCGTTGTCGATGAGGATGAGCGCGGCCGGGTCGTACCGAAGGATCTGCCTGCAGAGCTCGGAACCGATGGACCCGCCCGCGCCGGTGACCGCCACGCGCCTGCCCTCGATCTCGGCCCTGACGATGCCCATGTCCACGTGCACGGGCTCGCGCTCCATGAGGTCCTCGAGCCTGATGTCCCTGAGGCTGTCGAAGACGCCCCTGTTCATCGTCTCCTCCAGCGACGGCACCACCTTGAACCGCACCCCGCGCTCCGCGAAGGTATCGATGAGGGTCTGCACGTCTGCCGGCTTGAGGCAAGTGTCCGCGATGAAGATGTTTTCGATGCCGTAGTAGGAGATGAGGTGCGGGAGCTCCAGCAGGGAGCCCAAGATAGGGATGCCGTGGATCAGGAGGCCGTGGTGCTCCCCCTCCATCTCGAAGAATCCCACCACGTGGTAGGGGATCGCGCTGTTCTCGTGGATTTCCCGCATGAGCATCTCGGCCTCGTGACCGGTGCCCACGATGAGGACGTTCCTGCGGGACCGCATCGGCCTGCGCCAGAAGACGAGCTCGTCCACGAAGTCGCTGTGGCGCTGGTGGTAGAGCCGTATCGCCAGCCGGAACCCGCCGATGGCGACCACGGTGAGCAGGAAGTCGATGAGGATGACGCCCCGCGAGACGAACCTGAACGGCTCGAACAGGGCCAGGAGCGAGACGTACAGCAGGGTCCCGGCCATGGCGGCCTTGACGATGCCTACCAGGTCGCGGATGCCCGTGTACCGCCACATGCCCCGGTACAGGTCGAAG
>JAGOOG010000052.1 GCA_017992605.1 Deltaproteobacteria bacterium
CTGACCCCAATTTTACTCAATTTTACTTTGATAAATCGACTCTGACCCCAATTTTAGACCCCTATTTTAGAATTGTATAAAGAATTACAGCCAGCTGCAAGGACTATTCATCCAGCCCCAGCTGTCCACCCGGGTTCATGATGTCGTGCGGGTCGAAGTGGCGTTTGAGCGCCCTGAGCACGGCCATCTGCTCGGATCCGAGGTGCCGCTCCATCAACGCGCCGATCATGCGGCCCACGCCGTGGTGGTGGCTGAGCGACCCCCCGTACTCCACGATGCGCTCGACGATGCCCCGGTGGAAGACCTTGAACTCCTCGGGGTCATCCATCCTGGCAAGGAAGATGAAGTACAGGTTGGTCCCCTGGGGATAGAAGTGGGAAGCATGGGTCATGCACATGGTCTGCGGCCTGGCCGTGATGTACTCCCTCACCCCCTGGTGGAGCCGGTGCAGGTTGTCCCAGGTCACGGAGGACTCCAGGGTGTCGATGAGCACGCCGTAGTCCATGAGGTCTTCCCGCATGTACGGCTCCCTGTACCGGGTGTGCTCCCACTTCCGTGCCGCATAGCCGGTGAGCGATATGGCGCCGAACTCCCTGCAGATCCTCCTGACCTGGCGCTCCACGTTGCGCGCGAAGTCTTTCTGGCCTTCAGCGTTGCCCAGGCACAGGCAGCGCTCCATGGGCCGGAATCCCTTCTTCCTCAGGAAGGAGTCCACGAACCCGGGCATGCCGTAAAGCTTGAGCCCGCGGTCCGTCTCCTCGGGGTCCGATATCCTGAAGATGGCGGGCATGCCGAACTCCCCCTGACAGATCTCGCGGCTCGCGTCCACGGCAGCCTCCCAGGAGGGGAACATGAAGCTGAACCGCCTCGTGTTCCCGGGCATGTGCCGGTAGATCTTCATGGTGGCCTCCACGAGGATGCCGAATGCACCCTCGCTGCCCTTCATGATGTCGTTGAGCTTGGGGCCGGTGGCGGTGGCCGGGAAGTCCAGGGTCCTGAAAGTGCCGGCAGGGGTCACGTATTCCTGGCTGATGACCAGGTGGTAGGCATCGCCGTAGTAGGACGATGCCTGCCCCGAGCCCAGGGTCACGATCCACCCGCCCACGGAGGAGTACTCGAAGGACTGGGGGAAATGGCCGCAGGTGTACCGGTGCCTGGTGTGGAAGAGCTCGGGGGCCCTGTGCAGCGTGTCCTCGTAGGCGGGGCCGAAGATGCCGGGCTGCACGCGGGCGGTCTGGTTGAGCTCGTTGACCTCGAGGACTCGGTTCATGTGCGTGCACAGCACGAGCGAGATGCCGCCCCGGACGGGCCTCACCCCGAAGTTCACCGAGCTCCCGGCACCGAAGGGATAGATGGGGATACGGTGCTCATGGCAGTAGGAGACGATCTGCTGGACGTCCTGTTTGGTCCTGGGGTGGACGACGAGGTCGGCCACGGCATCGATCATCCCCTTCCTGAGCTCGAGGATCTCCTCGGTGGTCTTGCCCGAGGCGTACCTGACCCTGCTGAAGTCGTCAGAGGTCACGTTCTGCCTGCCGACGATGGACTCGAAGCGCTCACGGTGATGCGGTTCGAGGGCCGGCGGCCTGTTCAGCCCGATGCAGCCCAGCCCCTCGTTGCGCCTGGTGCGGAAGTCGTCGTCGGTCATGGAGAAGTCCCGCTTGATCATCTCGTACCACGCGCGGCTCGGGTGCTTGAACCCATGGGGGTCACCGTACTTGAACACGGAGCGCCAGGACCCCTTCGGCGGGGCCTGTTCAGACCATTTCGGGGCGAATTTCTTCCTGCTCATACATACCTCCTGCTTCCCTGATCATTCGGTGGGCACCTCGAGGGTCTTCACGGTCTCCTTGAGCTCCCGCTCGATGCGCCTTCCGTCCCAGCCGAGTTCCCGGCCCGCCGCCACGGCCACCTCCTCGAGGACCCTCTCGCCCGGGTTTCCCAGCGTGGCGATGCCGGTACGGCGGAGCACGATGTCGGAGAGCTTCCGGGCCATCTCGTTCCTCACCGCGTAGACGGCCTGGGCCATGATCTCGCCGTCGTGGTTGACGGTCTCCCTCAGGGCGCGCTCGCCTCGTGCGAGGTCCAGCACGCCCTGGTGCTCGGTGCCGTAGTTCCTGCCCAGGTATTCGAGGGTGGTGGGTGCGAAGTCCCTGTTCTTCCGGATGAGGTCGAGCATGAAGGTCTTCATGTCCGGGATCTGGGAGCCCCAGAGGTAGCGCCGTGCCGTGGGCGATGCGCTGCGGCGGCGCTTCAGCTTCTTCTCCACGAGGTCGACGGCGGCCTGGGCGAGGCTCCTGCTGGTGGTGAACTTGCCTCCCTCCACGGTGATGAGGCCTTCGAGCCCGTCGGTCGCGTTGTCGTATATCTCGTACCTGCGGGACGCGCCGTAGGTATCCGACGCGGCATCGTCCACGAGCGGACGAAGCCCCCCGTAGGTGTACAGGACGTCATCGAAGGCCACCACCTCGGTGCCGAGCGTGGTGTTGACCTCGTCGATGAGTCCCTCGATGCTCTTCCGCGACACGCGGTACTCGTCGGGCCTCCCCGAGAACGGCTGGTCGGTGGTGCCGATGAGGGTGTGGTTCCTCCAGGGGATCATGAAGAAGTGCCTGCCTTCCCTGCTCATGTAGCTCACCACGTGGCCGGTGACCCGTTTCCTGGTCACGATGTGGATGCCCTCGGACCGTGTCAGGGCAGCCGGTTCGCTTTCCGGCCGGGCCAGCCCCAGCAGCAGGTCCGCCCAGGGGCCCGCGCAGTTGACGACCATGGACCCGGCCAGCTCCGTTGTCGCACCGTTCAGGAGGTCCTTGACCTCCACGCCCTTGACCCTCCCGTCGCCGTTGGCGATGAACCCGCTGACCTCGGCGTAGTTGGCCACCCTGGCCCCGTGGAAGACCGCCGACTTGATGAAGGCCAGGGTGAGGCGCTCGGGGAAGATGTTGGCACAGTCGTAGAATACCGAGGCGCCCTTCATGCCCTGCGCAAAGATCCCTGGCTCCAGGACCAGGGCCTCGTCCGGCGTTATCTTCCTGTGGGGCGGGATCTTCTTGCTCCTGTCCCAGGTGCGGTTGCGGTCGTATGACAGGGCGTCGTAGACCTTAAGGGCGATACCGATCTCCATGGCGTTGTTCTTGGGGCAGACGCAGTCGTGGACCATCATCATGGGTATGGGATGGACGAAATTCGGCGCTATGTTCTCCAGGTTCCTGCGTTCCCTGAGCGATTCCCGGACCAGGCCGAACTCGGCGTTGGCCAGGTAGCGCAGCCCGCCGTGAATGAGCTTGGAGGTGGCCGCTGACGTGGCCCAGGCGAAGTCCTTCTTCTCGACGAGCGCCGCCTTCAATCCCCTGCTCGCAGCCTCGTACGCAACGGCAGCCCCGGTGATGCCGCCGCCGATGACAATGACGTCAAAGGGCCGGTCGCAGGGCCCTTCAATGAATCTGTTCACGGATCGTTCCCCCCTTTTCCCTCATCTCGATCACGTATGACCGGATGGCCTGTTCGGCGTAGGCCAGCACGTCATGCATGACCTGCCTCGCCATGCCCGCATCGGAGCGCCTGATGGCCTCGTAGATGTCCCGGTGGAAGCGGGCCGACCTGTGCGCGTTCTCCTCGACGTCGAAATAGAGGTGCCCGAATTCCACGAAGAAGCGGTTGAAGAAGTTCAGCAGGATGAGGTAGAGGATGTTGCCGCTGGCCCGGGCGATGACGTGGTGGACCATCATGTCGCGCTCGAGCACGCTGAGCCCGTGGGGTTCGTGGGCGACCTTCCTGAGCTCCTCGAGGTGCTCGGCGGTCCTCCTGGACGCCGCGATGGCCGCCATCTCGGGCACGAGGATGAGGCGCACCTCGAGCAGGGTCATGAGGATGTCAGCGTCCAGGGTGTCGTCCAGGTAGAACAGGGCCGAGACGAGGTCGAGGCTCGGGCTTGCCAGGTAGTCCTTGACGTACACCCCGTCACCGTGCCTGATCTCGATGACCTCGAGGGACTCCAGCTTCTTGAGCGCCTCGCGGATGGTGGATCGGTTCACGTCGAAGGAGACGGCCAGGTTTCTCTCCGTGGGCAGCTTGTCGCCCACCGGGATCTCGCCCTTGATGATCCTCTTCAGGATGATCGCCGCTACCCTTTCATAGAGCCTGCTCCTGGTGAGCTGTCCCAGTTTCGCTGCGGGCATGTTCATGGCGCTCTCCGGTAATTGGTCGGGTGGTCGGACCAATTATGGGATAATCCTGCGCATCATGTCAAGAGAAATGCACGCATCCTGGATGCGACAAAAAAAGGAAGGGTTTGTCCGATAGCCTGCCTCGAGAGCGGGTACGCCTTGTGACAATCTCGGCGATAAACGGTTTCCCCGTCTCGATACCATCGAGACGTCCCTCATCTTGCACTATTTTCATCTTGAATCCCTGTCGCAACCTGGCACTATGGTGTCACACACACCAGGGGGGTGTACCATGATCATCGTCCATGTCTTCATCCACGTGAAACAGGACTCCGTCGACGCATTCAGGGCCGCCACCATGGACAATGCCCGCGCCAGCATCCTCGAGCCGGGGATCGCCCGGTTCGATGTGGTCCAGCAGGCCGACGACCCGTCACGGTTCGTGCTCGTCGAGGCGTACCGCTCCGAGGAGGCCACTGCCCGGCACAAGGAGACGTCCCACTACCTGACCTGGCGGCTCGCGGTGGAGGCCATGATGGCCGAACCGAGATACAGCACCCGCTTTGCGAACGTCTTCCCGGCCGATGCCGGGTGGTGAAACGAGGCGTCCATGCGGTTCGAATTCGCCACTGCCGGCAGGATCGTGTTCGGCCAGGGGAGCGTCGGCGAGGTCGTCGATGCCGCGCCATCGCTGGGCTCTTGCTGTCTCATGGTCACGGGGAAGAGCCCCCACCGGTGGAACAGCCTCATCGACAGGCTGAAGAACAGGGGGGTGACCACCCATGTGTTCAAGGTCCCGGGGGAACCCTCCACAGAGACAGTCCTCGCAGGAGTCTCGGCGGCCCGCGAGCACCGGTGCGACTGCGTGATCGCCGTCGGCGGGGGCAGCGTCATCGACACGGGCAAGGCCGTGGCCGCACTCATGACCAACCCCGGCGACCTCACCGACTACCTGGAGGTGATCGGCAGGGCCATGCCCCTGACCCGCCACCCTGCCCCGTACATCGCCGTGCCCACGACCGCCGGGACGGGCAGCGAGGTCACGAGGAACGCGGTCATCATATCCCGGGAGCACCGGGTGAAGGTGAGCCTGCGCTCCCCCCTCCTGCTGCCCAGGCTGGTGGTGGTCGACCCCGGGCTCACCCACACGCTTCCCCCTGACATCACGGCGAGCACGGGGCTCGATGCCCTGACACAGCTCCTGGAATCCTACGTCTCGAGCGGGGCCAACCCCCTGACCGACGGCATCTGCCGTGAGGGCCTCACCCGGGCATCCAGGTCCCTGAAGGCGGTCTACCTGGACGGAAAGGACGTCGCGGCCCGCGAGGACATGGCCCTGGCGAGCCTGTTCAGCGGCATCGCCCTGGCCAACGCGAAGCTCGGGGCGGTCCATGGCTTCGCCGCCGCCGCCGGCGGGCAGTGCAATGCCCCGCACGGGCTCGTCTGTGCCTGCCTGCTGCCCCACGTGGAAGGCATGAACCTCAAGGCGCTGCGCAGGCGTGCCCCGGATTCGCCGGTACTGAAGCGCTTCGAGGACGTGGCGCGGATCCTCACCGGCAATCCCGCCGCCCGGGCCGAGGACGGCATCGCGTGGCTCAACGAACTCTGCGTCCACATGAACGTCCCGCATCTGACTCAAATCGGGATCGAAGAGGGTCACTACACGGAGATCGTCTCGGGGGCCAAGCGCGCCAGCAGCATGAAGGGCAACCCCATCGTGCTGACGGACGAGGA
>JAGOOG010000024.1 GCA_017992605.1 Deltaproteobacteria bacterium
GGCCGCCTCACCATTTACTTCCAGGCGGACCGCGGGGCCATGGTATTCGAGCCGGCAGGAATCGGGGACTAGTTCGTCATGCCCGGGGCAGTGATTCAGTGGCGGAGGGAGTGGGAGTCGAACCCACGGTACCTGACGGTACATCGGTTTTCAAGACCGACGCCTTAAGCCACTCGGCCATCCCTCCGTGCAGCGGCAATCTCCTTAGCTCATGGGGCCGATGAGGTCAACACCCATGTAAGGCCTGAGCGCCTCCGGGATCTTCACGGTGCCGTCAGGGAGCTGATAGTTCTCCAGGATGGCGGCAACGGTCCTCCCCACGGCCAGGCCGCTCCCGTTGAGCGTGTGGCAGAGCTCGGTCTTCTTTCCCTGCTTCGGCTTGTAGCGGATCTGTCCCCTGCGGGACTGGAAGTCCACGAAGTTGCTGCAGGAAGAGATCTCGCGGTACACCTCCTGGGCCGGCATCCACACCTCGAGGTCATAGGTCTTGGCCGAGGAGAACCCCAGGTCGCCGGTGCAGAGCACCACCACGCGGTAGTGCAGCCCGAGCTTTTTCAGGATGTCCTCGGCGTCTGAGGTGAGCTCCTCCAGGTCGGTGAAGGAGCGCTCGGGGTGGGCGAACCGCACGAGCTCGACCTTGTTGAACTGGTGCTGCCGGATGAGGCCGCGGGTGTCCTTGCCGTAGGAGCCGGCCTCCCTGCGGAAGCAGGGTGTGTAGGCGACCAGCTTGACGGGCAGGTCTTCCTCGGCCAAGGTCTCGTCCCGGTAGAGGTTGGTCACCGGGACCTCGGCGGTGGGGACGAGGAAGTAGTCGTCGGTCCGGAACAGCTCCTCCTCGAACTTGGGGAGCTGGCCCGTGGCGGTCATGCTGTCGCGGTTCGTCATGAACGGGGTCCACACCTCGGTGCAGCCGTGTTCGTTCGTGTGCACGTCGAGCATGAAGTTGATGAGCGCCCGTTCCAGGCGGGAACCGAGCCCCCAGCTCACGGTGAAGCGGGCACCGGTGATCTTGGCGGCCCGCTTGAAGTCCAGGATGCCGAGGTTCTCTCCCACCTCCCAGTGGTCCTTGGGGGTGAAGTCGTACCGCCGCTTCTCGCCCCAGCTCCTCACCACCAGGTTGTCGGTCGGATCGGATCCCACAGGGACACTCTCGTGGGGTATGTTGGGGATCTCCATGGCCATGGCCTCCATGGCCGACTCCACGTCCCGGATCCGCGTGTCGAGGTCCTTGATCTCATTGGAGATGCGGCGCATCTCGGCCTTTTCCCGCTCCAGGTCTCCACCCTGGCCCTTGGCCTTGGCGATCTTCATGGAAAACTGGTTTCGCGCCGCCTTGAGCTCCTCGGCCTTCTGGATGAGGCCCCTGCGCTCGTTGTCCTTTTCCATGAGTGCATCAAATCCGATGGATGTCCCTCTGTTTTTCAGGGATGTCTTTACTAAGTCCGCATTTTGTCTGATGAATTTGATGTCTAACATGCACCGAGTGTAACATCTCGCCGAAATCCCGTCAAGGAGTGCAGTTCCGTCCAGGTGCAGGCATGCAAGAACGCTTGCAATTGGAGGCCGCTCTGTACTAATTGGTGAGACTGCCCCATGAAGAAATTCTTCAGAATATTCCTTCTCATGCTGATCGTCGTCACGCTCCTTGCCGCCGGAGGTGTCCTGTCGTTCAGGTACATCGTGTCCAAGTCTCCCGAAAAGGTCACGGCAACGGTCCAGAACCAGCTGCAGAGGAACCTCGGGGTTCCCGTGACCATCGCCCGTGCGAAGTTCGAGTGGAAGAGCGGTCCACGGGTCATCCTGTCCAGGGTGGACATAAACGAGCCAGAGGCCATCATGCTGCACATCAGGAGCATCACCGCGTACCTTTCCTTCTGGAAGCTCCTCTTCGGTGATGTGAGCGTCAGGAAGGTACGGCTCATCATGCCGAGCGGGACCGTCGACCTCGACGCCATGAAGGACCTCAAGGCCAGCGATGAAACCAGGCCGGACGTGCTGATATGGAAGGGGACGCTGAAGGTCGCCTGCCGCGGCATGGACATCCCCCTGAGCGAAGTGAGCGGCCGCATCACCCGGCACTGGGCGAACCTCAGGGCCCGAACCCTCGGGGGCAGGCTCCTGCTGGAAACCGACCTGGAGAGACCAGGAAGGATGACCTTCGACGCGTATGCCGTACGGCTCGAACAGCTTGACGAAAGGTTCAAGGGCGTCGCCCACACGAACCTCACGGTGGAGGACACGAAGAACGGCATAGACGGATCGTTCTCCCTCCAGATCAAGGACCTGCGGCATCCCTGGATGCACGGAACCATGGACAGGCTCACCGTCTCGGCGTCCCTCTCCGGGGACGACCGGCTCATGAGAATCACCGATCTCGCCGTGAAGAGCCCGGTCATCCATGTCTCCGGCAAGGGGGAGCTCGCGGGCCTCTCCGACATTGCGTCGTGGGAGGACGCCGTGCTGAACCTGGAGGCATCCTCCAGGGAGTTCGACTACGGCAAGGTCGTCTCGGTCCTGCCGGTGGAGAAGTTCCCCGGATGGCTCGGGACGCTTCTCACCAGACAGATCGAAGGCGGCAGGTCGAGGTTCGTCACGGCGCAGTACAAGGGCCCGGTCAGGGGACTCTTCTCGGGTGTCGAGCTGCTGGACAACCTCCACGTGGTCCAGGAACTCAAGGGTCAGCATTTCACGGCCGGGCACGGGGCAGAAAGCATGACGGACATAACCGGCCAGGTGGTCTACGGCAGCGGCGATATCTCTTTCAGGAACCTCTCGGGCACGGTGGGGGCATCGCGCATCGACCGGGTGGATATCGTGTTCCCTGGTGCGCTGAGGCCCTTCATGCGCGTGGGCGTGGACGTGGTCTTCGACATGCCGGCCAGGGATTTCATGCGCGCCTGGCAGGCAGCCATGGTCCCGGAGGAGATACACCGCCTCCTGGAGCCGGTCACAAACGTGCAGGACGGTCAGATAAAGGGACGGGTGAACACGTTCTATGACGAAGAAAAGAGAAACCCGTTCGCCGCACGGGGAGACATCCGGATCGACGGATGGGCCTTTGCGTGGGGCAGACACGCGGTCACCGGGCTGTCCGGGACCATCCAGTCTGACAGCTTCTCAAAGCCTGAGGTCGTCACGCTGAGCGGCACGGTGGACAAGACCCGTGTCAGGAAGCTGAACCTGAGCCTCACGGCCCCCTTCGGGGAGGGCATTTCCCGATTCAGTCTGGTGGCCGACAGCCTGCCGCCGGTGGGGAGGTTCACCCCTCAAGAAGCCAGCATCAGGGTCTCGGGCAGGGGCAGGGGTCTTGACCTCGGCGGGACGGCGGAGCTCAGTGCCGGAGAGCTCGCCTTTGCCGGGGACCGGCGGACCTATCGTGCAGGGGGGGTGAAGGCACAGGGTGAATTCAAGACCAGGCTCGGCGATTCACCGGACATCACGTTCAAGGGCCTCGTCGTCCGGAATCCCTCGAGCAGGCTCGAGGGGTCGGCGGACCTGGGGCGAGACGGCGGGTCGGCAGTTCTCTCCGGCAGCATCGACCTGAAGGGCATCTCCGTGCAGAGCGAGAAAGCCACGAGGTCTCTCGCCGGCATTGCCGACGGGACACTGTCCCTTGCATGGGGAAAATCCTCCGACGTTTCGGGAAGTGTTTCACTGCACGGCGCCCTCCTGCCCATGGGCGAGGACCTCGTGACCGTCGACGGCCCCCTGAGCGTCGGTTCATCACGGGTGTCCATGGACCATCTCGGGGTCAGGGTCGGCGATGTCCAATCAACCATCACCGGCGATCTGGTCCGGGGCGCGCACCCGAGATTCAAGGGGGAGGCCAGGGTCGAGGGCCTGAAGATCGAAGGGAAAGGCCGGACCGTGGAGGGAGTCACGGATTTCGCTGCGGAAGCCCGGCTCACCCTGGCCCGTTGCGTCTTCTACGGTTTCCCCGTGGAGATGGCCACCGCCGACGCCGAGTTGAAAAACGGGAAACTCACGCTCGACAACATCATGATGGAGACCGCGTCTGGGACCGCAAGCGGTGGGGCGACCCTGTCGTTGGAGGGTGGCTCGTCCTTTGACGTGACGATCTCGCTGAAGAACTCCGATATGCAAAGACTCCTCACGGCCGGGAACGGCACCTCGGCCGTTGACGGAATGCTCGACCTGGAAGGCCATCTCTGGGGCAGTGCGGGTGTCCTGAACGGCACCCTGGCCGCCCATGCACGCAACGGCGAGATCCGCAAGTATGCCCTCGTCTCCCAGATATTCTCCCTCCTCAACGTCTACCGGATCGCCCAGAATAAGGACACGGACATCCTGAGCAGGCACTTCACGTACAACCACCTCGACACGACACTGACCATCAGGAACAACGTGGCCCGGTTCGATGACTTCTCCCTGGACAGCAATTCCATCCAGCTCTCGTCGGTAGGCACCTACGACGTGGTCTCGAAAGAGATCGATGCGGTCATCGGCGTCCAGCCTCTGGAGAGCCTGGATCGGACCATCAGCATGATACCGGTGGTGGGCTGGGTGCTCACCGGGGACAACGGCAGGTTCATCGTGGTGAGCATGAAGGTGGGTGGTACCATGGACGACCCGAAGGTCATGGTCGCCCCCATCGAGACCCTGTCCAACACGGTGGCCGCGTCGCTGCTGAGGTCGCTGAGGCTTCCGGGCAGGCTCGTCGAGGAATCCCTCAGGCTCATCGACGGCAAGAAAGAGCAGAGATGAGAACGCGTGTCGGACTGTCGTTCCTCGCACATCCATGGAGAACGGGCAGGCTATGGATTCCCTTGCCTAGCGGGCAAGGAAATACTCCTGCATGCGCTCGATGAGCGTCCTGAGCGTTGACCTGTCCAGGGCCGATACGACCACGCCGTTGTACCGGCCCGCCCACGCCTGTGCGGTGCCGTCGCCGACCCTGTCGGCCTTGTTGAAGACCCTGAGACGGGGCTTGTCCTGGAGGACCAGACCCTTGAGGATCTCCTCCACGGCCTGGATGCGGTAGTCGATGTGGGGGTCGGTGAGGTCGATGACCTCCAGGAGGAGGTGGGCGTCCTCGAGTTCCTCGAGCGTCGCCATGAAGGCGGCCTTGAGGTCCTCGGGCAGGTCGCGGATGAACCCCACGGTGTCCGTGATGATCACCTCGATGTCGCGCGGAAAACGCAGCCGTTTGCTCGAGGGATCCAGGGTCGCGAACGGCATGTCCGCAGTGAGCACGCTGCTCCTGGTCAGGGCGTTGAGCAGGGTGGACTTGCCGGTGTTGGTGTAGCCGATGATGGAGATGACAGGCAGTCCCTGTCTGTTCCTGCGGGCCCTGGTGATCTTCCGCTTGCGGCTGATACGGCGGTTCTCCCGCTCGAGGCGCTCCATGCGTTCCTTGGCCCGGCGCCGGTCGACCTCCAGTTTGGTTTCGCCCGGCCCCCTGGTGCCGATCCCTCCGGCCAGCCTGCTCAGGGACGGGTTCTTCCCCACGAGCCGGGACATGTTGTACCTGAGCTGGGCAAGTTCCACCTGGATCTTCCCTTCCCTGGTCCGTGCCCTGCGCGCGAAGATATCGAGGATGAGCTGAGTCCGGTCTATGACGCGCATGTCAGCTATCTCCGCTATGGAGCGGGCCTGGGACGGCGTGAGCTCGTGGTCGAAGACGAGCAGGTTGGCGTCCCTCGCCAGGGCCCTGATGTAGATGTCCGCCACCTTGCCCTTCCCGATGACGTATCTGGGGTCCGGCCGGGGCCTCTTCTGCACGACCGTGTCCACCACCGTGATGTCCGCGGCCCTGGCCAGGCCGTGGAACTCCGCCGTAATGTCCGCGAGCATGTCCCCGGGCGCCGAGGAGACCACCACGAGGATGGCCCGGTCCTCGGTGGCCCCGGGGACGAGGACGGTCTGCTTCTTCGTGATCTCCCCTTCCAGGGCAGCGATGAATGCGTCGAAGGGTATGTCGATGCCATAGGTGGGCACCGGTTCGAGAATCTTCCACAACGTCCCGCTCTCATCGGAGGGGAGGAGGTGGGCCCCGTATGCCAGGCCGGGGCTGCCGTCATCGCGGACCTCGATGGCGTAGATCAGGTCGAGGCGGAGCTTGGCCAGGTCGGTGAGGTCTTCGAACGTAAGCCGGCCGTCCTTCAAGTGTGTGTGGACCAGCCTGAGGCCCTGGAGCCTGCCTGGGTGAGTCCTCATCCGGTTCAGTTCGGGGATTGAGATGCCCGAGACGGTCCCTGCGATGACGTACTCCACACCTCCGAGCCGGTTGATGAGCAGGCCTATCTGAATACCGGTGTCGTGCGACAGACGGGCCAGTTCCGTGCAGAGCTCGTGGGTGATCACGGCATTGAAGGGTACCCGCCTCCGGTAAAGCCGCTCGACGGCTTTCGTGTCGGAGGACCTGAGAGTCCTTGCATTGCCGTAGATCCTTGGGATGGAGCCCCCCTGTGCAATCAGGCCTTTTCGATGAGAGACGGGTGCATGACCACCTTGGCCCGGTTATTGACCATCTGGATGAGGATCTTCACCCTGCCCTCATCCGAGCCCCACGCCTCGAAGATCCCGACGAGGTCTTTGAGTGGTCCTGACTTGATCCGTACCGTATCACCGGGTTCGAACTCGACGGGCTTCCTGATGACACCGCTTTCCCTGTCCTGCATCGTCTGCAGGGAGGTGATGAACTCGTCCTCAATGGGCACGGGCTGGTAGTTGTCGATGAGGATCCTCCGCACGCCCCTGCTCCAGCGTATCTTGTGATACTCTTCCTCGACGGGAGAGATGTGGACGAAGAGGTAATTGGGGAACAGGGGATAGCGCTTGAGCGTCTTCTTGCGGGCGTGGAACACGAACTTTTCCATGAAGGGCTGATAGATCGATATGCCGTTCTGCGCGAGGATCGTGGAGGCCAGGTGCTCCTCCTTGGGATTTGTCTGTACCACGAACCACTGCTTCATGTCGGTCACGCCCTCTGTAAGACTCTTTCTATAGCGCAAAGGCAAGGCAGGAGTCAATGCGACCGGGGCACGTCCAGGGACCTTCTAGTAGTGCCTGTCAACGAGCCTGGACACCCTCACGATCTCGATGCCCCGGCCTTCAAGCCGGGGAACTTCACGGGCCAGGGTTTCGTATGTCGCCTGATGGGGATGGCATATCCCGATGGCCTCCCCGGTGCTCAGGGCCACGTTGACGAGTCTGTCGATCTGGCCGGTGATGTAGTCCATGGACTGTTCATTGTCGAGGAACACATCACGCACCTCGAAGGGGAGTGCCGCATCCTCTGCTGCGGCACGGCACACCGATCCGTTCGTGGTAAGACTGTCGACGAAGAACAGGTCCCGTTCCTTCAGGACCGAGAAGAGCGCGTCCATGATCTCCCTGTTCCGGGTCACCACCGAGCCCATGTGGTTGTTCACCCCCTTGGCATGGGGAACCAGTTCGAGGGATTCCTGGAGGATGACCATGGCCTGAGCCGGGTCGGTGTCACCGTAGATCGCCCCCTGGCCTGGATTCTTCCCGTTGCCCTCCATGGGAATGTGCAGGAGCACCTGTCTGCCCCGCTTGTGGAGGTAGCGCGCCACATCCTGGGTATACCGCTCTTGGGGCAGGACGGAGAAGGTGATGTCGGCATCGATGGCCGAGAGCTTGCGCGCGATGTTCATGTCCTGTCCCATGTCGTCGACGATGATGGCGATCCGTGCCCTGGTTTCCTTTTGAACCCTGGTGGCGCTGAAGAGGATCTCCCAGGTACCCCCGTTCATGGTGACCTTGAGCCGCGACGGTTCGTCCTGGCGCACCTTCACCCCTTCCTCGTCCTCGAGGTCGGCGAACGCCTTGCGTATGTGGGCCGTCGAGGGAACCTTCGCCACGGAGACCTTCACGGACCTGCCCTTGATGCTGACCTTGTCCCGCGGGATACCCAGCTCAAAGAGACAGCCCTTGATGAGGATCTCTTCACCGACTATGACGGGCCTGCTGATGGTGACATGATCGAGTTCCTGTGGCTTCTCTATCTGGCGGGACGGCCACTTGGAGACCAGGAGGAGCCCCGCTGCGACGAGGACGAGGGCTGCGAGGGCACTGACGGCAGCTGTTATGAGAACCTTTCTCGTTGGTTTCTTTCTGGTCTTCTTCCTTCTCATGCCGCCTTCTTCACCCGGTGGAACACCTCCCATGTCTTGAGCATGTCAAGCCCGTATTTCAGCTGGAAATCCTTCTCGAGGTTCACTTGCCCGCCGGGGATATCGCCCTGATCGGCAGGCTCATCTCCCTTGGGCTCCAGATGCATCCTGAGGTCCTTTTCCCGGACGAATGTCTGGGTGGTCTCCTGGGAGGCGACCTTCTGCTCCACCACGACGTCCGGCTCGATGCCCTTGGCCTGAATGGACCGCCCTGACGGGGTGTAGTATCTGGCGATGGTGAGCTTGAGGGCCGAGCCGTCCTGCAGCGGGCGGATGGTCTGGACGGACGCCTTGCCGAAGCTCCTGACCCCCACGATGACGGCACGGTTGTTGTCCTGGAGGGCACCCGAAACGATTTCGGCCGCACTGGCCGTCCCGCCGTTGATGATGACCACGATGGGGAACCCGTTGTAGGTGCCTTCCTTGTGGGCCTTGTACTCGACACGGTCTTCAGGTTTGCGGCCGTCGGTGTACACGATCTTGCCGTCGTTCAGGAAGAGGTCGCTCACCGCGATGGCCTGGTCGAGCAGTCCGCCGGGATTGTACCTGAGGTCGAGGACGAGACCTTTGAGGGTCCCCGCCTTCAGCATGCCCTGCATGGCCTTCCGTACCGCATCAGAGGTGTCGACCTGGAAATTGCGTACCCTGATGTAGCCGTACCCCGGCTCGAGCATCTGGGAGATGACGCTGTCGATGTGGATGATGGCCCTGGTGATGGTGACCTCGATGGGTTTTTCTTCGGACTCACGGCCGATGGTGAGCGTGACCTTGGAGCCCTTGGGCCCCCGCAGGAGCTTGACCGCCTCTTCCAGGGACATGTCCGTCGTGGCGGTCGAGTCTATCTTGAGAATCCTGTCTCCGGGCCGGATGCCGGCCTTGAAGGCCGGGGTGCCCTCGATGGGCGTGATCACGGTGAGCTGGCTGTCCCTCAGCCCGAGCTCGATGCCGAGACCGCCGAAGGACCCTGTGGTGCTGATCTGCATCTCCTTGTAGTCTTCCTTTGAGAGGTAGGTGGAGTGGGGATCGAGGGTGGACGTCATCCCCTTGATGGCACCTTCGATGAGCTTTCCCGGGGTGACCTCCTCCACGTAGTACTTGTCGATGAGATCGAGACAGTCGGTGAACTTTTGGAGCTCGGGGAATATACCCGGCGTCTCTGCGTTGAGGGCCTCCGTATGCTGCAGGAGCAGCAAGCCGACGAGCCCTGCCACTATGAGGCCAGGCAGGATTGCCTTCATGTTTCTCATGGTCTACCTTTCTTTCAGGAAGTGCTTCATTCTGCATCGTCCTATAGCATATCTCTCATGAGTGTGAAATAATCACTGTTGCCGGGAAAGCCACTTGACAGGGTCCTGGGGTTTATCCTTGTACCGTATCTCGAAATGCAGGGTCGGTTTCATGACGTCGCCGCTCTGGCCGACCAGGGCGACATCCTCCCGCGCACTCACGGAATCGCCGTTCGACTTCAGGGACTTCTGCAGGTGTCCATACACCGAGTAGAGGCTGCCCCCGTGATCGATGATCATGGTGTTGCCGAATTTCGGTATCCAGTTGTAGTACACCACGGTGCCCGCATGGATGGTCTTCACCAGGGCCCCCTGGGCAGCCTCGATGTCAACGCCGTGGGAGATCTGGTCATAGCCCTCTTCCTTGGTGACCCCGAATCCTCGCACGAGGGTCCCCTTCACAGGCCATGGCAGATCGCCGATCTTCTTGGCCATGCCGCGGTTGGGGACCTCGGTCTTCCGTTCCCTGAGCTTCTTGAGGAGGCGCTGGATCTGCTGCTCATAGGTCCTCTTCTCCTTGGCCAGAGACGCGAGCATGGTGGCTTTCTGCTCGTGTTCCGTTCCGAGGGACCTGACCTTGGCCTCCAGGACCTTCAGGTTCTCCTTCTGGGCCCGCGAGGCCTCGTCGAGGCGGACCTTGGCATCGAGGAGCTGCTCCCGCGTCCGGTGGTATTCAGAGAGCTCCTCCTTGTTCTTCGAGATGATGGCATCGACGTATCCTGCGTACTCGGCATGGGTGTACAGGACGTCCACCATGTCGAGGTATGCGCCTTTGTACAGGGCTATCCACTTCTGCTTCAAGGAGCCCTCTGACTGGACAAGCGCGCGCTGATACCGGCGGATCTGGGCCTTCTGGCCGGCGATCTTGTCACTGATGGTCTCCGCCCTGTCCCTGGCGGACGAGATCTCCTCCTGGGTGGACGAGATCCTCTTGTCGATATCCTTGATCCGCTGTTCCTCGGTCCGCCGTTTCTTTTCTATGGCCTGGACCTTTTTACCGAGCTCCTTGATGGTCCCGGACTCGTTCTTTGCCAGGCATTCGCCGGAAAAGGCGAGGAACACGATGAGGATCGCCGGGACGAGCCTGCTACCCATCGACGCTCCTCTGGATGGCCAGCAGAGCCCCCCCGACGCTGCAGAAGCAGGCAAAGAAGACGACCCCGGCGACCTGATAGACCGTGAAAGGGTACATCAGCGTCTTGAACGCAGGGAAGTGTGTGTGGATGTAGTGGAAGGCCACGGAGGTGCTGAACAGGGACGCCGCTGAACCGATGAGGCCGTAGGCCGCACCCTCGATGATGTATGGCGCGTAGATGAAGAACGACGTGGCCCCCAGCATCTTCATCACCTCGATCTCCTGCCTGCGTGAGACGGTGCCCACCCTGATGGAGAGGAAGATCACCAGCGCCAGGCAGACCACGACGACGGCCCCGATGATCGAAGCCCCCACGAGGATCTCGGTGAATGATCCCGCGATGGAGCCGATGAGTCCCTTGCGGTAGCGCACATCGTGTATACCGTTTATCCTGCTTATCTCCAGCGCGAACCGGGCCGCCTTGTCCGCGTGTTCCCTGTGGAGCGTGATCTCGAATGCAGCCGGCAGAATCTCGGGATCGACGTCTTCCACCAGCGGGCTTTCGGATCCGAGCCATGTTCTCATCTTTTCCAGGCCATGCTCCTTGGAGACGAACTGCACCCTGGAAGTCTCTTCCCGTGAGGCGATAGCCTTTCCGATCTCCTCGATCTGCGACTGAGAGGCCCCGTCGTCTATATACGCCACCATGGCACCCGAGGTTGCCGGCAGGGTGCTTGCACGATCGGCCACACCCACTGCCAGGAAAACGAGCGAGAGCTGACACAGGGCAAACCAGCAGGCGACGAGGGTGAGGATGCTGCCCCACGGACGCAGGCGGAGCCCGCGGGCAATGAGCTTGAGTATGTAGTAGAGCCTTATCATGGGGTCATGGGTTCCCCGTAATGCCCCCCCGCTCCATGCGGATGACCTTTGCATAGTCCATGAGGGGGTCCTGACGGTGGCTCGCTATCACGATGGTGGTGCCCTTTTTGTTGAGCTTGAGGAACATGTTCATCATGTACCGGGCCATGGATTCGTCCAGACTGCCGACCGGCTCGTCGGCAAGCAGTATGTCGGGGGTGTGGATGATGGCCCGTACCAGGGCCAGGCGCTGCCGTTCGCCGCCGGAGAGGTTCCTGGCCCGTTCGTAGACCTTGTGCTGGAGCCCGACCCACTTGAGCATCCTCCACACCCTGGACCGGACATAGATGGCAGGTTTGCCGAGGATCTCGAGGATGATCGCCGCGTTGTGATAGACGGTCCAGTCGTCGATGAGCCTGAAGTCCTGGAAGACGAAGCCGGTATGCCGCCGTATGGCCTGGATACTGGATGCGCCCAGCCCTTCGAGGCTGCGGCCGAAGAGCGAGACCGTGCCCCTGGATGGGTGCTCGAGGCCGAAGATGAGCTTGAGCAGCGTCGTCTTCCCTGCACCCGATGGACCCACAATGAAGCACAGGTCACCCTTGTCGATGCTCAGGGAAACGTCCCTCACGGCATAGACGGTGTCGTGGTAGATCTTTGTGACGTTGTCGAACCGAATCATCTGTCGCGTCAGGGGAACTCCCGCCTCAGGTGTTTCCCACCTGCGACGTCATCGTGTCCCTATGCCAGGAAACAGACCTTTATCTCCGTCAGCATGTCGATGTCGTCGCTGATCATCGCCATGTACCGCGCAAGTGCCGGATAGTCGTCGGCCAGTTCGGCGCCGTCCATGAGGATATACCGGAGTTCCTCGAGTTCCTTGTCGATGAGGCGCACCAGTCTGTTCACGTGATCCTCTTCGAGCATGATGGTCCCCTCGGGTTCGACCCTGTCAGGGGCACTCGCGTGTTTTCCTGGAGGGTAGATCGAGGCCGTCAGTTCGTCCGTATCAATGCCGAGGGCCTCCGAGATCTTCCCGAGCACCTTCCTGCTCGGTCTGCCCGGAGGGTTCTGCTCGTACTGCGACACGGTCTTTGCCGAGACCCCGCTGAGCTCGGCAAGCTTGCCCATGGTCAATCCCTTTGACTTGCGTAGTTCCTTGAATGTCTTCACCGAAAGAACCCCTCCATTTCACGGTTTGCCGGTCCTCTGGAGCACATGTACCGATATCATTTTACACAAAATGATCGGTGTGTATAGATGAAACCTCCTTTTCGGGTTCCGGCACCGTGGAAGTGCCCTGGTATGTTTTTCGCATTCACCTCCTTCATGGCCAAAGAAAACGAGAACGGTCAGGAGCGGACAGAGCAACCTACCAGTAAGCGCCTGCAGGACGCCCGGGAAAAGGGGCAGGTGTGCAAGAGCATTGAGGTGTCCACCGCGCTCCTCTTTCTCGTCACGGTCATAGCCTTCTATCTTTACATTCCGACGGTTGCGAAGAGGCTGGGCAGCGTGGTCGGCTCGTATCTCGGCAACCTTTCCATGTGGAACGGCACCAGCGTGAGCGTCGTGTCCATCTTCAGGCATGGCGTCGTTGAACTCGGCATCATGACCCTGCCGCTGCTGGTGCTCTTTCTCATCATCGGGCTCGCGTCAAACATCATGCAGATCGGGTTCATGGTCAGTCCCGAGGCCGTCACACCCAAGCTGTCCAAGATCAACCCGCTGACGGGGTTCAGGAACCGGTTCATGTCTCTGAAGGGCCTGGAGCTGCTCATCAAGACCCTTGTCATCATGACCATCATCATCTGGGTGTCCTACCGGGCCATCAGGCGGGAGATGCCGGTCTACCCCCCTCTCATGACCGCTGACGTTGGCGTCATTGTTTTGACGATATTCCACTCCACCACCAGGCTCCTGTGGGACGTGCTCTGGATATTTGTCATCATCGCCGCGGCGGATTACGGGTTCCAGAAGTGGCAGCATACCCAGGACCTCATGATGACCAGGCAGGAGATCAAGGACGAATTCAAGCAGTCCGAGGGCAATCCCATCATCAAGAGCAGGATACGGTCCATTCAGATGCACATGGCCAGGAGGAGGATGATGAGGGCGGTGCCCAAGGCGGACGTGGTGATCACCAATCCCACCCACCTGGCAATAGCCTTGCAATACGATCGGGGGAAGATGATCGCACCGACGGTGGTTGCCAAGGGGGCTGGAGAGGTGGCGGAGAAGATCAAGCAGGTAGCGAGAAAGGCAGGCGTACCGGTGGTGGAGAACAAGCCCCTGGCCCAGGCGCTGTTCAAGTCCCTGGATATCGGCGATGTCATCCCCGAGGCGCTCTACAAGGCAGTGGCCGAGATCCTGGCATACGTTTACCGCCTCAAGGCGAAGGTTGTGAGGTAGCATGGCGATCCAGACACTTCCCATCAAGCTCCCGGAGAAGATAACGAGTGATGTTTTCATGGCGGCAGGCGTGCTGGCCGTGCTGTTCATCCTGCTGGTGCCGCTGCCGACCTTCATGCTGGATATCCTGCTCACCTTCAGCATCGCCATCGGCGTCATCATACTGATGGTGAGCATGTACACCACCAGTCCTCTGAATTTTTCGGTCTTTCCGTCCCTGTTGCTCATCGTGACCCTCTACCGGCTGGCGCTCAACATCGCCTCCACGCGCATCATCCTCCTGCACGGCGCCGAGGGCGAGATGGCGGCAGGAAGGGTTATCCACACCTTCGGCCAGTTCGTCGTGGGAGGCAGCTACGTGGTGGGCTTTGTCGTCTTCGCCATCTTCGTGCTCATCAACTTCGTGGTCATCACCAAGGGGGCCACCCGCATCGGCGAGGTGACGGCACGGTTCACCCTGGACGCCATGCCGGGCAAGCAGATGGCCATCGACGCCGACCTGAACGCCGGCATGATCACCGAGCAGGAGGCCCGTCAGAGGAGGGAGCGCATCGCCCGGGAGGCGGAATTCTACGGGGCCATGGACGGTGCCACCAAGTTCGTCCGTGGCGACGCCATAGCCGGCATCGTCATCGTCCTCATCAACATCACGGGCGGCATCATCATCGGGGTGCTCCAGAACGGCATGCCCTTCGGCGAGGCCCTGAAGACCTATACCATCCTCACCATCGGCGACGGTCTGGTGGCGCAGATCCCGGCGCTCATCATCTCGTCGGCCGCCGGCATCATCGTGACCCAGTCCGCGGCCGACAAGTCCGTGGGCAGCCAGCTTTCCGAACAGCTCTCCTTCCAGCCCATGGCCCTGCTCACCGCAGCGGGGATCATCTTCGTCTTCGGGCTTGTCCCGGGCATGCCGCACGTCGCGTTTCTCACCATGGCATCCATCATGGGAGCCATGGGCTGGGTGAGCCTGAGGTTCAAGGCCGAAGAGAAGGTGGAAGAAGAGGCTCCGCCGCCTGGCGATGAGGTCTCCGCCGAGGCGCTCCTCCCGATGGACATCATCGAATTCGAGGTGGGCTACGGCCTCATCCCCCTGGTTGACACCGCCCAGGGTGGCGAGCTCCTCGCCAGGATCAAGGGCATGCGCAAGGCCGTCGCCGGCGAGCTCGGCATCGTGGTCCCGCCCATTCATGTCCGAGACAACCTGGAACTCAAGCCGAACGAGTACCGCCTTCTCCTCAAGGGGAACGAGATCGCCCGTGCCGAGGCCATAGCCGACCGGCTCATGGTCCTCAACCCCGAGAAGATAGATGTCGACATCCCCGGCATACCCGTCAAGGAACCCGCCTTCGGCCTGCCCGGCCTCTGGATCAAGAAGGCCGACAGCGAGCGGGCACAGATAGCCGGCCTGACCATCGTGGACGCGTCGACGGTGGTGGCCACCCATCTCACCGAGGCCATCAAGGGCAATGCCCATGACCTGCTGGGGAGGCAGGAACTCCAGTCCATCCTGGATACGGTTTCCAGGACTCATCCCAAGGTGGTGGAAGACCTGATTCCCGGGACACTGCCGGCCGGCGTCGTGCTCAGGGTACTCAGGAACCTGCTCAAGGAGAAGGTTTCCATCAAGAACATCCTGACCATCCTGGAGACGTGTGCCGACTTCGGGCACATGACCAAGGACCCCGATATTTTGACGGAGTACGTCAGACAAGCCCTCATGCGAACCATCAGCACCCCCTACATCCAGAACAGCACCATCAACGTACTGGCTCTGGATCCTGTTATAGACGGGATGATCTCGAGTTCGATCCAGCACACGGAACATGGTTCGTATCTTGCAATGGATCCGGAGAAATCGCAGAAGATTCTGATGACGTTGAACAAGGAGGTAAACAACGTGGGCAAACAGGGGTTGGTACCGATCCTGCTTACCTCGCCCATCAGCAGGGCATACGTGAAGAGACTCTCCGAGCGGTACATGCCCGATCTGATCGTGCTCTCCCACAACGAGATACCTCCGGACGTGACCATCAAGAACCTGGGACTGGTGAGGATCGATGCAAATTAAGACCTATACGGCGGTATCCATGAAGGATGCGTTGGCGCAGATCAAGTCCGAGCTCGGCTCGAACGCGGTCATCGTCTCCACGCGGGAGATCAGGGAAAGCGGGTACGGTCTCATGAGCAAGCCCCTGATCGAGGTCGTGGCGGCGGTCGACTATGACGAAGGTGCGTGCACCAGAAGGATGCAGGGATACAAAACCCGGGCGGTCAAGCCTGATGACCGGCATCGGGCCGCACCGGTCCTCTCGGAACCCGGTCGCATCGGTGACGAGATCGTGGAGCTGAAGAAGATGCTCAAGCAGCTCATGGCCCAGGGCAGGATGACCCCGGCCAGCCCTGTGCGCGAAAAGCTCCTGGCGAGTGGAATCCGCGAGAGCCTGGTGGACCTCGTGCTCTCGAAGCTCGGCGACGACGCCACCGAGGAGGGGGTGAAGAACCTCGTCTCCAAACTGGTCCGGGTCGAGGGACCCACCGGCGACCGTATCCGGGTCTTCCTGGGAACCACCGGCGTCGGAAAGACCACCACCATCGCCAAGATGGCCGCGCGGGCGGTACTGTCCGAGGGCAAGAGGGTGGCGCTCATCACCCTGGACAGTTACCGGATCGGCGCGATCGACCAGAGCCGGATATATGCCAAGATTCTGAACATCCCGTTCTTCTCGGTGACGACACCCCTCGAGCTGACGACGGCGCTCAACCAGCTCGACTCCACCGACCTCGTTCTCGTTGACACCGTAGGGCGCTCGCCGTTCTGCACTGACTATGTGCGCCAGCTCCTCGGGTTCTTCGATGGCATCGCTGCCTGCCGGTTCCTTCTCATGCCCGTGGCCACCCGTGACCGGGAGATGGACACCGTCACCAAGGCATTCTCCCCCCTCAAGGTGGACCGCATGATCTTCACCAAGGCTGATGAGGCGCACACGTTCGGGAGCATTATAACGCACAACATGATCCATCGGACGCCCGTTTCATACATAACCACGGGGCAGCGGGTACCTGAGGACATGGAAACGGCGAGCACGGAGAAGATCACAACACGCACGTTTGGAGACGCACGATGAAGGATCAGGCTCATACGCTTCGGAGAATCTTTGAAGAAGGTCCATCCAGAACCCCTGAGGTCCTCTCCGTCACATCGGGCAAGGGGGGCGTGGGGAAGACGAGTATCGTGGTGAACATGGGCATCCTGCTCGCATCCAGGGGGAAGAAGGTGATCGTGCTCGACGCCGATCTCGGTCTGGCCAACGTCGACGTGATGCTGGGGATCGCCCCCAAGCTGACCATCAAGCACGTCCTGGACGGCCAGTGTCCCATTGAAGACATCGTGCTCACAGGGCCGGCAGGTGTCAAGATCATCCCGGCGTCATCGGGCATCCAGGAACTCGCGGATCTCAACCCCGAGCAGCAGATCAGCCTCGTGAACGCCCTGGACCATTTCGACGGCGACTTCGACTACCTGATCATCGACACCGGGGCGGGCATCTCGCGCAACGTCATGTATTTCAATGCGGCGTCCCAGCGGGTCATCGTGGTCGCCACCGCCGAGCCCACGTCCATCACAGACGCGTATGCGCTCATCAAGGTGCTCAGGAAACACTACGGCATCAAGAGGTTCGATCTCATTGTCAATAACGTGACGTCGAAAGTCGAGGGGGATCACGTGGCGGAGAAACTGATTATGGTATGTGATAGGTTCCTCGGGGATGTGGCCCTGGAGATGCTCGGCTCCATCCCGCATGACAAATCCATTCCTGAATGCATCAAGGAGCAGAAGGCGTTCGTCGGGGTGCATCCGACCAGCGATGCAACCAAGAGACTTGCCAGGATCGTCGGCAGGCTCGAGGAGTCAACGAAGACGTCACCCGGCGGGAACCTTCAGTTCTTCTTCAGAAAGATGCTCTTGAACCAGGCGAAAGGAACGAGCCATGCAGGATATCGTGTACACGGAACTTACTGAGGAGCAAAAGCTCAACCCCAAGGTCCGGGGCAAGATCATCAACGAGTTCGCCCCGCTTATCAAGTACATAGCGAGCCGTATCGCCATCCGGCTGCCTCCGCACATCGACCTGAACGATCTCATCAATGCGGGGGTCATCGGGCTCATCGACGCTATCGAGAAGTTCGATGCCAGCAAGCAGATCAAGTTCAAGACCTATGCCGAGTTCAGGATCAGGGGGGCCATCCTCGACGAACTCCGCTCCATGGACTGGGTACCCAGATCCGTGAGACAGAAGGCGCGCAAGGTCGAGGACACCATCGCGAGGCTGGAATTCACCCTGGGAAGGCCGGCCAGGGACGAAGAGGTGGCCAACGAGATGAACATCGACATGGATTCCTTCTACAGGCTCCTGTCCGAGACGGCGTCCGTTTCACTGCTCAGCCTGGACGATCTGGGGGAGGACGATACCGATCTCTCCAGGCGGAACCTTCTGGAATATATCATCCAGGACGAGAGGGACTGGCCCTCGCACAAGATTCGCTATGCCGAGGTCAGCACCATGGTTGCAAAGGCCATCCAGTCTCTGCCGGAGAAGGAGCGCATGGTAATCTCGCTGTACTACTACGACGAGCTGACCATGAAGGAGATCGGGCATGTCCTGAAGTTCACCGAGTCGCGTGTCTCCCAGATCCACACCAAGGCCGTGCTGCGGTTGAGATCGAAGATGAACAAGATCCTCAAAGAGATATCCATGTAAAGATTCGCACATGAAGGTTCGATGAGAATGGAAAGGCGGGAGTACGGGAGGTATCCATGAATCTCGACAAGAATATGAAGATCCTCGTCGTTGACGATTTCTCCACCATGCGCAGGATCGTCAAGAACATCCTGCGCCAGCTGAACTTCGTCAACATCATCGAGTCGGACGACGGATCGACCGCACTCGAAGTGCTCCAGCGCGAGAAGATAGACTTGGTGATCTCTGACTGGAATATGCCCAAGATGACCGGCCTCGAGCTGCTCAAGGTCCTCAAGGCCGACGACGCGCTCAAACACATACCCTTCCTGATGGTCACGGCGGAGGCCCAGCAGGAGAACATCATCGAGGCGGTGAAATCCGGGGTGAGCAATTACATTGTCAAACCCTTCACGGCCGAAACACTCAGCCAGAAGATCAACCAGATATTCAGCAAGCAGGTGATGACGTGACGGACCAGCCGGGCAGAAAGGCGGATCTCGACCAGGAGGGCATCGTCTTCGCGGACGCTGGGAAGGCGGAGCTCGACAGGGAGGGCATTACCCTGGAAAGCCAGGACGCACCTGTCCAGGAGGAGGCGGCTGAACCCTCGCCGATCGACCAGGGTGCACAGGAACATGCACGGCCGGCCAAACGCCTCGTTCTCATCGCTGCCGGGGGAGCTGCCTGCCTCGTGATCCTTCTCGTCATCCTGGGGATCGTGCTCTTGCGATCACCCGAGGGGCCTCCTCCTCAGGCTGCAGGGACGGTACAGCCCGGCAAGGTGCCGGCATTCGGGGCGGACGGCATACTCCTCGATCCCTTCATGGTCTTCTATGAGACGCGGTTGCCGAAGAGATCCGGCGTGCTCATCGCCCAGGTGAGCCTGAAGGTGGACCCCGCCGTGGTGCCCACCGTTGAGAGCAGACTCTACGATATCCGGAACATCATATACAGGAGGCTTTCGGCCGCGGCGAACGTATATTCACAGACCGAGATCACGCTCATGCTCTCGGACGACCTCATGGATTATCCGATACAGGAAGTGGCGTTCGTTCAGTACAACACCAGATGAACGCCCGCAGGCCTGGTGCGCACGTTCCGGTGAAAACGTAATGGTGCAGAGGGAGGCATGAACTATTCCGTCATCGATGCCCTGATCGCATCGGGGGACTCGTCGGACAGACGGACGGCTGCCACCATGCTGGGCGATTCAGGAGGCGCCGGCGCCGTCGAGAGGCTCGTCGTGCTGCTCAGGGATGTCAACAGCGGGGTGCGGGACGCGGTCCAGAATGCGCTCATGTTCATGGGCGGAAGGACCGCCGTCGAGAAGGTCGTTCCCCTGGTGGCCGAGACTGACCCGGGGCTTCGCAATGCAGCCATCGCCATCCTCCGCAAGATAGGGGATGACGGCATCGATGTCCTGCACGGGCTCGCATGCCATCCCAACGACGACGTAAGGCTCATCGTCCTGGATATCCTGGGGACCATCGGCAACCCTCAGAGCGTGGACGTGCTCATCGGGGGGCTCTTAGACGCCAACGCCAATGTCCGAAACGCCGCGGTCGTCTCCCTCGGTCTGATTGGAGATCCCACGGCGTTCGAACACCTCAAGGCGCTCCTCGATGACGAGGAATGGATCCGTTTCAGCGCCATCGAGTCGCTCTCCCGCCTGCCGCATGACGCACTCCCGGATTTCCTGCTGAGCCAGCTCGAGAGGTTCAGGCACGACGAGCTCACCACGGCGGCCCTGCTTGAAAACCTCGGGAAGATCCGTTCCAAGGAGGTCGCAGGGCCCCTGACAGCCATGCTGAACGACGCCGGTCCCTACCTGGAGGCCGAGATTGTCAGGGCGCTGCTGAAGATCCTCACCCCGGATGAACTGGCCGGTCTGCCGGCCAAGGACGCTGGCATCATCAAGTCCATCATGGACGTGCGCCTTGCCGAGGCTGATGATGAGATGCTCTTCGACATGCTCTCGGCGCTCTCCCGAGTCGGCGATCACGCCAGCGCCCGGGCCATGGTCGAACTGGCCCGCGGGACGGATCCGGACACCCAGACCGACAGGCTCGCCGCAGTCATCGACGCCCTGTGCGGCATCGGCGACATGGACGTCATGGCCCGGATGCTCGATGACGATGACAACCTCAGGATCGTCGCCGCACGGGTGCTCGGACGCATCGGGGGGAGAGACGGGTCCCGGCTCATATGCGACAGGATCTCTTCGGCCCAGGTTCATGTGAAGCGGGCCATGACGGATGCCCTGGCCTCCATCGGCGGGGCGGAACTGCGCGACACGTTCAGGGATCTGCTCAAGGACGGGGACGGACATGTCGTGTCGTCTTCGCTGCGCGCCCTGGGGAAGGTCGGTGAGCCCGGTGACATCGCATTGATCGAGCCCTTCCTGCGCCATGAGTACCCGGATGTGCGCGGGGCGGCCCTCGCGTCGATCGTCGAGATCGGGACCTGCCGGGCCGAGGACGTGTTCATGGGCATGTGCAGCGACGCCGACCCTGGATGCCGCATCATGGCACTGTGCGGGCTCGACCTCATGGGGAGCACGCGCCTGAGCGAGGTTGCAGGGAAGCTCGTCAGGGATCGGGACGGGGAGGTCCAGGCCGCAGCCGTCGAGGTGATCCGCGACAGGGATCTGGCAGTCGCCCATGACTTGCTCCGGAACCTCATCGCCAGTGATCATGACCAGGTCAGGTACACCGCCATTGATATCGTGGGTCTGAGGAAGATCGACGAACTGAGGGGTATCCTCGAAGAAACGATCTCGGGAGACGACATGTGGGCCGTGTCACATGCCATCGAGGCCCTGGGCCTTTTCAGAGACGCACAGGCCAGGGACGGGATCCTTGACATGATCGCGTGCGGATCGGATTTTCTGCGGATCACCGCCATCAGGACCCTCGGGGGGTGGGGCCAGGAGGACCTTGTCGCCGAGCTCGAGCCCTGGCTCGACGACCCCAACCCGGATGTGGCCCGTGCAGCCATCGACGCCATCGACAGGCTTCAGGGAACGGGATTCTGAAGATGAAGGAACATGTCCTCGAACGCATCCGGCTCATCGAAGATCTCCCCACGCTGCCATCGGTGGCGATCGAGGTCCTGAGCCTGGCCCATCAGCCGGATGTCTCCATCCAGGGCATTGCCGAGTGCATTCACCGCGATCCGCCCCTGGCCGCCAAGGTGTTGAAGATGGCGAATTCGGTCTTCTACCGGCGGGGTGACCGGAAGGTGGAGACTCTCCACCACGCCATCATGTTCCTGGGTCTCGCGGAGATCATCAACATCACGACGTCGCTGTCCGTGTTCTCTGCGCTCAAGTCACGGAAGGCCCAGGAAGTCTCCGTACGCGAGAGCTTCTGGGACCACAGTGTGGCCACCGGACTCATTGCCCGGCACATCGACAGGAAGCTCGGCATGAGGACCATGGGCAGGGAGTTCGTGGCCGGCCTGCTGCACGATATCGGAAAGATACTCCTGGACCAGTACTTCCACCGGGAATTCATGGCGGCATACAACATGTCCATCGAGAAGGACAGGCCCATGTACGAGACCGAGATGGAGCTGTGCGGGACCAACCACATGGAGGTGGGTTTCTTCATCGCCCGGAAATGGAACCTGCCGTCCTACCTGGCAGACGTCATCCTGTGGCATCACCAGCCGTCCCAGGCATCCTCCCCCGAGATGGCTGCACTCGTCTCCATGGCGAACCTCCTTGCCAAGGCCTCTCGGCTTTCGTGCGGGGGGGACAGGATGGCCTTCATCCTCGCCGACCAGGATGCGTGGAAGGTGCTCAGAGACAGGGGGCTTGCCGTCGACTCCCTCGATATCGAGCGGATAACCTTTGAAATGGAGACCATCGGCGACCAGGTGAAGAGCTACATAACCACGGTCATGGAGCCCTCCGGAAAGGAGCCGTCCCATGGATGAAGCCCCGGCCGGAGCGACCAGGAACATGACCGACGAAACCTTCATCCTGCTCCGTGACTTCATCTACGAGCAGTCCGGGATCTACTTCGCCGACAACAGGAAGGGACAGCTGGAGGCCAGGCTTGCGCTGCGGCTCAAGGTCAACAATCTTTCCGACTACGACAAGTACTACTACCTGCTCAAGTACGACCCCAACTCGGCCAGGGAGATGAGGGCCCTGTTCGACTCCGTGACCACGAACGAGACCAGCTTCTTCAGGAGTCTTCCCCAGATCCAGGCCTTCCAGGAGAAGGTCCTGCCCGAGGTCGTCACCCGGAAGGAGAAACTGAACGAACGCAGGATCAGGCTCTGGTCTGCGGGGTGCTCCACGGGCGAGGAACCCTACACCATGGGTATCGTGCTCAGGCAGGTTCTCAACGACGACAGTGCGGCCTGGGACGTGAAGATCGTGGCCAGCGACATCAGCGAAAAGGCCCTGCGCTCAGCCAGGGCAGCACTCTACAGCGACTACTCCCTGCGCTCGGTGCCGCCCGGGATCAAGCAGGGGTTCTTCGTTCCCGAAGGGAGCTCACACCGTATCGTCGACCATGTCCGTAATCTCGTGGACCTGCAGTACCTCAACCTCAACGATACGAGACGGGTCCAGCTCATGAAGGGGTTCGACGTCATCTTCTGCAGGAATGTGCTCATCTATTTCGATGACGAGGCGAAGAGGCGCTTCGTGGCGCAACTCTACGACTGCCTCAACCACGGGGGATACCTCTTCATCGGCCATTCCGAGTCTCTGCACAACATTTCGCGGGCATTCAAGCTCGTCCACTTCCCGGGCGCTCTCGGGTACAAGAAGGAATAGGCGGGGGGGCCATGGAAACGATCCTGATAGTCGACGATTCAAGTACGGTGAGGAAGTTCCTCACGGCGACGCTGAAGACCAGGAACTTCAGGTGCATCGAGGCCTCCGACGGGTTCGACGCCCTGGAGAAGCTGGCACAGAACCCGCAGATAAGGCTCATCATCTCTGACCTGAACATGCCCAACATGGACGGCATCGAATTCATCGGATCGGTCAGGAAGGACCCGGTCTACCAGGACCTGCCCATCATCATGCTCACCACGGACTCGACGCCCGACAACCGCAGGCTCGCCTTCGAGGCCGGGGCGAATCTCTACCTGGTCAAGCCTTCACCGGCACACATCATCCTGTTCAAGGTACAGAGCCTTCTGGAGGCGGACAAGGAGCAGACACCGTGCTGCCCCGGCCGTCACCGCACTCGTCATTCCACATCGGGCTGAGCCTCATCCTGCTCTGTTATACGTCTCAGGGTGACATCCACCGGTCTCTGGCATTCCAGGGCCTGGTCATGGTCGGGAGCGGAGAGCTCCTTGAGCCGGTTGGCCGCCGGCAAGACCCGGGACTCGAATGATCCGAGCGCCGCGTTGTAGGACTCGTTCGCCCTGATGAGGCCGTCACGTACCTTGTCGAAGTGCTTCATGAAGGTCTTGATGCGCTCGAAGAGCTCGATGCCGGTCTCCCAGATCCTGTGAGCGTTCTCCGTCGCGCTGTGCTGCTGCCAGCTCATGGCGACGGACCTCAGCAGGGCGATGAGCGTCACGGGGGTGGCGATGAGCACCTTCCGGTCGATGCCGTCCTCAATGAGGGCCGTGTCCTGATCCAGCGCTGCGCTGAAGAAGGCCTCGCCGGGAAGGAAGAGCACCACGAAGTCGGGAGTCGGGGTGAACTGCTTCCAGTACTCCCGGCTCGACAGGACGTACATGTGGTCGCGCACCGATTTCGCATGGCGGGCCAGGCTCGTGGCCCTGCTTCCGGGATCGGCGGCCTCGTAGGCCTCCAGGTAGGCCCGCAGCGGGACCTTGGCATCGATGACGACCTGCCTGTCTCCGGGGAGCTTTATGATGAGGTCGGGGCGTTTCCTGCCCGCCTCCGTGTCGGCGGACGGCTGTTCCACGAAGTCGCAGTGGGCGGACATGCCTGAGAGCTCCACCACCCGCTTCAGGGTGATCTCGCCCCACCTGCCCCGGGCCTGAGGTTCCTTCAGGGCAGAGGCGAGGATCCTGGTCTGGTCCGCGAGGCGATCCTGCATCTTCACGAGCTCCCCGATGTGGCGGTTGATGTCTCCGTAGGCGGCCTGCCGGGAACCCTCGATGGCCTGGATCTGTGTCTCGTATCTCCGGAGCGATTCTTCCAGGGGTTTGATGGCGGCTTCCACGGCACCCTGGCTTTTCTGGAAGTCACCTTTCACCTCGGCCAGGATCGCCTGCATGGTCCTGTCCGCCAGCTGAATGAAGGAGGTGTTGTTCTGGTTGAGCGCATCGAGCGACAGGGCCTTGAAGGTCTCCGAGAGCCTCCTGCCGGCATCTTCCACCAGCGCCTTCTGCTCGATCATGGAGGACTGCGCCTCGGTGAGCCTGGTCTCCAGGCGAGCATGCTCGATGCGCTCATCCTCCATGGCGCTGCGGGCCTCGTCAAGCTCGTTGCGGAGGCGTTCCTCCTGGGTCCGTAGGTCCGAGATAGTCCGTCCTGCGGCTTTCAGCTCGCCCGAGAACTGTGCCCGTGCGAAGAACCACCCTGCAAGACAGCCTGCTGCGAAGGCGGATGCGACGACGAGGTATTCCATGAGCCCCCCATGTCAGTTCAGTGTTCCCGTGTCAAGAGTATCCCTTCACAGGGAGGTGTACAAGAACATTCTGTCCGACGAGAAGTCCAGCGGCATCAGGCCTTCTCAGGATTCACGGGGCTCTGAAGCCTTATGCTGTAGACGCCCGAGCGGGTGACGATGAGGTGGTCATGCAGCGCGATGCCGACCTGGGAGCAGATCTCGCCGATCCGGTTCGTGAGATTCCTGTCCTGCTCGGAAGCGGCCAGCGCGCCCGAGGGATGGTTGTGCACCAGGATCACTGCCGTTGCGTTGCAGTTCATGGCCGTCCTGAGAACCTCCCGGGGATAGACGTGGGCCGCGTCCACGGTCCCTTCCGCGATGATTCGCGAGTGAACGAGCCTGCCCGCGGCATTCAGGCAGAGGAGCATGAACTGTTCCTTCGGGCATCCTCCTATGGCCGACCTGAGAAAGGCGGCCACATCCTCGGGGCCGGATATGACCGGGGCCGTCTCCGGGGACGGCTCCAGGTACCGGCTGACACCTGCCCGGAAGAGGGCGATGAGGGTGGAGGCATGGGGTCCCAGTCCGGAGACCTCCTCGAGCTGGTCGAGCGGCGCGTCGAGCACGGCCTGGATGGTGACGAATTTTTCCAGGAGCGCCTTGGCTATGGGCTTGGTGTCCCTCCTGGGAATCGCATACCCGAGCAGCAGCTCGAGGAGTTCGTAGTCCGCCAGGGCCTTCCTTCCGGAGGACCTGAACCGCTCCTTCAGCCTTGACCGGTGACCTGCGTAGTGAGGCCGCCGGGGACGCGGTTGGTCATCCTTCATGACCGCCCTCCACGCAGCGCGAACCTCTGAGAAAAGACCAGGGCAGGAGTTCCGTCTCTCCCCGCTCCCTGAGGGCATAGTAGTCGGGGTTCAGCGGCCACCGCTTCAGGAGGCGGTGCCAGGAGGATGCGTCGTGTCCTGCCAGTTCGGTGATGAGACCCAGGAGCCGGCGGTCGCCCCGGGCCAGGAGGGCCTGCAGATAGGCCCACTTGGGCCCCTCGAAGCTCACCTGCACGTTGCTCTCTTTCTTGAGGCCCGTCTCGATCCGCTTTATGCGGGCCCTTGCTTGGCCGGGCTCGACCATGGGCTGCCGTTCGAAGGGGGTATGCGGCTTGGGCACAAAGGTGTTGACGCTCACCGCGACCGTGCCGATCTTTCTGTTCCCCCGTGAAATCTTCAGGAAGGTCTGGCGGACCCTCTTGATGAGGTCGATGGTCTCATCGAGATCGGCGAGCTCTTCACCGGGCAGGCCCACCATGAAATAGAGCTTGAGGTCACGGATGCCCGCCTCCACGAGGGACCGTACATCGTCAAGGATGGTTTCGTTGCGGATGTTCTTGCCTGCCGAGAACCTGAGATGTTCCGAGCCGGTCTCCGGAGCCAGGGACACTCCCTTGACGCCGGAGTCTGCCAGGGCAGCCAGGAGTTCGGGGCCTATCATGCCGGACCTGAGAGACGGGGGTGCCACCTTCAACCCCCGTCTGCGGATCTCAGCGAAGAGGGCGGCGGCCTCGGGGTGGTTGTTGAGCGAGGTGCTCACCAGCCCGATCTTGTCACGGTGTCCGGCAGCCTCGTCGAGGATGGAGCAGAGCCTGTCCAGGGAGACAGGCCGGTACGGCGAGTAGACCTCGCGGGCGCTGCAGAAGGCGCATGAGAACGGACAACCCCGGGCAGTCTCGACCAGATACATGTCGCCGAAGGCAGTGTCCCTCGTCACGACGCTGGTGCGGGCCGGTTCTGTCAGCGGGTTCACCAGGGAGAGCCGGGGCGGCCGGCCTTCGATGGAAGCGAGCGTGTCGCCCTCGTAAGCGGGCCGGACACGGGCGGGCAGGTACACACCGTCTGCCGGGCCCATCCTCTCGAGGAACTCCTCGTATCCCGAGCTCCGGGTAAATGCCGCATGCAGCTTCTCCGGGAGCGAGTCTCCGTCTCCCAGGAAACAGATGTCACAGGCGTCGGCCAGGGGTTCGGGATTCATGGTGAGCGCGGAACCGCCGGCCATCACGATGGGTCTGCCGAGGCGCTGCCGTGCCGGTATCGTGATCCCGTTCTCGCTGAGGATGCGTACGGCCTCGATGAAATCCATCTCGTAGGAGATGGAGAAGGCGACGAGGTGAAAGTCCGAAAGCGGTCTGTGTGCTTCCACCGATCGCGGGCTGTCGGTGAAGAACCGTTCGCAGAGGATCCCGGGATGTTCATTGAAAAGACGGTACATCTGCTGCAGCCCGAGATTCGACATGCCGACCCAGTAGGTGCTCGGGTAGACCAGGGCGATGTTCAGTCTGCCGCCCGGTTCCTTGAGGACTGTCCCGGCTTCATTCCACATCGATTCCGAGGCTCTTGATCTTGCGGTGCAGGTTGCTCCGCTCCACGCCTATGAGGTCGGCGGTCCTGGATATGTTGTTGCCGCACTGGTTGAGTTTTCGCTCGATGAAGATCTTCTCGAACTCCGCCCGGGCGTCCTTGAGCTCCTGCGTGTCGAAGATCCTGTCCATTTCCGTGGTGGTCCTGGTGCCGAGCGGTATGATGTCGTCGGCCGTGATGGTGTTCCCCGGGGTCATGATCACGAGCCGTTCGATGATGTTCTTCAGCTCCCGGACATTGCCCGGCCAGTCATGCTGCATGAGCTTCTTGATCGCACCCTCGGTTATGGTCTTCCTGCCCCCCTTCAGCGGCGAGTAGAGCTTGAGGAAATGGTCCGCCAGTTCGGGGATGTCGTCCCGGCGCTCGGTGAGACGGGGCACGTAGAGGGGAATGACGTTCAGCCGGTAGTACAGGTCCTGCCGGAAGCGGCCCTCGGTTATCTCGTGTTCGAGGTTCTTGTTGGTCGCCGTGAGGACACGGACGTCGACCTGGATGGTCTGTGCGCCACCAACCCGCTCGAAGCGCTGTTCCTGGAGGATGCGGAGGATCTTGGCCTGGGTGGGCATGCTCATGTCGCCGATCTCGTCCAGAAAGAGGGTGCCGTTGTGAGCCAGGTCGAATTTGCCGCGCTTGCGTTCGGTGGCACCGGTGAAGGCGCCCTTCTCGTGGCCGAAGAGCTCGCTCTCTATAAGCTCCTCCGGTATGGCGGCACAGTTGACCTCGACGAAGGGGTACCCATCCCTCCTGCTGTTCTTGTGTATGCGCCTTGCCACCAGTTCCTTGCCGGTTCCGTTCTCGCCGAGGATGAGCACCCACGCATCCGTGGGCGATACCCGGTCGATCTGCTCCTTGAGCTTGAGTATGGCCGGGGAGCTCCCGATGATCTCGT
>JAGOOG010000053.1 GCA_017992605.1 Deltaproteobacteria bacterium
GGGACCATGAAGATCCGCGACACGGTCAGTGCATTCGAGATATTCATTGCCCCGCATATCCTCCCCCATAGATTCTCACAAGGACATTCCTAACATAATCGGTTGTCTCTTGGTAGGGTGGAATTCCGCCGTAGGAATCGACCGCGGCGGGGCCGGCATTGTACGCGGCAAGGGCGAGCGTGAGGTTGCCGTTGTATTTCCTGAGCAGCCAGGAGATGTACTTGGTGCCTGCCGTGATGTTTTCCGTGGGATCCCAGGGATCACTCACCCCGAGGTCCTGCGCAGTCTGCGGCATGAGCTGCATGAGTCCCATGGCCCCTTTGGATGATCTCGCATAGGGGTTGTATCCCGATTCCACCTCGATGATGCCCTTGATGACGGAAGGGTTCATGCCCTGGTTCCGGGCGATGGCGGCTATCAGACTGTCGAACTGCGCCCTGGAGAACTTCCTTTGTGTCGTATACGGGGTATATTTTTTCTGCCTTTTGGTTTCCTTGGCGTAGAGCGTCCAGTCGGTGCCCATGGGGCAGTTGCTGAAGTGCATGGTTCCGTCCGGGCCTCTCTTCATATAGATGTCCGCATGCGACGGCTGTGCCGAGACAAGGACGAGAATCAGCACACACATGGAGATGGAAATGAGTCTGTTCATATTCAACTATATCGTCAGGTGAGATAATATTTTTAAATATTTCAATATTGTACTTTCTGTCAAGGGCGTTCCTTCAGACCTCCTGATGCTGAATGGTCTTGTGCCCCCTCCTCCGCGACAGAAACACCCTCATCCTCGTGCCCTGGTTTACAGAACTGCTCACCGTAATGAAGCCTCCGTGTTCCTCGATGATCATATAGACCTTGGAGAGCCCGAGCCCTGCCCCCCTCGGTTTGCTGGTGAAGAAGGGATTGAAGATCTCCTTGATTTCATCGCTCGGGATCCCTCTTCCTGTGTCTATCACATCCAGGATGAGATAGTGGGGATGCAGGCTCGTGTTCACGGTCAACGATCCTTTCCCGTCCATGGATTCACATGCATTGACGAAGAGGTGCCAGAAAGCCTCGACGAGGAAGTCATGGTCCGCATAGATCTCTTCCAGATCGGGGGGGATGTTGACCTCGTAGGCGACCCCGCTGAACTTCCCTGAACCGAAGGTCTTGATCAGGGCGCTCTCGACGATGTCCTCGATTCGGGTCATGGTGAACTCGGGCCGGTGGATCTTCGTGTAGTTCACGTACTCCTCTATGTCCAGTATCATGGACTCGAGGCGCTTCACGTCCTCGATGATATAGTCGACATAGATCTTTTCGGCAGAATTCCGGTCCACCGACTTGCTCAGGCGCCTGGAGAACCCGCCCAGCGAGGTCAGCGAGTTCCTAATCTCGTGCGCCACCCCCTCCACCACCTTGCCCAGCGATGCCAATTTCTCTGCATTGATGACCTGCCGGCGCATCATCTCGATGTCTGTAAGATCACGGATGACGAGCACCATGCTTCCCGATGCCTTCTCTCCCTTGAGCGGCGAGGCGCTCAAGAGGCCCGAGAAAATGTTCCCGTCGGCCTTCCGGAAGGTGTATTCGTTCTGGAAATACCCGTCACCGGTGGTGGCGGCATCCCTGATGTCCTCGAAAAGGTCCACGTTGGGGTCCGGAATCAGCACGTCCACGGGTTTGCCCCGCATCTCCTCGATGGACCCCCAGAACTTCCTAGCCATCAGGTTCATGAACTGGACGGTCCCCCGGGCATCGATGGTGATGACCGCCTCTCCCATGGTCTCGGTGATGGTGACGAGATTGTCCCGGTATGCATCCCCCCTGGCCTTGAGCCTGAGGTTCTCCATCTGAAGTTCATGTTCCTTTATGAAGTTCTTCGCAGTATGGACAAGGTACTGCATGGAGAAAGGCTTGGTGACGTAGTCCTTGGCCCCCGCCTTCATGGCCTGAACCGCCGTGTCCTCCGATCCCTCCCCGGTGATAAACACCACCAGCGCATCGGGGTCCACCGTCATGATCTCTTCCAGGACATCCACCCCGTCCATCTTCGGCATGAGGTAATCCAGAAAAACGAGGGCGGGTCTCGTCTGGGAATACAGGTCGAAGGCCTCTTCCCCGTCAAAGGCCTGCACCACGTCGAATCCATGCTCGATGAGCATCTCCCTCATGGCATCGTTCAGGTCCCGGTTGTCATCCGCGACCATGATCGTCCATTTCTTTTCTCGGGTTTCTTCCATCCTACCTGTCCAGGATCACTACTATCTCGTCATCCTTCATGCCGTTCTTGACGTCTGAGGCCGTCCTCCCACTTGGAAGAATAAGGTCAGGAGCGATTTCTGCAAGGGGGTAGAGGACAAATGCACGCTCTTCCATCAGGGGGTGCGGCACGGTCAGGTGTTCATCCATGATCTCGATGCCCTCGATAAGGAGGATATCGATGTCCATGGTCCGAGGGGCATGGCGATACGGTCTTGTCCTCCCCAGGGAACGTTCCACCTCACGGCAGATGTCGAGAAGATCGAAAGCCCCGCCCCCGAAGGAGCCTTCCACAACCATGTTGAGGTAGTTTTCCTGCTCGTCGTTCACCTCCACGGGTTTGGTCTCGTAGAGCCTTGATGACCTGATGATCTTCAGCCCCCGGTCATTGAGGAGGCTCAGTGCCCGAGCGATATGATCCTCCCGGCGTCCGACGTTCGAGCCGAGGCAAAGGAAGCATCTCATCATGCGATGCTGTTTGACAGTGTGCCGATGCCCTCGATCTCGATGCTAATCTCATCGCCCCTTTCCATGGGCCCGATGCCCGCCGGCGTTCCGGTAGCGATAATGTCGAAGGGTTCGAGGGTCATGATGGAGGATATGAACGTCACGAGTTCGAAGACATTGAATATGAGGTTGCGGGTATTCGAACTCTGCCTCACCTGCCCGTTCAGGCGGGCCGAGATTCCCAGGTCATGGGGATTCTCAAGGGCTGTCTCTATCCATGGGCCCGTCGGGGCAAAGGTGTCGAAAGACTTGGCTCGCGTCCATTGTCCGTCCTTGACCTGGAGGTCCCTGGCCGTGACATCGTTGAAGCAGGTATACCCGAGGATGACACCCGGCGCGTCTTCCTTCCTGACATCCTTGCACCGTTTCCCGACGACGACCGCGAGTTCGGCCTCGTAATCGACCCGCCCCGCCTGTTTCGGGAATACGATGGTATCGCCGGGCCCGACCACGCTGGTGGCGGGCTTCAGGAACAGGATGGGATCCTCGGGCAGAGCAAGGCCGAGTTCCGTCGCATGGTCACGGTAGTTCAGGCCCACGGCGATGATCTTACCCGGGAGAGCCGGCGCCAGGAATCGCTGTACCTTGATAGCGGCGCCCTGTTCCGCAGTGGCGGGGTCCCATGTCCTGAAGGATTTCCCGTCAGCGGAACAGAACCAGGTTATCTCGGATCGTGTCGTAACGCATCTACCGACCTTCATCGCTCATCCCCAGAACATCCATCATGCCGTACAGACCGGGCTGCCTGCCTGCAAGCCATCGCGCCGCGCGCACCGCTCCCCGGGCAAAGTTCTCCCGGGTGTGGGCCTTGTGCGCGATCTCGATACGCTCGCCACCTCCGGCAAACATGACCATGTGTTCTCCCACGATATCCCCGGCGCGAACCGTCTGAATGCCGATCTCGCCTGCCGGCCTTGCCCCGATGATGCCGTGCCTCTCGTAGCGGGCATGGTTGCCGAGGTCGACCCCTCGTCCCCGGGCCAGAGCCTCTGCGAGAGCCAGGGCCGTTCCCGAGGGCGCGTCCTTCTTCATACGATGGTGCGCCTCGACGATCTCAGCATCGTAGCTCTCGTCCAGGAGACCTGCCACCATGTGTACGATCTTGAAGAGCACATTGACCCCGATGCTCATGTTGGGTGACATGACCATGGGACTCTTCTCCGCATACGCCTGGATGGCCTTCTTCTGGTCCTCGGAGAAGCCCGTGCTCCCGATGACCATTGTCTTGCCGTTCTCTGATGCATAGCGGGCAACCTGAAGAGTCACTTCCGGGAAGGTGAAATCGATGATGCATTCACAGGAGGCGAAGGCCTTTTCCATGTCGGAGGAAACCGTGACCCCCAGGGACCCCTGACCCAGCACCTCTCCCGCATCCCTGCCTATGCCCGGGTACGTCGACACCTCCAAGGCCCCCCTCAGCCCCATACCGGGACTTTCGAGGATGACGCGGGCAATCAGCGACCCCATCCTGCCGCCGATCCCGACGACTCCGGTTTTCATCATGCACGACCTCCGGGAACCGGATCAGATGCACCCGTAGCGCTTGAGCACAGCCGCAAGCCTCTTCCTGTTGGCATCCCCCATGGGACACAGGGGCAGCTTGAACTCATCCTTCACCTTGCCCATCATGGCGAGGGCTGTCTTGACCGGAATGGGATTGGTCTCGATGAACAGGGTCTGGTTGATCTCCAAGAGATCCAGGTGGATCTTCCGGGCGGTCTCCCGGTCCCCCTCCTCCCATGCCGAACAGAGCGTCGAAAGCCGTGTGGGCAGGATGTTGGCGGTCACCGATATGGCCCCAGTCCCTCCTATACACAGGGTGGGGTAATTCAGGGCATCTTCTCCAGAGAGCACACAGAAGTCATTCGCGGTGTCCCGGACGATCTGAGAACACTTCACCAGGTCGCCGCTGGCCTCCTTGACGCCCACTATGGTATCGATCTTCGAGAGCTCCACCACGGTCTCGGTGGCCATGTTGACTCCGGTCCTGCCGGGAACGTTGTAGAGTACCAGGGGGATGTCGCACGCGGCGGCCACCGCCCTGTAGTGCTCGTAGAGACCTTTCTGGGTGGGCTTGTTGTAGTACGGGGTTATGAGCAGAGCCGCATCCGCCCCCGCCTCTCTGGCATGTCTGGTGAGCCGGATCGCCTCCGTGGTGGAATTGGACCCGGTACCGGCGATGACCGGAACCCGCTTGCCCACCTCGTCCACGGTGATGTCTATGACCCGTTCGTGCTCCTCGTGGGACAGAGTGGCGGACTCCCCCGTGGTTCCGCAGGGGACGATGCCCCGGACACCTCCGGTGATGACGTCATTGATGAGTCCCTTGTATGCCTTCTCGTCGATCTTCCCGTCCGAAAAGGGCGTCACGATGGCGACGATGGCGCCTGAAAACATAGTGTGCCCCCTCTCTAACTCAACCCGCCGGGGACATTTTCCCCCGCGACGAGGTCTTCATAGGACTGCCTTTGTATTACCACAGAATAATCAGAACCATCCACCAGAACCTCCGGCGGCTTGGGCCTGGAGTTGTAGTTGGACGCCATGGTGAACCCGTAGGCACCGGCGCTCATGACAGCAATCAGCTCACCCCGGGAAAATCGAGGCAGATCGCGGTCCTTGGCAAGAAAATCACTGGACTCGCAGATGGGGCCAACCACGTCGGCCTTTTCGACGGGCCCGTCCTTCCTGTTCACGGGCATTATCTCGTGCCAGGCCTGGTACAGTGCAGGCCGTATGAGATCGTTCATGCCAGCATCCACGATGATGAAGGTCTTCTTGTCCGTCTCCTTGCGGTAGAGAACCCTGGTCAGAAGCACCCCCGTGTTGCCGACGATGACGCGGCCGGGCTCGAAGATGAGCTTGAGGTCAAGTCCGCGCACCGCATCAATGATGGCTGCGCAGTATTCCCGTGGGTGCGGCGGCTGCTCGGAGGAGTACGTGATCCCCAGGCCCCCGCCGAGGTCCAGGTACCTGAATTCGATCCCGATACCCCTGAGGTCGGCAACGAGCATCTTCAGCCGGTCAACGGCGTCGATGAACGGGGAGATGTCGGTGAGCTGGCTGCCGATATGGCAGTCGATGCCCACGATCTCGATGTGCTCCAT
>JAGOOG010000025.1 GCA_017992605.1 Deltaproteobacteria bacterium
CATGAGCATTTATTGATGATTGGAATCATGCACAGGAGACCATCCTTTATTATTCATGTTCCTTGTTGTCCTGGGAAAACTCGCTGACATCTCCTCCTCACTTTTTTTGCGCGAACGGAACCCTGCCCCGAGATGCCGTGTGGATTGATGCGAGAGGAGTCAGAAAAACTGGTAGCGGGGGGAGGATTTGAACCTCCGGAAATCTCGGTCTCATGCTGATCTCCAGGCGTTGTACAACCGATTCGCAACAGCATCGCGAATCGGCTGCAGACGGAGATATGGAGATATGAGCCCCCTGGCTACCAGACTCAGGCCTGTCTCGCATGCAGTGGACTCAGGTTATAGTTTTATTATTTGTAGTATGATAGAAACTCTTCCTCAGTCAGTCCTGCAATCTCGATGAGCCTGCTGAGCAGTCCATGCTTGACAGCTTTGCCCTTGTGCACCGGGATGGACAAGATGGGTGGACAATGTTCTTTCGCGAGAATGATATGACTCCCGGTCTGCCTCCTTACCTTCCACCCTGCCCGTTCAAATGCCCTGACGACTCTGTCGGGCTTGAGGTTGTGCAACCCGCTCATGAGGCTTTCTGCTTGCCCTTCTTCTGGTCCATTACCTCGAGACAGCCGCTTATGGCGTCCCTGATCATGTCGAGGGCCTCTTCAACGGTATCCCCCTGGGATACGCATCCCGGGATCTCTGGATATTCGACCCAATAGCCACCATCTTCGGTGTCCTCGTGAAGCGTGACGGGATAATTCCGCCCCTGGATCACCACATCATATCTCCTCTTATCGAATAAAGGCTTCACCGTGCCTTTGAGCTCGTTGATTATGTTTTCCAGAAGGAACGAGAGCACTATCTGTCCACGCTTCAATGTGTCGATAATTATTTTCCTGTCCTTTGTGATGACGAATATCGTTTCCCCGTCAGTCAGGAACTGAAGATTTGCCAGCGGCTTCTCTTTGTCCGGCATGTTCTTTTTCAAGAAGTGAAGGGCTTTCCTCATCTTCTGTACACTTATCCCTGCATCCCTAAGCCCCTTGGCAACTTTCAACTGGATGAGATCGGTAAATGAATATAATCTGACGCTACCGTATCCCGCTGCCTCCTGCACAGAGGGCTTGATCAGATTCGTTTTATCCCAGTAACCGATCTGCCTAGGCGTTAATCCGAGTATGCGGGCGACTGTCTTTGTATTGAAGTTCATAATCGCCTCCGTAGTATTATAAATACTTCATTGTTTTTATAATATCCTTATCTGCTATTGTCAACGTTCGATGATCCCACCTCGTTGCAGCCGGGAATATTCAGTATTTTCTGACAACTACTACAGATTATTACAGTTTCAAACTTATTCAGGAGGGTGCTGGATTGTAACTGCTTGATTTAACTGGTAGCGGGGGGAGGATTTGAACCTCCGACCTTTGGGTTATGAGCCCAACGAGCTACCGGACTGCTCCACCCCGCGTCACATCCACGTCTTCTACAATCTTTGGTGACGGTTTGTCAAGCGTGGAATTACCGCGGCGGACGTCATTATATGTTCTAATATCATATAGTTATGAACTCTCTGGATATTTGCACCAATTCCTGAGCACCCCAGAAAGACATTCGCTGGGGCCCCCTGTTCTACGTTTCATCGAGCCACTTGAACGTTCCTTATAACTTTTCACGTGTCCAGGGTGTGCCGGAAGGCAGGGAAGAGAACGCGCGATTCATTTAATATTCTATTATATCTTTTTGTTATGAGTTTATTGGGGCCCGTCCGCACCGGTTGGCACGCTTCATGCTCATTGAATAGCAGCACAGACGAAACGGGAGGGAACGACAATGAAGAGAACAATCCAGACCATCATCACGGCGGCCTTCGTGGTCCTCATCACGTCCACCTTCGCCTTTGCGGCGGCGGCGACCACCGGCGGGAACAGCTTCCCCTTCTTCCACCTCGGGTGCCTGATCATGGGCGGTCTCACCATCGTCTCCCTGAAACACCGCTACCCCAGGCTCTACCTCTCCGAGGCGGTCGGTTCCTTTGCACTCTACGCAGTGCTCGTGGCCATGTTCACGGCACCGGTGATCGAAGCGGTCAAGATCATGGTCAGCTGAGGACAACCGGATACATCCCGCCCCATAGAAGGATGGCGGGAAGACACAGGAAGGAGGAACCAGCCATGAAGAAGGATGAAGCCAGAAAGAACAGACTCGGGAATCTCAACGAGCTGATCATGTTGAGCGCATGGGGTGCAGTCCTTGTCGTCGCTTCGTTCCTGTTCCTGTTCGTGGGTATACGGGTGGACGCCGCCCTAGGTACCGGGCCGTTCTTCATGCTCGGCATGCTCATCCTGGCGGTCTTCCTGGTCATGGCACGACTCTACATCGAGTTCAAAAAGACCAATGACAGGATGGGACCCTTCGGGAGGCGCCACGCCTAGAACTGAGACCCTATGAGAAGGGGGCCTTGACGACTTCGGCAGCCACGATAACACACCGGCCCCCACCTAATCATTCCAGAGGGAACGGCAGCAGCCGTTCCCTCTCGCTTTTTCCAGGGTCTCAGATAAGCAGGACCGTGGCGACGGCCGTCACCAGGGTGAGGACCATGCCCGGGAAGACGAGCTTCCTGACCTGCGGCGATGCCGTGGAAAAGACGATGCCGCCCTTGACCAGCGTGTTCGATGCCGCTGCGAAGACCACGGCCCGTGAGGCCACGACGAGGTCGAGACCGCTCCCCTCCCCGCTGAGCTTGGAGACCGATATGGTGATGGCATCCACATCCACGAGCCCCGAAACGACGCTCGAGATGTACACCCCGGCATTGCCGAAAAAGAGCTGGGCCGTGTGGGCGGCCAGGAGGATCACGGCGTAGAGCAGCCCGAAGGTGATGGCCGGCCCCAGCTCGAAGGGGTTCTTGAAGACCTTGGCGCCTTCCTGCGGCCTGAGCTGATGCCTCACATACAGATAGAAGCCGTAGAGGCCCGACACGACCAGGGCGGCGAGCAGTGCCTTCCATGCGATCCTGAACAGCTCCAGGTTCAATACGGCAACGACCACCATGACCCGCAGGTACATGATGGCCCAGGCAGCCATGATGCCCAGGGCAAAGGCACGGGAAAGGTCCTGGGCATCCCTGCTGCGCTGCGACAGGCTCAGGGTGGCCGCCGTACTGGACACCAGACCCCCCAGTATGCCCGTGAGCCCCACCCCCCGCTCCGGGCCCACGAACTTCATGATGACATACCCGAAAAAGCCGATCCCCGAGATGAACACCACCATGAGCCACACGTTGTAGGGCACGAGCACATCGAAGGGAGACGGCCCGTAACCCGTTCGGGGAAGCACCGGGAGGACCAGCGCCGTGATGATGGCGAACTTGATGGTCGCATAGACGTCCTCGCGGGAGAGTTCCCTGGCAAAGGTCTGTATCTGCAGTTTCAGCGTGAGCAGGGTCATGGTGACCACGCCGAGGGCCGCGGCCAGTGCGAGGTGATCCCAGTAGCACATGACCCCGACGAGGATGGTCATGAGTCCGGCGACCTCGGTGGTCATGCCGATCTGGCCACGCCATGCGTCGACGATGTACGCGACGACGATGAGCAAGCCCACCGGCAGCAGCAGGGCGACGGTCACCCAGAACGCGCCGGCGGCCTCTCCCATGAAGGCGGCCGCACACCCGTAGAGGCCCAGCAGGGAAAAGGTGCGGGCGCCGGCGAAGAGCGTCTGGTCGATGTCCGGTCGGTTCTCTTCCTTCACGTAGGCATACTCCCGCTGGATGCCGATGAGAAATCCGATGATGAGCGATACCCCGAAACGGTAGAAGATGTCGGCAAGTCCCATGGATAGTCTCCCATCCCCGTGCTCAGCGGCGCACGGGTTATGCCACCTTCCTGAACTGGGCGATCTGGCGTGATATCCCGATGAGCTCGCCGGCCTCGTCCCAGAGCTCACCGTCCTCCTCCAGCAGGCCGCAGTTGATGAACCGGGTGCGGAAAACGCACTTCAGCCAGCTGGAAACGGGGATGTTGCGGACGTTCACGGACAGCTCGATGGTGGGAACCCACGCGAGCATGCCCTGGCTCGAGAGTATGGCAGGCGGGAAGGAGTCCGCCGCCAGGAGCAGCGAGAACATGTCGTGCGGACGAGGCTCCCCGAAGGTGATCCACCCGCGCTGTTCGGAGGCCTCGGTGAGCCGGTCCTGCATCCATCCCGCACACGCCGGGTCCAGCCGCACATCCATGTGCTCGAAGAGGGTGTAGCCCGGCAGGACCGGGATCCGGACACACCTCTCGAGCGACGCCACCTCCGGCGGTGCGGCCTCGTATTTCCTGATGAAGCACTCGTCGAGCTCCCGGGAGAAGGTCCCGAGCATGCGGATCCTCTCCCGGCCCTCCTGCACCAGTTTCGCCTCGAGACGGCTGAACTGGGTGGATTCGATGATCTCCTCCACGAGGATCTGTGCCTCCCCGGGCACGCACCGGGAGACATAGTTTGCGGTGAAGACCGGGGTGGCCTTCTTTGCGCTCACCCGGGCCATGGCGTGGGCCATGATTGCCATGAGATAACCGCCGTCCGGATTGCCGTTGACGGACCACCTGTCGGACACGATCCCCCTGAAACGGTGTGTCTCGGTCCGGTCGAACGAGATGTCCGCATCGAACTGGTGCATGGGCACGCTCCCTGTGGAGAAGGTTGAACTTCCAGATACCGAGTATACCATGGCTCTGCAAGGGATCAAACCATCCCTTTTCCATTTTCTCTCTCGGGTCCTGTTCATTCGACGGGCGGGGCTTATCATACAGAACAGGCACACGAACATATCCAGCCAAGGAGGCCTATCATGTACGATTTTCTGTTGAGCCCTGAGGAGCGGGACCTGAGGAACCAGGTCAGGAAGTTCGTCCGAGAGGAGGTGGAAAGCGAGTTCCTGCGAAAGATGGACCGGGATGAGATCGTCTATCCCCGGGAGTTCGTGGAGGCGCTCGCCCGGCACAACCTGAGGGGCATACGGTTTCCCAGGAAATATGGCGGCCGTGACATGAGCTGGGTAGCCGAGGTGGCCGCCGAGGAGGAGATCGGATGCCTGGGCATGGCCCTTGGATGCGCCTTTGTCATGCCCTCCATCGTCGGCGAGGCCCTGAACCGGTTCGGCACCGAGGAGCAGAAGCAGAAGTATCTGAAACCCTACCTCGAGGGCAGGCTCGTGGCTGCGGAGGCTCTCACCGAGCCACGCGGAGGCTCTGATTTCTTCGGTGCGACCAGCAAGGCTGTCCTGTCGGGCGACCACTTCATCGTGAACGGCCAGAAGCGCTTCGTGGTGGGCGCCGAGGGGTCCGACTTCTTCCTGGTCTACTGCAGAACCAACTTCGATCCGGACTCACACAAGTACCAGCGCATCAGCCTGCTCCTCATCGACAACGGCCCCGGCGTGGAAACCGAGTACCACTACGGGCTGCTCGGCTGTCGCGGAGGAGGCACCGGCAGGCTCGTGTTCCGCAACGTCAAGGTGCCCAGGGAGAACCTCTTAGGCGAACTGCACGGCGGCGCCCTGTGCTTCCACCAGATGATGATCCCGGAGCGCATGACGTCGGCCGCCGGGTGCCTGGGGGTCTGGGGGGCACTTGATCTGGCGGTGCGTTATTCGAACAGGCGGGCGGCCTTCGGCAGGCTCATCAGGAAGTACCAGGCCATCGAGTTCATGGTGGCGGACTCCATAACCCAGCTCGACGCAGCCAGGGCCATCACCTACATGGCTGCCCGGGCGGTGGATGCGGGCTACACAAACATGCGGCGTATCGTGAGCGAGGCCAAGCGCTTTTCCACCGAGGCGGCCTGGAACGTGGTGAACAATGCCATGCAGATCGTGGGGGGCATCGGCTACACCGATGTGTACCCGCTCGAGCGGGCCCTTCGCGATGTCCGTCTGGCGCTCATCTGGACCGGCACGAGCCAGATCATGAACCTGATGATCCAGCACGAGTACTACGACGAGGTATTGGGCCAGCCCTACGACCGCCGCCACATGGACAAAGACGCCATGCATCCGGACGAGAGCGAGCGGTGCTTCACCGACGATGACATGTGGACAGTGCATGAGGGGAAGCCCCCCAGGTAGGACCTTTATCCATGCCCGCCGGTCGCGGCCCCTTCCCCGCCGAGAACGGCGGTCACGATCCGGTTGATGCCCTCGATGCCCGCAATGAAGATGGCGCCGACGACGAGCTCCACGCCCATCCACACGTACGGGGCAGGGTCCGGCTGCCTCGCGGCAAGGGCCGACACGAGGAAGAACATGAAGGCATAGCTGTTGAAGACGTACGGCAAGGCGTCCTTGAGCAGGACGATGGCATAGACGAACAGGCCGATGAAGGCGAGCTTGGCCGCCTCCATCCCCACGGACGGCCCGAGCAGGTGCATGAAATCCTCGATCAGGACGACGCAGACGATCCCGGTGAGCCCGCCGATGAGGATGTGCGGGGTCTGACGCAGGTCCTCGTGCACCACGAAGAAGAAGATCATGACCATGAAGGCCGGCCAGGCGGGCAGGTGCAGACGCGCGAGAATGATCTCGAACACGATGATGAACGCCACCAGCAGGAACCCGAACAGGACGCTGCGACTCGTGAAAATCTTGCCCATGCACTCATTCTCCTCTCAGGGTGATCGTATCGCGGTGCTGATTGTACCAGAAATCGTGTTCGTGTGTGTACAAGGGGCACCGGTTTGTGGGATATATCGTGGTAACCTTCGAGCGGGGTGACCCATGGGGCTGTTCAGGATCGATGCCGAGTACCTCGTCATAACCGCAGTGGTCTCGCTGGTGGCCACCATAGCCATCGTCTTCATGGTGAACCTCGTGCAGCCCGGCCTCATAACCTCGAAGCTCGGCACCGGCCTGTTCGTGTACATCGGGGTCTTTGCCGCCAACCTCATGATCGAGTCGCTGCGCAGCCGGCCGGGCAGGGACCGGGACAACTGACTACAGGCTGTGATGGGGGCAGAGCCGCTTTCCCCTGCCAAGGACAGGGAGAGCGACAGCACGTTCCTGTGTGGCGAAAATGGGGTCAGAGTCGATTTTCTTATAGGTGAAGGGAGAAGACTTATAATGCTCCCTGTCAAGGGAGGAGAAAATCGACTCTGACCCCATTTTCGTTGCTTTCCGGCTATGTCAACGATTGACTTGGCAATGAATTCTCCTTAGTATGCACTCGGTAACCATGACAAATGTCAGCTTGAAGAACCCTAGATAGGAGGAGGTAGTCGTGAAGATACTGAAATGGTCAACCCCCCTGATGATCGTATTATGTATTCTCTGCTCATGCCTGGACGGCGACAAGACTTACACGGAGAGTTACACAGAGAATACACCAGAGGAAGAGGACGATGTTGCCAAGTCTGATTTGTATGGGGTGACGCTCGGCGCCTATTCGGGAGAGAGCATCCTGGTCAGTCTCGATGAGGATGGCGACCTGGTCGAAGAGATCGGACCCGTCGGCTACGTCGTGAACGGCCTCGAATACGACAAAGAGAACGATATTCTCTACGGGACCACGGGCAATAATGACCCTACGTTTAGGAACGGGCTCATAGAGATCGACACGGACACGGGTGAGGGGACACCCATTGGCACCGGGGCTGGGAGATATGTGAATAACCCGACAGTCAACTCCAACGGAGAGATGTTTGCCTGGACCGAGAACAGCGACGATCTGGTGAGGGTGGACGCCGCCGCCGGAACGGTCACGGTCGTGGGGAACTCGGGGCTGAGTACATGGTCGCATGGGCTGGACTTCGACAATGACGACAACCTCATCTTTGTCAACGGTGACGGCAATATCTATAGAATGAATACTGCCACCGGGGTTCCAACCTATCTGACCAGTATCGGGGTGACGGCACATCACGGGGACTTTGACCCTGAAACAGGACTCTACTTCGGTATCGACCAGACAGGGGAGGGACCGAAAAACCTCCTGGTAGTGGATGTGGAGAACGGAACCATAGTGGATACCCTGGAAACGATAGACGACCTGCATGCGGTAACGTTCACGGACTGACGCCAGGATCGTAGAGCCCCAGCACGCACAGGATTTACTCGAGAGGCCGCCTTGAGATGGCAGGGCGGCCTTTCTTGTGTTCTTCCTGCCCCGCTGTCCCTCGCTTCTCCCCCCATTCACCCTCCTGTCCGGACACGGGGTTGGGCATCCTCGGGTACCAGCTTGAAAAATCACGACGGTTCGATGAGACACCCTGAAGCGGCAATCCCCCGTACAGCTCCGTGCCCCGCGCACCGGACCCCTTGAAAACCGCCCCCATTAGTGCCATACTTTCACCCCATCCCACTCTCAGAACGAAAGGAAGGCCCATGCGAAGCGACCAGACCAAGAAGGCCATCGAGAAGGCCCCCCACCGCTCCCTGCTCAAGGCCAACGGCTTCACCGACGAGGAGATCGGCCGTCCCTTCGTGGGCGTGGTCAACTCGGCCAACGAGATCATCCCGGGACACATCCACCTGCGCTCCGTGGCAGACGCCGTGAAGGCGGGCGTCCGCGTCGCGGGCGGCACGCCCATGGAGTTCTCGGTCATCGGCATCTGCGACGGCATCGCCATGAACCATGCAGGCATGCACTACTCCCTGCCCTCCCGCGAGATCATCGCCGACTCCATCGAGCTCGTGGCCATGGGCCATGCCTTCGATGCCCTGGTCTTCATCCCCAACTGCGACAAGGTGGTGCCGGGCATGCTCATGGCAGCGCTGCGGCTCAACGTCCCGTGCATCGTGGTATCGGGAGGCCCCATGCTGGCTGGCTCGCTCAGGGGAAAACCCGTCGACCTGATCAGCGTCTTCGAGGGCGTGGGCAGGGTGAAGGCAGGCACCATGACCGCATCCGAGCTCGTCGAACTCGAAGGCTGCGCCTGCCCCGGCGCCGGCTCCTGCTCGGGCATGTTCACGGCCAACTCCATGAACTGCCTCACCGAGGCCCTCGGCCTGGGCCTGCCGGGCAACGGCACCATCCCCGCGGTGTTCGCGGAGCGCATCAGGCTGGCCAAGCACGCGGGCATGAAGGTCATGGAGCTGCTCAAGAAGAATATCCGGCCCCGGGACATCGCCACCCCGAAGGCCTTTGCCAACGCCATCGCCGTGGACATGGCCCTGGGCTGCTCCACCAACACGGTGCTCCACGTGCCTGCGGTCGCCTACGAGGCAGGCGTCGGGCTGAACCTGGACGACTTCAACGCCATGAGTGCCAAGGTCCCCCACCTGTGCTCCCTCTCACCGGCTGGACCCCACCACCTCGAGGACCTGTACCGGGCAGGGGGGATCCAGGCAGTGATGAAGCGGCTCACCGAGATCAAGGCGCTCGACACGAAGGTCATGACCGTAACCGGCAGGACCCTGGGCGAAACCCTCAAGAAGGCATCCGTGCTGGACGACGAGGTCATCCGGCCCATCAAGAAGGCCTATCACGCCGAGGGGGGCATCGCGATCCTGCGGGGGTCCCTTGCCCCTGACGGTGCGGTGGTGAAGCAGTCGGGCGTGCTCCCCGAGATGATGAAACGCACGGGCCCGGCCCGGGTCTTCGACTCGGAGGAGCAGGCGGTCAAGGTGATCCTGGCAGGCGGCATCAGGAAGGGCGACGTCGTGGTCATCCGGTACGAGGGCCCCAAGGGGGGGCCGGGCATGCGCGAGATGCTCACCCCCACCTCGGCCATCGCCGGCATGGGCCTCGACAGGGACGTGGCCCTCGTCACCGACGGCAGGTTCTCGGGCGGCACGCGGGGCGCCGCCATCGGGCACTGCTCGCCGGAGGCGGCCGAAGGGGGACCCATCGCCCTGGTGCGGGAAGGGGACACGATCAGCATCGACATACCCGGGCGCAGGCTCGATCTGAGGGTGAACGAAAAGGAGCTCCTGGCCAGGAGGAGTTCCTGGAAACCGCCCAAGAAGAAGCTCACGGGCGTGCTCAAGCGCTACGCGCGCATGAGCCTGTCCGCGGACAAGGGCGCGAGGTACGAAGACTGAGATGCAACAGGCCCGGTTCTGGGAGGAGGCCTCCGGCGGCAAGGTGCGGTGCACGCTGTGCCCCCACCGCTGCCTCATCGCCGACGGCAAGGTGGGCATCTGCGGGGTGAGGAAGAACTACGGCGGCACGCTCATCACCCTGGTGTGGGGCCGGAGCATCGCCGCCAACGTCGACCCCATCGAGAAGAAGCCGTTGTTCCATTTCTACCCCGGCACCAGGGCCTTTTCCATCGCCACGGTGGGGTGCAATCTCCGCTGCGCCTTCTGCCAGAACAGCGACATCTCCCAGTACCCCCTCGAAACGGGCCGCATAACGGGGGACGACTTCCCCCCCGAGGAGGTCGTCGCCTCCGCGGTGAAAAGCGGGTGCCGGAGCATCTCGTACACCTATACCGAACCCACCGTATACCTGGAGTACGCCCTGGACACGGCGGTCAAGGCGCATGAACGGGGCCTGTTCAACACCATGATCAGCAACGGCTACACCTCCACCGACATCATCGCGCACGATCTCAAGGGGGTCATCGACGCCGCCAACATCGACCTCAAGGCGTTCACGGAGCGCTTCTACCGGAAGCTCTGCTCGGCACGGCTCGCCCCGGTCCTGGGGGCCATACAGGCCTATCACGATGCCGGCGTCTGGATAGAGGTCACCACGCTGGTGATCCCGGGCGAGAACGACTCGGAAGCCGAGCTGCGGGACATCGCCTCCTTCCTGGGCTCCGTGAGCCCTGACATCCCCTGGCACATCAGCAGGTACTACCCCCGCTACCACTACGACGGCGCACCGCCCACGCCGGTGTCCACCCTGGAGCGTGCGCGGGAAATCGGATTGAGCGAGGGCCTGCACTTCGTGTATACTGGCAACGTGGTGGGGCACGAGGGCGAGCACACCTACTGCCCCGACTGCGGCCGGCTCATCGTCTCCCGCAGGGGGTTCGCCGTCGAGAAGAGCGCCCTGCAGGGATCCAGGTGCGCTCACTGCAGCCGCACAATACCCGGAAGGTTCTCCTAACCCTTCCGGGATCCTTCGAACCAGACAGGGGATGAAGATGCCGAGAAAGAAACCGTCGGAAAAGAGCCCGCTCGAACACAAGCCGAGGTCAGGCTGGGACATGCTCCAGGGAAAGGAGGCCCGGATCGACGGGTACGCGAGGGACTACATCCGTTTCCTCTCCGAGGTGAAGACCGAGCGCGAAGCGGTCTCCTACATCAGCGAGAGGGCTTCGCTGGACAAGAACGTCATCTGCATCGAGAACCGGGGAAAGGCCGTCGCCCTGTGCAGGACCGGCACCCGTCCCATCCAGGACGGCATCAGGATCGTGGTGGCACACCTGGACAGCCCCCGGCTCGACCTCAAGGCCAACCCCCTGTACGAGGATGTCGAGCTGGCCATGCTCAAGACCCACTACTACGGCGGCATCAAGAAGTACCAGTGGCTCGCCAGGCCGCTGGCCATACACGGCGTCGTGGTCCGGGAGGACGGCAGCCAGGTGAACATCGTCATCGGCGAGGACGAGGACGAGCCCTGCTTCACCATCGAGGACCTGCTCCCGCACCTCGCGGGCAAGGCACAGTACGGCAAGAAGATCGAGGACGCCTTCGTGGGCGAGAAACTCAACATCATCTGCGGCTCCAGACCCGACCTCAGGGCCAAGGACGAGAAGGTCAAGCGACGGATCCTGGAGTTCCTGCACCGGAAATACGGCATCGTGGAGCAGGACTTCACCTCCGCCGACATCGAGGCGGTTCCGGCGGGCCGGGCGCGGGAGGTGGGGTTCGACCGGTCGCTGATCGGCGCCTACGGCCAGGACGACCGGGCATGCTCCTGGGCGGCCTTCAGCGCGATCTTCGACGCCAGGAAGGTGCCGTACACCACCATGACGCTCCTCGTGGACAAGGAGGAGATCGGCAGCGACGGCAATACCGGCGCCAAGAGCCTCTTCGTGGAGGAGGTCCTCTGGGCGCTGGGGGAGAGACTCAAGCAGGACATCTACCCGGCCCGGGTCCTGTTCAGGAGCAGGGCCATCTCGGGCGACGCCAACGGCGCGCTGGACCCCGACTATCCCGAGGTGCACGAGAAGACCAATGCCGCCCGCATGGGCTACGGGGTGTGCATCACCAAGTTCACGGGGTCGCGGGGGAAGGCGGGTTCCAGCGAGGCCCATGCGGAGTACATGGGCTGGATCAGGTCGGTCCTGAACCGCAAGGGGATCCCCTGGCAGACCGGGGAGCTCGGCAAGGTGGACGAGGGCGGCGGCGGAACCGTCGCCAAGTTCCTGGCCGAGTACGGCATGGACATCGTGGACGCGGGGCCTCCGCTGCTCTCCATGCACGCACCTTTCGAGCTTTCCTCCAAGGTTGACGTCTATGCCACCTACCTCGCCTATCGTGCATTCATGGAGGAATCATGAAGGACAGAATCCTCGCTCACATGGGGTCCCTGCTCGGGGGCGTGGTTCACAACCTGAACACCCCGCTGATGTGGGTCATGGGCAGGGCCCAGCTCATCCAGTCCCGCACGGAACGGGTCGAGTCCTACCGGGAGCTCTCCGACGAGGATCTCGCCACGTTCAGGGAGAAGAACACCAAGGACATCTCCTCCATCCTCGAGGGGGCCGAGAAGATCGATGCCATCCTCAAGGGTCTCGGGTACAAGATCCAGATGGTCAACGAAGGGTACACCTCGGTGGAACTCAGGGAATACCTGGAGATGGAGACCAACTTTCTCCTGGCGGACATGCGCTTCAAGCACGACACGAAGCGCGAGATCCAGCTGAACTCACGGTCCCGCTACGCCAAGGTGGACTACAATGCCCTGTCCTGCGCGGTCACCGGGATCATCAACGCCATCATGGACCATACGGACAAGGGCAGGACCATACGGGTCTCCCTGGAGAACGGCATCATCCACCTGGGCTGCCCCGAGATGAAGCTCGACGACGCATCCCGCCGCGAGGTGGACGACGCGTGCGGTGCGCTCAGGGAGCATGCCGACATCTGCGCGGACGACACCGACGGGCTGCAGGTCACCATCGCGCTGAAGGACCTCTAGATGCCCGTCCTCAAGGAAATACCCTGTCCGGCCTGCGGACACGGCATCAGGACCTACCACAACCCCGTTCCCACGGTGGACGCCATCATCGAGCACGAAGGCGGCATCGTGCTCGTGCTCAGGAGGAACCCTCCTCCCGGCTGGGCACTGCCCGGCGGCTTCGTGGATTACGGCGAGACCGTGGAACAGGCCGTCCGCAGGGAGGCCCTGGAGGAGACGGGGCTCACGCTCGCCGACCTGAAGATGTTCTCGGTCTACTCCGACCCCGACCGCGACCCCCGGCAGCACACCATCACCACGGTCTTCACGGCCCGGGGTGAAGGGGCTCTCAGGGCAGGCGACGACGCGGCCCGGGTCGAGGTCTTCGACCTCGGGAACCTCCCGCACCTCGCCTTCGACCACGCACATATCCTCGAGGATTACCGCGCGTGGAGGCTCAGCGGGGACAAGGGGCTTTCGAGGCCATGACCGGACGGAAAACGGTCTACCTCATCGACGGCAGCTCGTACGTGTACCGTGCCTTCTACGCCATGCGGAACCTCTCCACCTCGAAGGGCCTGCCCACGAATGCGGTGTACATCCTGTCCCGCATGCTGCTCAAGCTCATCAGGGACAAGAGGCCCGAATACCTCTGCTTCGTGCTCGACTCGAGGGGTACCACCGAGCGCCACGAGAAGTTCGAGCAGTACAAGGCCACCCGCCAGAAGATGCCCGAGGCACTGGCGGTCCAGTTTCCCTACATCCTCGAGACGGTCGACGCCTTCGGCATCCCCATGCTCCGGAAGGAGGGGCTCGAGGCGGACGACATCATCGCCACTGCCGCGCGGAGATTCAAGGCCGAGGCAGATGTCCTCATCATCTCCGGGGACAAGGACCTCATGCAGCTCGTCGATGACAGCGTGCTGGTCTGGGACACGCTCAAGGAGAAGCTCTACGACAGGGACGCGGTCCACGAGAAGTACGGGGTCTTCCCTGAATACATGGCGGACCTGCTGGCCATCATGGGGGACAGCTCGGACAACGTCCCGGGGGTGCCGGGCATCGGAGAGAAGGGCGCCAGAGAGCTGGTGGCACGTCTCGGCCACGTCGACCGGATCATCGAGAACGCCGATGCCATCCCCCATTCCAGGACCAGGGAGGCGATCAGGAACAACCCGGACTCGGCCCTGCTGAGCCTCGACCTCGTGAGGCTCGACCGTGACGTGGACGTGGCCGTAGACTACCCCGACATAGCCATGCGGGAGATGGACCGGCCGAGGCTCGTGCGGCTCTTCTCCGAGCTCGAGTTCCGGGGACTGCTCGGCGAGCTCGCCGGGAACGAACCCAAGGAAAGGCCCGCATTCGCGGGCCGCATCGAGCATGCCTGCAATCCCGCCATCGAGGGTGCGGCCGGGTTCCACGTGCTCGGGGGGGCCTGCTCCGCGGCGGCCAGCGGGGGCACTGTCTATGTGTGCCGCGAACCCGGAAGGTGCCTGGATGTCCTGGGACATCCCCGTGCCCGCCTCGCCATGCACGACGCCAAGGAGGCCCTCGTCGCGGCACTGCGAAGGGGGCTTGCCGTGAAGGCGGAGATCTTCGACACCATGCTGGCGGCCTACTGCTGCGATGCTGCCACGGGCCAGACCACCCTGGAGGACCTGGCAAAGGTCCATCTCGACCAGGACCTGCAGCGCGACCGTGATCTGCTCGGCTCGGGCAGGAAGGCTCGCCCCGCAGGGGACCTCGACGAGGACGAGGCGGATTCCTTCCTGGCGACCCATGCGGGCTGCCTCGTGGCCCTGCAGGAAGCCCTTGCAGGCCGCATGGCGGACCTCGGCGTGGACCGGCTGTTCACCGAGGTGGAAATACCCCTCCTGTACGTCCTTGCCGACATGGAGGCCTCCGGCGTACTCGTGGATGCGGACCTCCTCGGACGGATCAGCAGGGAGATCGACATCCAGCTCGCCGGCATGGAGGAACGGGTCTACGCCCTGGCCGGCAAGCCCTTCAACATCAACTCCCCCAAGCAGCTCGGCGAGATCCTCTTCACCGGCCTCGGCCTGCCCGTGGTGAAGAAGACCAAGACCGGTTTCTCCACCGACAGCGCCGTGCTGGAGGCCCTGGCGGGCAGACACGAGCTGCCGGCCATGATCCTGGACTGGCGCATGCTCACCAAGCTCAAGAACACCTACGTGGACACCCTGCCCCTGATGATCGACCCGCACAGCGGCCGGGTGCACACCCGGTTCAACCAGGCGGTGACCGCCACCGGAAGGATCTCGTCGTCCGAGCCCAACCTGCAGAACATCCCCATCCGCACCGACATGGGCCGGCGGATCCGCGAGGCGTTCACGGCCCCCGAGGGCTTCGTGATCCTGAGCGCCGATTATTCCCAGATCGAGCTGCGGATCCTGGCGCACATCACGAGGGACACGGTGCTCATGGAGTCCTTCGAAAAGGGCCTCGACATCCACACCCGCACCGCCGCCGAGATCTTCGGCCTGGCCCCAGGCGAGGTGACCGAGAACCACCGCAGGCAGGCCAAGACCATCAACTTCGGCATCATGTACGGCATGGGCCCGCACAAGCTCTCCGCCGAGCTCGGCATCAGGCGCGACGTGGCGAAGCGCTACATCGACAACTACCTCGCCAAGTACCCGGGGGTGCGCGCATACATGGAGGGCATCGCCCGGTCGACCGAGAAGGACGGCTTCGTCACCACCATCATGGGGCGCCGCAGGAGCATTCCCGAGATCGTGTCGAGCAACTTCAACGAGCGCGAGGGGGCCAGGCGCATCGCCATCAACACGCCCATCCAGGGCAGCGCGGCCGACGTCATCAAGCTGGCCATGGTGAAGATCCACGAGCACCTGGCCGGCATGAAGAGCCGCATGGTCCTCCAGGTTCACGACGAGCTGGTCTTCGAGGCCGCGTTCGACGAGATCGACGAGCTCAAGGCCCTGGTGAGACACGAGATGGAGAACGCCTACCCGCTTGCGGTCCCCGTCCACGTGGACATCGGGACGGGATCGAGCTGGGCCGAGGCCCACTAGAAGACACGAAGGGGGCATGGGACCCATGCCCCCTGGAAACGCTATCTCTTGCCCAGGAGGTTCCTGGCCACCACCACCCGCATGATCTCGTTGGTGCCCTCGTAGATCTGGGTGATCTTGGCGTCGCGCATGAGGCGCTCCATGGGGTATTCGGTCACGTAGCCGTAGCCGCCCAGTATCTGCACTCCCTCAACGGTGGCCCACATGGCCACGTCCGAGGCGTACATCTTGGCCATGGCGGCTTCCTTCTCGAAGTGCTTGTGTTCGCTCTCGAGCCAGGCGGCCCGCAGGATCAAAAGCTCGGCCGCGTCGATGCGGGTGGCCATGTCGGCCATCTTGAACTGGATGGCCTGGAAGTCGGATATGGGCTTGCCGAACTGTACCCGCTCCTTGGAGTACTTCACCGACTCCTCGAGGCAGCACTTGGCGATGCCCAGGGCCTGGGAGGCGATGCCGATGCGGCCCGAGTCCAGCGTGGTGAGCATCTGCCGGAACCCGTTGCCCGGGTCGCCCAGGATGGCGTCCTTGGGTATGCGGGCGTCCTGGAACACGAGCTCGGAGGTGCCCGAGCCGCGGATGCCGAGCTTGTCCTCGACCTTGCCCACGGAGAACCCTTCCGTCTCCTCCAGGTCGATGACGAACTGGGTGATGCCCTTGTAGCCCTTGGTCTTGTCCGTCACCGCCGCGATGACCGCGTACTTGGCGATGTTGCCGTTGGTGATGAACTTCTTCTCGCCGTTGATGATCCAGCAGTTGCCGTCGAGCACGGCGCTCGTCTTCATGCCCGCCGGGTCGGAGCCCGCGTTGGCCTCGGTGAGCCCGTAGCAGCCGTGGGCTTCACCGGACGCCACCGGTGTGTTGAACTTCCTGCGCTGCTCCTCGCTGCCGAAGGTGTAGACCGGGAAGCCGTACAGCGAGTTGTTCACCGACATGATGACGCCCGTGCTGGCGCACCCCCGGGATATCTCGGTGAGGATCAGGGCATAGGCCACGTAGTCCATACCGGCCCCGCCGTACTCGCTCGGGATGGCGACGCCCATGAAGCCGTTCTCGGCCATCTTCCTGAGGACCTCGTCGTTGTGGCGGTGAGTCTGGTCGATCTCGGCGGCCCTCGGCTTGAGCTCCTGATCGGCGAACTTCCTCGCCATGTCCTGTACCATCTTGTGCTCTTCACTCAGTGAAAATTCCATAGTGTTCCTCCTGGTTTGAGAGTTCCGCGTGCGGGTGTCGTCTCCTGCCTCATGCGTCCTCGTGATGGCCGCCCGTCCTAGCAAATGAATGAGCGTTCATAACCATACCCCATGACCCGGTGACCTGTCAATGCGTCTGCGGCGGGACACGCCCGGGGAGAAAACCCATGATTCATTTTTCCCGGGTTGCATCTGCAGTCATTTCCGAGACTTCTGCATCATGCAGCCGCGGACCGAAACAAATGCCTTTACGGTGAACCCCCTTCGCTGGTATAGAGGAGCTTCCATCAATCACGGTAAGGAGGCACGATTTCCATATGAGAAACGTCTTCATCTTCAATCCAGGCCCATCGGTTCTTCCCGAACCCGTTCTCGAGAGCACGAGCAAGGCCGTGCTGAACTTTGCCGGTACCGGCATGTCCGTCATGGAAGTCTCCCACCGCTCCAAGCAGTTCGACGCGCTGCTCGTCGAAACGGTCGACCTCCTCAGGAAGGTCATGGAGATCCCCGACAACTACAAGATCCTGTTCCTCCAGGGCGGTGCGAGCCTGCAGTTCGCCATGATCCCCATCAACCTGCTGCACGCGGGCAAGGTGGCCGACTACGTGGACACGGGCTATTTCGCCACCCGGGCCATCAAGGAGGCCAAGCTCGTCGGCACGGTGAACGTCGCGGCGTCCACCAAGGACGTGAACTACACGAGGCTGCCCGCCGCCTCCGAGCTCAAGCTCACCAAGGATGCGGCCTACTGCCACATCACCTCCAACAACACCATCTACGGCACCCAGTGGCAGACCTTCCCGGACACGGGGGACGTCCCGCTCGTGGCCGACATGTCCTCGGACATCATGTCCCGGAAGATCGACGTGAGCAAGTTCGGCATCGTTTATGCGGGTGCCCAGAAGAACATGGGTCCGGCAGGCGTCACCTGCGTCATCATCAGGGAGGACCTCGTGGGCAAGGCCCCCGAGAACACGCCGACCATGCTGAACTACAAGCCGCACGTGGAGAACAACTCCTGCTACAACACCTGCCCGGTGAGCGCCATCTTCGTGGTGCACGAGGTGCTCACGTGGCTCGCCGACATGGGCGGAATCGCCGAGATGGAGAAGATCAACAACGCCAAGGCCAAGCTCATCTACGACATCCTCGACAGCAGCTCCTTCTACAAGGCGCCGGTCGACAAGGGTTCGCGTTCCAAGATGAACATACCCTTCAAGCTCCCGTCCGAGGAGCTGGACAACGAGTTCGTCGCGGCGGCTTCCAAGAAGGGCCTCATCGGGCTCAAGGGCCACCGCGCGGTGGGGGGCATCCGGGCGTCCATGTACAACGCCCTGCCCATGGAAGGTGTCCGGATACTGGCCGACTTCATGAAGGAATTCGAAAAGAGCAAGTCCTGACGGCCCATGAACGCCACGGAAAAGGGGACGGTCACTTGAGACCGTCCCCTTTTTCATGCCCCGGGTTTCATGCCTTGGGCGAAAGGAGATGCAAAGCGCTCCACGGAAAGTAACCCTGTGCTTCGCCCCACGTTCCCGAGAAACCCCTTGACACAAGAATGGAAAAGATTGAATTTATCTTTTTATTCGCAGGTTATTGGCAGCGCATGCTTCGCGTGTGACGATGCACGGTGCCGGTTGTATGAAAGGGGTGCGTATGACTTCAGGGAGAGGGAAAAGACCGGCGTTCCTTCTGTGGTTCCTGCTTATCCCGCTCATGGGCGGCTGTTCCATGAAGGCCATGGCCGTCAGGTCCATGGACCCCATCATGGATGACATGAACATCGCGGTGAACCGCAACACCGACGTGGACATGATGCGGGACGCCCTTCCCGCCTTCCTGGTCCAGATGGACGGACTCATCCTCTCGGCGCCGAGCGAAAAGCTCCTGCTCAAGGCTGCCGAGGCCAACTTCGGCTATGCCAACGCCTTCATCGAGGACACGGACAAGCCCAGGGCGAGCGCCCTGTACCTGAAGGCGCGGGGCTACGCGGCCAGGGCGCTCATCGGCGGGAAGGACTTCGAGAAGGACTTCAACGTCCAGCTGGCAGCGTTCAGGGAGAATCTCTCCGAATATGACAGGGGTGACGTCCCTGCCCTGTTCTGGACGGCCAACTGCTGGCTCGCATGGGTGGCGATCAACCTCGACAGCCCCGAGGCCATCATGGACATGCCCAAGGCCCAGGCCATGCTTCAACGGGTCCTCGAGCTCGACGAAACCTACTATCACGGCAGCGCCCATGCCGCGCTGGGGGCCATTTACGCGGCGCAGCCCGCCATCATGGGCGACAGCTCGGCCAAGGCAAAGGCGCACTTCGACAGGGCCTTCGCCATCTCAGGCAGGAAGCTCCTGTTCATCCAGCTGTTCTATGCACAGTTCTACGCGTACCAGATCCAGGACCGGGACCTGTTCGTCAAGACGCTCGAGGAGATCATCGCGACCCCTCACGAGAGCTTCCCCGACCGGGCCTTTGCCAACGAGGTCGCCAAGCGCAAGGCACGGGTCCTGCTGGACAATGTCGACATGTATTTCTGACACGGCGAGGGGGACGCACATCACCATGAAGAGACTGTCGTACACAATCCTGGCGCTCGTCATCACCAGCCTGGCCGTGTGCCTGCCGCCTGCGGCGGCGGCACAGGACGCCACGGTCGTCATCAAGATGGCCACGCTCGCACCCAAGGGCACCGCCGTGGCCAAGGCCTTCGACGAGCTGGCCAACCAGATCCGCGAGAAGACGCACGGCGAGGTGGCGTTCAAGACCTACTGGGGCGGCGTCCAGGGCGACGAGAAGGACGTCATGCGCAAGATCAAGCTCGGCCAGCTCCACGGCGGCGGGTTCATGGGCCCGGGCCTGGGGCTCATCGTCCCCGAGGTGCGGGTCACCGAGATACCCTATGTGTTCCGGAACTACGATGAAGTGGGCTACGTGCGCAAGAAGCTGCAGCCGGAGATGAACAGGCTGTTCGAGAAGCAGGGATACAAGGTGCTCGGCTGGATGGACCTGGGGTTCGTCTACACCTTCTCGAAGGAGCCGCTGACCGACCTGGCCGTGGCCAGGAGACAGAAGTGGTGGGCCCTGGAAGGGGAGCCCATCAGCCAGGCGGTGTACCAGGCCCTGGACATCTCGCCCGTGTCGCTGTCCATCTCGGACGTCGCCACGTCGCTGTCCACCAACCTCATCGACTGCGCGAACTCCACCCCCTTCGGCGCCGTGGCCTTCCAGTGGTACACGAAGTTCAGGTACATGACCGGGTACCCGTCCACGAACATCCTGGGCGCCACCATCGTGAAGAAGGACATCTGGGACAGGATCTCGCCCTCGAGCCAGAAGACGATCCTGGACGTCGCCGCGGCCCAGCATCTCAAGATCGAGAAGGCAACGCGCTACGAGGATGCCAAGTCCATCGACCTGCTCCTCAAGTCGGGCATCACCATCGTGAAGTACGACATCAGGGACAAGGAGATGCTCTACGTCTTCGACGCCTCGAAAAAGGCCAGGGAGAGCCTCGTGGGGAGGCTCTACTCCCGCGGGCTCCTGGACAGGACCATGGCCCTGGTGGAGGAGTACAGGAAGTCACACCCCGCCGACGCCACCGTCATCCGGCTCGATCAGGGGCAGTGATCCATGAGGTGTCCCGCATGCGGCGCCCTGCTCAGTGATACCGCTTCAGGCAGATGTCCTTCCTGCGGGTACCCGACGGGACGATCCTACGGCCTGTTCAAGGCCATCGCCCTGGTGGAGGACGCCGCGGTCTCGTTCATCCTGTGTGCCATGGTGCTGCTCGTCCTCGTCCAGGTCGGTCTGCGCGACGTCTTTTCCACCGGCATCGCGGGCGGTTCCGAGATCGTGCGGCACATGGTGCTCTGGGTCGCCTTCATCGGCGCGGGGCTCGCGGCGCGCGAGGGGAAGCACATAAGGATCGACGTGGCGTACCGGATGCTGCCCGACGGCATGAAGCGCTTCGCCGAGGTCGTAACCTCGCTGTTCACCACGGTGATGTGCGGCATCCTGCTCTACGCATCCATCGTCTTCATCCAGGTGGATTACTCCACCGGGACATCCATACTCTTCCACCAGGTCCATGTCCCCGTGTGGACCCTCGAGGTCGTCATCCCGATCGGATACTGCGCGGTCATGCTCAGGTTCGCGCTGCGGTGCATGCTGTCCCTCAGGGCCCTGTTCACGAGGGAGGCCTGAGCCCATGGTCACGGCGGCCATCGTCTGCATCGCGCTCCTGGCCTTCCTGGGCGCACCCATCTTCGCGGTCCTCTCGTCGCTGGCCCTGCTCGGGTTCCACCTCTCCGACATCAGGTTCGCCGCGCTGATCGTCGACATCTACAGCCAGTTCTCCAACAACCCGGTCCTGTACACCATCCCCATCTTCACCTTTGCCGGGTTCATCCTGGCCGAGAGCAGGGCGTCGGTACGGATCGTGAACTTCTCGCAGGCCGTCCTCGGCTGGATGCCGGGCGGGCTGGCCATCGTGTCGCTCATAGCCTGTGCGGCCTTCACCGCCTTCACCGGGGCCTCCGGTGTCACCATCATCGCGCTGGGCGGCCTGCTCTTCCCGGCCCTGCTCAAGGGCAGGTACTCGGAGAAATTCAGCCTCGGCCTCCTGACATCGTCCGGCAGCCTCGGCCTGCTCTTCTTCCCCAGCCTGCCCATCATCATCTACGGGGTCGTGGCCGAGACCAGCATCACCCAGCTCTTCGCGGCGGGCATCGTCCCGGGGATCTTCCTGATCGTCATCCTGGCCCTGTACAGCACGTTCTGCGCAACCAGGGCGAAGACCGTCAGGACGCCGATCTCGCTGAAGAACATCGTGCAGACCACCAACGCCGCCAAGTGGGAGCTCCTCATCCCGGTCATCCTCGTGGTGGGCATCTTCGGAGGGTTCGTGACGCTCGGCGAGGTGGCGTCCATCATGGTGGCCTACGCCTTCCTCGTGGAGGTCTTCATCCACCGCGATCTCAAGATCAGGCAGTTTCCCGCCATCATACGGGAGAGCATGGTGCTGGTGGGCACCATCTTCATCATCTTCAGCTCGGCCCTGGCGCTGACCACCTACATGATCGACGCGGAGATCCCCATGCACATCCTGGACTTCATCCAGGCGCACATCGGCTCGAAGGTGGCGTTCCTCATCGCGCTGAACGTCTTCCTGCTCGTGGTGGGCTGCATCATGGACATCTACTCGGCCCTGGTGGTGGTGGTGCCGCTCATCGTGCCCATAGCCACGAGCTACGGGATCAACCCCGTGCACCTGGGCATCATCTTCCTGACCAACCTTGAAATAGGCTACCTGACACCGCCGGTCGGCATGAACCTGTTCATCTCGTGCATCAGGTTCAACAAGCCCGTGGTGGACCTGTACCGGGCGTGCATACCCTTCATCATCGTCCTTCTTGCCGGGCTGCTGGTCATCACGTATGTGCCCTGGATGAGCCTGTGGCTCATCGAGCACTACGGGATCAGGTGAGGAGGGAGAAGTCTGCAGCGCCTTCGGCGCTGGCCTCCTCGTTTTTTGCATCCCGCGGCAGCGTGCGGGATGCAAAAAACGAGGAGGTCAAAAAGGCGGTCTCAAGATCTACATGATCTCGAGCAGCTCGATCTCGAAGGTCAAGGTCATGCCTGCCAGGGGGTGGTTGGCGTCCAGAGAGACCGTCTCTTCGTCCACGTTCACCACGAGGACCGGGACCTCCTCACCGTTCTCGTCCACGAGCTTGAGCTGCATGCCGACCTCGGGCACGATATCCTCGGGGAAAGACTCCAGGGGCATCTCGACGACGAGCTCCTGCCGGTGCTGTCCATAGCCCTCCCCGGGCTCGACGGTGACGGTCTTGAGCTCGCCCACCGACATGCCCCGGGCACCGCCTTCGAACCCGGGGATGACCTCCCCTGAGCCGATCACGAAGACGAGGGGTTCGCCGCCCACGGAGGTGTCGAATTCAAACCCGTCTTCCAGCCTGCCCCGGTAGTGCACCTTCACCCTGTCACCCTCCTGGGCGGTTTTGTTGATCAGCATGGTCCGACCCCCTTTTCATACGCAGATCGTCCGAGCCTACCAGATGTGTCAGGGCGGGGCAACAGGTATGAGGGGGACATTTCCTCTGGTTGTACATGTCGGGGCGAAATACCCTGCAACACCTTCGGCGCTGGCCTGCCTGGTTTGTGCACCCCGGTGACAAGCCGAGATGCACAAACCAGGCAGGTGAGAAGAAAAGCAGGTCCCGATTTGCCTATACGGGGCCTTTCTTCACCTGTATAATGGACCGGCGTTGTGAAGACCATCCAAGCAGGAGGGAACCATGGCCCTTGTGGACCATGCACTGGACGGGCACGTGGCCGTGCTCACCATGAACAGCGGCGAGAACCGCCTGAACATGGCGTTCATAGGTGCATTTCAGAAGGCCCTCGACGAGATCGAGCATAAGACCGCTGCCACTGTCCTGGTGGTGCGGTCGGCCCACGAGAAGATCTTCTGCAACGGGATCGACCTCGACTGGCTCATGCCCATGGCGCAGGCGGGCGACACGGGGGGCATGAGGGCGTTCAACTATGCCCTGAGCGGCCTGCTCCGCAGGATCCTCCTCTACCCCATGCCCACCGTCGCGGCCATCAACGGGCATGCCTTTGCCGGCGGCGCCATCATGTGCTGCTGCTTCGACTTCCGCTTCATGCGGTCCGACCGCGGCTTCTTCTGCTTCCCCGAGGTGGACCTGGGCATCCCGTTCTGGCCCGGGATGGTGGCCATGGTGAAGAAGGCCATCCCGGCCTACAAGCTCGACGAGATGTACTACCTGGGGACGAGGCTCACGGGGAGCCAGTGCGAGGAGCACCACATCGTCCTGAAGGCCTGCCCGAACGAAGAGCTCATGACCGTGGTCATGAACTTCGCCAGGGTGCAGGACAAGAACAGGGCCTCCTACCTGGCCCAGAAGGAGCGGATGAATGCGTCCATCATCAGGATCATGGACGAGGACGACCCGGCGGTTCTCGACCGCGGCAGCATACGGGTATGAATCCGTGATGCGGTTATGAGGAACCTGAGCATCTATGCAGGCCCGAAGGCCCGGGCGCTCATCGCCCGGCAGGGGCTCACCCCGGACATGGTGGAGGTGGTGGCCGGCGCGGCCGGCGGCCCCAAGTGGCTCGTCCTGGACGGCCTTGACAGGGCCATCTTCACCTCGTGGCTCATGCAACGCAGCGGCCCGGTCTTCCTGCTCGGGTCCTCCGTGGGCACGTGGCGGTTCGCCGCACTGGCCCAGGGCATGGATGCCCACGACCGGTTCCGCGATGCCTACCTCGGCCAGCGGTTCACCTCGGTGCCGACGGCGGCCCAGGCGAGCGCGGAGATCATGAAGTTCCTCGACGCAGCCCTGGAAGGCGGCGGACCGGTGCGGATCCTGTCCCACCCCCATGCCCGGCTCACGTTCCTGGCGGTCAGGTGCCCCGGCCCCTACGCCGTGGAGAGGAAATATCCCCTGTTCATGCTCATGGCCGCGGCGGGCCTGCTCAACGCGGCCCACCGGAGCCTCCTCGGCCTCCTCTTCTCCCGGGTCCTCTTCTACGACCCGCGCGATCTGCCCCCCTACCACGCAATGGGCGGCTTTTCCATCCGGCGCGTGCCGCTCACCCCGGAGAACGTGCGGCCGGCGGTCATGGCCTCTGGATCCATGCCCGTGATCATGTCCGGGGTCCGGGACATCCCCGGTGCGGGGCCGGGCATGTACCGCGACGCGGGCATCCTCGACTACCACCTGGCCGTCCCCTTTGCCGGCTCGAAAATCGTCCTGTTTCCCCACTATACGGACCGCATCACCCCGGGGTGGTTCGACAAGCTGCTCCCCTGGAGGAAGCCCTCGGTCGAGGACATGGCCAACGTGGTCCTGCTCTGCCCGTCGAAGGCCTTCGTGGCGTCCATGCCCGGGGGCAGGATCCCCTCCCGGGAGGACTTCTGGGAATTCAAGGGCAGGGACGACGAGCGGACGGCCTTCTGGAACCATGTAATGAGGGCGAGCGCGTCCCTCGGCGAGGAGTTCCTGGAGGCGGTGGACCGGGGCACGATCGGGGAGCACCTCGAACCCATCGAGCCCCTGTGCCGCTGAGGGAGCCCTTCGACTCCCGCTTCAGGAATCCTTCGATCTGTGCTACACTGCCGAATCGAACGGGTGCTTCGTGCGCCCGATGTCATGTTTTCACGGGGAGGTGCCATGTCCGACAAGCGTTATGTCATAGCCATCGATTCGGGTACCCAGAGCATCCGGGCCGTGCTCTTCGACATCGAGGGCACCGAGCTCGCCATCGAGCAGCGGGCCTTCGAGCCCTACTTCTCCCAGCGGCCCGGCTGGGCCGAGCAGAGCACCGAGGACTACTGGTCCAAGCTCTGCACCGTGACGAACGGCCTCATGAGCAAGATCACCATCGACAAGGCCGCCATCGCTGGCGTGGGCATCACCACCCAGCGCAGCACGGTGATCCCCATGGACAGGGACGGCAATGCGCTGCGGCCGGCCATCATCTGGCTCGACCAGCGCTCGGTTGACGAGCCGCCGCCCCTGGGAGTGCTCGGCACCGCGCTGTTCGGCACCGCCGGGATGCTCTCGGCCATCAAGTACGCCCAGAAGCACTCCATCTTCCTCTGGATCAAGCTCAACGAGCCCGAGATCTACGCGAGGACCTACAAGTTCGTCCAGGCATCGGGCTTCTTCGTGCGCAAGCTCACCGGCGAGTTCCACGACTCGGTGGGCATGGTCACGGGCATCTGGCCCTTCGAGTACAACAAGCTCAGGTGGCACCCGCTGGGCGTCGCCTATCCCCCGCTCGGCATCGCAAAGGAGCACTGCGTCAAGCTCTTCAGGCCCGACGAGGTCCTCGGCCGGATCACGAAGAAGGCCTCCGAGGAAACGGGCCTGCCCGAGGGTCTGCCCGTGGTGGTGGGCGCCGGTGACAAGCAGAGCGAGCTCCTCGGCGCCGGGGCCATCGAGCAGTCCATCGCCGAGATCAGCTTCGGCACGGCCACGGCCATGCACATCCTCACGCGGAAGTACATCAAGGACGGGGCGTTACGCTTCTTCACCTGGCCCTCGGCCATACCGAACGCATGGGACATCGAGATGTTCATCCACCGCGGCTTCTGGATGATCACGTGGTTCAAGCAGGAGTTCGGCATGCGCGAGGCCCAGGAGGCTGCCAGGCGCGGCGTCGCGCCCGAGGTGGTCTTCGACGAGGTCATCCGCACCATCCCGCCCGGGTCCATGGGCCTGGTGCTGCAGCCCTACTGGTCGCCCATGGTCTACAGCAAGTTCGCCAAGGGGTCCATCATCGGCTTCGGCGACGTGCACACCCGGGCGCACATCTACCGCGCCATCCTCGAGGGCATCGGGTTCGAGCTCAGGCGGCTCTCCGAACTGGTCCAGGCAAAAGTCGGCGTGAAGTTCAGGGAGATCCGCGTCGGCGGCGGCGGGTCCAAGAGCGACACGGCCGTGCAGATCGCCGCCGACATGTTCGGCCTGCCCGTGAGCCGCATGGCCACCTCCGAGATATCGGCCCTGGGGGCCGCCATCGACACGGCCGTGGCAACGGGCATGCACCCGACCATCGACGATGCGGTCAGGGCCATGGTGCGCAAGGGAAGGACCTTCGAGCCCGTGCCGGCCAGCCAGCGGGTCTACGACGACCTCTACCACGACGTGTACCGGAAGCTCTACACCGTGCTCGAGCCGGTGAACAGGAGGATCGCGCAGATCACGGGGTACCCGGCTGAGGACTAGGGTTCCCCGGGAGTTTTTCCTCCTTGACTTTCAGGGTCACTTATTGGAGAAAGGTTCCAATTGCAGTACCCATCTGCGGGGTGAAATGATCGGTTCTACTGGGGCGAAAACAGGCGTGCTGGCGCTCATCCTGGCGCTGCTGCCCACGCTTCTTTCTGCAGCCGTCGTGCGCATAAGCTGGAACGCGAACACCGAGAGCGACCTCGAGGGGTATCGCGTGTTCTTCG
>JAGOOG010000009.1 GCA_017992605.1 Deltaproteobacteria bacterium
GTTCTACAGCCATTTTTATCATTTATCGATTTGAAATTTCTTTCTATACCCACACCTAATAATATTGGTAAGTTACGTGGCATTTTTGGCCAAAAATTAATTTAACCGGACAGTAGTGATAATCAATATTATTTCAGATACTCATATCGCGCAACGAGCGCACAAACCACATCGTAGATCGTGGCCGGCTTGATCGAGCGGCCTCTCCCGACACCCACGGCAGCCCTTTCAGTCGAGCCGGACGCTGTCGTCGCCCCCGCCTTCCACGCTCCCCATCGTGGAGAGGCGTTGCAGTGCATCGGTATCCCCGCGCACTTCCGCGTCGAGGAAAGTCAGGATCCACGTGAAGATGTCGTCCGTCGAGCCATCGTCGAACTCGTGTTCCACTCCTTCGAGCGCAACCAGAATGCGCCTGCCTTCCAGGCGTGACATGCCGGTCCTGGTCAACGCGATCGGCGCGACCTTGTCCTGTGTCCCGCTGATGCCGAGGAACGGCAGGTCGACACCGACCAGCCCTGCCTGGCTTCGACCGAACGCCGGCAGGACCGGCTGCCCGAAATACGGGATGTAGCCGACCGCCGCCTTGAGCCGCGGTTCGAAGGTGATCCGTTCCCATGACAACCCCATGTCGAGGTATGAGGTCGTCAGGCCGGCGCCCCCCAGGAGCATCATCGTCTCGCCGCCCATGCTCACCCCGAAGCCGCCGACCTGCGCCGCATCGACGTGATCCTTCCATTGCGGGTGCTCCAGCACGAGGGTGAGGGCCGCCGATATCGCCAGCGGCCGCATCGCCTCCAGCGCCGTGAAGTTTTCCAGGTTCAGCGCCACGCCCAGGGCGTCGCCGAGGTCGTCGATCTTCAGGTCGGAAAAGCGCGAGTCGCCGTGAAACGGGGCGATCACGACGTAACCGTAGCTCGCAACGATGGACAATGCCGAGATGTATTTCTCCGAGGAGATCGGGCTGTCGTTCAGGCCGTGGGAGAACACGACCACGGGATACGCAGATCCGTCGGCAAACAAAGGCGGGGCCGATCCGGTCTGCATGTGCGGCAGGACATCGCGGGTCGGCAGCTCATAGTCGGGACGGGGATTGTCGTCCGTCGTGGGGTAGAACACGAGCACCACGTACTCGACCGTCTGCCCGGCATAATCACCGTAGATACCGGGGTCCTGCGGTGCGGTCACGGAGACGGTCAGCGTGTTGTCAGGGTCGGCCAGCAGATCGGTCGCATACCGCGGCATGCCGTTTCCCGACGGGGCGCCTTCCCAGTAGCTCTCGGCGTCCTCGCCGGCACCCACCCGAGTGAAGTCCTGTTCGACGTTGCTGCACGCTACCTCATAGGGGCCGGGCAGCGGCAGGGCCTGCACCGTGGTGGTCGGCAGGGTGCCGCCGCCACCGTCGCTGCCGCCGCACGATGCCGCGAAGACGCACAGGAGTATCGAAAGAAACAGGGGCACGGGTTTCATATGTTTTGACTCCTTCATGACAGACAACCCCTTCACTAGAGGCAACCCTGATAAATTGCAAGGTAAAAAGTCCCCGGTCAGACCTTATGGGTCGGCCTCGTGGACCGTTCACGGTACGGCCGCAGAACCCTGTTGACAACACCGTCGATCCTGAACCACAATCCCCACGAACCGTCACGGTCACTGTGAACTGAAGGGAGCACCCATGGATCCATGGCACGCGCTGAGCGTCGAGGCATCGCTGAGAAGACTCGGGGCCGACCCGGCCGACGGCCTGAGCGATGCCGAGGCGTCCGGGCGGCTGAGCGAGCACGGGCCCAACGAGCTCAAGGAGACCGGCATCAAGAGCCCCGTGCTCATCCTGTGGGAGCAGTTCACCGCGGTCATGGTCCTCATCCTCATCGCTGCAGCGGTGGTCTCCGGCTTCATCGGCAAGACGGTGGAGATGGTCGCCATCCTGGCCATCGTGGTGATGTTCGCCATGCTCGGCTTTGTCCAGGAGTACCGGGCCGAGCGTGCCATCGCGTCGCTCAAGAAGCTCGCGGTGCCGCTCGTGAGGGTCCGCAGGAACGGCGTCCTGCGCGAGATGTCGGCCCGGGAGCTGGTGCCCGGGGATGTCCTCTCCCTGGAGGCGGGCAACACCGTCCCGGCAGACATCCGCCTCGTCGATGCCGTCAACCTGCGCATCCAGGAGTCCGCACTGACCGGCGAGTCCGAACCAGTCGAAAAGATCACCGACGCGATTCCCGAGGCCGACCTCCCGCTGGGTGACCGCCGCAACATGGCGTACATGGGCACGAACGTGACCATGGGGCGAGGGTCGGGGCTCGTGGTTCAGACCGGCATGCAGACCGAGCTCGGAACCATCGCCACCCTCATCCAGGGCGTGGCCTCGGAGCCGACGCCGCTGCAGACCAGGCTCGACAGGGTGGGAAAGACGCTGGCCGTCGCCGGCATCGTCGCCGCGGTCCTGATCGGGGGCATCGGCATCATCAACGGCGAGTCCTTCGTGAACATGCTCATCATGGGCGTCAGCATCGCCGTGGCCGTGATCCCGGAGGGGCTCCCCGCGGTGGTGACCATCACCCTGGCCCTCGGGGCACAGCGCATGCTCAAGCGCCGTGCGCTCATCCGCAAGCTTCCCGCCGTGGAGACCCTGGGCTCGGTGACCGTGATCTGCTCCGACAAGACAGGCACGCTGACGGAAAACCGCATGACCGTGACCTTCATCGACGTCGCGGGGTACAGCCTGGACCTGAAGGAATCCATGCGCGGCCGCTCCCCCGCGCTGAACCCCGGCGACATACGACGGGACCTCGTCGAGAACCAGCCCCGGCCCATCTGGCTCGCCCTCATGGCAGGCGCCCTGTGCAACGACGCCGTCCTGAAACCGGACGCGGGCCAGGGGCGGTACCACACCCTGGGGGATCCCACCGAGGGGGCCCTGGTCGTGGCTGCCGCACAGATGGGCATGGTCAAGGAGCACATGGAGACTTTCCTGCCGCGGATCGCCGAGCTGCCCTTCGATTCGAACCGCAAACGCATGACCACGCTCCACAGGCTTCCATCGGAAGAAGAGCCGCCCGGGTATCTCCTCCCGGTCATGAAGCCGGGCGCCACTCACGTGGCCTTCACCAAGGGCTCGCTGGACGGGCTCCTGGAGGTCTCTTCACGCGTCCTGTCGGAAAACCTCGAGGCGCTTCCCGTCGATGAGCTCAAGGACCGCATCATCGCCGCGAACGACAGCCTGGCGGCGCAGGGCATGAGAGTGCTCGGGGTCGCCCTGCAGTGGCTGTATCCAGGCGACGACCCCTCGCAAATCCGCGAGGAGGACCTTGCGTTCATCGGCATGGTCGGCATGATCGACCCGCCACGGCCCGAGGTGAGGGAGGCGGTCCAGGTCTGCAGGAATGCAGGCATCAGGCCGGTCATGATCACGGGCGACCACCCCCTGACCGCATCGGCCATCGCCCGGGACCTGCGCATAGCGGGGGAGGGGGCCCGGACCCTTGCCGGCCAGGAGCTCAACCGCCTCGGCCAGGACGACCTCGAAAACCTGGTGGAAGAGGTGTCGATCTATGCCAGGGTGTCTCCCGAGGACAAGCTCAGGATCGTGCAGGCCCTGCAGAAGCGGGGGCACATCGTGGCCATGACCGGCGACGGCGTGAACGACTCGCCGGCCCTGAAGAAGGCGGACATCGGCGTGGCCATGGGGATTACCGGTACCGACGTGGCCAAGGAGGCCGCCGACGCGGTGCTCCTCGACGACAATTTCGCCACCATCGTGTCCGCGGTGGAGGAGGGCAGGGTCATCTACGACAACATCCTGCGCTTCATCAAGTACTCCATAGCCGGCAACCTGGCCAAGGTCCTCATCATGCTGCTCTCGCCGCTCATCGGCATCACCATAGCACTGCAGCCCCTCCAGCTCCTCTGGCTCAATTTGCTGACCGACGGGCTCATGGGCCTCGGGCTCGGCCTGGAGCCGGCAGAGGCCGACACCATGAACCGGCCGCCGCGCGATCCTGCCGGGAGCCTGTTCGGCAGGGGGGGTGCCCGCCATATCATCTGGGTCGGCCTGCTCATCATGGGCCTGAGCATGGCCGTGGGATATGCGTACTACTCCCCGCACGACCGCACGTGGCAGACCATGATCTTCACCACCGTGGCCTTCACCCAGATCGGCAACGCCATCGGGCTGCGGGCCATACGGAAGCCGGGCGTGGCCGCCTGGAGTTCGAACCCGGCCATGGTCGTGGTGGTGCTGAGCGCCGTCACGCTGCAGGCGGCAGCGGTCTACTCGCCGTTCCTCAACAGGTTTTTCCACGTCAAGCCGCTGGCACCGGCGGATCTCGGCCTGTGCGTCATCCTGGGCCTGGTGGTGTTTGTCGTGGTGGCCCTGGAAAAACGTCTCTCCAGGGCAAAGGGTACGGCTCGGGCCGGCTGATTCCTCTACTCGGCCTTCTCGACGAGTATCTGGCCGATCCTGAGGCCATGGCCTGCCGAGACGGTTATCTCGGTTTCGAAGTCGTGCTCGAGCCGCACGAGGTGCCGCTTCTGCCGGTTGAGCACATAGAGCGCCACGTCCCGCGGCATGCGGACTTTCACCCGGGGGGGCCTGTTCCTCGTGAGGTAGAGCTGGATCTCCCGCAGGGCCATGAACGCGGCAGACTCCACGGAACGCACGATGCCGACCCCCTCACAGGTCGGGCAGGTCACGTGGCTCTTCTCGACCAGCGGGGGCGACAGCCGCTCGCGCGAAAGCTCCATGATGCCGAACTTGGAGATCTTCCCGAACACCAGGTGGGCCCGGTCGTTCTTCAGGCCTTCGCGCAGGGTCTTCTCCACGTTGCGGATGTTCTCCCTGGAACGCATGTCGATAAAGTCGATGACGATGAGGCCTCCCAGGTCCCGCAGGACGAGCTGCCGGGCGATCTCGGCTGCAGCCTCCCGGTTCGTCTCGAAGGCCGTCTCCTCGATGGATCTGGCGCCCGAGGACTGGCCCGAGTTCACGTCGATGACCACCATGGCCTCGGTGGGTTCGATGATGATGGTACCTCCGGACCTGAGCCTGACCGTGCGGTTGTACACGCCCTCGATCTGCTGTTCCAGCTCGAATTTCGTGAACAGGGGCTTGTTCTGCCTGTACGCCCTGATGATGTCCTTCTGCCGGGGCATGAGGGTCTTCATGAAGGTCTCCGCCCGCTTCATCGTGTCGTCGTCATCGATGATGATCTCGGCGGTGTCGGTGGTGAGGTAGTCGCGGATGGTCCGGATGATGATGTCGCCTTCCTTGTAGACGATGCTCGGGCACGCGGCCTTCTGGAACTGGTCCTCGATGCTCTTCCACAGTCTCGTCAGGTAGGCCATGTCCCGGGCGAGCTCGGTCTTGGTCTTGTCCATGCCCGCGGTGCGCACGATGAGCCCGGTCCCCTCGGGCGGCTTGATCTGGTCGATGATCTCGCGGAGCCGCTTGCGCTGCTTCTCGTCCTCGATCTTGCGCGATATGCCCGCCATGTCCTGCCGGGGCAGCAGCACGAGGAACCGGCCGGGCAGCGAGATGTCCATGGTGAGCAGCGCGCCCTTGGCGCCTTTTTCCTCGCGGACCACCTGTACGAGGATCTCCATGCCCTTGCGCAGGGAGTCCATCACGTTCTTTCCTTCCCCGAGGTCGGGAACGAAGGCGGGATTTATGTCTCCGGCCGGTAGCAACCCATGCTTCTCCCGGCCGTAGTCCACGAAGACCGCGTTCAGGCTGTGCTCGACCTTGGAAATGCGGGCCTTGTAGACATTGCCCTTGAGCTGCTCCTTGAGCGCGCTCTCCATGTAGAACTCCGTGAGCACGCCCTCGTCCACGACCGCCACCCTGATCTCCTCGGGGTGGATGGCGTTGATGAGCATCTTCTTCATGGAGGACCCCTCTAGGCCGCCTCGATGAGCTCGGTGGGACCGAGGCCGTACCTCACGATCTCGGGCGATCCGGTCTCCAGCGAGATGACCGTAGAGGGGATGTCCGGCAGGATGCCGCTGTCGATGACGACATCGACGCGGTGCCCGAGGTGGGACTCTATCGCGATGGGGTCGATGTGGATCTGTTCGTCGGTCAGCGGGATGCTCGTGGTGATGATGGGCTCGCCCACCTGCTCCACCAGGGCCCGGCAGAACCAGTGATCGGGGATCCTCACGCCGATGGATTTGCGGTTCGACTGGAGCAGGCGCGGAACCAGGCGGGTGGCCGGCAGGATCAGGGTGTAGGGACCGGGGAAGAGCACCCTCATGAGCCGGTAAGCCTCGTTGCTCACCTTGGCGTACTCGGTGACATCCTTGATCTCGGCGAAGATGATGCTCTTGGGTTTCTTTGATGCCTTGATCTGGCTTATGCCTTCGAGGCCGTGCTTGTTGCTCACGATGCAGCCCAGCGCATAGACGGTGTCGGTCGGGTACACGATGATGCCGCCGTCCTTGAGTATATCGGCCACCTGCGCGACCGTTCGCGGTTTCGGCCTCATCGGATCAATCTGGATCCGCATGGACATTCTCCTTCATACACAAACTCGTGGTGTCGATGTTGCCGAGAGAGGCGAATATCGAGTGTTTCATGCATGGTATATCACGTTCGAGGCGTTTGATACAGCCCCTGATGAACTCGCGCCTGCTGTCGCTGCGTCTGGGGCACCGGAGCGTCACCGGCTCCACCTCGAGATAGGGGAAGTAGGCACCGATGAGGTCGCTCGTGCAGTAGGCCAGGGGCCTGATGATGCGGTTCCTCCGGTCGTCGGTGACCCGGGCCGGGGCCATGGCGCCCAGCTGCCCCGTGTAGAGACACCGCAGGAAGAACGTCTCGATGACGTCGTCCATGTGGTGGCCGAGCGCGATGGAGCTGCCCCCCCTCTCTTCGGCCAGGCCGTAGAGCGCCCCCCTCCTCAGCCTCGAACACAGGGCGCACGGGCTCTTGTCCTTGTCGCAGGTGGTCTCGAGGATCTGCGAGATCAGCGAGTCGTACACGACCGTCTCGTACCCGAGCGTTTGCCCGATCCAGTTCTCTATGCGATCGAACCCCGCCTCGTACCCGGTCCGCACATGAACGGGGACGATGTCGAAGTCGACCGGTGCGACCTTCCTGAGGAGCGCGAGGACCTTCATCATGACCAGCGAGTCCCTGCCCCCGGACACCGCCACGAGAACCCTGTCACCGGCACTGATCATGCGGTAGTCGCTGATGGCCCGGCCGGCCTTGCGCCGGAGCACCTTCTCCAGGTATTTCTTCGACGAATGCCTCACCGGTGTCTCCTACCCCGGCCCACGGGCTTCTTCTTGGAGCCACTGCGAGACGGTCCGGCGGGCCGTGTCAGCTGAAGCGAAGAACACGTGGTCCTGCTGGGCCTTCACCCACGTGATCTGCCGCTTCGCGAAGCGCCTGGTGTCCCTCTGGATCAGCCTGATGCACTCCTGCGCCCCGCACTCTCCCCGGAGGTGGGCAACGGCATGCCTGTATGCCAGGGTCTGCATGGACCTCAGGTCCGGGCCGTAGCCCTTGTCGAGGAGCCGACGCGTCTCGTCGAAGAGGCCGTCTTCGAGCATCTTCAGCGTCCTGCGGTCGATGTCCCCGAAGAGCCGGTCCCGGTCCGGCAGTATGCATGCCGTCCTCACATCGTAGCGCTTCTGCCTGAACCCGTGCCCGGCATAGATGTCGCTCACCCTGCGGCCGGACATGAGGATCACCTCGAGGGCCCTCACCGTGCGCACGCCGTCGTTCTTCCGGACGAGCGCCGCCGCACCCGGGTCCAGCCTGCGGAGCATGCGTTCGAGATATGCCGTGCCCCTGGTCTTCATGACGGTCCGCAGGGCCTTCCTGACCCGCTCGGAACGCGCGGGGGCAGGGGCGAGTCCGTACACGAGCGCCTTGATGTACAGCCCGGTGCCGCCCACCACGACGGGGATTCTGCCCCTTGCCCTGATCTGACCGATCCTGTCTTCGGCCATGGCGGTGAACATGGCTGCATGGAAATCCTCGTCGGGATTCACCACGTCGATGATGTGGTGGGGCAGCGCGGCACGCTCGGCCGGCGATGGTTTCGCCGTGGCGATGTCCATGTACCGATAGACCTGCATGGAGTCGGCGGAGACGACCTCGATGGGGAAGTCCCGGGCGAGGGCCAGGGCGCATCTGGTCTTTCCCGAGCAGGTGGGGCCCGTAACGACGATCAGACCCTCCTGCCCAGCCATCTTTCCACCTCCGGCAACGGGATCTTCCTGAAGAGCGGCCTGCCGTGGGGGCAGGTCAGGGGAGAACCCTCCGTGACGAGTTCGTCCAGGAGGTGCTGGGCCTCCTGCCTGGTCAGGGCCTTGCCCGCACGCACGCTCGAATGACAGGCAATGGCCGAGAGCATCTCATCGAGCCGCGTTCCGGTCGTGCCTGCGCGAACCTCGCCCTCAATGATCGCATGGAGGAGGCCGAGCACCGCTTCGCGGATGTCCTTGTCGGCCAGGGGCTGCGGCACGGAACGGACGGCTATGGACGTCTCGCCGAAGGGTTCGCAGACGATGCCGAGCTGTTCCATGGCATCGGCGGCAGGCTCGAAGGCGGCATGTTCCCGGGGACTCAGGTCCAGCACCATGGGGGTCAGGAGCTCCTGCACGGCCTGGTCGCCACGGGCATGCATGCGCCTGAGCCTCTCGTAGGTGATCCTCTCGTGGGCGGCATGCTGGTCCATGATGTACAGCGAGTCATGATCCTGGAGCAGCACGTACGTCGCGTGGAAGACGCCGATCACGGACAGGCCCCCATAGGAGAACTGCTCCGGCTGGTGCGGCGGCCCGTCCTCGAAGAGCGTGCCCGGCTGCATGCGGGCCATGGCCCGGGGTCCATAGGACGCGGATGGTTCCTCGCGAACCTCGAGGCCCCTACTGCCCTGGTTCGTGGAGCCGCGCCAGCCGTCGGCAGACCTCGCGACGGCTTCAGGATTACCCGCTTCCCGTGGCGTCCCCTGTGCGAGGGTGTCCCGGATGGATGAAACGACCAGACCGAACACGGCGCTCGAATACCTGAACCGCACCTCGGCCTTGGACGGGTGAACGTTCACGTCCACCTCGGCCGGGTCGATATCCACGAACAGCACCGCCACCGGATACCTTCCCCTCATGAGCAGGCCGCTGTACCCCTCGATCACCGCCGCCCCGAGCATGGCGTCCTTGACGGCCCGCCTGTTCACGAAGGCGTGGATGCCCGTCCTGTTCTGCCTGGCCTCCTTGGGAAGGGCGAGGAGGCCTGACACCGTCAAGCCCGGCCGTTCCCGCCTGAAGGGGACCAAGGGGTCTGAAAGCCTGGCGCCGAGGACGGCCATCGCCCGGTCCTCCAGCGTGGACCCGCCCGGCAGGTTGAGCACGGTTCTGCCGTTGACTGTCAGGGAAAACCTGATGCCGGGGTAGGCAAGGCCGTAGCGTGCAACGATATCGATGACGTTGCGCTGCTCCGTGGACGCTGTCTTGAGGAATTTCCTCCGGGCAGGCGTGTTGAAGAAGAGATCGGTCACCTCGATGGTGGTCCCCTGCGGCAGACCCCTCGACGCCCGCCGTACCACCGTCCCGCCCTCGATGAGCAGGCTCAGCCCGTGTTCGGAGTCTCCCGGACGGGTCGCTATCTCGGTCCTGCTCACGGACAGGATGCTGGGAAGGGCCTCTCCCCTGAACCCGAGCGTCCTGATGGCACAGAGGTCGTCGACGTGTGCTATCTTGCTCGTGGCATGCCTGAGGATGGCCGTATCGAGCTCGTCGCCCGTCATGCCGGAGCCGTCGTCGCTGACGCGGATGAGCTCGCAGCCGTCACCCTGCATCTCCACGGAGACGGTCCCGGATCCCGCATCGATGGCGTTCTCGACGAGTTCTTTGACCACCGAGGCCGGCCTCTCGATGACCTCGCCGGCGGCGATCTGGTTCACGAGGTCCGGTGGCAGAATCCTGATCCTGGTCATGTGTGACTGGATATGTACATGATTGCCGGACCAGGCACAAGCCCCATGGACTGCGGGGTGAGCGCGGCAGCCCGATCGTTGCCGCGTCCTTCCCGGACCGGGACGGCTCCCGTGACCGCAGTGTTCGTCCTGCCCTGACGGCCGGGGTATTTTATCTTCTTTTTTAGGATATCCTCAACGATATCATAAATCAACATATAACCATGCACGCGCTCGATCCCCAAGCGGTCGCAGGGGGCAGGGGGTCCGACCTGAATTACGAGCAGGAGGGGGTCAATCGTTCTGGGCCCTTCTCTTCAGACGGAGGATGCCTATGAGGAGCATCCCGGCCAGGAACATGAGGGAGAGGTCCTGGAGAAAATGGTGATAGAATGATGAGACAGACACCTGAATAGGTGTGGTGTCTTTCCTGGGGCCTGCAATGGGACTCCGTGCGGCACCCTCTGCATCCATGCCATCGGGAACCGGGGGCGCGAGGGCCGCGGGGGCGGTCCCGGTGTCGCCGAGGTTGTCTCCGGGGGTCTGAGGGGCAGGGGTTGCCACCTTGTCCTCAATGCCGGCAGCGTCGGCCACAGGAGCGGTCGTGCCAGTGTATGCCCCGGATACGCTCCCCAGGCCATGCGGCGGGTCCCGGTCCACATCCTGCAACGATGCCAGGGCCACACCGTCGTCCATGTCGGGCTCGCCTGACCCTTCGACGTACGTGGCCATTTCCATCCCTGGAGCTGAAGCGTATATCATGGTGTCCCGGGGGACATCCTCAGGCGCTTGGGTCACGACAACAGGGGCTTCTTCGAGGGGCTGGGACCCTGCGGCCGCGATCCCAGGTGCCCCTTCCACATCGACCGGGGCCATGACGGGGTCCTCGGGTCTGACCGACGCCGCGAGGCTCACCTCAGTGCCAGGTCGCTCCGCCTCCTCAACGATATCAGGTTCCTGCGGGGTGCTCCCGGCAATCTGTTCCTGGTCGCGGGACACGTCTGACTCGTCAGCCGCCGCATCGATGGTATCCTGGAGAGCCACGTCGTAGGTTTCCTCGGGGACCGACACTGCTGCGGTCTGGACTGCACCTTCGAGGGGTTCCTCTGGCGTCTGGGTTTCGGCGTACAGAATCAGGAGAAAATCAAGGAGACTTTCCGACCTGTTCTTCCGGGTCTCGTAGTCGGCAGCAGGGGCAACCCGATTTGCCGCATCGAGGGGTTCGTCGGCAGACAACAGGGGGGATGATCCAGAAAGTCCTGTCCCAATCCCGTCGATGGCCGTCAATGACGTGCCGGCCAGTGCGTACAAGTCTTCAACGGTCCCGTCGCCATAGTGGAGGATTGCCCCGGCATCGCCGACCGCGTACACGTTGTGAGCCGAACTCCCCCAGACCTTGCGCAGGGAATTGCTCGTCGGGGTGGTCATGGCGTTCCAGGCGGTCCCATCGAAATGGAGCGTGGTCCCCTGTTCCCCGACGGCGTACACGTCGTTGGACGAGGCACCCCAGACCCCGTTGAGGAGGTAGAGTGTGCCGCTGTCCATGGCGCTCCAGGATGCGCCGTCGAAATGCAGGACCGTGCCCATCTCGCCCACGGCAAAGACATCACCGGGAGAATCGCTCCATACGCCGAGCAGGGTGTGGGCCGTCTGTTTCGGCAGGAGAGTCCATGACATGCCGTCATAGTGCAGCATGGTTCCGTGCTCGCCGACTGCGTACACGTCACAGGATGAAGTCCCCCATACACTGTAGAGGATCTTGTGCACGCCCGTATCAACGGCGCTCCAGCTTGTGCCGTCGAAGTGCAGGAGCGTGCCTTCATGCCCCACTGCGTAGACGTCCCGGGAGGAGGTGCCCCATATCCCGGTGAGGGTTGCGCCTGTGCCGCTCGCCATGGTCTGCCACCCATGACCGTCGTGACGCATGATCACTCCGTGGTAACCTACCACGAAGACTTCATGTTCAGGGCTGGTCCAGACCCCGGTCAGGGAATTGGCCTGTCCCACGTCCAGGGTCTTCCATGCGTTCCCGTTGTATTGACAGACCTTTCCCTCGAGGCCCACGGCGACGATGTTGTTCCTCGAGTTGCCGAGAACGGCCATCAGGTTATTACCCTTGCCGCTCGTCATGGAGGCCCAGGAGGTGCCGTCATGGCGCAGGATGGTTCCTCCCGCACCCACCGCGAAGCACCCGTTGCCGGCAATGCCCCGGATTCCGTAGAGATTGTCCGCGTCCAAATCCTGTACCTGGTGAAAGGACTTCCCGTCGGAGTACAGGACAGTTCCCGCGTCCCCCACTGCGAACAAGCGGGAACCCTGTGCGCCCCAGATGCCATGGAGATCGCGTGTCGTGGGGGAGTCATGAGGCTGCCACGACGAACCGTCATAGTGGAGGATCGTCCCCTTGTACCCGACCGCGTAGACATCGGTGACGGATCTTCCCCAAACCGCCAGGAGGTCCCTGTGCAGGTCATTGGGCATGGCACGCCATGCGGTGCCGTTGTAGTGGAGCACGGTGCCGCCATAGCCGACTGCGAAGACATCGGAGGGGGACCCGCCCCAGATGCCCCTCAAGGTCTTCGTCGTGCCGCTGTCCATGATGCCCCAGGCCCTGCCGTCATAATGGAGGACCGTGCCGTTGTGGCCCACGGCATAGACATTGGTGCCGGAGGTTCCCCAGACGCCCCAGAGGCACTCGGAGGTCCCGCCGGCCATGGATGTCCACGCGGTCCCATCGTAATGGATAATGGTTCCATGGCGGCCCACGGCGAAAACGTCCGTGTTCGACGAGCCCCATATGGCCTGGAGGTGTTGGGCGGTCGGGGTCGACAAGCTGCACCACGACCCGCCGTCATAATAGAGGATCGTGCCGTTGTTGCCGGCAGCGAAAACATGGGTACCCGAGTGGACCCAGACAGCGTTGAGGGTGTTCCCCTGGGGAAGGGGGTTCTGCCACTCCCATTCCGAGGACAGACCTTTCCCGGGGAGAAACAGGATGCACCAGAGAACCACACAGAGTATGCAAGAAAGACCTTCGGCCTTCCTTGACCAGACAAATCCCATGTAAAACCTCATGTCATCGTGCCGGCATTCCGTGTCCGGCATATAAAAAATAAAGGGGAGCCGCTATGCCCTCTGAATTTCCGAAGCAAGGAAAATGCCATCCATTATCTGTGCGGAATTAAATTGACTAAATAAAAACCGGTGAGAAATGTGACCGCATTTGTGAACGCGGTTGGCAATTTTTGGGAAGATATTTTCTCACAGTCATGGCAAAGGGATGACGATCATTCATTGACACCTTATTCTATTATAATAGCAAATGTTTTCTCTTGTGACTGTAAATGATTTCACATTTTCAGGGGGTTCGAGCTGGCCCTCGAAAATTTACCCCAGATTTTCCTTGTATTGCACGAACCCCTGTCTGGCAGGCTAATTGCTTAGTTTCACGTTCATGAAATCTGTATAATGCAATCGGGGTTCTACTGCTTCGTGAAATCTCTCAAAGCCCCTTCGAATAAGAACAAGCTTTGCAAACCAATCCATGAGAGAGAGGAGTGTCGTGTATGAAAAAGGTAAAATGGGCTGCACTGGCAGGTACCCTCCTGCTGATACTCATGACCAGCGCGTGCTGGTTCGGAAACGTCACGGTGACCATCCTGCAGACCTCGGATGTGCACCACCATGCCAGCGGGTACGGGCCGTACCTTGACTACACCCCCATGGACACCACCGATGGGGATGAGATCATGGGAGGCTATGCAAGGCTGGCCACACTCATCAAGAGCATCCGTGAGGAACAGAAGAGAAAATGCATCCCGACCATGGTCTTCGACTCGGGTGACTTCACCATGGGGACCGTCTATGACCTCACTGCAGCAGATCCCATCTCGTTGAAATTCTTCCAGATGATGAAGTACGACGCCATCACCCTGGGCAACCACGAGTTCGACTGGGGTCCGCAGGGCCTGGCCATGCTCCTGTCCAATGCCGTTGCCAACGGATTCACCGTGCCGGTGGTGGCCACCAACATGGTGGTACCGGAGGATAACGTACTGCAGGGTATCAAGGATGCGGGCATAATAGTCGGAACGAAGGTTCTCCAGCACACTTGTGGGGTAAAGCTGGGCATCATCGGCCTCATGGGCCCGGATTCCGACTCCAAGGCCCCGGTGGCTGCTCCGGTAACCTTTAACCATGATTATGCATTCATCCAGCAGCAGGTCGACTACCTGAAAAAGACCCGGAAAGTGGATGTGGTCATCGCCCTGTCCCACGGCGGCGTTGAGAACAGTGGAAAGGGAGACGACGCCGACCTGGCCAGCAACGTCACGGGCATCGACATCATCGCATCGGGCCACTACCACACCGCCACGGGCGAGCCCCTGGTCATCGGCCCGTCCAAGACCATCATCTTCTCCCCCGGCGAATATGGGAAATACCTCAGCAGACTCGACGTGACCTACAACATCTTCACGAGGAAGCTGGTGGACTACGAGTTCACCCTGATCCCGGTGGACGACTCGGTTGAGGGCGACCCCCAGATTCAGGCCGTGGTGGACGCATATAATGCCCAGATCGGCGCGGCATTGAGCAGTGCCGGTTTACCTGACCTTGATGCCCCGATTACCACCACATCCTTTGCCCTGGAAAAGTCTTCGTTCCAGGTGACCGGCATCGGCAGCCTCGCCGCCGACTCGCTCAGGGCTGTTGCAAACGGTCTCCTGGTGGAGCAGGGACTTAACATCGACACTTCGCCTCCTACTCCTTTCCATGTCGGTGTCGTTGCCAGCGGTGTCATCCGCGATGACATCTATCCGGGCAAGACCGGGATCGTAACCTTCTCAGACGTGTACAACATGCTGCCCCTGGGCATCTCTCCCTATGATCCGTCGGTCCCCGGTTATCCGCTCATGTCGGTCTATGCTTCCGGTGAAGACGTCTACACCATCTGTGAAGTCGCATTGACTCTTGCCCCCCAGATCGGTTCGGATTACTACCTGAATTTCTCAGGTCTCAGTATCGATTATGATATTAGCGGAGCACCCATGTTCCAGGGGGTTCATGACGTAGGTGTGTATAACCCTGGTGACTCCCTTTGCATGGGAGATACGACACCTGTGGATCCCGATGGCATGTACCGTATCGTTGTGGATCTGTACGCCCTCCAGATGCTTTATATCGTGAACGATTACCTCGAGCTTTATGGATTACCAACCATCGAGCCACTCTATCCATCGCGGATCGACAGGGATCTTGCCGAGGGTGTCCAGGAGCTCAAGGAATGGATGGCCCCGTTGTTCTTCCTGCCTATGATCGGAACAACGATCCCTGAAGCTATCTATGGCCCTGGCGGCCTAGCGATGGGGCGGGTGTACTAATCCTTTAATTTTGGAAGACTGTCCTGACATGAAACCGGGGCACCGGCACTGCACGTTCTGCCGGTGACCCGGTTTTCCCATTCAAGAAATTAGCCCAGATTGACCCCGATGAGGTGCCCGATGCCGTAGGTGATGGCAGCCGCGGCAAGGCCGAATACTACCTGGCGCATACCCGAGAACAGCGCGCTGCGTCCCGTCATGAGGGTGATGGCTGCGCCGATGATGAACAGCCCAAGGGCGCTGCACAGGACGCTGGCAGCGATCCCTGCCGTCCCGGCGAAAAAGAAATAGGGGATCACCGGTATGATCGCCCCGAAGGCGAAGAGGAGGAAGGAAGTGATGGCAGCCTCCCACGCCGACCCGCCCAGTTCCTTCGGGTCGATGCCGAGCTCCTCGCGGGCCAGGGTGTCGAGGGCCGTCTTTCTGTCGGAGAGCATCCGCTCCGCCATGGACCGTGCTTCGTCGGCCGCCATGCCCTTGGCCTGGTAGATGAGCGAGAGCTCCTCCATCTCCTCCTCGGGGTTTTCTTCCAGCTCCTGCTCCTCGATGCTTATCTGGTGCTCGTAGAGTTCCCGCGAGCTCTGCACCGAGAGCCACTCCCCCAGGGCCATGGACAGAGCGCCAGCCAGGAGCCCGGCAAAGCCTGCAAGGAGGATCTCCTGCGATCCCATCCCGGCCCCGGCGACGCCCATGACCAGGCTGAACACCGAGACGAGCCCGTCGTTGGCGCCGAGCACGCCCGCGCGAAGCGCATTGCCTCCCGCTGCCCGGTGGCGGCCTTCGAACCGGGCCACCTCGCTCCCCTCGAGCCCCCCCGACGTCCTTGCCAGGTGTCCGAAGATGCGCGCATGGGTGCGCTCCTGCGCGGACATCTTCGCCGCCTCGGACTCGGGCTGTCCATCGTAGTGAGATCCGGCCCCCTGCTCGATGCCTGCGATGGTCGGCAGCACGAACGAGATGCCGAACCGGGCTGCCAGCATGCACAGAACCTTCGTGCGCCACCCCGGCCGGTACACGGGGACCCCGGCCCCCGCCTGGCGGAGCTTCGCCTCCCAGGTCGCCGCATGGGATGCCTCGGTCTGGGCAAGCCTGCGGTAGACGTCCGCAAGGGTCGGGTTCTTCTCGAGGGAGGCAAGGCACTCGTAGAGGGTCCCGGCCTCGTGTTCCGAGAGGAGATTCTTCCGGTAACGTCTTATGTCCTGTGCTGTCGCCATGAGCATCTCCTCAATTATTAGCGGATGAAGTGCGGGACAACATGGGGTATCTCCAGGACAAGCTCCACGAAACCCCTGTGCGTGCCGCCGCTGTACCAGGGCGACTGGTAGATGATCTTCTTCTTGCCATTCTTCTCGATGGTGTACACATTGTCCTGCCTGTTCTCCATGATGGCCACGAGTCTGGTCCGGGCAGGCTCCGGGTGGCAGTCCAGCAGGTTCGAGCCCAGCAGGTCCTTTCCGCCCTGTTCACGGAACATCCGGGCCGCCCTGTCATTCATCTCGAGTATGATGCCTTCGGTGTCACATACGGTGATCGCGCCGGGGAATTCCTTGATCCATTCGTGAGTGTCCATTGAGAGTGGGGCATCCTTTCTCTTGTTATTCCCGTTTTTCGGAGGATATCACGTTTCACCGCCCTTGCGATATCCGTATTGTGCCCTTGGTATTCCATCCCGACTGTTCATGGAATTCAGGGTCGGAATCGTGTATTCTTCCTGGCGGAGGATGCGAACATGCAAAAGGAAACCATGTGCGTGCACAACGGAACCTACCTGGACAGCGCCACCGGCGGCGTCAACACCCCCGTATTCACCTCGTCCGCAAACTGTTACCTCGACAGGGACAGGGCCCCGTATCCCCGTTACTTCAACACACCCAATCAGGGGGCCGTGGTGAGCAAGCTCTGTGCCCTGGAGGGGGCTCAGGACGGTATCGTGTTCAGCTCCGGCATGGCGGCCATGAGCACCTCGATCCTCTCCTTTGCCGGTTCGGGGGATCACGTGGTGCTCATGGACGAGCTCTATGGCGGCACCCATTCCTTTGCCACGGGCGATTTCGGGAAACTGGGGATCACGCACACCTTCACGGCCACCGACGCCGGAGCTGTCTGTGCCGCAGTGACGGACAAGACGACGGTCATCGTGATAGAGACGCCCACCAACCCCCTGCTCAGTGTCGTCGACATCCGTCAGGTGGCGGATTTCGCCAGGGCAAAAGGCATCACCACCATCATCGACAACACCTTCGCCTCGCCGGTCAACCAGAACCCGTACCTGCTGGGCATCGACATCGTGGTGCACAGCGGCACCAAGTACATGGGCGGCCACGGCGACCTGTGCTGCGGTGCCGTCGTCGCGTCGAGGGACAACGCCCAGCGCATCCGCGCCCTGGCGTGTCACCTGGGCGGGAGCATGAACGCCACCGAGTGCTATCTCCTCGAGCGAAGCCTCAAGACCATGGCCCTGCGCGTTGAGCGCCAGTCGGAGAATGCCATGGCCATGGCGGCTCGTCTCTCGGACCACCCCCGGGTGAAACGGGTGTACTATCCAGGCCTTCCGGAATCCCCCGGCCACGAGATCGCCAGGTCGCAGATGAGGGGCTACGGGGGCATGCTGTCCTTTGACGTCGACGAGCGCACCGTGGACCCCGATCGTTTCGTCCGCAGCCTGAAGCTCGTCCAGCCCGCCGTGAGCCTTGGGGGGGTTGAGACGACCATCTGTTCCCCTGCCGCGACCTCCCATGCACCCATGTCGGTCGAAGAGCGTGAACGCATAGGCATAACACGGTCCCTCTTCAGGCTCTCCGTGGGCATCGAGCATGTCGACGACCTCACCGCCGACCTGGACCAGGCGCTCATGTACTGACGCCACTTCTTATTAGGCTTTCTGGCACATATTATTAATGATTCAGGGTACTTATGTGTCCAGGCCCCATTGACTCCCGGTGGTCCATCCTTATTATCTAGTGAAGAGCAGAGATAAAAGGAGGTTTGCATGGACAAGATACTCCGGATCGACATGGGCGCGACAGGAGGCCCGCAGTTCAAGGTTGATCCCCTCGGGCCGTATGAAGGACTCGGGGGGAGGGCGCTGACCTCGACCGTGATCTCCCGGGAGGTCCCGCCTCTGTGCCATCCCCTGGGGGCCGAGAACAAGCTCGTGATCGCTCCCGGCATGCTCAGCGGGACTGCCGCATCCATGTCCGGCCGCCTGTCGGTGGGCTGCAAGAGCCCGCTGACCGGAGGGATCAAGGAGGCCAACTCCGGGGGGCAGGGGGCACAGGTGCTGGCCCGCCTCGGGTATGCCGCCATCATCCTCGAGGGCACACCGGAAGGGGACGACCTCTACAAGGTTTTCATCAACAAGGACGGCATCAGGGTCGAAAAGGACAATTCCCTGAAGATGCTGACCAACTACGACCTCGTGGAGCTGCTCAGGAAGCAGTACGGCGACAAGATCACCTGCATTTCCATAGGACCTGCCGGCGAGATGAAGCTCTGCGCGGCATCGGTGGCGATAACGGACATCGAGGGCCGGCCGTCCCGTCACGCAGGCCGCGGCGGGGTAGGGGCGGTCATGGGCGCCAAGGGCGTCAAGGTCGTCATACTCGACGATACCGGCCTGAAGAACAGGGAGCCCAAGGATCCCGAAAAGTTCAGGGCGGCCAACAAGAAGTTCGTGGAGGGCCTCACCACCCATGCGGTCACGGGCCAGGCCCTTCCGGCCTACGGCACCAACGTGCTCACCAACATCATCAACGAGGCGGGCGGCTACCCCACCTACAATTTCAGGGACGGGCAGTTTGCGGGCGCGTCAAAGATCAGCGGTGAAACCTTTGCGGACCTGGAAACCAAGCGCGGCGGCAACGCCACCCACCCGTGCCACCGGGGGTGCGTGATCAGGTGCTCGGGGACCTACGTGGACAAGGACGGGCATTTCGTGTCCAAGCAGCCCGAGTACGAGACCGTGTGGGCCCACGGCGGCAACTGCGGCATCAGCGACCCTGACGCCATCGCGCAGATCGACTTCCTGGACGACACCATCGGCCTGGACACCATCGAGATGGGCGTCACCATCGGCGTGGCCATGCAGGCCGGCCTCATAAAATTCGGGGATGCGGCCGGGGCCATCGAGCTCATCAATGAAGTGGGGAAGGGGACCCCGCTGGGGAAGATCCTCGGGAGCGGCGCTGCCGTGACCGGCAAGGTCTTCGGGGTGGAGAAGGTGCCGGTGGTGAAGAACCAGGCACTCCCCGCCTATGACCCGCGGGCGGTCCAGGGCATCGGCGTGACGTACGCGACCAGCCCCATGGGCGCCGACCACACCGCAGGATATGCCGTCGCCACCAACATACTCAAGAGCGGCGGTTATGTGGACCCGCTCAAGCCCGAAGGTCAGGTGGAGCTGTCCCGCAACCTCCAGGTCGCCACGGCCGCCATCGATTCTACGGGCATGTGCCTGTTCATCGCCTTTGCCGTGCTGGACCAGCCCGAGACCTTCCAGGCCCTCATCGACCTTCTCAACGCGTTCTACGGCTGGACCCTTACAGGAGACGACGTGACCGCCCTGGGCAAGAGGGTGCTCAAGATGGAGCGGGAGTTCAACGCCAAGGCCGGCTTCACCAAGGAGCAGGACCGTCTGCCCCGCTTCTTCTCCGCGGACAAGGTGCGTCCGCACGACATCACCTTCCAGGTGACCGACGCGGAGCTTGACCAGGTCTTCAACTGGTAGACCTCATGCAGGATTGCACCCCTGGCAGGATCGATACTCCCTGCCGGGGGTGCCCCTCAATCCCTGGATGCATATCACGCCCCCATGAAGATAACGGTAAAGCTCTTCGCGACCCTGCGGCGCGGGCGCTTCGATCGCGAAATCCTCGATCTCGACAGGGGAAGCACGGTCCGCGATGTGACCGGGTCGCTCGGCATACCTGACAGGGAGGCCGCGATCATCTTCATCGACAGCCGCCACGCGGATCTCGATACGGTGCTCGCCGAAGGAGCCAACCTTTCCATCTTTCCACCGATAGGGGGAGGGTGATGGGTGCGCTCCACGATTTTCTCAGGGCGGGCAGCAGGGACGGTCTGGTGCCCCTGGCCCTCCACCGTGATGCCGTCATCCGGTTCGGCCTCGCCGACGCCGACGTCGAGGACGCGATCCTGTCGCTGGGGCTTCTGCCCGAGCGCTACCTGAGGAACACCAGGACCATATCCCGGGCAGAGCAGCTCCGGCTCTTCAGGAGCCACGTAGCGGTCGTGGGCTGTGGAGGTCTCGGTGGCTACGTCACCGAAGAACTGTGCCGGATCGGCGTGGGAACCCTGACGGTCATCGACCCGGACGTGTTCGAGGAGCACAACCTGAACCGCCAGCTCCACGCCACCCTCGCCTCGCTGGGAGAGCCCAAGGTCGAGGCAGTCAGAAAAAGGACAGGCGAGATCAACCCGGCCGCCACGATCATCACGAGGCGGATGTCGCTTTCCAGGGAGAACGGACAGGAACTCCTGGCAGGGGCGAACCTGGCCGTCGATGCCCTGGACAGCATACCGGCGCGCATCGAGCTGGCGGGGGTGTGCGAGCGGCTGAACATCCCCCTGGCACACGGGAGCGTGGGGGGGTGGTACGGTCAGGTCACGGTGCAGTACCCGGGCGACAGGACGCTGGAAAAGCTCTATGCAGGGTGCACGGCAGACAAGGGCGTGGAGCAGGAGCTCGGCACCCCCCCGTTCTCGCCGGCGCTGGTGGCGAGCATCGAGGTCTCCGAGGCGATCAAGATCCTGCTCGGGCAGGGCACTGCCCTCAGGCACGCGCTCCTGTCCATAAACCTCCTGGACCTCGAGTTCGCTGTCGTCCCGGTGGCAGAATGACGGGTTCTTCGGTTCCGGACACGGCGCCGGTCCCGCGGTCTTTCCCCGCCAAGGGCATCGTTGAGCCCACCACGCGATGCACCCTGCAGTGCCCCATGCGCCTGAAGTGAGATAACTCGGTCACAGGTCCGGGATCCAAACAGTTCCCTTCGTGTGCAATCTCGTGTATAGAGAGGGGTACCCGGAATCGTACCATGGCAATCGGCATACTGTCGCTCATCCTTGTCATCGGCTTCTTCGTCGTGTATCTCGCTTTCCTTGCGCCCAGGCCCGATCTCGTGTTCACCTCGGCCTCGGACGACGAGATCCGTGACGTGAAGCGCCACCTTGAGGACAACGGCATCGAGGTGTATATCAAGGGCATGGACATGCAGCGTCTTCACGAGACGGCGTACGACCTTGTGAACCCGACCCTGCACGTCGTACATCCCGAAGATCGTTCAAGGGCCCTTGAACTCGTCGATGGCCTGAGGAGCGGTTCCCGTCGAGCGGACCGCAGAGAGGACGGCCATGGGATCTAAACCGCCGAAGACAGGCCCTGCTAAGATGAGCAAGGAGGAGATGGAACAGTTCCTGGCACGGGCCCGGCAGCTCAACGAAGAGCGCATGAAGGGCTACCGGGAACAGTCGCTCAGGATACACCCCTGGGTGTGTGCCCGGTGCGGCAGGCAGTTCACCCTGAAGAACCTCAAGGAACTCACCGTGCATCACAAGGACCACAACCACGACAACAACCCCCCCGACGGGAGCAACTGGGAACACCTCTGTGTGTACTGTCACGATGCCGAGCACGGAAGGTATGACGAGGCGACAGGCGACTACGTGGAACTCCCCGAAGAAGGGACGGCCTCCATGACCCACAGCCCCTTCGCTGCACTCCAAGACATGATGAAGAAAAAGAGGTAAAAGAGACCGTTGCCGGTTTCATTTCAGGAACCGCTCGAGCACACCTTCATGTTTTCCCTCAGTCTGCCGAAAAATTATCTTGCAAGCCGAACACCAGTAGTATATGTGGGCGCCAGAATAAAAGACCGCCCACTGGGGAGAACAGAAACAATGAGAGCAGCATTCACCCTGAGCATCCTGGTTTTTTCCCTCCTGATCTTCGTGTCCTGGCTGTAGCATGAACACCCCGTGCCCTCCGTCACCACGTCCGACCGGCTAGCGCACTCGTGTGCCCTCAAGGGCGATAAGGGAACTGCCGTTCCCCTCTCGAGACAAAAGATTTCTCCGGCAAATCACAGCGTCACCCGGGTTCATGCATTAACTGGTTGAAATCGCGGAACCGGTACTCTCGTATGATTCTTGCATCGATGGAGACGGGGCGTTTTCCCCTCGATCTCATACACAGGGAGCACTGGAGGAGGATATTCACACCACAGACGGATACCCGCGGTTACTGGTCTATGCATTGTTCGGCATGGCGTTCGCGGGCGTGGTCGCATGCTGCTATGTGATCATCATGATGGGCACGGCCCTGGTGTCACTGGGGTCGATAGCATCGGCCTTCCCGCAGGACGAGAAGGGTTACCTCGCCCTGGAAAAAAATCTGCCCAATGGGTGCGACACGACCCTGGACACCACGCTTTTCGACGGGGTTGAAGGCGATCCCGCCTCCTGTGAATGGTACGGCCCTTTCCCCCCGGCGTCCGGGACAGAACCGGACGTGATTCTTCCCGAGGGGACCCATGCCATCTCCCTGGTGACGTTCGACGGCAATGCCCGCTCCGCCCCGCTGACCTGCCTCGTCAGCGTGGAGCCTGCCGTCACCTTTTCCTTGAAGGCGAAGCGGGGTTCGGTGGTCATCGAGCTGCCCGACCGTGGAGACATCCAGCGTCTGGAGATCTATCGCTCCCGGGCAGACAAACCTTCCGAGCTGAAAAGGATAGCCCGGGTTTCGCCCGGCACCGCCACGTACACGGACATCACGCCGGAAGATGAAACCTGTCTGTATGCCATTGCGGTCCTGTCCGGGGGACAGTGGTCCTTCTCAGGGGTCAGGGCCGCTCACCCCCATGGCCTGCTGCCCAGGTGGAACTACCCGCCGGTGATCTGCTCGCTGCCCGTGATCACCGCATATGCGGGATTACCGTACACCTATGACGTCCTGGCTTGTGACCCGCAGGATGATGTCCTGACCTATTCGTTCGACAAACCCCACCCGGGGATGCGCATCGATCCCGAGTCCGGGTTCATCGAGTGGCTCCCCGACAACCCCGGCGATTATGAAACCACCGTGTTTGTTTCTGACAAGAAGGGGCACGTGGTTTCCCAGACATTCATCATCGAGGTGATCGAACTGGGCACCCCGGACAGGATGCCCACGGCCGACGCCGGCGGCCCACACACGACCGAGGCGGGGCAGCCGGTTGCGTTCAATGGATCAGACTCCCGCGATCCTGACGATGCGGGCCTCTCGTATCAGTGGTCCTTCGGCGACGGCCACCATGGCTCCGGGGTTCTCCCGGTCCACACCTACGCTGAACCCGGTACGTACCAGGCGGTCCTCACCGTCACGGACGGCAGGGGAGGACTGGCGTCGGCGTCGTCGACCGTGACCGTCATCGAGTGCATGGCGCCCGAGGTGCACCTGGCCGTCGACCCCGCAGCCGTCACAGCGGGCGAACCGTGCTCCCTCGTCTGGTCATCGAAAAAGGCTCATGCACTCCAGATGGACCACGGCATAGGCACGGTGGGATCATCCGGGAGCCTCATGATTTACCCGGACCGGACCGCGACCATCACCATGACCGCCTCCGGCAGGTGCGGAACCGCCACGGCCTCGGTCACGGCCCTGGTGTACGAGCCTCCTGTCCTCGACTGCTCTGTCACGACCTCCTCCATCAGGAAGGGAACGTCAACGGCACTTGCATGGACCAGCTCACACGCTGACACCGTCACCATCGATCAGGGGATCGGTCCTGTCATGCCTGACGGGGTGCTGCACGTGTCCCCCGCAGAGACGCTCAGCTACACCATCACCGCCAGGGGCCCCGGCGGAACCGTTGCCCGGTCCGTTGCCATAGAGGTGCTTCCCGGTACACAGGTCGACGAGGGCGATGTGGTCGTGCGCCCGCCGCCGACGGTCCACCTCACTGCAGATCCGCCCACGGTGGAACAGGGCCAGGTCTCCATCGTGTCCTGGACAACGGACCATGCCACTGCCGCGCACCTGGACAACGGGATAGGTGAGGTGGCGGTGCTCGGAACCATGGAGGTGTCTCCCTCCCAGACCACCACGTATACGATGGTGGTCGAAGGGGAGGGGGGCTGGGCCTCTGCACGCGTCACCGTCCAGGTTCCCGTCAAGCCCCAGGTCATCATGGCCGTTTACCCGGTCACGGCAGAGGCGGGCGAGGAATGCACCCTCACCTGGTCCTCGAAAGGCGCCAGGGAGCTCTCCATAGACAACGGCATCGGAGCCGTACCGCTCAACGGGTTCGTCGAGGTGACCCCTGACAAGACCACGACCTATACCATCGTGGCGGTGGACGACAGCGGGAGGGCGTCGACCGGGCAGGTCACCGTGACCGTTGCTCAACCCCTTCCGGACACCCTCCCTGACCCGCCCGTCGAAACGCCCGACAGGGTCTCTCCCTGATCCGCGACAGGGACCAGCGGCGTCCCTTGAGCCTCATCTGCCCCGTGGCCGTGCCAGGATCTCGAGGACCTCGAGCGTGCCGAAGCGTTTGGAAGGCCTCGACCTGACCAGCAGGACGGTGTCCGCACCGTATCCTGTCCCCCCCACGGAGAGCACCTCGGCATCCTCGGGAACGAGTCCGGCGTCGCACGCCTCCATGACGATTTCCACGGCCACCTTGGTGCCTTCGCCGAATCGACGCAGGGTGCCTGCGATGATGTACCCCGGATAGGTCCCCTGGAAATCGTCCATGAGGGATTTCTCCAGGGAATGGGTCAGTATGGTGCCGGTGTGTATGGGGACCCCCTCGGCCCCCAGGAACCTTCGTGCCTCCTGCTCGAACTCGTCACGGTTCGGCTCCCTGAAGCCCACACTGTGGGTCACCACCACGAGCCTGGCCCGGGTCGTCTTCAGACCCCTGCAAAAGCCATGGCCGTCGTACCGGTGGTTGAGGCAACCACGACATGGGTCTTTCCGTGTTCAGCCACGTACTGCCTGACCGCCTCCATGCAACGATCGGTGTTGTGCCTGCCGGGTCTCTCAAAGAGCATGCTCTGGTGAATCTTCATCCCATCCTCCCCATGAACAAATCATTGCGGCAGTTACTCCTGAATTTTCCCATACATACCTTGTCCCCCCCTGTCGAAGGGGTATGGCCTGTGACCGTGGATGACATGCAGGGCCCTGGTGTTTCCCCACCGCACGAGCCTGCCGATCAGGGCCGGGGGGAGATATCCCAAGGCATTGAATACGACGGTCCGCCAGCGCCGTGCCCACAGGAGTTCGGGCAACACGTGCCTGTTCAGGAGTCCTTGATAGACCTTTTCAAGAGAGAGCCCCCGCCTGAGGGCGGTGGTGATGCTCACTGCAGCCGCCTCGGCGCTCCTGTGCGCATAGTAGATCCCCTCTCCGGTTATGGGATCGGCAAGACCCGCGGCATCACCCACCAGGAGAACATGTTTATGAACGGGCCGCATGACCATGCCCCCATACGGGATGGAGTGACCGTGAACCGCGAGTCGGCCCATCCCGTCACGGGGCGGCAGGATGCCGAGGCCTGCCAGGTATTCCTGAAGTATATCTATGAATTTCTTCGTGTTCCTGCGCTGAAGGCCTCCGAGACCGACAATGATCCTGTCCCTGTTCGGAAAGACCCACGCATATCCCCAGTCAACATACCCGAGATGGATCATGGGATGGTCTACGTGCAGGGAAAGGCCGGTGCGAGGAACAAACACCTCGAGTGCTGCCGCAAGACCATGGGCCCCGGCTCGTGTGTCTTTCCCGGTTGCCGGCAGACACCTCCTGACCGCGCTATAAACCCCGTCCGCACCGAGGATGAACCTGCCGTGACAGATCCTTCCCGACGATGTCCTGATCTCCCCTGCATCGGCATCGACACCGGTGACCTCCTCGCCCTCGAAGATTCGGGCGCCCTGGGACCGTGCCTTTGCAAGCAGGTAGTGATCATAGGTTTCTCTCTCGATGAACGAGAAGGGCAGGTCGGTTGTTCCCCGTACGAGCAGTTCCTCCCTGAAAAAGATCCGGTAGCCGGACGAGGTGCAGGTAATGATCCCGTTTTCGGTCAGGGTTTCGGGGGTATCACCGAACACCCTCTCGAGCAGGCCCAGGGTCTTCAGGGGCAGCAGCCCGCCGCAGAGCTTGGGCCTGGGGAAGATCGCCCTGTCGATCATGGCGGTGGAATGCCCCTCGCGTGCCAGCAGGTACCCCGCGGTGGCCCCGGCAGGTCCGCAACCAGCTATGATCACGTCATATGTGTTCATCGGTCCGTACGGTACCGCTCCCGGGAGGCCTCCCCCATGGAACCCCTTGACATATCGGGAGTCATCATCAATAACAAGGTCCTGTTCACGAAAATATCACATCGTCAGGAGAGACGGTATGAGTTTCTTGGAGATACACGACCTCCACGTGTCCGCCGGCGGCAAACAGATTCTCAAGGGTGTCGACCTCACCGTTGAAGCCGGCAGGACCGCCATCATCTTCGGCCCCAACGGGTCGGGCAAGAGCACCCTGCTGGGGGCCATAGCCGGTCTTCCCGGGTTCGAGGTCACCCGGGGCGACATCGCGCTCAAGGGTCGAAGCTTGAGAGGGCTCCCGGTGGACGAACGTTCCCGCCTTGGCATCGGCATGGCCTTCCAGTACCCCCCTGCCGTGAAAGGGGTCCGTCTCGAGACCCTGCTCCAGACCCTGACCAGTGACCATGCGCTGATCAGGAATCATGCAGAGCGCCTCAACATGACCGGCTACCTGGACCGCGACATCAACGTCGGATTCTCGGGCGGAGAACGGAAACGCTCCGAGATCCTCCAGCTCATGGTCCAGATGCCCGAGCTCATGCTTCTGGACGAGCCTGAATCCGGTGTCGACATCGAGAACATCTCGGTCATCGCGCAGGCCCTGCGGGTCATGCTCGAGAAGGAGAAGCCCATCTCGAAGCGGACCCGGTCGGCCATCATGATCACCCACACCGGGTTCATCCTCGATTACATAAAGGCGGACATCGCCTTCGTGATCATGGATGGTCACGTGCTCGGGTGCGGGGCACCCGGAGAGATCTTCGACGAGATCAAGGAGTTCGGCTACAAGAAGTGCGGCACCTGCTTCGCCGAGAAATACCGCGACATGTGCGTGGAGAATCTGTGACATGCACTCCATCGACAACGAAAGACTGATCACCATCGGCTACGATTCCTGCGCCGCCAGTTGCGGCAGGTTCATGGTCCTCGACCACGATATTCTCGAAAAGTCAAGCGATATAGTTGGGTTACACGTGATTCCCCTCAGGGAGGCCTTCCAGAAGTTCCCACACGTAAAGGATCGGCTCTTCTTCAACCTGGTGGATGCAGACAAAAACGAGTTCACGAGGCTCGCTGCCGGTAGTGAACCCGTCGGGTACTACGTGCGCGTCGAAGAAGGGGTGAAGATCGAGGAACCCATGCAGGCCGCATTCCTCTTCGGGGGAGCCGATCCGGTGCAGGCGATACACAATATCATCGAGCTGAGTCCCGGCGCAGCGTTGAACATCGTGAACGGATGCACGACCTCCTGCAGCGACACGGCCGGTCGCCACATCGGCATCACCGAGACATACCTGGGCCGGGGGTCGAGTCTCGGGTATACCATGCTGCACAACTGGGGACATACCATGGAGGTCTATCCAGTCGGCGCGACCATAGTGGAAGAGGGCGCCACGTACCTGTCCAACTATGTCGCCATGACCTCGGTGAAGAAGATCGTTTCATACCCGGTCGCCCATGTGTGCTCAGGCGCAACTGCCCGTTTTTACTCGATTATATATGCCCGAGAAAACTCCCTGTTCGACACCGGGGCAATGACGGTCCTCCAGGGAGAAGGAGCGGGCGGCGAGATCGTCAGCCGGGTGGTCAGCGAGGGTGGGACCGTCATATCACGCCAGATGATCTCAGGGAACGTCAAGGGGAGCATCGGCCACATGGAGTGCAGCGGCCTGCTGCTGAACGAAAGGGGCGTGATCCACTCGGTGCCCGAACTCAGGGGCGAGCACCCCGACATCAATCTGTCCCACGAGGCTGCCATCGGCAGGATCTCGGACGAGGAGCTCAGTTACCTCATGACCAGAGGTCTCTCGGAGGAGCAGGCTCGCTCTCTGATCATCCGCGGATTCCTCGACATCAGGATAGAGGGCCTGCCCGAAAAGGTCCAACTCTTGGTGGACGAGATCATTGATCGCTCCATTACGGGGTCAATTTAGCGCATCCCTGACCTCGATGCCTGTGTGTCTCTCGCAGAACGGCACCAAAGGCCGATTTACGGGCATTTCTTCACCATTTGCCCCACATTGCATTTTTCAATACCGGTCAAGGGGTTTTATCATCCCCAAAAACAATGACCCTGGCTTTTCCAGGAAAAATCTGACCCCGGGAAAGGGTGGCACACGAAATCCGACCGGAGCGACAAGGGCATGTTCATCTTATTTAACATAACATATATTATCGGCCATTCTCCCTCAGGTCCGGTACTGGGCATTGATCTCCACGTACTTGTGGGACAGGTCGGTCGTCCACACCATGAACCGCCCCTGTCCGGCGCCGACGGTTATGTCGATGGCGATCTCCTTGTTCGTGAGTGCATCGTGGAGCGATGACTCGGTAAAGGACCGAGCCTGGATCCCGCCTTCGACCACATCGAGGCCCTGGATCCGTACCGCTATCTCGCGGGGATCAACTTTCACCCCTGCATACCCTACGGCCGAGACGATCCTTCCCCAGTTGGGGTCGGCACCGAAGATCGCGGTCTTGACGAGGAGCGAGTTCGCCACGGCCATGGCAATGACCTTTGCGTCACGGTCGCTGCCCGCACCGTCCACCTTCACGGTGACGAACTTGGTGGCGCCTTCTCCGTCCTGCACGATCATCCGGGCAAGACCGGCTATGACCTCGTCCATGGCATACCTGAACTCTGAGGGATCCGCCTCCACGAGACCCGACGAGCATGCGACGAGGGTGTCGTTCGTGGACATGTCGCCATCGACGGTGATGGCGTTGAAGGTGTGCCCGACGCTGTTTTTAATAATATTATCAAGATCTTGCTTGTCTACCACCGCATCGGTGAGCACCACCGCCAGGGTGGTCGCCATGTTCGGGGCGATCATGCCCGCACCCTTGGCAAATCCCAGGATGCATGCCTCCCCTACCCGTCTGTGAACCATCTTGGGGAAGGTGTCCGTGGTCATGATGGACCGTGCGAACGGTTCAGGGTCCTGCGACAATCCCTTCACCAGCCGGGGGATCTCCGGGATGATCCGCTCCGTGGGCAGATGCACGCCGATGGTGCCGGTGGACATGGGAACCACCTCGTCCGGGCTCACCTTGAGCTCCCGCGCCACCGCCTCCATCATGGCCCGGGCATCCGACACGCCGATGCTGCCGGTACACGCGTTGGCGTTGCCCGCGTTGGCAATGACGGCCCGGGCGCTGCCGCGTTTCACCTGTTCCATGCCGATGAGCACTGGTGCGGCCTTCACGAGGTTCCGGGTGAATACGCCGGAGAGGGCGACATCCGTGGTGCATGCGACGAGCCCCAGGTCGAGCTTGGTATATGCAGGTGATTTTATTCCGACATTGATGGCCGAAAAGCTGAACCCTCTTGGTATCATGTCCCTGCTCCGCAGCACTGCTTGTATTTCTTGCCCGAACCGCACGGGCATGGGTCGTTTCTCCCTATCTTCTTGCCCTCGCGCTTGATGGTCGGCGCCTTCTCGCCGGGGCCCCTGCCCATGTGCATGCGCTGCCTGCGCTCCTGCTGGGAGACCTTCTCCACATCCTCCTGCCGCTGGATCTGGACCTTGAAGAGCCTCTCCAGGGAGAGCTCCTTCACGCGGGCCAGGGTGGTGAGGAACATGTCGAACCCCTCCCGCTGGTACTCCCGAAGGGGGTTCTTCTGGCCGTAGCCGCGCAGGCCGATGCCGTCCTTGAGGTGGTCCATGGAAAGAAGGTGGTCCTTCCAGAGGGTGTCCAGGGTGAGCAGGAGGAAATGGCGTTCGACCATGCGCATCACCTCGGGGCTGAATTCCTGCTCCCGCATGTTGTAGTAGTCCATGATGTTCGCACGTATCTTCCGGTACAGGTCCTCGCGGTCGGTCCCCTTGTCCGCGCTGAGCTCGATGCCCAGGTCGAAGGTGTTCTTGACCCAGGCCCTGAATCCCTCGATGTCCCATCCGTCGATGGACCCCTTCCTGGGAAGGTAGGTCTCGATGGCATCATCGAGAACCCCGTCCAGGATCTCTTCGACCATGGACTTGAGATTCTCTTCCGAGAGTATCCGCCTCCTCTCGGCATACACCACTTCTCGCTGCTTGTTCATGACGTCGTCGTACTCGAGCAGGTGTTTGCGTATCTCGAAGTTCCTACCCTCGACTTTCTTCTGGGCACCCTCGATGCTCTTGCTTATGAGGTTGTGCTCGATGGGCTCGTCCTCCTGGACGCCGAGCTTGTCCATGATCATGGCGATGCGCTCGGATCCGAAGATGCGCATGAGGTTGTCCTCGAGGCTCAGGTAGAACCGGGACTCCCCGGGGTCTCCCTGTCTTCCCGACCTCCCCCTGAGCTGGTTGTCTATGCGCCTGCTCTCGTGCCTCTCGGTTCCCAGGATGAACAGGCCGCCGGCGCCCACCACCTCCCGGTGTTCTTCTTCACATTGCACGGTGAATTTCTTGAGGAGATCTTTGTACCCCTCTTCTTCCGGGCTCATGCGCTGCCTGGCGAGGAACTCGGGGTTTCCCCCGAGCTTGATGTCGGTTCCCCGGCCGGCCATGTTGGTTGCAATGGTGACGGCCCCCTTCCTGCCCGCCTGGGCCACGATCTCGGCCTCCCGTTCATGGTGCTTGGCATTGAGGACATTGTGCGGCACCCCCTTGCGCTTGAGCAGGCTGGAAACCTTTTCGGAATTTTCTATGGAGCTCGTGCCCACCAGCACCGGCTGACCCTTTTCGTGGCACAGGGAGATCTGCTGGACCACTGCCTTGTATTTTTCCTTTTCCGTCTTGTAGATCACGTCCGGGTGATCGAGCCTTATCATGTTCAGATTGGTGGGGATCACCATGACATCGAGCCCGTAGATGTTCTTGAGCTCCAGGGCCTCGGTCTCTGCGGTGCCGGTCATGCCGGCGAGCTTTTCGTACATGCGGAAATAGTTCTGGAAGGTGATGGAGGCCAGGGTCTGGTTCTCGTTGGCAACCTTCACCCCCTCCTTGGCCTCCAGCGCCTGATGGAGCCCCTCGGAATACCTCCTCCCCGGCATGAGCCTGCCGGTGAACTCGTCGACGATGACGACCTCTCCTTCCTTCACCACGTAGTGGACATCGCGGGAGAAAAGCAGGTGGGCCCGCAGTGCCTGGTTGAGGTGGTGCACCGTCTCGAACTCGCCGGGGTCGTAGAGGTTCGCCTTGCCCAGGCGCCGCTGGAGAAACTCGATGCCCTCCTCGCTGAGCATCACGCTGTTCGCCTTCTCGTCCTTCTGGTAGAGTTCCTCGGCATTCGGTCTCCGCAGAAGGTCGATGACCGCGTTGTTGGCGTCATAGTATTTCGAGGTGGACTCCTCGGCGGGCCCCGAAATAATGAGCGGTGTGCGTGCCTCGTCGATGAGGATGGAGTCCACCTCGTCGACGATGGCATAATAGAAGTCTCTCTGCACGTAGTCTGCAAAGGCGAACTTCATGTTGTCCCGCAGGAAGTCGAACCCGAACTCGTTGTTGGTCCCGTAGGTGATGTCTGCCTGATAGTTCTCCTTGCGCTGGGCATCGTCCAGGCCGTGGATGATGACCCCCACATCGAGGCCGAGGAAACGGTAGATGGCACCCATCCACTCTGCATCGCGCCGCGCGAGATAGTCGTTCACCGTGACCACGTGAGCGCCCTTTCCTGCGAGGGCATTCAGATACACGGGCATGGTCGCCACCAGGGTCTTTCCTTCACCGGTCTTCATCTCCGCGACCTTGCCCTGGTGGAGCACGATACCTCCCAGGAGCTGCACGTCGAAGGGCCTCATGTTCAGGGTGCGCCGGGAAGCCTCGCGGACCGTTGCAAAGGCCTCGGGCAGGATGTCTTCCAGGCCCGCCCCTGCGTCGAGCTTGTCCTTGAAATACGGGGTCATTGCCTTGAGGTCGGCGTCACTCTTTGCCCTCATGGCATCTTCCCGTGCGTTGATCGCAGCGACAAGCGGCTGAAGTTGCTTGAGCTCGCGTTCGTTCCTGCTGCCGAATATCTTTATGAGCCATCCTAACATGAGTACAGGCCTCTTTCTTTCAGGTATGAACCACCGAGGATAGAACCATAGAATAGCATGCTCATCATTTCAACAGGTATCTTGCCCCCGGGTCGGGCATGCCGCTCACTGGGAGCTGATGTCCACCGCATCGATGAGCAGCGAAGGGCAGCAGACATGCCCGAAACCACGGGGGTCGTCACCCACTGCCAGCACGCGTGAGAGCATCTCATAGATGTTGCCTGAAAGGGCCGCCTCACGAACCGGATATGCACCGACCCCTTTCTCCAGCAGAATACCGTTTATGCCGACGGAAAGCTCCCCGGTGATGGGATTTGCCGTGTGCATGCCCATGATGTCCGTGACCTTCATGGTCACGGGCAGGGTTTCAAGCACGCCCGCGATGGGCTCGGGTCCGGCTTCCAGGCAGAGGTGCCGCGTGCCCAGCGCAGGCCATGACCGGTAGCCGCCCCTGACGGAGTTTCCTGTCGTGACGGTTCCGGCGCGTCTCGCCCAATAGGAATCGTAGAGAAAGCTTTCGAGAACCCCGCCTCTGACCAGTTCGTTCCGCCTTGACGGGACGCCCTCCCCGTCGAACGGGCAGATCTCTGCCGCCCTCGGGTCGAGGGGATCGTCGGTTATGGTGATGCTCTGCGAGAAACATGTCCTACCGAGCTTGTCCTTCAGGGCAGATTTCCCCTTGATCACGTTCTCCCCGAGAAACGCGTCGGCCATGAACTCCAGGATCTCCGCCGTGCTCGTCCTGTCGAAGAGGACCGGGATCCTGGACGTCCTGATCTGACGTGCACCCAGCAGGCTGGCCGCCCTCTCCACGGCCGTCCTGCCGACTCGCTTCACGTCGAATGCGGCCAGATCGTGGCTGAAGTCGAAGTCGTATCCGGACTGCACGTCGCCATCCTGCCTGAGCGTGACCATCAGCGAGGAGGAAACGGCGGACACATTGAACGCGGCACGTATCCCGTGGGAGTTGAGGATGTGTACCTCCGACAGGGACCGTGCGAAGGACGCCTTCCTGATGTTCTCGACCCTCGGGTCCGCATCCCGGGCCGAGAGTTCGAGCGTTATGGCCCTGTCGATACACGCATCGGGATCGAGGGCTTCGATCTCGCGATCGTGGGCATGGAGCGACGGATACTCTCCATACCGGCCCGGAAAATGGTTGTGGTCATCCTTGAACTGGTACCGTGCCGATGTCACCACCGCATCGATGAGGTCGTCGTCGACATCCCTCCCGTAGGAGAACCCCATACCGCCATCGACGATAACCCTGATGCTTATGCCCGACTCACGGGATCGGGTGAGGAAGTCCGCTTCTTTCTGCCTGGACTCGGCACGGATGGTGTCCGAGGCCATGCCGAACAGCTCGAAGTCCCGTACGGACCTTCTCTCGAGGAGTCTCTGTGCCCTCTCCATGGTCTCTGACAGGCCCACGGGTTCCTCTACAGGTCGTACACCAGGGCTATCTCCCTGCAGTCCGGGAAGTACTGGCAATGGATGCAGTCAGCCCATATCTTGTTCGGAAGGGTCGCCTTGTCCACCTCGAGAAACCCGACGCTCCTGAAGAAATCAGGGGCATACGTGAGAGTGAACACCCTCTTGACGCCGAGTTTCCGGGCCTCCTCGAGGCATGCTCCCACGAGCGCCGAACCTTCCCCCTTTCCCTGGAATTCCTTTTGAACGGCCAGGGTCCTGATTTCTGCAAGATCTGACCAGGAGATGTGGAGTGCAGAGCACCCCCTGATGTGCGCTGGCTGCTCTTCGCCGACACTCAGCCAGAAGTCCCTGATGGTCGTGTACACCGAGTGGAGTGATCTCGGCAGGATGAGCCCTTCCCTCACGAAGGGATCGATGAGGCCTCTGATCTGTTCCGCCTCGGAAATGAACGGCTTGCGTATCATGATGTCTCACATGTCCTTAAAAGGCTTACCATTCATAGATCATCGAAACCCTTCCCAAGTCAAATGAAAAGACTGCGCCCGGACAGGAATTCACGGTTCGACGGGCAGCCTTGACTCCTGGGACCTGACCAGCTCCCGGGCGTGTTCGATGACCGTCGGGCTCGGCGTGTCCCCTCCCATCATGCGTGCGAGTTCCATGACCCTGTCCGTGCCCGTGAGGCGGCGCAGCGTCGACGAGGTTGTCTTCCCCCTGACCGACTTCGTGATGACGAAGTGGGTGTCTGCAACACAGGCAACCTGGTGGAGGTGGGTGACCACGATGGCCTGCGACTGCGCCGATATGCCCTTGAGCTTGCGCGCGATGGCAATGGCGGTCTGGCCGCTTATCCCGGCGTCCACTTCGTCGAAAATCATGGTGGCATCTGCCGAGGCGATCTGCTGTGCCTTCACGGCCAGCATGATGCGGCTCAGCTCTCCGCCCGAGGCGATCCTGGCGAGCGGCAGTATGTTCTGGCCCACATTGGCGGATATGAAAAATTCTCCTTTGAGGAGCGCTGCCGGGGGGTGAGCGGTCCCTCCGGCATCGACGAGGGCTTCGCCGACCCCGCCCGCATCGATCTGGTCGACCCTGAAGTCGGTGCCGGGCATGCCGAGATTTCCGAGGTCCCGGTTGATTTTCCTGCAGAGCCCGAGCGCTGCTCGTTTCCTTCTGTCGAGGAACTCGGCCACGGCACGCCTGTACCCGTCAAGGGCCTCATCTACCGCCCTCTTCGCCTCAGCGGTGCTCTGCCCCGACTCATCGAGCAGCAGGAGTTTCGTGTCCATCTCTTCGGCGAGCCTGAGAAGACCCGCCTCATCGGTCCGGTGCTTTCTCTTGAGCTCCCGTACGGCGTTCAGCCTCTCCTCGAGCTCGCCTGTGCGTTCAGGGTCGTGTTCATAGGACTCGACCCTGCTCCTGAGCTGCCCGTGTATGTCCTCGAGCATGGCGAGTATGTCGTCCATGCTCTGGGCGAGCTTTTCCGCGGCAGGGTCGTGGCGGGCGATCCTGACCAACTGCTGGCGGGCCTGGGCAGCCAGATCGACGATGGAGGGGCCGCCAGTATAGATGAGTTCCTGAACGGATCGTGCCGCATCCCTGAGCTCTGAGGCGTTTTTCGCCGTCCTGAGCTCCAGCTGAAGGCTCTCTTCGAGTCCTTCCTCCATGCAGGCGGACCTCAGCTCCTGCAGGCAGTGTTCGAGGTATTCCCGGTCCCGCGAAAAGTCTCTGATCCTCTGCTCGAGGTCGCCGAGCCGCTCGATCGCTTCGACATAGGACTTGTATGAGGCCTCGACGTTGTCCCTGCTCAGGCCCGCCTGCTCCTCGAGGATCCTCATGTGCTGCCTCGGGCTCAGGAGATCCTGATAGTCGTGCTGGCCGTATATGTGGATGAGCCCTGAGGAGAGCTCCGACAGGGAGGCGAGCGTGGCGAGCCTGCCGTCTATGAAACATCTGCTGCTGCCCGTGGGATAGACCTCGCGGCACAGGACCATCTCCCTGCCTCCGATACGGACCAGTGCCTCGATGGTGGTCTTGTCCTTTCCGGGGCGGACCAGTTCTCGACCCGCCCTGGCACCCATGAGCAGGGCGAGGGCATCGAGGATGAGCGATTTGCCTGCGCCGGTCTCGCCGGTAATGCAGTTGAGCCCTTCCGTGAACTGGATCTCGATCTCGTCAAAGATCGCCATGGAAGAGATCTTGAGAAAGTCGATCATCTCTCCTGCCACTTCAGCTTGCTTCTCAGTATCTCGAAATAGTTCCTCTGGGGGAACCGCACCAGGACAGCCTTCATGGATCCCCGCTTGACCTTGATCCTGTCGTCCGCCAGCAGGGGGTATCCCTTCTGGCCGTCGAGGGTCAGATAGATGTTGTCCGAGGCCTTGCCCGATTTAACCACGATGATAACCTCCTGGGAGTCTGGCAGCACGATGCTCCGGTTGGAGAGGACGTGGGGACAGATGGGATTCAGGACAATGGCGCTCACCTGGGGATGGACAATGGGACCTCCGGCTGCGAGATTGTAGGCGGTCGATCCGGTGGGGGTCGAGACGATGAGCCCGTCGGCCCAGTAGTCGGTGATGAAGGTGTCGCTCGTCCAGACCTCAATGTCTATGATCCTGGCCAGGGCTCCCTTGTTGATGACCATGTCGTTCAGCACGTGCTGGGAGGCGATTTCCTGCTCGCCCCTGAGGAGCTTGACAACGAGCATGGTTCGCTCATCAAGGATGTATCTCCCCGCCTTCATGTCTTCCAGGGACTGGATGACCTCACCCTCGGTGACCTCGGTGAGAAAACCGAGATACCCCATGTGAACGCCGAGGACGGGAATCTTCCTGGGCATGGACATGCGGATGGCCCGCAGTATGGTGCCGTCACCGCCGAGTACCACGAGGACATCCGAGTTCAGCCACACGTCACCGGTTTGACCGAGCCCGAGAGCGTCGGCGATATGGTTCTCCATGAGGCAGGACAGGTCATTGTCCCTTATCCAGGCGATCACCCGCTCTGAAAGGGCAAGGGCTTCAGGATTGTCCTCTTTGCATATGACCCCGACGATCATCAAGCACCATATACAAGCCGCGTTCGATGCTTGTCCAGATGAAAAAGGGGTGGGCCGGCCGGTATGATCCCCTCACCTCTCGAGCACGGTCACGGACTCGATGTGATAGGTCTGGGGAAACATGTCGAAGAGTTTCAGGGATTTGACACTATAGTCGCCCTGGACGAGCTCGGCAAGATCCCTTGCCAGCGTGGACGGGTTGCAGGAGACGTAGATGATCCTTTCCGGCTTCATGCTGCACAACAGTCCCGCGACCCCTCTCGCCCCCTCGCGGGGAGGATCGAGAAGCACCGTATCGAAGGTCCTTTTCTCCCGGATGAACCGTTTCACCGCCCTGCATGCATCGTCGCGGATGAACCGTATCCCGGGGGCGCTGTTTCTCCTGGCGAGCATCTTCCCCGTTTCTACGAGTGCGGCATTGTTCTCCACGGCAATGACCTGCCTGCCTGAGACGGCCTGGGGGATGCCGAAGTTGCCGGACCCGCTGTAGAGGTCGAGGAGTGTTTCTGCCCCTGAGGCCTTGTCGAGGACATCCTCTATGAGAAGTCCGTTCACCTGGATATTCGCCTGGATGAACCCGTCGAAACTGCCGGCAAAGGTCATCTCCCTCCCGTGTATACTCATATGGTAGAGGCACGAAGAATCGCCGAGGACGAGTTCACTGCCGCGTCCTCCTTGAAACAGGCACGAAAGGCCCTTCAGTCCCATGGTACGATACATGCGGTGCAGCCGGTCCAGGGTCTCCTTCCCTGCGCCCCCCTTCAGGAAAACCCTGAGCAGCGCCTCGTCCGAGGGTGCGTGGATCTCCAGGGCGTCGAGACCGTTCAGGGGGTCAGCCCCGAGAAAATCCCCTATCCTATCGAGCACCTCCATGCAGCCGTCATTGAGGACCATGCACTTCTCCACAGGCACTACTGAATTGGATTGTTTCCTGAAAAACCCGAACCTGTACCTGTCGGACGGCGGACACCTGAGCTGCGCGTGGCATCGGTACCCGGCATGCATCGGGGAAAGCACCGACTCTTCCATATGCGATGGTGTTATCCCCTTCCGACCGATCTGTTCCTGCGCAATCGCCAGTTTCGCGAGAACCTGGTGCGCGTAGACAATGTGCTGCCAGTCGCATCCGCCGCACTCGGGGAAATATGGACAGGCAGGCTCCTGGCGCCAGGGGGATATCTTGATAAGCTCCTGAAGGCGTGCCTCGACATACCCCCGGTGCTCCCTATGAACCGAGACAAGCACACGCTCACCGGGGACGACCAGGGGGACAAAGACGACCTTGCCGTCATCTCTTCTCCCGACACCACTGCCGCCATAGGAAAGGGACTCGATCGAGACGACGAACTGACCACGTGTCATGCTCATGTTCCTCTCATATATCAGATTCCTGCAATGCACCAGTGCCCTGCCAGGCCCTCTCGTTGCAATGAACCCCGGCGTACGGTATGATCCCGCCATGGAAAACATCGTTGCCTGGCTCGTGCACACCATAGGAAGCCTGGGATACCCGGGCATTGTCGCCCTGATGTTCCTGGAAAGCTCCTTCTTCCCGTTTCCCAGCGAGGTCGTCATCCCGCCGGCAGGCTATCTCGTTTCCACCGGTCAGATGGACATGGGGCTCGTCATCCTGTGCGGTATCGCGGGCAGCCTGCTTGGTGCGCTCTTCAATTACGCCCTTGCGCTCTGGCTGGGGAGGCCGCTGCTCATCAAATATGGCAAGTACATGTTTCTTCCCCCTGACCGGTTCGAGAGGGTCAGCGCCCTCTTCAACGCCCACGGAGAAATCACCACCTTCACCTGCCGGCTCATACCGGGAATCAGGCAATATATCTCGTTTCCCGCCGGTGTGGCCCGCATGAACATGTTCCGTTTCTGTCTCTACACATCCCTCGGTGCCGGCATATGGATTGTCGTGCTCGCCTACATCGGCTTCCTCGTGGGAAACAACATGGAGCTCGTCCGCCGCTATTCTCACCAGGCCGTTCTTGTGATCCTGGCGGTCATGGTTGTCGTCATCCCTGCATACGTTTTTTTTCACGCAAGAAAAAGATCAAAATGTCCGGACAGTAGAGATGTCTCCGGTCAAAATGAATGAGGTCTCATTGTGTGCAATTTGATTTCGGTGGGTTATATTTCGTAGCGTATAACCTCCTTGATTCATTGTTCTTTGTTCTGGGTGATGTTCCCCAAAGATCCTCGTTGACTTTTGTGAAAGATAGGCATTATAGTGATATATCCCATTTTCGGGAGGGTCTATGGGGAGCAGGTATCCGTCTTCGGATTTCGAGAACTACACTCGCAAGATCAAGGACTACTCCCTCCTCACCCCCGAAGAAGAGCTCGACCTGGCGCGCAGGTACAGGCAGGGCGACATCGAAGCGGGCAAGAAGATCATAACATCCAACCTGAGGTTCGTGGTGAAGATCGCCCAGCCGTATTTCCACCTCGGATACGGGCCGCTCGAAATTGTCCAAGAGGGCAACATGGGACTGGTCAAGGCGCTGACGCGCTTCGATCCCGACATGGGGGTGCGCTTCATCTGTTATGCGATCTGGTGGATCAAGGCATACATCAAGAACTTCATACACAAGAGCTACCAGGTCCACACGGGCAGGCTGACCCACGCCAAGGGCCTCGTTTCCCTGGACAGCACCATCCCGAGCGACACCGACCACGAGGAGAGCCTTCTGGACCATCTCCTCTACGAGGGCCCGGATCAGGACGACTTCTATTCCTACAAGGAGAGACACGCCTATCTCCTGAATCTCCTCCGCTGCGACCCCCCCATCCTGAGCAAGCGGGAGGTCTTCATCATCGAAAAGAGGTTCTTCAGCGACCCCCCGGCAACGCTCAAGGACATAGCGGTTCAGATCGGGGTGACCAGGGAGAGGGTCCGGCAGATAGAGATGCGTTCGCTCCAGAGGATCCGGGAGGCCATCGAGAAGCAACGTTCGATCCTGGCCGAGGACCTGCACATAGGCCATGAATACCCCATGAGAAGGAAGAAGTTCTGAGGACCGATCCCGACAGGGACGTCAGTGCTGGAGATCGAGTTCCCAGAACTTGGTGTACTCGGGCAGCCACTTCAGCTTGATGGTGCCGGTGGGGCCGTTCCTGTGCTTCGCGATGATGATCTCCGCTATACCCTTCTCTGCGCTGTCCGGGTTGTAGACGTCGTCACGATAGATGAAGCAGATGACGTCGGCATCCTGCTCTATGGCGCCGGACTCCCTGAGGTCTGACATCATGGGCCTCTTGTCGCCCCGCTCCTCCACCCTCCGGTTGAGCTGGCTGATGGCGATGACCGGTATATTGAACTCCTTGGCTATGGCCTTGAGCGTTCTCGATATCTCCGAAATCTCCTGTTCGCGTGAATCGGTGCGCGTTCTCAGGGTCATGAGCTGGAGATAATCGACCACGACCAGCCTCACGTCCACCTGGGATACGAGCCTGCGGATCTTGGCCCTGATCTCCACGGGCGAAATGCCTGGCGTGTCGTCGATATACAAGGGCGAGTCATTGAGTTTTCCCGATGCCTCAAGCAGCTTGCTCCAGTCCTCTTCCTTCAGCATGGTCAGCGACGACGCGGACCTCACGTAACTCTGGTTTATCCAGGCCTCGCAGGCAAGCATCCTCAATGCAAGCTGGTCGATCCCCATCTCCAGGGAAAAGACGGCCACCGGGAACTGCTCGACCACGGTTACGTACTGGGCGATGTTCATGGCAAGGGAGGTCTTGCCCATGGAGGGCCGGCCTGCCACGATGATGAGGTCCGACTTGTGGAGCCCGCCCAGGAGCTGGGTGTCGAGATCGCCGAAGCCGGTGGGGACGATTCCCTGGTCGACCTCGCCCTTGGCCATGCGGCTGAGGTTGTGATAGAGGTCCTGGAGGGGGATCCCGATCCGCATGAGACCGCCCTTTTTGTCCTTGACCTGCTTGTTGATGGCGTAGATGATCTGTTCGGCCGTCTCCAGTACCTCCGAGACCTCGCCCGAGGGTGTCCTGGCAGTGCGTATGATGTCCCCGGCACCGGTTATCAGTGACCTCAGAATGGACTTGTCCCTGACCAGCCGTGCGTAGTACTCGATGTTGGCAGTCGTCGGGATGTTGTCTGCGAGCTGCGAGATATAGGAGGCACCCCCGATCTTGTCCAGCCTCCCCTTCTGCTCTATGGCCTCGGTCAGCGAGACAAGGTCTATGGGCAGCCCCTTGTCCATGAGACGCAGCATCTCTTCGAACAAGATGCGGTTGCGCTCTGCATAGAAGTCTTCCGGGGAAAGGATCTCGGTGACTGCATCCAGCGAGGAATTCTCCATCAGGATTCCTCCCAGGATGTATTCTTCCGCCTCCCTGCTGTGGGGGAGAGAAACCGCTGGGGTGTCCATGCTACTCGCCCTGTGACTCTGGAACCACCTCCACCTTCACCTTTGCGGTCACTTCCGGGAAGAGCCGCACATCGACCTCGTGGGTACCCACATGCCTGATCGGCTCGTGCAGATGGATCTTCTTCCTGTCCAGCTCGAAGCCTTTTGCGGTGAGGGCATCGAAGATGTCGGAGCTGGTTATGGAGCCGAAAAGTTTTCCCTCCTGGCCCGTCTTGGCGGTGAACGACAGGCTCACGGATGAGATCTCCTCGGAAAGTTTCATGGCATGCTCGCGGGACTTCGCTTCAGATCTGACCCGCGCCTGGATCTTGTCCTTGAATGCCTTGAGGTTCGAGTCGGTGGCCAGAAGCGCCAGACCCTTGGGAACGAGAAAGTTCCGGGCATAGCCATCCTTGACCTTCACCTCCTGTCCCACGCTGCCGAGGCCCTCGATCGTCTCCAGAAGTACTACCTTCATTCTCTATCTCCTTTTGGTGTTCGTATCCTTTTGCGAAAATCGAACCAGGCGTCAAACAACCCGAGCCCGGCTACCATAACCATCATATATATCTGTATCAAGATCAAAATGTAAATAGGCCAGCGAAGAAGAACGGGCCACGCGCGCTCCCCCATGAAGACCGCCACGATGGCCAGGCCCTGAAAAAAATACACCTGCCCCACGACAACGAGGAGGTTGAGTCCGACATCCGATAGGGTCTTCAGGGGAAGAACCGAGAGAACTCCTCCGATGATGAACCCGGCTATCATCCACTCCGGGGCCTTCCATTCGCGCAGGGACATGCCCTTCATCCTCGAGGATACGAGCACCAGGTTCAGCCACAGGACAAACGCTGCCCCTGTCAGCACGATGGCAGGGAACAGCATGACGATTCTTTCTCGCAGGAGTGCAAGCATGTCCTGGAATTCCTGCTGCTCGGCACCCGAGAGCATGTTCTCGGAAGCTACCCGGAACCCGTCCACCACCCTGTCGGCCCACCCGCCTATGACCGCCGAGTACGATGCGCCGCTCTCCCCTGTGGCCGAAAGAACCCCGGCCATGACTATCCCGAAGACCAGGGAGGAAGGGACAACCACGGCGAGGCCGAAGCTGCCGCTCCTGATGAAATGCCGCATGGCAAAGGCCGAAACCAGGAGCACACCATAGATGAAGGCCCCTATGGTGAACGCCGGGATGAACGCCAGCAGCAGAGGGGAGCATGCAAGGACGAGGGACCAGCCCAGCGACATCCTCTGCGTGCACAGACAGTATGCGGCCGGATACACGGCTGCCGCGGGAAGGAACGCCTCGGGTGCCGCCATGACGAGCACAGAGTAGAGCAGGAAGACCCCTGATATGATCCACCGGGTCTTCCCGCCTCCGCTCACGACGGGCATGTCTCTAGTCGTGCACAGTGAAGGGGATCAAGGCCATGATCCTGGCCCGCTTGATTTCCGTTGCCAGCTTCTTCTGATGGAAGGCGCAGGTACCTGTTATCCTGCGGGGCAGGATCTTTCCCCGTTCGGTGATGAAATCCTTGAGCACATGCGGAGCCTTGTAATCGATGGGCAGCGTCTTCTCCTCGCAGAACCTGCACGTCTTCCTCTTGTAGTACGGCTTCTGTCTCGGGTTTGAATGGGATCTCGGTGGTCTGTCCTGCATGTTAGGCTCCTACATCTTCTTGCTCTGCCGCCGGCGTTGTCTCCGGCTCAACTTCGGCCTTCGGCTCGAGGTCTTCACGGGTGACATGTTTGTCGAGCTTCACCACCACGAACCTGATGACATTCTCGTCGATGCGCAGAAAGCGCTCGATCTCCGCTACCATCGCCCCGGGACCATCGAGGTACACGAGGAAATACTGGCCGCGGGACTTCTTCTTGATCTTGTAGGTGAACCCCTTGAACCCCAGATCGTCGAAGCGAATGATTTCACCCTTGTTCTTGGAGATGGTGCCCTTGAGGCGGGTAAGCAGCTTTTCCCGTTCCTCTTCCCCCATGTCGGGGTTGAGGATGAACATGATCTCGTAGAGATTCATCACTACCTCCTTGTGGATTATAGCCCCATTTTGGAGCAAGGAGCGAACACTCCATATACCAACGACTTCCCTTATGCAAGCCTGAAATGGAGGTACCCGCACGTGCCGCACAGAATCAGTAGTATCGGACAGTGAATGACCTGTACTCACCCTCCGGATCCACCTCCTGCACATCGACGGCATCGACACTCGCCCCGGGAGGGCCCTGGTGACACCAGGCAAGCATCTTCTCGACAGCAGTCTCGTCACCCTGGATGTGGGCCTCCACTGATCCATCCACCGTATTCCTCACCCATCCCGTGAGCTTCAATTTCCGGGCAATCTCCTGGGTGGTGGCACGAAACCAGACCCCTTGTACCCTTCCATGGATCATAAGGCGCAGAGCCTTCATCGTATCATGCCTCCTGTGTCATGCTGAGAAATCGTCCTTCATCGAGTATCTCGATATTCAGTTGCCTGGCCTTGTCCACCTTCGAGCCCGGGTCAGCCCCTGCGACGAGAATGTCGAGCTTCTTCGTCACCGAGTCGACAACCTTTGCACCGAGAGATTCCGCCATTGCCCTGGCCTGGGGCCTTGTCATCGAAGCGAGCGTCCCCGTGAAGCAGACGGTCTTTCCGCTCAGCGCGGTAGCCTGCCCTGGCTTCTTCTGTTCGGACCTTATCCGAATACCCTGTTCCAGGAGGTTCTTCACCACGGTGAGGTTCTCCGGGCTGTCGAAGAATGCGCGTATGGAGCTTGCTGTTTCCGGTCCTATGCCATCGAGGGCGGCGAGCTCGTCCGTCCCGTCCTTCATGAGGGAATCCAGGCCGCCGTAGGCCCGTGCGAGATCGCGAGCCGCGACGCTGCCCACATGGGGAATGCCAAGGGCATAGATGAACCTCTCGAGCGAGGTGTCCCTGCTCGATCGTATCGCCTTGATGACGTTCTCCGAGGATACCTCGGCAAACCCTTCAAGGGTCATGAGATCGTCCCTCTTGAGCCTGTAGAGGTCGGACACGTCCCTGACGAGGCCCTTGTCCACGAGCTGGTGCACGATCCTCTTCCCCAGCCCCTCGATGTCAAGGGCATCCTTTGATGCGAAGTGAACGATCTTGCCTTGTACTACCGCGGGGCAGGATATGTTCACGCACCGGTACTGGACGCCGTCGCGTACGAGCGAAGAGCGGCAGACCGGACAGTGCCCGGGCATCACAAACGGGGGCGCCCCGGGGGCTCTCAGGGAAAGGATGGGACCCACCACCTCGGGTATGACATCCCCTGCCCTCTGTATTATTACCGTATCGCCTTCCCGCAGGTCCTTCCTGATAATCTCGTCCTCATTGTGCAGGGTCGCCCTGCCCACCACAACCCCTCCGACCCGTACCGGTTCGAGGTTGGCAACCGGGGTTACAACACCTGTGCGGCCTACCTGGAGCCCGATATGCCTGAGAATCGTGGTGACCTGGGTTGGTGGAAACTTGAGGGCGACCGCCCACCGAGGTGACCGGGCTTTCATGCCGAGCGACAGCTGGTCCGCAATGGAATCGACCTTGAGAACCACACCATCGATCTCGTAGGGCAACTCGTCCCTCTGTCGCTGCACCTCCTGGGCGAATTCCCATAGTTCGTCCACACCGCTGCACAATCTCCTGTCCGGGTTGATCCTGAAACCGAGTTCGCTCAGCCGGGAGAGCACCGTGCATTGGGATATGGCCTGGAGATGGGCCGCATCCGAGATCCCATAGGCGAAGAAAACCAGCGTCCGGGAAGCCGTGACCCCGGGATCGAGCTGCCTGAGGGAACCTGCAGCAGCGTTCCTTGGATTGGCAAAGAGCTGCTCACCCCTCCTTGAACGTTCTTCATTCAGGACAAGGAAGTCCTGTTTGAACATGACAACCTCACCCCTGACCTCGAGCAGACCGGGGAAATCGGAAACCATGAGTCTCAACGGTATGCTCCTGATTGTCCTGATATTCTGGGTGACATCTTCTCCGGTTGACCCGTCGCCCCTTGTCCCTGCCCTGGCGAGGACACCATCCTCGTAGACCAGTTCCACGGCAAGACCATCGAACTTGGGCTCGCAACAATAGGAGACGTCTGCCCTGCCAAGCCACCTGACGACCCTGTCGTGGAAGGCCGCCACCTCGTCCCTGTCCATGGCGTTGTCGATGCTCAGCAACGGGATTCGGTGGGTCATGGGTGAAAATTCTTTCAGGGGTGCCGCACCGACCCGCCTTGTCGGAGAGTCATTGGTTACAAGTTCCGGATATTCCTCCTCTATCCGCATCAGCTCTCTCATGAGCTGATCGTATTCTCCATCCGATATCTCCGGGGAATCGAGGACATGGTAACGGTGGTTGTGGTAAGTGATGATGCCGCGGAGTTCTTCGGTTCGTTCTCTGATCCGGCCCGGCACGTCAGTCATGGTTTTCACCATATGCCTATCGAAGGGTTCTTTCCCTATAAAAATCGTGCTCTAACATAAAAAAGACTTGATCAAAAGATCTTTATGATTAATATTCATAGGAGTAAGGATACCATCGTTGACAATAAGCACAACACAGAAAACGATTGGAATAGGTGAATGAGTTCTCGCCGCAAGGAGGTTGCAATGGGAAAAGTTGTGTTTAATGTGCAGGATCAGTTCCTCAACCAGGCCCGCAAGGAAAGGGTCCCGATCATCGTAACCCTCATTGATAACACCAAGGTTGAAGGGTTTGTGAAAAGCTTCGATCCTTTCTGCATATTGATCCAGACCGAGAAACCGATCCTCATCTACAAGCATGCGGTAGGAAGAATCGAACCGGCAGAGGTCAATTCGAAGCTCAAGGATTTCCTGGCAGGATGAGTATTCTCCGCATATGCATGTGCGGGGTTCTCTGGCTGGTTCTGCTCGCCTTCGGCATGAACCCCGCACGAGCCGAAGTCTGCCTCACCACAACGGGCTTCGGCTCCCTCGTTGACGGCAATGTATCTCGGGCGGAGAAGACCGCCTTTGATGACGCGCTGTTCAAGGCGTACCTTGAAACGGCCCTGAGGTTTGTCCCCGGGAGCTCTTCCATGGAACTCGCCCGGGTCCTCAAGACTTTCGTCTCATCGAGAGGGAACCAGGACGTCGTCCAGTATAAGATAGTATCACGCTCACAACTGGATGCCATGCTGATACTCTCCATGGACATGAAGATCAACGAAACCCCCCTGAGGGAGTGGCTCCAGGGACAGGTGCTGACAACCCCTCTCGACCTGAGGCCACGAATCATCCTCGTCATAACCACGCGAGGTCCTGGTCAGTCCGAGAGGCATGAATGGTGGACATCGAGCACCCCCAAGGGCTACTCGCCCTTTGAGACACAGCTGGCCAAGAACCTCAGAGAAGCCGGAGAGAATGTTGCAGGCCCCCCATTGCATATAACAAAACCACCGGCAGGGCCTGACAAGGCGATCATCCTTGCAGACTCCACAGGGGCGGACCTTGTCATCACAGGCCTCCTTTCTCACAAATCCATCGATGCAACCATGATGGAGTCGCGGCTCGATCTATCTCTCATGGATTCCAGGGCCAGGCAACGACTGACCTCCACCTCGACGACGCTCAAGGGGACGGTCGACGAGAAAACCATGCATGATCTTCTGATTACAGCTGTCATGGGTCAGTTAAGGGAGGGAATCGCAAAAAAGGTTGTCAGGGTGAAACCTGCCGTGAGCAAGCGGACGCTGTGCATCGAGGGCATCCGGGACAACGATACTTATCAGGCAATAATCGCAGCTCTTCGTTCAATGGCCGGTGTATCGTCGGTCACTATTTCGCGCGTCCAGGGTCACACGGCCTGTCACATCCTTCAGATACAAGGAAACCTTCAGGACGTCATGGAAAGCCTCAGGCAAAGGAACATCGTTCCGGCGGACATGATCATAGAAGGCGATACCGCATATTTCCGTATCTTGAATCAATAACTCAAAAGGCGCCGGAAGATCCGGCGCCTTTGTCCTCGATCACCTCGCGGGATCTCTTACCAGGGTCTGGTCTGTTCGTGAAACCTGCTCCTCATATTTTCGTCCTGCAGGTTCACTGGCTTGTCGAGTATCTGGATCTCGGTAGCCAGAAGAACATTGGACTTGATCTTGTCATCCCATGCAAGTCCGCCTTTTGCGAGGACGAGAACGCCCTTCTTCAGTGAACCCTTGGGCTGTTCAGATCCCCTGTTATCCAGGATGTGAGTCTTCAGGTGCTTGCCTCTGATGGTAGTGTCGATGAGCTTTACCCACCGCTCTGATATCACGATGTATTCCTTGGCTGTGTCCATAATGGTACCCTGTATCACGGAAGGATCCCACTCTCTGAGTCCATTGTCCAGAGTGTCCGCATGAGCAGTCGCAAAACACACCAGTACAAGAAAAACGGAACAGCATCCGAGCAGCAAGTGCAGTCTTGATCTTATCATGACACTCATGTGTTTCCTCCTTTATTGCTTCAGCCAGTAGTAGCGGATAACGCTTCGTTTGTCCTGCGTATCCAAGGGGGTCGGCCCCTGCTCGGTTCCCACGACGATGAACACGCCCTGCTCGGTAACAACAAGGGTCGGTTCTGAAGGGATCCCTGAGCCGATATCCTTGTACCTGTCCTCCTTGGTAAGCATGGCTGAGTTCCCGTCGAAGTTTTCGAATACCGCTTCGCCTGTCCGGTAATCCACGGCATAGATTCTCGCCGCCCCTGAACCGGACCCTGTGCCGCAGGGATCAGTACCGACCGATGTCGCCGTGCTCGGGGTAAAGGTCGTGAAATAGACGATCTTGTTGTAGACCAGGGGGGTCGAAACGACCTTTTCTCCACTGTGCTCGAGATCGAAGAACCACCCGTTACCGCTGTATGACAGTGTCTGTCGGAGGGCAGCCTTCTCGGCATCCGACAACGATGAGGGCGATGATGTGGTCCCCTGGAGTGTGTCGGTCGTTATGTCGGCGAGGCTCGAGTCGTTGAGCGGGCTGTCGTCGTTCCAGGTGGCAGGCCACGTGTATCTGATGGCATAGAACCTGTTGTATGTCTTCGTGGCAGGAGCGGTCTCGTCACCGGTCAATGCGGTAGGGTCCTCGCGGTCTCCGCTGCCGATGTAGACCCAGTCTCCCCATGTTTCCTGGGCTATGCCAGGGGCGTAGAAAAACTTCCTCAGCTTGGCGGTGCTGCCACGATTCTGGGCAGAGAATAGCAGTCTCTTCGTCCATGTCCCATCGTTCGGCGTACCCGTTACTGTCGACCTGTCATCGAACACAAAGAGATCCCCACCCAGGGAGGGTGCATAGATAACGTCGTCGCAACCGTCGTTGTTGTCGTCGTAGGACCTGAAGTCCACCATGGAATACCGCATCTTGGCGTAATTGTTGTAGTTGAAATTGAGGCTGGACACCACCGAACCCGTGGTGGCATTGACGGCGAAGATCGCTCTGCCCTTGGTATCGCCCGTGCCTGGATCGTCGTTGTCCTGGTTCGTATCGTATCCTCCTGCCAGGAGCAGAACTTCCTGCCTGCTGCTCTCGCTGGCACCGGTCTTGATGCTGCAGAAATAGGGGGTGCTCCACGACTGGCCGAGCTTCTCGTCGGCCGGGTTGGGGCCCAGGACATTCTTCGATATCGACGTGGTGAAGGTCGGGGAAGTGTAGTCTGTGATGTTCAGGATGAAGTACTGGTTCGTGAGTTCGCCGCCCGATGTGTAGTCCTTGCCGCCGCGTCTGAGCCCGAAGGACAGATACGTGTTGTTGTTCGTCTCGCTCTTGTACACCACGGGGGAACCGTCGACAAAGTACTCGTGCTCTGAATTCCCGGGTATAAGGTTTGTGCTTCCCTCTGCCGGCAGATATTTGAGGTTGGGCAGGAGATCACTCGGCATGAACGCCCACGACTCCTGCACCGTATCGTCCTCGAGGTTGTCTGAGGTGCCCTGGTCGTTGTCCAGGAAGCAGTGCATGAAACCGTCGTTGCTGCCGACGAAGATGATGTTCCTGTTCATGGTCTTGTCATAGTGGATGGCGGGCTGTGAGTGGATGATGTCGCCGAGGACCCAATCCCGCGCCCTGCTGTCGGCTCCGGAATAAGACGGTGCATAGATGCCCGTCGCGGCCACGAAGTCGACGAGGTCGTCCCGTTCCTCGTCGCTTGAGAGACCGAGGTCTGCGGCAGAGATGTTCGCCGTGTTGAAAGCTGTCATGCTCGTCCCGTCGTTGACCTTGAGGTTCCTCGTGGACTGTGTCTTCAGGACTGCACCGGCACCTCCGATATCCACGGTCATGCCCTCGATGCCCGTGACCTCGGGGCCCCAGACCGAGTGAGCGCCGGGATTGAGCGCGCCCGATGCCGTGGTCGCCGGCTGGCTGTGCCGGTCGAGCACCTGTCCCTGCTTGCTGAACCCGAACTTCTTGAGGTTGCCCTGCCAGAGCCCCGGGGTCATGGCATCCGGCGCGAAGATACCTATGTAGAGCCCGTTGTCCGCATAGGTCCTGTTCATCCTGTTTACCGGCACCACCGGGGAGATGAACTGGGAGTTCGATTCCAGGATGCTCCCGATGATCTTCTCGAAGATGTCCTGGAGGCTGATGCTGTCGCTGGTGGTGAAGTAGTCTCCCTGCCCGTGCTGGGCGTCTGCAGTTTCGCTCAATAGAACATGGTCAATATCGAAGCCGATGGTGTAGGTAATGAGGTTCTGGGTGGGGAAGTCACTGTTGTCGAAGGATACCCCGTTGACATCAGACATGTTCTTCAAGAGGTCCTCGTCGTAGAGGAACTTAGCCACGTCGTCGAGGTAGTCACTCCCATTGCTCGCATAGGCAATACCGTCGCTGTTGTGATACTCGTCGATATGGGTGCTCGCGTCACCGTCATAGTCCCCGATGGGTTTGTCGTTGATATAGTTCGTGTCCCACAGCTTGCTGTTACGGTCCTGGGTGGACTCGCCGTCGGTCATGAGGATGATGTAGTTCTTCTGACACCGGTATTCTATCGCAGGATCGAATGCCGTGGCATAGTTCACCCCGCTGTTGAACCAGGACTGCTTGCGGGCATAATACAAGCCTGCCTCGGCCAGGGTCTCTGCCAGCGGCGTCCAGGTGCTGGCGGACAGTGAGTTGATCTGGGCGATCAAGGCGTCTTTCTCGGCGGTCGTCTCTCTGTCTGCAACGGGCGCGAGAATACGGCCGCCCTCCTCGTCGTTGAAGATCATGACCCCAAAGCGTACCCCGGTGGTGGTCCTAATGAGGTTCGCTATGGTCCTCTTGGCGACAACGATCTTCTGTTCCCAGTGCGGTGCTGCCGCCGATAGATAGTTTCTATAATTGCCGGTTCTCAAGTTTTTTGTCGTATATGAGGTCCCGCAGGGATGAGGACTCGTACTACTTATCTGACCCTGCCAATGCCCGAAATCGTTCAGGGCACCCCGGGCCTCGGTGCACGAAATCTCTCCTGAATCGACGATTTCATTCGTTCCGATATATTGCCAGGATTCCCATCCCCACCATTGTTCCCGGTAAACATATCTCCGGTTATAGCTGCCCGTGTAAACGGTGCTCGGGTCATATTCGTCGCTCGAACCCTGTACCCAGACATTTTCCGCCATACTGCCCGAATTGTCGAAGATGATGAGCACGTTCGGGGGGACGTTGACGGACCCTCCTCCGAAGATCTGTGTATCTTCAGCATAGACGGGTGCTGTTATGGTTATGGCGAGAATGGTTATGATGAGTGTCGCATCTCTCCTGATCATGTCACCACTCCTTTTCATCTCGGTTCTCGACTTTCTGGTTATTGTGCAGGCGGGAACACCTTGTATGCGCCCACATCGAGTTTCTGGTTGTTTCCATCATCCGAGGCCTCGAAGAGGTAAAATCTAGCGCGGAAGGATGGATCATAACCCGATCCCACCGGGGGTTTCCTGACAGCCTCAAGGGTGACGGTGACATTCGTCCCGTCGGGCAACGTCCCACCGGGGTACGTGTAGGAGTTTCCCGAGGTCGTTGCCACCGCCGCAAGTGCGGCCGTGTTCTGTATGAGGACGAGGCTCACTGCAGACTCGATGTTGGCGAAATCTGTTATGTAACGCCTTTCATTCCCTGCCATCTTCGACTCAAGGGAAGACGTCCTGGTCATCATCACGCCCATGATGATGGCAGCCACCATGACGATGAGCACCAGGATGAGCACTGCACCTTCCTTGTCCCTCAGAATCATTTTCATTTTCATCTGTGAAGCCCCCTGCCGCCTTTCATGGACACATCATTCCAGCTCATCCATGACGAGCGGCAACGTGAACATATGATTCAGGCTCTTCTCTTGCCAGGTCACGAAAATGGTCACAGTCCTGCCTGTGCCTCCCGTGTTTGGCGTCGTATCCACCCGATAAGACACGTTGTAGGGAATATTCCTCGACATGGTGGTGGTCGTGCTGTGTATGCCGACACTCATGGAGTCGTGAACGAACGACAGACCTCTGAGGAACTCCATCTGGTCCTCTGCAGCGTTTACCGCCTCGGTGAGCTGCATGCTGAAGTTGTTGGCCTGCACCGAGGCCTGATGCATCTTCAGTATTCCCATGATGCCCAGGGCAAAAACAAAAATGGCCACAACCAGCTCGATGAGGGTGAACCCTGCACTCCGGCCTGTCCTCATATTCCCTCTCTTGTCTTTCTCCGCCGATTTAGATTTCATCGATAGTACCGTTCCGCCTGCAGACCCAGCGCGAGAGCGTCCTCTCTATGGCATTGCCTGTCTGTGGGTCGACCTTGTCGCCTTCCTTGGTGACGGTGACCTCTATGAACCTCACGGCACGGGCCTGTGCCTGAGAAAGGGTGCCGGCCCCCGGGTCGATCTGCTGCGTGGTGTTGGTCTTTGTCCTGCCAAGATACTGAAACGAGAGGAGCGTGACATTCCGGGCAAGGATCTGGGTCACACCGGCGTTTACATCTATCCGCTCGAGATTGCCGTTGTTGAGCCGGTATGTCACAAGCTCGTCGGTGCCGGTGGTAACGCCGTCATTGGTGTAGTCCATCTGGAGTTGGAGGGTGCTCGTCCCGCTCGTCCCCGTAGGAATCCCCTGGATATTGCCCGACGGATCCCGGCTCAGCCCTGCGTGCATGATGTCCATGGCAATGACGTCCATGGCGGCGCGGATATCCTGCTGAGTGGCCGCCACCTGCGTCTGTGCCTGCCCTGAGTTGTGCTGGAGCTGGAAAGTCATGTATACCGTACCCATGAGCAGCAGTGATAAAACGAGGACAATCATGAGCTCGATGAGGGTGAGGCCTTTGCAGTTCGTTAATGCCTGGAATCTCTTCATGGTTCGATACTCACTGTCCCGCCGGGATTGAGCCTTATTCTCCTCCAGTTATCCGCTGCAGGCGCCTTGTCACTGGTGATGGTGACCGTGACCTCGGGTGTGGTGGCAAATCCCCGGAAGGTGAATCCGGTCGTCGTTGCCAGTGAAATGAGATCGATTTCCGGCGGCATGTTTGTATGTGGCACGATGACATGTCCGTCGGCGTCCTGTATCATGTACCAGTCGTTGGCCGCATCGATCTGTATCTGGACGTCCCGTGCCCGTGTTATAGCTTCGCTCCGCGCCCTCTGGATGTTGGAGAACATCTCCCTGGATGTCGCGTCGAGGCTCCTCTTGCTGAACCATCCGATCATGTTGGGCGCTGCAACTGCGGCCAGGATACCGATGATGACGACCACGACCATGAGTTCCATAAGCGTCATCCCCGAAGACCTGCCCCGGAAGGTGTACCGCCCAGTTCCAGTATACAATTCAAGCTCCTTTTCCATCCTAATGATTATCGGCAGGTATCAGCACCGACTTAACAGCGATGCCCTCAGGCCCTGATGTAATCAGCGTCTCTCCGTGCATATCAGTGCGGAAGACCCTGACCCCGTGCGTTCTCAGTCTCTGGAGCGTTCCCTGTGCAGGGTTGCCATATACATTTCTGTATCCGCAGCTTATCACGGCAACATCCGGCTTGACTACTTCAAGGAAGGGGTTCAGACACGACTTTTCCGAGCCATGGTGCGCAACCTTGAGAATATCTGCGGAGATGTCCTCGTTGGTGTGTACCAGCGTGAGTTCGCCGAACATGTCTGCATCTCCCATGAAAAGACCCGTCATCAGCCCGTCATGTACCCTCAGGACCACTGACTGCAGATTCTGGTCCACTGGTCCGTCAAAATCGATCAGTCTGTTCCTGGGATTCAGGACATCCACGATCATCGATCCGACACGGAGCCTATCACCGCGGCAGACATATTTCAATGGTATGGATTTCTCTTTTGTAATACGCATTACCTCCTGGAAATATTGATTATTCGTTTGTCTGGCATTGAGCCACAGTTCGCCCACACGGAATCGTTCGAGTATGAAAGGGGCTCCACCGCAATGATCAGGGTGCAGGTGGGTGATGACCATCACGTCAAGTGATGTGCGTCCTCTGCGGAGGAGATGAGGCGCGATGATGTACCTGCCCGCGTCGAAAACCCCATAGGCAGGTCCGGCATCGATAAGCACCGCATGTCTGCCCTGGGATATCAGTGAGCAGTCACCCTGTCCTACACTGATGAAATCGAACTTCGTATTCCCGCCATTCTCAATGGTATGTTTCAGGATCGGTAGCAAAATCAAAATAGCCGCTGCCACTGCGAGGACAATGGGCCTCACCCGCGACCTGGCGCCCCAGAACGCTATAATGAGCGCTGTGTAGCTTATATATACCCATGAGACCCAGGGCCTCGCGACCGGATGCTGTGACCCGAGGAGGTCGCTCATGGCCAGAAGGATATGCAGTGCCTTCATGGAGAGCGTGAAAACAGGTCCGCTCAACGCCGGGCAGATGAGGTGAATCAGTATGCCCAGGATGGACAGGGGCATGATCACCGTCCCGAAGAACGGCACTATGAAGCAGTTCGCCGGCAGGCTCACGCATGAAACGAAGCCGAAGAGATATACCGCGACGGGAAGCGTGAACACCCCTGCTGCAGGGGTTATCAGGAGCCATGTGAACCATGGCGGCGAACCTTTTGTCTTTTCGACGAGCCCCCCGATCCCCAGTACCGCACAGAAGGAAAGCTGGAAACTCGCGCTGAAGAGTGCTTCTGGCCAGATAATGAGGATGAGAATGCCTGCCAGGGAAAGCCCGCCGATCAGGTCGTATTTCCTGAGGGAAATGAGGCATGCGGCACAGCTCACAGCCATGATGCAGGATCTCAGGACGGTAACCTCAGGCCCTATGAACCATGTGTAGACGAGTGCTGCGCCGACAGCCCCGATGCGTGAGAGCAAGGGGGCATCGGTACGCAGGGCCAGAGGCGGCATGATCCGCAGGATGCAGAAGATGAGACCATAGCCTAAAAGCATCGTGATCCCGATATGGAGCCCCGAGATCGCTATGAGGTGCGAAATTCCCAGTGCGTTGAAACGATCGCGCAGCGAATGGGTGATCCCCGATCTGTCACCGAGGACAATGGCCTTCACGAGTTCCGCCTCAGGTCTTGAATACCGGTTAAGAAAACGAATCAGTTCTTCTCTCTGCCCGGGCGGGGAATCAGATCCACCGGTGTCCAGGGCCTCCGAACCGCTCTCAGCGTACCCTGTCAGCACAATGTTCCTGCTGAGCAGATAGTGCTGGTAGTCGAATTCCCCTGAGTTTCCGTTTCTTCTGGGCTGTCGTACCCTGACGCCTAAGGAGAGACGGGAACCCTTTACCAGCCCTGTCACGGTTTCAGAAACGGTTACCAGCGCCTTTCCCCTTACGCTCCTGCCGTCGATGTCGACATTCCCAAGAACGACACGGAACATACCATGGGCATATTCGGTTCTATCCACTTCTCCCGAGACCTTGTAGACTCCCTCTGCGATATCTTCCCATCCTGGACCCATGGTGAACGCCATGAAGCCGAGGAGGACTCCGAGCAGTGCATGGGGGATGCGTTCCTTGGTGATGAGCATGGCGCCAAGAAAAAGGCCGAAGCAAAGCCCGGGTCCGTCATGGTGCATCGCGACGATGCTGCAGCACATCCCTGCGAATACCAGCACGAGCGGATTGTTTCTTCCCACGTGGCGAAGCATGCTCTGACTCCTTTCGTAAAGGAGTGGCGATAGACACAATCATCCACCTCAGGAGAAGGTATAGAGAAAGGAACTTCTTCAGGAACTCAATCACACAGGGGACTTCTCAGTCTGTCAGGAGACCCCCGATAAGTTCATTCACGGCAGCAACTCCATGCTCCTCGAGAAAAGAACCGACGTCATCGATGATCCCTGGGTAACAGAACGGATCTCGAAGGCCGGCGCTGCCTACCTGTACGGCAGTGGCACCTGCAAGCATGAACTGGATGACGTCACGGGCGTTCATGATACCGCCCGAGGCTATCACCGGAATGGTGACCGCACGGGACACATCCCAGACGATCTTGAGGCTCATGGGTTTGACGGCTGGACCGGACAGACCTCCTGTGATGTTTCCAAGAATCGGCCTGCGGGTCTTCTCGTCAATGGCCATGGCGGGATATGTATTCGCACAGGTGAGTGCATCGGCCAGAGCCTCCTGCGCTGCCAGCGCATTTTCCCTGATGTCGGTAACCATAGGGGAGAGCTTCACGATCAGGGGCTTCCCGCAGGCCTGTCGTACCCGTCTCACCAGGGCATGGAGTGCTGCAGGATCCCTCCCGAACTCGATGCCGCCTTTCTTGACGTTCGGACAGGACACGTTCATTTCAAGGGCCGATACTCCTTCGATATCGAGCGCCTCCGCGGCACGCACATACTCGTCTTCCGTCGTTCCGAAAAAGTTGACGATCACCCTGGTGTCGAACTTTCTCAGGAATGGGAGCTTGTGACTGGCAAATGCCGGAATCCCGATATTCTCGAGCCCGATGGAATTGATCATGCCGCAGGGGGCCTCCACGATGCGCGGCGTGTGATTGCCAATCTTGGGGGCCAGGGAAAGCCCCTTGGTGACCACGGCACCGAGAATCGACAGGTCGAAGAACTCGGCAAACTCCTCCCCATAGGCAAAGGTGCCCGATGCACTCATGATGGGATTCTTCAGTGTGAGTTCGGGCGTCAGAGCAACTGAAATGTCCATCTTCATCCCCAGATGATGTCATCCGCAGCGAATACGGGTCCATCGCGGCATACCCTCATGCTGCCGCCCTTCGTCTGCACCACGCATCCGGCACAAGCCCCGAAGCCACAGGACATGTGCTCTTCGAGGGAGATCTCGCAGTAGGCCCCCTTCCGGGAGGCGAGTTTCGCTCCTGCTCGAAGCATCCCTTCGGGACCACAGGCATAGATCACAATCTCTTCGCCGACGGTTGACCCTCCGAGAACGAAGTCCAGGGCATCTGTTGCCAGACCCTTCCGGCCGCAGGAACCGTCTTCCGTCATGACGACTGTCCGTGTGTTCGGAATGGATGTCACTCTCTCCAGGAGGGGCAGTTCACGCTTCGTCCTCGCCCCGATGATGAACGTGCCGTTTCCCATTCTCTCTGCAAGGGCAAGTACCGGCGGAAGTCCTGTCCCACCCGCCATGTAAATCACGTGGTCTCCAGTCCTTCTCGTAAATCCCTTTCCCAGCGGTCCGAGAACCTTGACACGTTCACCGGCACGTTTCGCCGCGAGCAGTTCCGTTCCTGTACCCTTGACCCTGTACAGCAGCTCCACCTCATCGCTCGTCTGCCCGAGAACCGCCAGAGGCCTTCGGAGAAAAGGCTCACTGCCCCAGCTTACCTGCACCATCGCGAACTGTCCCGGTACAGCCTGGGGAAGACCGCCTTCAAGCACGAGATGGTACGTCTTCTCCGCCACCTCGATATTGCGCACGACCGTGCACGTCATGTCAAGGGGTCCCCTCGCCTTCAGATCCTTCACCATGATCTCCGCATCCTCTTTCGTGTCCGAATAATACCCCCGCCAGGTGCTCACGTGTGAAAAGCCTATGGACGCGTACAGTGACCGTGCCGGCTTGTTGGACTTCCTCACCTCGAGCACTGCACATACCTTGTCGATGGCAACGGATTGACTGATTATGTCCTGAATGAGTCTCTTTCCGATTCCCTTTTCCCTGTATCCCGGACGGACCGCCAGGTTCAGTATGTGTACCATGGACGACAAACACAGCGCGAAACAATACCCCACCAGGGTATCTCCTTCGAAGACGAGGGCGGAAAGGCAACGCTTGTCTTCCAGCGTCGTCGCGAAGGTCTGTGTGTCCCAAGGGGAAGGAAAGGACATGCGCTCTATGGCGGCGACCTCTGCAATGTCCTCCGGAAGGGCAGCGCGGACTGTTAGAGCATCCATGTGAGCACAAGCACCAGGACGAGGCCCAGAGCGAACATGCCGGCATGTGACTTCCTCGGCATCTCCCGGGAAACGAGTGAAGCCAGGCCTATCATCACGCAGGCAAAGGGCACGATCGACAGTGCGGTTATCAAATTATCGGGAATGATCGTCCTGACAAGGGAAGAGACCCAACCCAGGACGAACGTGCAGAAACCGAGCAGCACCAGGGCCATGACGAAGGCCCTGGAGACCGCCTTGATCAAGGCCTGTGACACCTCCCTCTCCCCCGTGTTTGCCTGGTGGGCTATGACCCCCTCGTTCATGGTCCTCAGTCGCATGTCCAGAGCCCTGCCCGCGAGAGAGCAGGGCAGGCTCAGGAGGACTGACAGACCGGCGGCAGCTGCGGGCGAGGCCCATGATGCGGTCATGACGGCTACCGGCACAGCGACCGCTGTGCAGAAGCTCTCGTCGTTGGGCAGATACGCGCCCACGGGCGGAGAATTGAGCCACAGGAGCTCGAGGGAAACGCCGACGAGGATGCCTGTTCTCATGTCTCCCATGACAAGTCCGATGAGCGGCCCCATGATCATGGGCCTGCTGACCATGAACTGGAACACAAACACCCTGTCCATCCACAGGACCGCCCCGGCAAGCACTCCGAAAAAACAGGCCGTCATCATGGTTCCACCATATCAAGAATGGACCTCATGTCAATACAGCGCTCACGGGGAACGGATTGCAGCGTCACCTCAACTCCCTTCTCTATCAGTTCCCTGACAAGACGGAGGTCTTCTCGATCAACCCATACCGAATAGGAAACCTGCCTGGAATCCGTCATGGATTTGTTGTTCCCTATGTTGAGCCTCTTGAACGGGAAACCCGCAGCGAACAGGCGGTGTGCGTCCTTGATGGTGGACACGATGACCAGGGTCCGTTTCTCGTTGAATTCGCAGTCTGCGGTCATCCGTCCCGCATCGTCAAGACTGACGATCCTGAGCCTGATCCTTTCAGGTATGGCCATGGACATGATGGTCTTCTGTATCTGGTCGCCCGCGAGTTCGTCGTTGGCGACAACGACACCCTGGGCATTCAGGTGGGGGATCCATGATTCGAGAATCTGCCCGTGAATGAATCTGTCATCCACCCTGACGAGCAACACGTTCATTTTTCGGCCACATTCGTTGCGAGGATCTCTGACGCGATATGGATGTTCTTCGACCCGCCCTCCTTGAGCACGCGTGCGAGTTCGAAGATATCCTTCCCTTTTCTTTTGGTGAGCGCAGTGATCACCATGGGCAGGTTCACACCGGTGATGACTTCGATCTTTCCGTTTTCCAGAAAGGAAAGGCTGATGTTGGACGGGGTCCCGCCGAACATGTCCGTGAGAATGATGATGCCCTCTCCCCTGTTCACCTCTTTGATGGAGTTCTTCAGAAGCTTGCGCAGGTCATCCACATCCGTACCCTGTGTAAAGGAGCACGATTTGAAAGCCTCGGTAGGGCCGACAATCATCCGTGCAGTGTCTTCGAATGCGCTCGCAAGATCTCCATGAGCAACGACGATGATTCCCACCATAGTTCAAGCCCTCCTCACGAGATGTCACGATGCTTTATCCTGCTTGGATACCCGGCATCCTCGATCGCCTGTCTGACCTCTTCTGCGATTGCCACCGATCTGTGTCTGCCGCCCGTGCACCCTATGGCGATGTTCAGATATGACCTGCCCTCCTTCTTGCAGAGAGGCAGGATGAATTCTATGAGGTCCTTGAATTTCTGAAGAAACCGCTCGTAGGTCTCAAAAGATCGCAGGTATTCCTTCACCTCGACGTCCGATCCCGTCTTGCCCTTGAGATGGTCGACAAAATGGGGATTCGGGAGGAATCTGACATCCATGACGATATCGGAGTCCATGGGGATGCCTTTCTTGAATCCGAAGGAACTTACCTCGATGTACATGTCCCTGGATTTGTCTTCGGTGGAGACTATCTCCTTGATCCTGGCCGCTAGTTCGTGAACATTCAGCTGGGATGTGTTCACGATGAAATCGGCTATTCCCCTCAAGGGTGCAAAGAGATCCATCTCCGCCTCTATGGCGTCGAGGAGATTCGGGTACTGATCACTCAGAGGATGCCTGCGCCTTGTCTCCTTGTAACGATTCAGAAGGTGTTCCTTGCTCGATTCGAGAAAGATGAGACGGACATTCTCGGTCAGGCGCCTCATCTGTGAAATGATGGACGGAACCCTCTGGACGAGCAATGGCGCACCCGCACGCGCATCCATACATATGCAGACCTTGTGTATGGTGAACGATGCAGAATCATAGAGCTCGAGGAACTTGTTCACGAGGCCTATGGGCATGTTGTCCATGCAGAAAAAGCCTTCATCCTCGATGGTCTTGAGGGCCGTCGTTTTTCCCGAGCCGGAAAGGCCCGTTATAAAGAGAATGAAAACATTCTTCATGGATTCACTCTACCCGATAGCAAGGGCTCTTAATCAGGCAGTCTTCTGCCCGGTTTATGACAGTATTGTTTTCATGAAGTCCGCAACCTCACGCGTGTCGGTTCTAGATATAACTCATTTGGATATCTGTCAATGCGCATATTCTCCCGGGAACATGCCTCCCGTGGTAGCCATGCGACACTATGTAAGGACCGTCATCCCGCTGCACCCTCCGGTTATCGAATATGAACAGGACCATGGTATGGGGAATGCCCTCTGTCCTGAAGACTTCCCATAAAGATTAATCCTTGAATTTCCGATTGATGACACGAGGGATGGTATATCCTCGAACCATAAAGACGGGTCGCCTCAAGGAGGTAGTGTATGGATGTGGCCACAAGGATATCGGGCGATACCTTGTACGTGAAGATCTCAGGGCCAGTAGACACCCCTGCGGCAGAGATACTGCGTACGGAACTCAACAAGATCGCCTCGCAGAAGCCCCAGAAGGTCGTCATGGACCTTTCAACGGTACCTACCATGGGCTCCTCTGGTATCGGCAAGATCCTCATGTTCTTCAAGAGCCTCGACGGAGCCAAGGCCAGTTTCGAGATCAAGGGGATTCACGAGAATCTCTTCAACATATTCAAGGCAGTGAAGCTCGACAAGCTCTTTCCCATATCGTTGAGGTAAGGATCATGCAAATCACTGTGGACAGCGCGGGCGTGATACACTTCAAAGGAAATCTGGTGGTTTCGACTATCGAAAACGTCCATTCAACCCTTGAGTCGCTCCTCGAAAGGTCTTCCCGGGTCGTGACATTGGACCTCAGCGGCGTAAATGAGATAGACATCGCCGGGCTTCAGCTGCTCTACTCTCTCAAGATGACGTTTGAAACAGACGGTGCCTTGCGCATACGTGCCTTCAGTCCCACCATTGGGGACATCCTCGGCGCCTCGGGCTTCGGCATCGCCCTGAAGGAGGCCCTGCCATGATCAGGAAGAAGATCCTCGTGGTGGACGACTCGGCCACACTGAGGGCTTCGGTCAATTACACGCTGAGGGCCGCCGGGTTCGAGACCGTCAACGCCGTCAACGGAGCGGACGGTCTCGAGAAACTCTCTGAGGCACATAGACAGGGTGATGTGATAGGCATGATCATCAGCGACATCAACATGCCGGTCATGGACGGCATCACCTTTATCAAAGAGGTGAAGAAGACACCGTTCAGGTTCCTTCCGATTCTCGTGCTCACCACCGAATCCCAGGAGGAGATGAAGCTCAAGGGCAAGCAGGCGGGTGCATCCGGCTGGCTCGTGAAGCCGTTTAAACCGGAACAACTGGTCTATGTCACGAAAAAATTCATGAGGTAAGCCATGGCAATGGATGAACTCGTCAAGGTATTCATGGAAGAGAGTGAGGATGAGATCCGCGAGCTGGAAACCGGCCTCATCAAGCTTGAGGAAGAAAGCGGCGACGAAGACACCATCAACAGGGTCTTCCGGGCAGCACACACCATCAAGGGCTCCGCCGGCCTGGTGGGGTTCGAGAACGTCAGCAACTATACCCACACCATAGAGAACATCCTGGACAGGATACGGAAGAAGGAATTGAGCGTTACGAAGAAGCTCATCACCACCCTGCTCGAATCGGTGGACTTCCTCAAGAGAATGATCGCTGCAGGTAGTGAGGGAGAGGAAATCGACGACCACGAGGTTGAGAAATCGACGGGTCTGCTCAAACGCTTCGCCGGGGTCGCGCCAGGTACAGGAGAACAGCCGGTGGGCCAGATCAGGACGGCGGACAAGACCGGAGACAAGGTACTCTCCATAAACATGAAATTCAGATCCGACATTCTGACCACCGGGCAGGACCCGATCATGCTCATCCGGGAACTCAGGGAACTAGGCGAGATCCTCGAATCACGGGCGTTCACGGGTGTAATACCCGATTTCTACAACCTGTCACCGACAATCTGCTATACATCCTGGGAGGTGATCCTCCGGACGACCAAGCCGCTCTCGGACATACACAACGTCTTCATCTTCGTCATGGATGAGAACGACATCACCATAGTCGACATATCGTCACAGTACAAGGGGGGAGTCGACCTCACCCTCGCAGAGAAGCCCATTGGCGAGATTCTGGTGGAGAAAGGCCTTGTCAAGGAAGATGACGTCCTCGAGGCGCTCAAGGAACACAAGACCACGGGTCAAGCGCTGGTTGAGAAGGGCAAAATATCCAGGGAAGCGGTGGAGAAGATGGCCCTGGCCCAGGCGCAAAGCAGGAAGATCACCAAGTCGGCAACCATACGGGTCGACACCGACAAGCTGGACAAACTCGTGAACCTGGTCGGAGAGATGGTCATATCCGTGGCACGCATGACCCAGTGTGCGAGTGAAGTCACGGATTCGTCTCTGTCGCGTACCCTGCAGGGCGCGACATCGGCCCTGGAAAGGATCTCGCGGGATCTGCAGGAACAGGTCATGCGGGTCAGGATGGTGCCCGTCGAAGGGACCTTCAACCGTTTTCGCAGGGTGGTCAGGGACATGTCCTTCGAACTCGGCAAAAAGATAGAGATCAGAATGAGCGGTACCGAGACGGAGCTCGACAAGAACGTCATAGAACAGATCAGCGACCCGCTGAAACACATGATCCGCAACTCCATTGACCATGGCATCGAATCCCCCGAGGAACGGCGTCGTCTCGGCAAGCCTGAGGTCGGAACCATCTGGCTCAAGGCATTCCAGAGAGAGGGGAACATCTTCATCGAGATATCAGACGACGGCAAGGGCATAGACAAGAAGAAGGTCCTTGCCAAGGCTATCGAAAAGGGCCAGGCGGAACAGGGAAGATCTTATTCCGAAAAGGAGATCTTCGACATGCTCTTCGCCCCGGGCCTCTCCACTGCCGAGAAGGTGAGCGAGCTCTCGGGCAGAGGGGTAGGTATGGATGTGGTGAAGCGCAATATCGAGGATCTCAGGGGAAGCGTCGAGATATCCTCGGAGGAGGGCAAGGGCTCCACCTTCAGGGTGAAGCTGCCGCTCACGCTGGCGATCATAGACGGCATGATGGTCAAGGTTGGCGATGAGGTGCTCACCATCCCCCTGGCCGTCATAGACAAGTCCGTCCGGCCATCGAAGACCGAGATCAAGACCGTCGAGGGCAAAGGCGAGCTCGTGGACATACGGGGTGATTATCTCCCCCTGGTCCGTCTCTACGACCTCTTTAAACTCCCCACGGAAAAGACCGATCCAACCCAGGCCCTTGTCGTGGTGCTGCACGGGGTGGATAGCAGGTTCGGCATCCTGGTGGACGACGTGATGGGTCAGACCCAGGCGGTCATAAAGAGCATCGACAAGAACTTCAAGAAGATCGAGGGGACCTCCGGCGCGACCATACTGGGCAACGGCAGGGTCTCACTCATACTGGACGTGCACAGCATCGAGCGGATGGCATTCCTGGCCTAGGCACGAGGCATGAACCACGTCCGGACGATATGATACCAAACGCGGAGGAGATAGAATCATGGCCATGAGATGGAAGCTTCGTGAAAGACTGACGGCATTGATCCTGGGTGCCTGCCTGATACCTCTGATCGTCGTCATCGTGTACGTGGGTGTCAGCATCAGCGGGCACCTGAAGGAGCAGGCGCAGGATTACCTCAAGGTCAAGGTGGAGGCCTTCGTCAGAATGGCGGAGATGAGGAGCGCCTCCATCGAGGGCAACCTGGATATCATCAAGGAGCAGCTCATAAGGTCTCTCAAGAACGACCTCATCCGTGAGGCGTCCAAGGAGAAGTACTTCGAAACCGGCTACCTGGTCATCTTCCAGCCGGATGGAACATGCATCTACCACCCCAAGGCCGAATTCCGCACCAATAAGACCCTCTACAACACCCACAACTGGGTCAAGAGTGCCGTGAACCAGAAGCAGGGACGGTTCAACTACAACTTCGACGGGATCAACAAGATCAGCTACCTTGCCTACATCAAACCTCTCGACTGGGTGGTATGGGCCGCTGTCCCGTCGTCCGAGGCCCTTGCGTCGGTCAGGGGCCTGCAGATCAAGATGCTCATCTTCCTGATCATAACCGCCATCGTGGTCGCCGGTCTAGGCATGCTCTTTGCCGGCAGGATAGCACGGAGGGCCCGTGACATCTCCACGAGCATGATGGACATCGCCCAGGGAGAGGCCGACCTGTCCAAGAGGCTGCCCGTTCTGTCAACCGACGAGGTCGGTGATATCGCCTCGTGGTTCAACACCTTTGTGGAGAACCTCGAGGACGTCATATCCAAGGTGAAACATTCATCCATCCAGGTCGACATGGCGACCAAGGAGGTCGCAGCAGGTGCCCAGGGCCTGTCCCAGGCCACCCAGCAACAGGCCTCAGCCATCGAAGAGGTCGCTGCAACCATCGAGGAAATGACCTCCTCCATCAAGCATAACGCGGAGAACGCCACCGACGGGCGGCAGAAGGCCACCGACATGGTCCACATGGCGAACGCCAGTGGCGACGCGGCCCAGGAACTGGTCCGGGGCATGAGCGAAATATCCGATGCATCCAAGAAGATCGGCGATATCATCGTCACGGTCAACGAGGTCGCCTTTCAGACAAACCTCCTGGCGCTCAATGCGGCAGTCGAGGCGGCACGAGCCGGTGAACACGGCAAGGGATTCGCAGTCGTAGCAGAAGAAGTCCGCGCACTTGCCCAGCGGTCTGCTGAGGCAGCCCGCCAGATCAAGGTCCTCATCGAGGACACGGTCAACAAGATCGCCGCGGGCGATACCATGGTCAAGAAATCCGGCGAGTCTCTCGAACAGATCATTCGGCATATCCAGGATCTCTCCCAGGTCATGGAGGAGATCGCGGCAGCATCGAGCGAACAGGCGACCGGCGTGGACGAATTGAACCGGGCCATTGCCCAGATCGACTCCACCACGCAGCAGAACGCATCGACGGTGGAAGAGCTTGCCTGCACCTCGGACAGCCTCAGCAAAGAGGCAAGAGAAGTGGCTGAAACCGTGGCACGGTTCAGGGTGACTCGCGAGGCTGAAGCCCCCAGAATGAAAAGGAAGGCCCCGAAGAAGACGGAACCGACGGCAAAGCCTGTCCAGCCCAAGACCGTCCCTGCCTCACCCGAGACCAAATTCGAAGACGATTTCGAGGAATTCTGATGGAGAGCGTGACGATGGCCCAACAGAACGAGACGGCGATATCCCTTTCGAACCAGTATGTCACATTTCAGCTGGGTGGGGAAACCTACGGGATATCCATCCTCAAGCTCAACGAGATCATCGCATACCAGAGCTGTACCACCATCCCCAATGTGCCGAGCTTCATAAAGGGCGTACTCAATCTCAGGGGCATCGTAGTCCCCGTCATCGACCTACGCGAGCGCTTCGGCATGGACATGAAGGACTATGACCAGTTCACGGTCATAATGATCCTTGACGTGTCCGGCAGGATCATGGGGCTCGTCGTGGATGCCGTGAGCGATGTCATCACGTTGAACAGGGAAGATGTCAAGCCGCGTCCACACTTTTCGAACGGCATCAGCACCGAGTTCATTGCAGGCATGGGCATCAAGGACAACAAGTTCGTCATCCTTCTCGATGTGGACAAAGTGCTTTCCGATGAGGAACTGAACATGGTCGATGGTGTATGAATCCAACGCTGTGCTCGCAGTCGTATAACATCAGCGACAGAGAATTCCAGCTCTTCCGGAACATCATCTTCCGGGAGACCGGGATCCACATGTCCGACAGGAAGAGGAACATGATCGTCGCCCGCCTCTCCAAAAGGCTTCGGGCCCTGAATTTATCCAGTTTCTCGGACTATTATCACTATCTCAACGAAAGCAGCGATGCAGGCAACGAGCTCATCAACCTCATCAACCGCATCACCACCAACAAGACCGATTTCTTTCGAGAGAGACACCATTTCGAGTTCCTCCTTTCCGAGGCCCTGCCAACCATCATGGAAGGGGCACGGTCGGGACGGGAGAAGCGGCTGAGGATCTGGTCAGCGGGATGCTCATCGGGGGAGGAGCCCTACAGCATTGCCATGACCGTGAGAGAGGCCTTTCACAACGAACGGGGTTGGGACATAAAGATCCTCGCAACCGATCTCGATACCGAGATCCTCGCCCAGGCATCCAGGGGCATATATCCGAGCCAGCAGATCATACCCGTGCCCATGAGCTACATCACCAAATACTTCGTGCGCAGGACAGAAGGGTACGAGGCAGGCCCGCAGATCAAGAACATGATCTCCTTCCGCAAGCTCAACCTCATGGACGCGTTGTTTCCCATGAAGAAGCCCTTCGACATCATCTTCTGCCGCAATGTCATGATCTATTTCAACGAACAGACCAAGGCCGAACTGGTGAAAAAGTTTCACCTCCATCTGAAGCAGGACGGATACATGCTCATCGGACATTCGGAGTCCCTCATGCACGCGAAGCACCTCTTCACGTTCATCAAACACACGATCTATCGAAAGGTGCAGCATGTATAAAAGATACAGCGAGAGATTCAGACGAGCCATGGTGATCATCCTCCCCGGCGAGTTCCATGTGAGCAGCCAGGATATCATAGCCACGGTCCTCGGCTCGTGCATCTCGGTCTGTATAAAGGACATCAAGTCCGGCATAGGCGGCATGAATCACTTCATGCTCCCCGGCGACGTGCGCTCCGAGGAGATGTTCCTTTCGGAATCGGCCAAGTACGGCATGTTCGCCATGGAACAGCTCATCAACGAAATGATCAAGAAAGGGGGATCCCAGAGGCACTTTCAGGCGAAGGTATTCGGCGGAGGTCATGTGCTCAATTTCCGCAAGACCGACGGGAACGTCCCCGAATCGAACATTGACTTTGTCCGCGCCTTCCTCAAGATGGAGCAGATCGAGATCGTGAAAGAGGATGTGGGCGGGTATTCGGGCAGGAAGATCCTTTATTTCCCTGACACGGCCAAGGTCCTGCTCAAGAGGCTCAAGTCCACGGTGGACTCGAGGATCATCGAGGCGGAGCAGGCATACAAGTCAAAGCTCTTCCAGGACAAGGAAAAGTTACATGCGGAAGGCGGCGAGTTGACCTTCTTCGAGTGAGAAGACCATGGGCAAGATAAAGGTACTGATCATCGACGATTCCGCGCTGGTGAGGAAACTCCTCAAGGACATCCTCGATTCCGACCCCGGCATTGAGGTCGTGGGGACCGCCCCCGATCCGGTCATTGCCGTACGCAAGATCAGAGAGGCCGAGCCCGATGTGTTGACCCTCGACATCGAGATGCCCAAGATGGACGGACTCACCTTTCTCGCCCGCCTCATGCGCACCTCGCCGATGCCCGTGGTCATGTTCTCTTCTCTCACCGAGCAGGGGGCCGATGCCACGGTGAAGGCCCTTTCTCTCGGGGCCATAGACTTCCTGACCAAGCCCAGGATCAAGATCAGCGAGGGCATCGAAGACCTGCGGATCGACCTCTGTTCAAAGGTGCGTGCCGCATCGTCGGCGAAGCTGAAGAAAGCGGTCTCTCCGCCGAACCTCATCGTCCCCCCGAAGCTGGGCATGGATGCAATCCTCAAATCGGAGCGATCGACACCTGCAAGGGAAGGCGCGAAGATTCTGTTGATCGGTGCATCGACCGGGGGGACTGTCGCCCTCGAACAGATCCTCAACAGGATGCCCGCCGACGCACCGCCGACCCTCATCGTGCAGCACATGCCACCGGTCTTCACCAATTCCTTTGCAAAGCGGGTCAATTCCCTCTCCGCCATGGACATCATCGAGGCCCAGGACAATGACGAGCTGAGGCAGGGTCAGGCATTGATCGCCCCCGGCGGCAGGCACATGATCGTGAACAAGGGACCCAGGGGATATTTCGTGCGGGTCAAGGAAGGCCCCCCCGTGAACAGGCATATCCCGTCGGTGGACGTGCTGTTCAGGTCGGCGGCCAATACCCTCGGCCCCAATGCCCTGGGCGTCATCCTCACCGGAATGGGTGACGATGGTGCCCGCGGCATGAGGGAGATGAAGGATGCCGGGGCGTTCACGATCGCCCAGGATGAGGAAAGCTGCGTCGTATTCGGCATGCCCAAGGTCGCTATCGAGATGGGTGGGGTGTGCAGAATCGTCACGCTGAACTCGATGACCGACTTCATCATGGGGCTGGTCAGGAACAGCAAGGGCTGATCGACGCCTCCGGCCTGCTCCTGAAGAACGGTCCGGAACTGAACGACCATGAACGAACTTTGGAGCATCCTTATCATAGACCCGGTCAAGGCATCCGGCGGCCTTGCCAGGAGACTCTCCCGGAAAGGGTACCCTGCGATACATTCCAGCGCGTCGAGAGGGTGGCCTACCCGACTGAGGGGCAGGAAACCGGACCTTGTCTTCGTTTTCATGAACTCCAGAGAAGAACGGGGAATGAAGACCCTTCATGACCTTCACGCCAGCTCTCCCGGATCCTGCGTCGTTGTCGCGGCCGACGCAGTGGACGGGTTCCTCGCCCTGGAATGCTTGCACCTCGGTGTCATGGACTACCTCGTCAGGCCGGTAACCGTTGACACGGTCGAGGAGTGCATTGCAAAGATTCAGGCCCGCCGCCGTTGCCTGTTCGCCGGCCTGGCCCCGGACACCGCGTGTGTGCTGGGCGAGCAGAAGAGACTCAGGTTCGAAAACGACCTCGAGAAACTCCCCTCCTATATCGATCAGGCGGTCATGAACGCCCGGAACATCTGCCCTGACATCGATATGCTCAAGATGGCACTCTCGGAGATGCTCATCAATGCCGTGGAGCATGGGAACCTCAATATAGGCATGGAAGAGAAGGCCGACGCAGTCAGGAAGGGAACCTTCGATGCTCTCCTGAAGGAGAGGCTCAAGAACCCCGACTACCGGAATCGCACCGTCACCCTCCAGGTCTTCATGGACAGGGACATGCTGGAGTACGTCATTGACGATGAAGGCGACGGCTTCGACTATCACAGGGAGTTCGACCCCGATCCTCATGCACATATCGGCAGCGGGCTCGGGGTTCAGCTGGCAAGGAACTTCTTCGACGAGGTCATCTACGAAGGGTGCGGCAACAGGGTGCGTCTCATCTGCCGCAGAAGGCACCAGGAGGGTCGGGAGGACGAACCGGTACCCATGATCCGTGACGACTTCTTCATGGCGCTCACCAGGTCCTTACCCTCGGGCCTGTGCATCGTGTCGGATCGTGACCGCGTCGTCACGTGGAACAGGATGGCCGAAGAGATCACCACCATCGAGGCCGGAGATGTCATCGGCATGGCCATCGACGAAGTGCCAGGCATCGTCCGGGATCTCCTCGCCGACACCAGTGACCGGCTTACCATGACCGGGGGCGGCGTGGAGACACGGATCTTTGAAAAGACCATCCGCACCATCGAGCCCGTCACGGGAGGCAGGTACACGGTGGTCCTCTTTGCCGATGCCACCGAGGCCGTCCGGCGGCACGAAGAGATGGAACGTCTCCTCATGGAGAGTGTGGAGACCAGGGACCTCATGGAGGAACAGGCCGCCCGTCTCACCATAACCCTTGCCGAGATGGAGGAAAAGAACGAGATCATCCGTTCCCAGAATCAGCGCATGATCGGCGAGCTGGAAATGGCGGCGAGACTCCAGAAGAGCCTGCTTCCCGACACCTTCGAAAACCTCAACGGCGTGAGTTTCACCTGCAGGTACATCCCTTCCATCCACATCGGGGGGGACCTCTACGACGTCGTCGATCTGGGAGGAGGGCAGTCCGGGTTCATCATAGCCGACGTGTCGGGCCACGGTGTTGCAGCGGCCCTCATTTCCTCCATGTTCAAGATGAGCTTCCATGCCCTGGCGGCCACCGTGGCAAGCCCCACCATCCTCATGCACATGCTCAACCGCGAGCTGAAGCCCGTGCTCGACGAAGACTACATCACCGCATTCTTCGTCATGACGGACAGGTGCAGCAAGAGCATCACCTACTCCAATGCCGGCCACCCCACCCCGCTCTTGTTCAAGCGTGCAACCGGCGAAATCAGGGAACTCGATACCGATGGTTTCTTTCTCGGATCCTTCGATGACGGCTGCTACGAGGAGAAGGCAGAGACCGGCATCGAAAGGGGTGATGCCCTGCTGTTGTACACCGACTGCATCATAGAGACCGAGAATGGAGCCGGTGAGCCGTATGGCAAGAAACGACTCATCGCGTGCTTCGGGCATGCCCTGTTGACCATGCGGGGCAACGACGTCATCGACGCCATCGAGGCCGATGTGCGTGCCTTCAACTGCAGGGAAAGCCTGGATGATGACTTCACGGTGATGCTCCTGGAGTTCTGGGAAGAGGCCGATGCCGGCGAGGACCTTCCTGAAGGAGACGGATCGGGAGGTTTCGTCGAGTTCTGATCATCCCCCCAGGTAAGGATTGAAATACCCTTTCCTGACCGGCACGGTTTCCATGACCTTCCTTATGCCTATTCCTGCGGGCAGTTTCTGCCCGAGCATCCCCAGGTAGGCATCCGGGTCCATGTTGAGATTCCGCCACTGGATCATGTCCACCCCTGTCTCCTCCACGAAGCGTTTCAAGGCCTGGGCCTCCCTGGGCACATCGGTGAGTCCGGGGAAAACGAACAGGTTCAAGGACACGAACTTTCTTCTGCTCTTCATCTCGTGCGCGCTTCGCGCCAGGGCCTCAAACGGGTATGATGGCCTGAAATAGGTCTCGTACGTCTGCCTCCTGGCGGAATTCATGCTGATGCGCATGCTGTCGAGGCCGGCATCAGCGAGCTCGGCGACCTTCCGCGGCAGACTCGCATTGGTGTTCAGGTTGATGGTCCCCCTGGGCGTTGCCGAGCGAATGAGCCTGATGGCCTCCCTGATGGTCTCGCTCACCATGAGCGGCTCGCCCTCACACCCCTGGCCGAAGCTCACGACCGGCTCTGCCACAGCAGCGATGTGTGCGAGGGCGACCTCAGCAATCTCCTCGGGGCTCGGCACAAAGGTTATCCGTTCCTGTGGAGAGGGGGGCCTGTCTCCTGTCTGCCTGGAGATACACCCGATGCAGGATGCATTGCACGCGGGGGACGTGGGAAGCGGTGCTTCCTCCCTTCCCTGGAAAAGATTGAGCGCCGCGGGACACCCGTAGCAGGTGGCGCAATGCGTCAGGTGCTCCACGAGACGGTTGCGTGGAAACTCCAGCCTCCATCTGCGTATCCCTGCCTCCACCTGGGCGTGGTCGAACAGGTCCGGGTCCTGCCTGTGGGACTCGTCGGTCCTGAGCGCAGTCGTCACGAAACCGTCCTTCCACCCGACGGCCGTATACGCAAAGAGGGGGAGCTCTTTGACGCCTCCCGCACAATTCCATGCTGAGAGAAAGGTCTGCGTATGCGCTGCGGGCAGGAAGGCGGCCACGGCGAATACCGGCCGTGATCCATCATATGGGTTTTCCTCCAGGACAACGACCTCTCCTGTTTCGGGGTCCATCCCCACGGGGTGTCTCCCCGGCAGCACGTAGAGCTGAGATCCCCTGGGAAGCACCATGGTCTCCTCCTCCAAGACGGGAACGAGGTAGTCCCCGCTGCGTCCCACCAGGGCGAGGCCGGGAAAATCCATGATATTCCCTCCGCAGTCGGCAAAGAGGAGGCTGGGCGGTTGATCGGACATGGGCAGGATGTAGTCCATATCGTTCCTGAATGCAACAGCTTGTATACCACGACGGATCTCGGGTAATTCTTCCCCATCCATGGGGCATGATGCCCCAAGCTTTCCCCGTCGGACATGCAGGTCCATGTCAACCATTCCTTATTTCAGGCTGTTGCATCTATGGTACCGAATTTGCGTGATCCAATTCAGCTGATGGCTGTCAGCTCATCTTCATATATCGAGGAGGCCCCTATGGGTGAGCATGCGCAGAACGTCTATACCCTGCGACCCGTCACGATAGCCCGCACGCTGCCGCAGATCACCGACCACCGCCTGTTCCAGCTGAAGCTCGACAACGGGTGTTCCTGGGACGAATTCGGTCACCAGCCGGGGCAGTTCATCGAGGTCTCAGTCTTCGGCAGGGGAGAGGCACCGATCAGCATCTCATCGCCTCCCACACGCTGCGACAACCTCGAGATCTGTGTCCGTCGCGCAGGCAAGCTGACGAACGCCCTCTTCGAGTTGGGGAAAGGATCCAGGCTCCATATCCGGGGACCGTACGGCAGGGGGTTCCCGGTGGACAAGCTCAAAGGACACAAGCTGCTGCTCGTGGCTGGCGGCCTCGGGCTTGCCCCGTTGCGCTCGCTCCTCCTGTACGTCCTGGACAGGAGAAAGGACTTCGATGACCTCATCCTCATGTATGGCACCAACAGCCCGGACAATGTGCTCTTCAAGTACGAGCTTCTCAGTTTCTTCGACCGCGACGACATCAAGTACCTCTACAGTGTCGATCGTGACGATGAGGGTATCTGGAAACAGTACGTGGGCGTCGTGACCGGACTCTTCGACCGCACCTCACTGTCCCCGGAGGATACGTATGCGGTTCTGTGCGGCCCCCCCGTCATGTACCGCTTCGTCGTCGACCGGCTTCTCAAGCTGGGCTTTCCCAAGGACCACATCTACATGTCCCTGGAACGCATGATGAAATGCGGTGTAGGCAAGTGCGGGCACTGCGCGATAGGGAACAAGTACTGCTGCACCGACGGCCCGGTCTTCAGCCTCTCCGAGGTCGAGCACATAAAGGAGGCCATATAGCTATGGCGCGCATACCAACCATTTGTCCCTTCTGTGGATGCGGGTGCAACTTCTACCTGGTCGTCCATGACGGCAGGGTCACGGGTGTCGAGCCCAGCCCGGGCAACCCGGTGAACAAGGGCATGCTCTGTGCCAAGGGGTGGAACTCCCACGAGTTCATCCACGCACCGGACAGGCTGACGGTCCCGCTCGTGAGGAAGAACGGCGAACTGGTCGAGAGCACCTGGGACGAGGCCCTTGACCTCATCTGCACCAGGCTCACAGGCATCCGTGACACGCACGGCCCCGAAGCCCTGGGGTTCCTCTGCTCGGCCAAGGTCACGAACGAGGAAAACTACCTCTTCATGAAGCTCGCCCGCGGCGTCTTCAGGACCAACAACGTGGACCACTGCGCCCGGCTCTGACACAGCTCCACCGTGGCCGGTCTGGCCGCAGCATTCGGTTCTGGGGCCATGACAAATTCCATAAACGAGTTCGACGATGCCGACCTCTTCTTCGTCATCGGATCCAACACTACCGCCCAGCACCCACTCATCGGATCCCGCATCATCAACGCGGTTGAGAACGGAGCCAAGCTCATCCTCTTCGATCCCCGGGAGATCCCGCTTGCCCAGTTCGCCACCCTGCACTTCAAGCAGAATCTCGGAACCGACGTGGCTGTGCTCAACGGCATCATGAACATCATCATACAGGAAGATCTCTGTGACAGACTCTACGTGGAGTCCCGAACCGAGGGATTCGAAGACCTCAAAAAGCTCGTGACGCGCTACACCCCCAAGGCCGTCGAGCAGATCACCGGGATACGGGCCTCGGAGCTCTACCGGGCAGCCGTCATGTACGCCCAGGCGGACAAGGCCATGATCGTCTATGCCATGGGCATCACCCAGCACATCACCGGCACCGACAACGTGAAGACGCTCGCCAACCTCGCCATGCTCACGGGACACGTGGGAAGGCCCTCCACGGGCGTCAATCCGCTACGGGGTCAGAACAACGTCCAGGGGGCCTGTGACATGGGCGGGCTGCCCGGTGTCTTCACAGGGTACCAGCGGGTGAACGATCCGGCCACGGTCAAGAAGTTCGAGGATGCCTGGGGCGTAACCGAACTGAACACGAAACCCGGCCTCACCATAACGGGCATGATCAATGCGGCCCACCAGGGTTCCCTCAAGGCGATCTACGTCATGGGAGAGAATCCGCTCACGAGCGATCCGGACATCACCCACGTGGAGCACGCCCTTTCCAACCTCGAATTCCTCGTGGTTCAGGACATCTTCCTCTCCGAGACCGCGTCCCTTGCCGATGTGGTCCTCCCGGCGGCATCCTTTGCCGAGAAGGAGGGCACCTACGTCAACACCGAACGGCGGGTACAGCTGGCCCGTGCTGCGGTGCCGCCTCCGGGGCTTGCCCGCCCCGACTGGGTCATCATAGCCGAGCTGTGCGGCAGGCTCGGCCTGGCGGCCGATTACGGCGGGCCCGCAGAGGTACTGAAGGAAATCAATGCACTGACCCCTTCGTACAAGGGCATTACCCATGCAAGGCTCTCCAGCGGTCACGGCCTTCAGTGGCCCTGCCCCAACGAAAACCACCCGGGCACCGAGTACCTGCATCGCGAACAGTTCACCAAGGGCAAGGGCAGTTTCCTTCCCTGCGACTTCAAGCCAGCTGCGGAAACCCCTGATGATGAATATGACTTCATCCTTACCACGGGCCGCGTCTACTACCATTTTCACACCGGCACCATGACGAGGCGCATCGATATCCTCGAGCGCGAGGCACCTGAACCCCTCGTGGAGATCAATCCCGAAGACGCCAAGAAGCTCGGCATCAGGAACAGCGACACGGTGGAACTGGAGTCCAGGAGGGGATCCATCAGGCTCAAGGCCGAGGTGACGCCCCGTGTGCCCAAGCGGGTTCTGTTCACCACCTTCCACTTCAGGGAGGCCCCGGTAAACAGGCTCACTAATTCGGCGTTCGATCCCGTGGCGGAGATCCCTGAATACAAGGTGTGCGCGGCAAGGATCAGGAGGTGCCCATGAAGCTCGTAGCCAAGAAAGACGTCGTTCATGTCCTCGAAGCCTGGTCGAAAGACTACTCCATCCTGGCCCCGAGCCTCCGCGAGAATGGAGACTGTGTGTTCGACGCCTTCGATGCCTCCATGTTCACCATCGAGTACCGCAAGCCTCCCATGCCCCCCAAGTCGTCATACCTGCCACAGAACGAGTCCATCTTCTCGGTGGAGAACGGCACGTTCACGCCGGTCATCCACCACGAGAAGACCATGCTCTTCGGCATCAGAGCGTGCGACCTCACGGGCATCCGCCAGGCACGGAGCTTCTACAGCAGGGACGTGGATGACGTGTATCACCGGTCCCACGCCGAGGACACCCTCATCGTGGTGCATGCCTGCAGCTGGCCTCAGAACGAAACCTGCTTCTGCACCACGGTTCACAGCGGACCCTATGCCCAGGAGGGATTCGACATCCAGCTCTTCGACATGGGCACCGACTTCCTGGTTGAGTCAGGTTCCGATGCCGGCAGGTTTCTGATCACGCAGGAACCCTTCCGGGACTTCGACGTGGATGATGCTGCGGAACGCCTGAGCAGGGTCAAGCACATGGCCCACAACTCCATCCCCATCGTCGTGGAGGTCGTCGACGCCATGGAGGTCCTCAAAGGTGCCGGTGCCAACGAGGGCGTGTGGGAGCACTTCGGCAGGAAATGCATTACCTGCGGCGGGTGTGTCTATGTCTGCCCGACCTGCACCTGCTTCAACGTGGTCGACCGTGTCACCGCGGAAGGCAGCGGCGAACGGATGCGCACCTGGGACACCTGCCTGTATGCCGGCTTCACCCGCGAGGCATCGGGACACAATCCACGACCCAGCCAGGCCTCACGACTCAAGAGAAGGCACGAGCACAAGCTTGTCCATTTCAACCCCGTCGACAACCAGGGCGCCCTGTGCGGGTGCGTCGGATGCGGCAGGTGCTCGGACTACTGCCCGGTCCACATCGGCACCCTGGAAGTGGTCAAGGCCATTGCCGACCATATCTATTGAGTCACCGGAGGGATTGGTATGACGGATACGAAGAAGAAGATACTCATCATTGATGATGACAGGGATTATGGCGATGCCCTCAAGATCGTCCTGGAAAACAACGGCTACCAGGTGAACCACGCGCTGACCATCGGCGAGGGCCGCAGTTCCGTGGAGAACTATCAGCCCGACCTCATCATCCTCGATGTCATGATGGAAAAGCACACCGACGGGTTCGACCTCTGCGCCGATCTGAAAAACGACAACGCCTGCCGTATGATCCCCATCATCATGGTGACGGCGGTGACGGAGAAGACAGGATTCAAGTTCTCGCCGGAGACGGACGGCGAATACCTCCCCGCTGACGACTACATATCGAAGCCCGTACCAGTCTCCGAACTCCTCGCCCGTGTCAACAGACTCCTGGCGGTTCAGGGAGGGTAGCAGCATTCCGGGCCGATCTCTCCCCGTGGTGGTTCACCCGGCGATAATGGAGTTCGTTCCGCCCGAAGGGTGCCGTTTCCAGTCCGTCATGGTAACGGTTCCCTTCGGGCGGTTTGAATTTTCTCATGGTGCCGATACGTCTGCATCATCATGGAATCCCTGCATGTTCCGTTGATCAGACCGGTACAGGGTGTTATAGTAGTCGATGAAGACGATATTCCTGAGCGGAGCAGGGGATCGACGTGAGCATTCCATGAAATTACAGAGCCGCCTTGTCATCGGGTTTCTGACCGCCACATGCCTCACCGCCGCGGTGGCTTCAATGGTGGGCATCACGATGATCAACAAGTCCACCCTGGACGAGGTGCAGCGCAAGGTCCAGCAGGACATCAACACGGCCAAGCTCGTCTACCGGCACAACCTGGAGCGCCTCGAGTACCAGCTCCAGTTCATCGCACTGCGGTCGCCCATACACGAGGCCATCCTCAGCGGCAATCTCGAGGTTCTCGAAGACCTGCGCGTGATCATCAGGAGCGGAACCTACGTGTCGGTGGGTCCCATGGCACTGGACATGCTCACCCTGGTCGACACGAACGGCAAGGTCATATACCGGGCTGCCAATCCCGACGCCAAGGGCGATGTCATCCTCTGGGACTCGGTGGTCCGGGTCTGCCTTCTCGAAAGGAAGCCCAAGTCCTCGACCGTCATCATGCCCTACGACGTCATCGTGGCGCAGAACCCGAAGCTTGCGGAACGCGTGCAGATCCCGATCGTCAAGACCGAGAAATCCGTGGAGATCAAAGAAAAGATCCTCACCGAGGGCATGGTGCTCAGGGCCGCCTATCCCATCGTGGACAGAAGCGGCAGGCTGCTCGGTGCCCTGGTGGGCGGCGTCCTGCTGAATCGCGACTACGGCATCGTCGACACCATCAAGGAGACCGTCTACCTGGCAGAGCGGTACCGGGACAGGGACATGGGGTTTGCCACCATATTCCTGGGCGGTGTCCGCATATCCACCAACGTCATGACCAGAGAGAACGACCGGGCAGTGGGAACCATCGTCTCCAAGGAGGTCTACGACCAGGTCATCGGCCGCGGCAAGGACTGGATCGGCAGGGCCTTTGTGGTGAACGACTGGTACATCAGCTCGTACACCCCCATATGGGACATCGACAACAGGATCATAGGCATGCTCTATACCGGCATCCTCGAGGCCAAGTACAGGGACATGATGATGAAGACCGTGCTCATCTTCCTCGGCGTCACTGCTTTGGGCATGGTGATCGCCTTTCTGGTCTCCTTCAGGCTCGGCCAGAGCATCATACGCAGGATCAGGATCCTGAACCAGGCCACCGAGGCCATCGCCTCGGGGGACCTCGATTACCAGCTCCCTCCCGGCCGTTCGTCCGGCTTCGACATGCTCGATGAAGCCTTCAACAATATGGCGAGGTCCCTGAAGGATCGTGACGACCGGCTCCAGAAGGCCTTCCAGCGCATCACCGTCACCGAGCGCCTCGCGTCGCTCGGCCAGATGGCGGCGGGGGTGGCTCACGAAATCAACAATCCCCTCGGCGGCATCCTCCTGTACAGCAACCTCGTGCTAGAGGAGATGAACCCGCAAGACGCGGCGCGTGAGAACATGGAAAAGATCATCTACCAGACCGAACGCTGCAAGAAGATCGTGCAGAACCTCCTGGACTTCGCCAGGACCCCGTCGGGCGACATGACCCCCCTGTCGGTCAATGATGTCATCATGACATCGCTGAATCTCGTCAAGGACCAGTCCATCTTCCACGGCATAGAGGTGAAAACGGCATTCGCAGAAGACCTCCCCCAGGTCATGGGGGACCCGTCGCGCCTCGAGGAAGTCTTCCTGAACCTGTTCATCAATGCCACTGATGCCATGTGCGGCAAAGGCGTTCTCACGATTGAGACCAGGTTCTCGAGCACCGGCGCGCTGAAGATACTGATCAGCGACACGGGAAAGGGAATCGACAAGGCCTATCTACCCCATATCTTCGAGCCCTTCTTCACCACCAAGGACCCCGGCCAGGGCACGGGCCTCGGCCTGTCTATAACCTATGGGATCATCCAGAAACACGGCGGCTTCATCGACGTCATGAGCGATCCCGGCAAGGGAACGACCTTCACGATCACCCTGCCTCCTGCCGGCAATTCATCACGGTTCGAGAAAAAGCATTCTCGGGAGGAATGCAGCATTGGCTAAGAAGACCAGGCGTATTCTGATCATCGACGACGAGGAGTCCATCCGCGACGGCTGCCAGCAGATACTTGTCCGCATGGGCCATGATGTGGAGAGCACCGGCGACGCCGAACACGGGCTTCAGCTCGCTCAGACCAACCGTTTCGACCTCATCCTGCTGGACGTGAGGCTGCCCAAGATAGAGGGCCTCGAGATCCTCAGGATGCTGAAGAAGGAACAGACCATCTCTGCAAAGATCATTATCATAACCGGATACGGCACCATCCCCCTCGCCGTGGAGGCGATGCGCCTGGGGGCCAGGAACTTCCTCACCAAGCCCTTCGGAGCGGGAGAACTGAGGAGCGCCGTGCAAGACAGCCTGGTCACGGCCAGACTTGGTGAGCACGACGATTCGCTGTCCATGCTCATCGGCGGCAGCGACTATATGAGGGAACTCAAGGACACCATCAAGCGCATCGCCCAGACCGACACCTCGGTTCTCATCACCGGGGAGAGCGGTACGGGCAAGGAGCTCGTGGCTCGGACCATACACAACCTGAGCAGACGCTCGGGCAAGCCCTTCATGCCGGTGGACTGCTCCTCTCTGGTTCACAACCTCATGGAGAGCGAGCTCTTCGGCCACGTCAAGGGCGCCTTCAGCGGAGCCACGGAAACGAGGGAAGGACGGTTTCAGCTGGCCGACAAGGGTACCCTGTTCCTGGACGAGATATCAAACATCACCCTCGACACCCAGGCCAAGCTCCTGCGCGTCATCCAGGAACAGGAGATACCCAGGGTCGGCAGTTCCATTCCCGAAAAGGTCGACGTGAGGCTCATCACGGCCACCAACAAGGACCTGCGCGCAGAGGTCGATGCAGGCGCTTTCAGGGAAGACCTCTTCTACCGCATCTCGGTGGTTCCCATCCACATCAGGCCGTTGCGCGAACACCGCTCAGACATCGTCGAAATCGCCCAGCACTACCTGGAGATCTATCGGGAGAAACACTCCTGCCTCGCACAGCGATTCTCCCAGGAGGCGGTCAAGTCGCTGAACACCTATACCTGGCCCGGCAATATCCGGGAGCTCAAGAACACCATCGAACGTCTGTGCGTACTCTCCGACCATGAGGAGGTGACGCTGTCGGACATCCTGTACTACGGTCAGGACACCCGGGCCAAGGCGCCCGTCGTGGATCCCTTCTCCGGCAGGATGCGACTGGTGGATGTCGAGAGGGAACACATCGAGAAGGCCCTCAAGCATTTCCATTACCACATGAACAAGACCGCCGGATTCCTGGGCATAGACCGCAAGACGCTGCGAAGCAAGATCAGGATCTACGGCATCGCCATGGACCCCGAGAAGGGAGACCTGCCGGACGAGTCATGAGGGGCAAAGGGGGTTATCTGCCTCCTCCGTGGGGTGTTTCTCCCCATCCCCAAGCAGATGAGAAAGATCGTTGTGGTGCTTATCTGTTGTTATATCAGTCGGTTTATAAATGGCACTCTCCTTGCTTTTCTCTGGTACGAGATCCTTGAAGGAGGTATAGCCCATGGATTCCAAAAAGAAGGTTCTCTTGATCGATGACGACAAGGATTTCCTCATGGCCACCAAACTCATCCTCGAAAAGGGAGGATACGAGGTTTTCCTTGCCGAGGACGGCAAGTCCGGCATCGACATGGCCAAGTCCGTATCCCCCGACATAGCCATCGTCGACATGATGATGGAGACCTGGAGCGAGGGGTTCAACGTGGTGTCACGGCTGCGGACCTCGGAGTCGGGCAAGCAGATCCCCCTTATCATGCTCAGCGCGGTCGACCTCCAGGGGCCCTACCAGTCTTTCGAGCCGCCCGATGAGCTCCCAACCGTGGACATGGTCCTCCACAAGCCCATCAAGGCGGACGACCTGCTCAAATACGTTGGCCAGCTCCTGAGGTAACGGTTTATGGAGGACAGGGAGAACGGCCCTGCGCAGATCCTCATCATAGACGATGAGGAGTCCATCCTCGACGGATGCAGGCAGGCCCTTGAGAAGTCCGGCTACACGGTGGTGACGTCCTCGGACGGTCATGAAGGCATAGGTCTGGCGCGGGCCAGGAAGCCCGACCTCGCCTTCATCGACCTGAAGATGCCGAGCTGTTCGGGAATGGATGTCATCGATCTCCTGTCCAAGGAGATGCCCGGCATGGTCCTCATCGTGATCACCGGGTACGCGTCCATCGTTTCCGCAGTGGAGGCCATGAAGAAGGGGGCCTACGACTACCTCCCCAAACCCTTCACCCCTGACCAGATCCGTGCAGTGACCAAGCGTGGCCTCGAACACCGGTCCCTCAAGATCGAGGCGGACCGCCTGCGGGAGGAGAAGGAGCGCATGGAGCGGAGCTTCATCACCTTCGTGAGCCACGAGATGCGCTCCCCGCTGGTGACCATCATGCAATATTTCGAGACGCTCAAGGTCATTGCGGACTCGGATCTGAGCGAAGCGGCCAAGGAGATCATCGAGCGCTGCGAGAAGCGCCTGCAGTCCCTGCACGACCTGGTTGACCACTGGCTCGACCTCTCCCGCATCGAAGACGGGTCCTTCTCCAGGACGCGCGTCCCCCTTCTCATCACCGACATCGTGGAACAGAGCATCGAGGAGCTCCGGCCCCTGTGCCAGAGACGGGAAATCACGCTGGAATCCTCTGGCATGCCGGATATGCCGAAGATCCTGGGCGACCGTGAGAGCCTGCTGCGGGTGTTCTCGAACATCATAGGCAACGCCACGAAATATACGCCGCCGGGCGGAAAGATATCCGTCTCCATGGGTTCTGACGACTACTACGTCTACGTTACCATCGCGGACACGGGCGCGGGCATACCCTCGGACAAGCTCCCCTTCATCTTCGAGCCCTTCTTCCGGGTCAAGGGCAAGGAGGAACGACAGAAGGGTTCGGGGCTGGGGCTCACCTTCGTCAAGAAGATCATGGACGCCCACACGGGCAAGATCGACGTCACGTCCAAGGTCGGAGAGGGAACGACCTTCGTTCTGAAATTCCCGAGGCTCTACGAGCTCTGAGCCCTACTCGCTCTTTCCTTTCAGGCCCTCCCAGGGTCTGGTGTTGTCGAGTAGGAACTCCTCGCAGTTGTTCACCATGCATTCCCCGCACATGTGAACCATTTTCATGCTGGAGATCTGCCGCACGACGAAAAGCTTCTGGGAGTTCTGGCCGCAGAGGAAGCATTTGTCTGCTATGTCTTCCTGGTGGAACTCGTAGCACTGTTCGTCCATGTAAACGCACTTCATGGGCATCTCCTGACTCTCCCTGTTTATCATAAACCAGTCTCGGCGGCAACAGGGGGCGACATCACGTAAAACGGCGAATGGTCAACATGGTGTTTCCGTGGTATCATGGACAAACACCGGGAGGCTCCCATGAAGAAGGACTGGAACTACCTCTACTCCAAGACCGTGTTCCGGAACCGCCTCGTGAATGTCCGCCAGGACAGGTACCACTTCCTGCCCAACGACATCATCAAGGACTTCACGGTCTTCGAACTGGGCGACTGGGTTAACGTCATCCCCCTGACCGACGACGGGAACGTCGTAACCATCCGCCAGTACCGTCACGGTATCAGGCGCGACACCCTGGAGATCCCGGGCGGTCTCATCTCGGAGGGAGACTCGAGCCCCATGGAGGCTGCCGTTCGCGAAATGACCGAGGAAACCGGCTATGTAAGCGACGACGTGGTGCACATCGGCACGGTCGAGCCCAACCCTGCCCTGCAGACCAACCGGTGCTACTCGTTCCTGGCCCTGAGCTGTACCCAGTCATCGGGCCAGTCGCTGGACCCCACCGAGTCCATCAGGGTGGATCTCGTGAAGAAGGAGGAGATCTACAGGATGATCAGGGAGCAGAAGATCACCCATGGCCTCGTCGTGGCCGCCTTCGCCCACCTGCTCCTCTACGAAGCCGACAGGACACACCCGGGATGACACGGACGGGGTGCCTGCTCGCAGAGCAGGTCTTTTCGTGCGGATGCACAATTTTCCTCTTGAGATTTCTGTAAAAATTGTCTTATAATAGCAACAAGATATGAGGAGGTGCGGCAATGGCTGGTGAGAAGAAACTGATCGGCAAAGTCACCCATTTCTTCAGCAAGATCAGCGTCGCGGGAATCCAGTTGGACGACACACTGAAGGTCGGCGACAAAATCTCCATCGAAGGCGCCACGACGGCGTTCGAAGAGAATATCGAATCCATGCAGATCGACAACAAGGCAGTGACGGTGGCCAACGCAGGCGACCTCATCGGCATCAAGGTAAAGGACAAGACCCGGGTCGGGGACAGCGTGTATCTCGTCTCGGACTGACCTTGTGCTGAGGCACCTGGTTCTTCGCCCGGATCAGTCCTCCTTCCCGTTCTTGGATTCCTTTTCCTCTGCCGGCCCCATGTCAACCGTCACTTTGACCATGGGCGTCTGGTTGTTTCTGAACCTCACCTTGGACGTCGACGGCACGACCTTGACATTCACGGCCTGGGGCCCCTTGATCTTCGAGAGGTCGATGGGTTCCGTTGCCAGGGATATCTTGTTCCCGGTCAGCGAAAACGGGGCGAGTACCGTTACGTACTGGGGCTCCACCGACATCCCGAGGACCTCGTATCCCTCGGGGGCGCGCCCCACGGTATCGATGGACACCTTGATCTCCCTGGGATAGAGATGACGGGCCGTCATCGTTATCTTGTCCGGCTTGATCTTGAGAAGGGTCAGATTCGACGGCACGTTGACCATGTCGACGGTCAGGTTGACGACCTGTCTCCCCTCGGTCAGTGAGGACAGGTCGATGGAGATCTTGAGGCTGTTGGGATCGAAGAGACGGAATGCCTGGGACGATCCCATGAGGGTAATGGTGGCGTCCGTCACCCGCGATTCTTCGATCTCCCACTCGGGGGAAATCTTCCGGTACTCGATGGGGACGATGTAGTCCCTCTGGATGGATTCCTTCTGGTACCCGAACACGAACCACAGCCCGATGGCCAGCATGAGCGCCAGGCACTTTTCGAGGGTGTTCTTCTTAAACCAGCCCCCTGAGAATACGGGGGTACGCTCGGGCTGCCTGCTCTGATAATATTTCTCGATGTAGGTTCGAAGCTCTGCCGCATTCTTCAGGGTGAAGATCTCGGCGTTGTGCGCCACCGATATGGTCCCCCGCTCTTCCGATATGACGATGCACAGGGCGTCCGAGCGTTCCGAGAGACCGAGGGCGGCCGTGTGCCGCAGCCCGAAGTCGCCGAGCTTTTCCGTGCTCGTGGACAGGGGGAGGTGGCAGCCGAACTTCTCTATCCTGCTGTTTGCGATGATGACGGCTCCGTCATGTCCCTGGGAGTGTGGATCGAAGACGCTCATGAGCAGTGGTTTCGTCACGATGCCGTCCAGTCGGTAGCCCCCGGTCAGCTGGCGGTCCAGGGGATCGTTGCCCCGGATGACGATGAGCGCCCCTGTCCGTTTCGATGCAAACTCCGCGACGCTCTCCACGATGGCCGAGACCGTGTCGCTGTTCGCGCTGTAGTCTTTTCTGTGGTTCCTTCCCAGGGACCTCAGGGTGGCCAGCCTCTCGAAGAATCTCCTGATGTCTTCCTGGAAGATCACGACAACGGCTATGATGAGGACGGTGAAGAAACTCTGGAGCACCAGTGTGGTGAGGTAGAGATGGAAGAGACGGGCACCGATGTAGATGCCGCCGAGCAGGCTCATGCCCACGAACACGAACCGCGATGTGGTGTGTTTGAACCAGATGAGATTGACGTAGATGAGCGATGATATGATGATTATATCGAAGAAGTCCTGGATTCTGAAGCTCTCGAAAAAGGAAAAAAACGCATCAGCCATCGAAACCGTCATCCCCCTGCATTGCCGCTGAGAAAATGCACGGGCTCATCGATACGACACCCATGCAACCGCTGTTCTACGTCATATCTTGATTATCGGCAGGGTGCAAGGGGGGAGAAAAGGAAAATCGTCAGGGCACAAAGATTCTCCTCCTCGATGATATCTTGAAATAAAGAGCATCGCACGATACATCATGGCCGCAGCATTGTCTCCCCGGAGCCTGGTCCTGAGCCCCTGCAATTCCTTCATCTCACTTAAGGAATGCGCGAGTGAGCTGCAGGAATTGCAGGGGGCATGCTCCAGAATCTGCGGGGTTATCAGACAAACCGCACCGCAGTCTTGACGGCGCGGTGAGCGCTCTTGTTCATGCTGACCTCGATGAGCTCCCGGTACCCCTCGATTGGGAAGCTGTGGGTGAGCATATCCTCCACCTGCACCCTGCCGCTCTGCACGAGTTCGAGCGCGATCTCGAAGGCATGCTTCCTGCCCGAGGGCGTATCGTTGTAGGCGTATCCGTAACATCCCTTTATGGCCTGGACCTTGAGCCAGAGGGGCGTCGGGTCCAAGGTAATCGTTCTGCCGATGCCCACGAGGCTGACAACCCCGCTGCCCGCCGTGACGATGAGTGCCTGCTGCAGGGTGTCCGAGTGACCCACCGTGTCGAAGACCCTGTCGAAACCCCCCTGCACGATCCGCTCTCCCAGCATGGGCTTGTACACCACGGCACCGGTCATCTTCAGGGCCGCATCGATGATGCCGCCCGGTACTACATGGTCGGCCCCGGACCGCCTGACATACTCCGCATTGAAGGCCGCCGGCTCCACCACGGTGATGGTACAGCCGATGCCCAGACCCCTGATGGCCTTGACGATCATGGTTCCGATAACCCCGCCGCCGATGACGAGGACCCTGTCCTTCTCCTCGGGTCTGTTGTCGAGCACGGTCTGGATCCCCACTGCGAACGGCTCAGTCAGCGTGGCCGCCTCGGGGCTCACCCCCTTCGGAACTGGAAACACCTGGCTCTTGTGGGCCACCATGTACTCGGCGAACCCGCCCCCCACGTCCCTGCATATGCCGGCGAACAGCCCCGGTGCGAAGGCGCCCTCGGCGAAGTGCTCGCAGTTGCCTGGCCTGCCCGCTGCGCAGACCGGGCATACCGGGGAGATGCCTCGCGGGACGCAGCTCAGCAGGGGGCTCACCGTGACCAGGTCCCCCACGGTGCAGGTGTCCACGCCTTTGCCCGTCTCCACCACGTCGCCGCAGAGTTCGTGGCCGAAGATGCAGGGGAACGAGGTAAACGGTGACGCCATGGGCGAATCCCTGACCATGAGCAGGTTGAGGTCGCTCCCGCAGAACCCGCAGAGCCGCACTCTGATCTTCACCCAGTCCTGGTTCGGGAGCTTCGGCTCCGGGACATCCTTGAGGCTGACCGTGGCAAAGGGCCCCTCGAAGTAGTATTTCTTACTGATCCTGCCAAGTACCTGCAGAGCCAGGTAGTTTGGCACCGTTATGTTGAAGTAGAGTGCCTTCATGACGTCAGTCCATCTTGAGGGCCTGGTAGAACAGCGGCGTGGCCGGGCTCGTGGCAGTCGGGTCGGTCATCACGTTGATGCAGGCGGGTCTGCCCGAGTCGAAGGCACGCCTTACCGCGGGGATGATGTCCTCGTCCTTGGTGACGAACTCGCCGTAGCCCCCGAGGCCCTCGACCATCTTCTCGTAGCGCCTCTCGCCGAGCTCGGCGCACTGAAGACGGTCGCACCCTATGGAAAGCTCCTGGCTGTGCTTGATCATGCCCCAGGCCGTGTCGTTGTTCACTACGACCACCACGGGGATGTTGTGGCGCACCATGGTGTCGAACTCCATGGAGTTGAACCCGAAGGATCCGTCGCCGTTGAGCACGAGGACCTTCTTGTCGGGCCGCGCGAGCTTGGCCGCAATGCCGAAGGGGATTCCCGTGCCCAGGCACCCGAGGAGGCCCGATGCGGTTCCTACGACACCCGCCTTTTCCCTCGACGTGAAACCCATGAGCCCGAAATAGCTCGTGTCGCCTCCGTCCACCACATAGACGGCATCGTCCCCCACCGCTTTCTGGATCTGGGCCACCAGCCTGATGGGATGGATGGGGCTGGTCGGGTTCTCCCTGAGCTTGAGCTCAGGGTCGAGGAAGGCACGGCTCGCGGCCCGCAGCTGGGAGACCCATGCGCCGTTATCGGCCTTCCTGATGAGCGGAAGCAGCTGGTTCAGCACCGAGGAAGCGTCGCCCACCAGGCCCACATCGGCAGTCCGGTTGCGGTCGATCTCGGTCGGATCGATGTCGATGCGCACGACCTTGACGTTCGGCGGGATCACGGCCCCGGACTGGAACAGCCAGTTGAAGCGAATGCCAACGGCGACCAGCACGTCCACCTGGGTGAGCCCGAGCATGAGCCCCGTGTTCCCCACGTCCCACAGGGACAGGGGGTGGTTGTCGGGCAGCTCGCCCCTGCCGGTGTTCAGGAGGATGAACGGGATGCCCGACTTGTCGATGAACTGGTTCAGGGCGATGCCGCAGCAGCTCATGCCCACGCCGCTGCCTCCCATGAAGAGAGGCTTTTGGGCACTGTTGATGAGCTCGGCGGCCTGCTTGAGGTCCCACTCGTCCGGGTGCACCGTGTATCTCCTCGTGGGGCGCGCGGGCATGGGCGCCTTCTCGATGGGTACCTTCGGGTTGAGTATGTCCGGCGGCAGCTCGAGGAAGACCGGTCCGGGACGGCCTCCGACGGCGTTGCGGAACGCGGCGGCGAGGTACTCGGGTATGCGCCTGGTATCGTAACACGTGGCGGCCCACTTGGTGATGGGCTTGACCATGTCGATCTGGTTCATCTCCTGCAGGGCCCCCTTCAGATCGTCGCGCAGCGGGTGCCTGCCGCAGAGAACCACCAGCGGGGCGTTATCCAGGTATGCGTTCGCGATGCCGGTCAGGGCATTGGTGAACCCAGGCCCGGCAGTGACGAGGCACACCCCCGGTTTGCCCGTGTACACGGACCAGGCGTGGGCCATCATGGCCGCGGCCTGCTCGTGTCGTACGTCAATGGCGCGGATCCTGTACTCGGTGAAGCTGTCCAGGATCGCCTCGATGTGTCCGCCGGATATGCAGAATACCGTGTCGACCCGCTCGACTTCCTTGAGATATTTCCCGACCAGATGACCGCCAGATATCTGTGTCATGGCATTATCCTCCCATGTCATTATTTGTGAGACAGTCTCAGAGCGAGAGACGCCCCGCTACATGATGAGCTTCACTGCATCGTTGAACCACTGGATATAGTAGGCCATCCCCTCCACCTTCACCTTGCCGCCTGCCGCAGCTGCGAAGGTTGCCTCGTCGGTGCCGGCGAGCATCACCTTGAAGGCGGTGTTGGGGTCCGACCACACGAGCGCCGCGTCGAAGGGGTGGTCTGCACCGGACTTGGAGAGCACCCTGCCCTGGTCGAAGATGAAGACCCTCCCCCACCTGTTGTCTGCGGTCTTGATGAGGATCCTGAGCTGGACGGTGCCTATGTAGTTCTTGAAGGCGGTGTGGGTCCTTGCAGCCCGTGAAAGCTTGAGGAACAGTACGAAGAGAAGAAACGACAATTTCATGGATCCCTCCTTGCATGAAAAGGTGCTTTCTAAAAATGCTTTTTACATGCCCTTCAGGTAGCGGTCCATCACCCACACGCCGATCCTCTGCAGCGCTTCCTGGTAGGTGATCCGCGTCTTCCAGCCCAGGTCGCCCTTGGCCAGGGTGTTGTCCACGTCGAGGTCCCTTCCCGTGATGTCCACGGCCATGCGCGTGAGCGGGGGTCTGATGCCCAGCGGCGTGCAGATGGCATCGCACGCCCGGCCGACAAGTCTGGCCACCGGATACGGTACGCTTCCCATGGGCCTCTTCCCGATGATGGCGCCGAGGTCGGTGATGTACCGCCTCCAGGTCACGTCCCAGTCGTCCCTGAGGTGGTAGGTCTTGCCCCTGGCGACGTCTCGTGTCCCTGCGAGGACGATCCCGCCCACCAGGTTGTCAACGTAGATGAAGCTGGAGCTGTACCTTCCGCCATCTATGAGCGGCAGGGGCATGGACCTCATCTTGTCCAGGATGTCCCTGACCCACACGCTGCCCGGGCCGGTCACGTTTGCCGGGCGGATGACGGTGCATGCGATCCTGCCCGTATCGTGGTAGGTCCATACGAGCAGCTCCGCGTCGAGTTTGGCGTCGTTGTAGGGGATACCCGACTTGAAGACCGGGTCGGTCTCCCTGATGCCCTTCATGTGGCGGCCCAGGCCGATTGCGGCGATGGAGCTGATGTAGATGAAGCGCCTGGCCTTTCCTAATGCTTCCTCGAGGAGGTTCCTCGTGGCGTCGAGGATGGCCCTGGAGAACAGATCTTTCTTTCCCCAGTCCGTGACACGGCCCGCCAGGTGGAAGACGACGTCCATCCCGTCACAGATGCCCCTGAGGGATTCGGGGTTGGTGAGGTCCCCCTTGCGGATGTCGATGCCGAGCCTCTCCAGCTCCTTCGCGCTTTCTCCTGGCAGCGCGAGGGCCCTTACCTCGTGTCCCTGGTCGATGAGCTCCCTAGCAAGCACCGAGCCGATGAATCCGGTTGCGCCGGTGACCAATGCATTCATTCACAGCCCCCCATGCATGAATCTGTCATACAAACCGCGAAGGAGCAATCAGGACTCAAATACTAAGACTGAAGGCTCCGGTTGTCAAGATCAATATGAGCTGATGCTCATATTTTCATTGACTCGATGAATACAGGGTATTAGGTAATTATAAAGACATCGTTGTTGAATGCAAAGAGTGAGGGACTCATGCGTGTCCGCATTCCGAAACAGAGGCGCAGCAGGGAGAGGAAGCAGAGGATCATGGATACCGCCCTTGCCCTGTTCTCTGAGAAGGGGCTCATGGGAACGAGTTCCAACGAGATCGCACGACAGGCCGGGGTCTCCATAGGCACCTTTTACAGCTATTTCGAGGACAAGCGGAGCCTGTTCCTGGAGATCCTCGAGCGGCACCTGGACACCTTTGTCACGGGCATATACTCGCTCGAGCGGGATGACTCCATAACCATCAGAGAAAACATCAGAAGCCACATCGTGAAGGCCTTTGCCGTATTCGACCTGCACGCCTCATTCCATAAAGAGGCCCTGGTCATGAAATTCACCGACCCGGATGTGCGGGGGCTCTTCACTGAAGTCGAGAAGAAGCAGCTCGTGCTGATCACGACGCTGCTGGGGTACTACCGGAAAGACGATTCGCCGCGCGGCCTCGAGGCCATGGCCAAGGTCATCCACGGTGCCGTGGAGAACGTTGCGCATTCCGTGAAGTTCCTGGAGTCACCCTTCGAGGAAGAGAAGCTCATCGACGAGCTGACCGAGATGATATCGCTCTACGTGGAAAGCATCTGACATGAGCTTCTGGGTATGTACTCCTGAGAACGACAGGTTCGCCTTCTCGCATCGTCTTGCCGTGACTTGACCTGAGTCAATTCATTCCTCCCGCGTATCCTGTAGATTGGATTGGCTCGAGGAGACGCGCAATGCCTGGCGATAAACCACCACACATTAGGACACACGTGAAGACCCTTGAAGCCATGATCCGGATATACTGCAGGGGAAGGCACAGGAAGAGGTCCGGGATCTGCCCGGAGTGTTCCGTGCTTCTGGAATACGCAGCGAAGCGCCTCGAGACATGTCCGTTTCAGGAAAAGAAGCCGCGGTGTTCCAAGTGCCCTGTTCACTGCTACAAGCCGGATATGCGGGCCAGGATCATAGACGTGATGCGTTATGCCGGGCCACGCATGCTGTACCGGCATCCCTTCCTTGCAGCAGGGCACTATCTTGGAGAATTGAGGAGAGGATAGACCGAAGAATGAAAAGGAGTCTGTTCCATGCGTGATTTTAACGATGCTGACCGCAAGAAGAAAAGCCTCAGGATTGAACTCTCGGACAACCCCGGCAACCTGTCCAAAGAGGCGATCCATCGGTTGGAGGAGGCGGTAAAGGCCTCCATGAAGGATGGCTACATACCCTGCCCCCTCGGCTGGAAGATAGCCAGTGACATCGGCGTATCCCGCCTCGATGTCGGGGCAATGATCGATAGACTGGGCCTGCGCGTCACGGGATGCCAGCTTGGCTTCTTCAAGGTGGAAAAGACCCCGCATGCGGCCAAGTCGACGGAATCTCTCAACGAAGAGGTCCTCAACCGGGTCACATCACTCCATGACAGGGGGGAGCTTACCTGTGCCAACGTCTTTTCCCTGGCCCGCGAACTCGGCCTCAAGCCCCTGGCCATTGCTGACATCGCCAACAGCCGGGGGTACAAGCTGCGTCAGTGCCAGCTCGGCTGTTTCTGAATGACGTTGTCGCGGGCGATCTTTACGGGGCGCCCCGCAACGGGCTAGAAACAGACAGTACAAGGTCGGCAGCGTCAGAGACGCTACGACCCTGCACCTGTATTGCCGATGAGATTGCCGAGGTGCGGCGGGGGGAATCGATATCCTGGCCCAATATATTGATTTAATACTACTTAACGCAATTTTATGTTTCTATATACCTCCAATTATGCCACCATAAAATTTCTTGATTATACGGTTTATTGGCTACGAATACATATGTGGTATTGAAACCAAAGTCAAAGGTGCCTTTTAGCGAGATACAGTTGCTCCTTCATGAGATGATATGATAATACCGATTAATCATATCAGTTAATGATGCGATTGAGATTGATAATCACATCAGATGGGGAGACAGTTAGGTGGCAAAATCACATCAGTATATCTGGCAGAGGCCAAAGTGGACTGACTTCACATGGAGAAGTGAAGAGATCCTTAGCCTTCTCGGTAAATGTCGGCTTGTCCAGGGGAAGCTCTTGGGAAAGGTGATCGATCTTGGCCTGACACTTGATGCTCATGCTCATGCAGAAGTTTTAGCTGAGGAAACCATAAAGACATCAGCCATCGAGGGTGAGAAGCTCGATCTCCGTTCCGTACGATCCTCTGTTGCCCGCAGACTGGGACTACCGTCTGCAGGCCTACCTGTGGATAGGCACGTTGACGGTATTGTGGCTGTTATTCTGGATGCCACCATGAACCACGATGAATCTCTTACCACAGAACGTCTCTTTGCATGGCATGCAGGACTGTTCCCCACAGGTTATTCCGGAATGCACAAGATTAGGGTTGGTACATGGCGGGGAGAAGAGCCGATGAGGGTTGTCTCAGGGCCTGTCGGCAAGGAGAAAGTGCATTTCATGGCACCACCTGCCGAGAGAATTCCGGAGGAGATGACACACTTTCTTTCCTGGTGGAATTCGAGCAGAGGAAACATGGAAGGACTTGTCCGTGCAGCTATTGGGCATTTCTGGTTCGTGACCATCCATCCCTTCGAAGATGGCAATGGACGTATTGCCAGGGCTCTGACTGACATGGCCCTTGCCCACGATGATTCCCAGAAGCACAGGTATTACAGCCTCTCTTCTCAGATCATGGAGGAACGGGACAGCTACTATGATGTCCTTGAAGAATGCCAGAAAGGCGAGAGCGATATCACAAAGTGGCTTGTCTGGTTCCTGGAGTGTTTCTCCAGAGCCATAGATCGATCTGAGACGATCCTCTCTGGAGTGATCATAAAAGCTAACTACTGGAGAGCGCATGCTCAGGCATCTTTGAATGAGAGGCAGCGCAAGGTGATCAATAAGCTCCTTGATGCAGGTCAGGATGGTTTCGAAGGTGGTCTGACTACCAGGAAGTACGCTTCTATGGTGAAAGTCAGCAAGATGACCGCTTTCCGTGAGATCAACAGGCTGCTCGAACTTGGCATTATTCGTCAGAACCCCGGTAAGGGGAGAAGCGTCAGCTATGACCTGATCTGGCCTTAAAATACAACAAGACTCGTTCTTATGAGTGCTGTCCTGATTGATAATATCCCTCTGATGCGAAGGATGGTAATCGATCACTACTGTCCCAACGTTTAACAGGTGAGCGGCTGTCAATCAAGATATGGAAAAGGTTTCCGGGGAGAAATGGTTGTAATCGATTTGAAATTATTTTCCGGAGAAGGCCATACTTCTGCATCCCTTCAGAAGGAGATGGCTGATGAACTCTGGTCGTACCATGTTCTCCCAGTTGATGG
>JAGOOG010000026.1 GCA_017992605.1 Deltaproteobacteria bacterium
TGATAAATGTATGCATTAAAGTATCCCTGAAAACTGTACACATTGAATTGAAAGCGATCACTTTTCAGATCCTCACGTAATCCGACCACCTCCTCATGGTGAGTCTGCCGACCAGGCTCACGGCTTTGCGGGGCAGGAGCCTGACCATGACCAGGTGGAGCGCCCTGTTCTGCCATCCAGGAACCGTGCAGAGTTTTCCCTGCTTGAAGGCCCGGTATCCCTGCTCCACGACCTCGTCGATGGTCTTGAAGGAGATGGTGAAGGGGATGAAGTCCTTGGGGATCCCCGCATCATTGATGAGGGCCGTCCTGGTGAAGGGCGGGTTCATGGTCGCAACGACGATCTTGGAGCGCCAGGGAAGTTCTCCCGTGACGGCCTCGGAGAGCGACAGCGTGAAGGCCTTGGTGGCCGCATAGACGGCCAGTGACGGCAGGGGCTGGAAGGCGGACACCGAGGATACGTTCAGGATCGCGCCATCGTCCTTATCCATCATGGAGGGAAGCACCAGCCGCATGAGTTTCATGTACCCGATGCAGTTCAATGCTACGATCTTCTCCATGCGGGCCAGGTCCATGTCGGCAAAGCAACCGTAGCTGCAGATGCCGGCATTGTTGACCAGGACCTGCACAGGCCCTGCGACCATGACGACCTCGTCATGCAACCGTTCCGGTCCGTCCGGTTCCGTGAGGTCCGCGGAAAACCTCCACGTCCTGATCCCGTGGGCGCGTTCCAGTTCATCGGCAAACGCATCGAGTTCGGTTTTCCGTGCGGGCAGGTCGATGAGCGCGAGGTTCGCCCCGTCCCGGGCGAAGCAGCCTGCGAGCCCCCTGCCGATGCCCATGGAGGCCCCGGTGACGAGCACGGTCTTTTCTGTGAAATCCAACTTCATGGACCCTCTCTATACAAGGGGGCCCTCCCCATGCAGCTCGGGCCCCCTGATGACGATAAACTCAGACCTTTTCGAGTATGTGAATGGTCATGGACGCCTCCTCAACCCCGAGGTTGCCGCCGCCGTTCTCGGTGAGGCCGATGCGGGCGCCTTCGACCTGGCGCTTCCCCGCCTCGCCGCGCAGCTGCGTGACTACCTCGTGGATCTGTGCCAGGCCGGAGGCGCCGATGGGGTGGCCCCGGCACTCCAGGCCGCCGCTCGTGTTGACCGGCAGCCTGCCGCCCAGCGTTGTTGCCCCTGACTCGGCGAAGATGCCCCCTTCACCCAGGGGGCAGAACCCCATGGCCTCGGTCTGGTGGAGCTCGCCGTAGGAGGTGGCGTCGTGGAGCTCGGCCAGGTCGATGTCCTCGGGACCGACACCCGCCGTGGCATAGGCCTGCTTGGAGAGCCGCTCCCCGATGTCTGGACCGTCGATGTCGCGGTGCATGCCCGAGCCCAGGACCGACGCCCTGATACGAACCGGCCTCGCGTCCGTGAGCTTCTTGAGGTACGACGCGGAACACAGGATGGCAGCCGCGGCGCCGTCGCCTACGGGTGCGCACATGGCCCTGGTCAGCGGGTATGCGACGGGCCTGTCGGCGAGCACCTCGTCCACGGCCATGGTGGTCTGGTACTGGGCCAACGGGTTCAGCGACCCGTGCAGGTGATTCTTGGAGCAGATGACGGCGAGCTGTTTCTGGGTCGATCCGAACTGCGACATGTGCCACCGGGCCCCCATGGCATAGGCGTCCATGAACACGCTCCTGCCCTCCCCGGGAGGGCTCTGGCCCTCGGGAATCTTCACCGTGAAGCGCGTGCTGAGCTCCTCGAACATCTTGAGGTGGGCCGCGAAGTTCTCCACGTCCATGCAGGAAGCATACGCACCGAGCGACATGGCCTTGTTCTCGTGGGTGATCTTCTCGGAACCCAGGGCCAGCACCACGTCGAACATGCCCGCCCTGATGGCCGTGTAGCCGAGGTACATCGCCGTGGAGGCCCCTGCGCACGCGTTCTCGCAGTTCACGATGGGGATGCGGTCCATGCCGATGTCCCAGAGCATGACCTCGCCGCGGATGGAGTGCTGGCCTGCGAACATGCCCCAGAAGGTGTTGGACACGTAGGCGGCCTGGATGTCGTCCCTTGTCAGCCCCGCATCCGTGAGCACGAGCTCCACGGCGTCCCTGGCCATGCCGCGCACGGAACCCTGAGGGTACTTGTTGAACCGGATCATGCCGGTGCCGATCACATAAACGTCGTTCATGACGGGTTCTCCTTCGATCTCATCGGCGTCATTCCTCCCGCAGGATCAGGCCTGCCGCCGCCAGGGCGAGGATGTCGTTGGAGCCGTCCTCGATCATGCTGGCTCTGGCGTCCCGGAAGATCTTCTCGATGGGGTACTCCTTCGAAAGCCCGTTGCCGCCGAAGATCTGCATGGCGTCGTTGGCAACCTCGAAGGCTGATGTGGTGGCGAAGACCTTGGACGCGATGGAGTACTCGGTCTTGGGCGGGGTTGTGGAGAGGTTGAACTGGAGCGCTGCCCGGCTGAAGGCACGGGCGAGTTCCACCTTGGAGAACATGTCGAAGAGCTTCTTCTGCACGGTGAGGTGGTCACAGAGCCGCTTGCCGCCCTGGACGCGCTCCTTGGAATAGGCGAGCGCCAGGTCGTAGGCCGACTGCGCCACTCCCGTGAAGAACGCACCCATGCATGCATTGGCCGTGGCCAGCGTGATGTCCGTGAACATCTCGTAGCTCTCCGGGTCGATGATCATGTCCTCGACCGGGATCTCGGCGTTGTCGAAGTAGATCTCTCCCTGGGGCAGATCGCGCTGGCCCATCTTGTCGAGCGGCTTGCCCCGGGAGACGCCGGGCTGGGTCAGATCGATGAGCCCGATGCCGCCGCCGGACATGCCCTGACCAGGATCGATATTGACGAAGACCGCCGCCTGGGTGGCGATCGTCCCGTTGGAGACCCAGGCCGCCTTCTGGCCGTTGAGGACATACCTGTCCCCCTTCTTCACCGCCTTGACCTGCTGGGTGATCTTGGGGTTGTGGAAGCAGTCCGTAAAGGGCATGAGGATGTCCGAGCCGTGGTCCGGCTCGGTGATGGCCCAGCACGACATGACGCTGGCGTCCCTGCAGCGGGTGTAGGGCAGGATGAACTTCTCGATGTGGTGGTCTTCCGCGATGAGCGACGAGTAGAAGGCGGAAAAGCACGACACGCCGATGGAGACCGCGAATCCGGCGCTGCCGTACCCGATCTCCTCGAACACCATGTGGACGCCCAGCGCGTCGAGGCCGAGGCCGCCATACTCGTCCGGTATGAGGACGGTATGGTAGCCGTTCTCGTACATCTTCTTCATGCAGTCCCAGTAGGGAGACCCTTCGGCTATGACCTGCTCGGGCGTCATGGCGTCGAGTTCGATGGACGCCGGCCTGAGCACCTCTATGGCGAACTTGTGGGCGTTCTCCTTGAGCGCCATGTGCTCGTCGGTTATGTCCAGATTCAGTTCAGTGTATGGCATGAAATCCTCCTTTGCGATGCCTCAATGTATCCCTGTCACTTGTAGTCTTCGTATTTGTAGATGGTGCCGCCTCCTGCGAGGAAGTCCTCCCGGAGCTTCCGGTCCAGGGCCTTCTCCGAAACGGTCTTGGGGATGTCGGGGACGATCTGGAGAAAGCTCGGGATGAAGTTGGGCTCCATGTCCTTTTTGCACTTGTCGTAGATCGCCTTCGGGTCGATGGTCTTGCCCTCGAAGGGCGACATGGCGGCCACCAGATCGCTCTCGCCCGGGGCCCCTGATGCCGCGGGCACGCCGTAGACGCACACCTCGCTCACGTCGGGGTGCTCGCCGATGACGCGCTCCACGTGGTCGGGCTGGATGAAGTCTCCTGCCCGGCGGAGCTCGGTGCCTTTCCGGAAGTCGAAGTAGTACCACCCCTCGGCGTCCCGGTGGACGATGTCGCCGCTGCGGAGCCACCCGCCCAGGGTCTTCTCCTTGGACGCCTCGGGAAGGCCGAGGTAATCGACCTTGGTGTCGCCGCGGACCATCCTGCTGATGAGCTCTCCCTTCTGGCCGACCGGCACCTCGTTGTCGTTCTCGTCCACCACCTTGAACTCCATGATGCCGGGTATGGGTTTCCCGAAGGAGCCGATGGGCCCCTTGCCGATGGGCTTGTAGGCGAAGCCCCCCTCCACCGCGGCATACCACTCGAGGATCTTGACATTGAAGCGCTTCTCGAAGGTGTCCCAGATGGCGGGAGGGGTCCCGGCGCTGATGACGACCTCCACCGGGTTGTCGGCATCGTCGGGCTTTTCCGGCTCGTTGTAGATGGCCCCCATCATGCCGCCCAGCAGGGAGAACGTGGTGCACCCGTACTTCCTGCAGATGTCCCAGATGCGGCTCTTGGTGAAGCGGGGGCTGAACACGGCCTTGATCCCCGCGTACAGGGCGGGGAACAACGTGACGGCCTGCGCGTTGCCGTGGGTGAGCGAGAGCCCGTTGTACAGCACGTCGGTCTGTCTGTACTTCCAGACGAGCTGGTTGAGTATGTTGTACACCCCGGTGCGGTTGTTCCTGATCTTCACCCCCTTGGGGTCACCCGTGGTTCCCGAAGTGTAGATGATCTGCATGGGATGGCGCACGTCGAAGACCTTTTGGTCCACCCGCTGCCAGGAGTCCTTCTCGAGGGTCTCGTTCAGGACATGGAATCTGCTGTCAACGGGGATGCCGTGCTCGGGACGGTAGGCCACCGAGATGAGCTTGACCTCCCGGAGGTCGCCGATGATTTCGTTGACCTGTTCCATGCACTCGTCGGACACGATGGCCGCCTTGGCGCCCGAGTTCTTGAAGAAGAACGAGAGCCGCTCTCCCCGGGACCTGGGGTCGATGGGGATCATGATGGCCCCCATGGTGGTCCCCGCCAGCAGAGAGTACACGAATTCGGGCTCGTTGCGCATGAACACCGCAAAGGTGTCCCCTTCGCCGATGCCGTTGTCCAGGAGCATCCGGGCGATCTTGTTCGAGTTGTCGTGGAGCTTCTGATAGGTGAGGATGTCCTCCCCGTGCGCCCCCCTCTCGAAGATGAAGATCTCCTTGTCGGGAACGCTGTCCACCTTCATCTCGACGAGGTGCGATGCGATCGCCTGATTCAGATGTGTTTTCGATGACATGGCCGCCTCCTCACCAGTCCTCGTCCTCGACCGCGCCGATAAAGCCCCGGGTGAAGGTCGGGAACTCCTTCTTGAAGATCTGGTCCCAGACTTCCTGGGTCCAGAACTTGTGGCGGTCGAAGAAGGGATCGATCTTGGCCGCGCTCACGGCCACGCTCACGATCATGTCCACGTCGGGCAGGATCTCCAGGGCCTTGGCCGCGAAGGCCAGGGTGGAGAACACCCTGCAGTGCAGCCCGAGGCGCCATGCCATGGCAGCCGCTGCGTCCGCGGCCATGTGGAGATTGATGTTGCGGAAGATGCAGCTCGGACCGTTGCTGGTGAGCGATTCCACCATCTCTGCCTTGTTGAGCTCCGCGCAGGTACGGTAGCCGCACGCCCCGCAGTTGTAGTTGAAGAGCGACTGGCGCTTGTCTCCCAGCAGCAGGATGGCGGCGGGTTCCTTGATGAGGTCAACGGCGAACCTGCCGTCGCGGGCCGCCAGGGGGGACATGTCGCCCAGGGAGAAGCAGTATTCGGCCAGCTGCTCGATCTCCTCGTTGGTGATGCTGATGATCTTGACGGTGTTGCGGGAGCCGAACCTGAAACTCGTCTTCGCCGCCAGGGTCATGAGCTCGACCGCGCGGTCGAGGCCGCCCTGTACCATGTCGTCCATTTCTCTGATAGCCATAGGTTCCTCCCCGTCCTTAACTGTAGATCGACCTGAACTGCGGCCAGAGCCTGCGGATGATGCGGTCGTTCATGGTCCGTTCGTTGATCTCGCCGTACTTGACCGGGATGTCCCTGAACGGGCTCTTCTCGGTCACCGAAATGGCCACGCCCAGGGCGAAGCCGGTGGCCCTGGGCAGGAGGCCCATGCGCATGGCCGCAGCGCCGGCCGACCAGTAGACACCGTAGTCGATGCCCAGGTTGCGCGCCATGGACACGATCCCGTCGATGGCGTACGAGATGTTCATGGCCCTGAAGGTGCACAGCGGTCCCGTGTAGGCGACCCCCGGCTCAGGGGGGAGCTTGTCCTCCTTCCTGAGGTATTCGCAGGTGAGCCTGCCGCACAGGTTGCAGTTGATGTCGGACGGGTCCGTGAGGCTGCGCAGCGACGTCACCACGAGCACCGCGTCTGCGTCGCGGATCATGGCCGCATCGCGCATGAAGAATTCCCATGCCTCGTTGTCCCCGCTCATGTCCTCGATGGCCTGGCAGAGGTCCTCGATGTCGCACTCGTCCTCCACGATGTGCACCGTGCACTCGCCCACGCCACCCACCCGGGGGGAGGTGACGGCCGAGGCCAGGAGCATGCGTGCAGCGATCTGTGCCGCTTCCTTCCGGTCGTCCTCGAACTGTTTGAGGGTTCGTTCTACGCTCATGGTCTGTCCTCCTTGTGCGGGATGTGCTTCAGCCGGCGATGGGGAGATTGTGGCTTCTGGCAATGGCCGGGTAGTTCTCGTATGCGGGCTTCAGCAGGGGCAGGAGCTTGAGCACCTTGGGCATGGGGCCCTTGGCCTTGATGAGGCCCTTGGCCAGGGCGATCGGCAGGCCGACCTCCTTGAGCCAGAATTTGTGGCAGGTGTCGCCGCTGAGGGTCATCTCGATGGTGGGCCGGTAGTCCGCCGGGCCGCAGATGACCTTGCCGTCGTTGGTGAGCCAGATGAAGCCCTCGGGGTCGCTGATGGTGAACTTGATGACGATGTTCGACTCGAGGAACTTGTCGTAAAGATCCTTGTCCTGCATGAGGAGATTGAACAGACTGCCCAGGACCTCGTACATCTTATCCGTGCTTTCGAATACTGCCATGGTGTCCTCCTTCTTGATCTGTGTGTGCGGGGAAAAATGCGCCCCGGAATCCAAAACATATCATGCAACAACGCGTGTACAGGCGAAACGGGAGCATGCTGCTGAAACCGAATCCGACGATGTGCCTTCTTTTACATGGTCCTCCTTTCCTGCTTGATGGCGTTCTCGAAGGTGTTCAGGAGCCCTGTGACGGACCTCCTGATGCTTTCCGTCGCCCAGTCGGTGGAGTGCTCCCCGCGGGCGAGGTACCAGCGGGTGGCCGCACCCTGGTAGATGGCCGAGATGGTGCGGGCAGCCGACTCCGGTTCGACGGCCGTGAAACGCCCCTGGCTCTGGCCGAGCACGATGGCGCTCTTCAGGAGCCTGACCCAGTTGTTGATCCAGTCGCTGAAGATGTCGCGGTATGCCTGGTCGTGCACGGCAATGGACATGAAGTCGTAGAGGATGGGGTACCCTGTCTCCACGTCGGGATCCTCGGCATTGTAGAGCCAGGTAAAGGAGAGGAGCTGCTCCAGAGGGTCCTCGAAGGAGGACATGGTTTCCTCGCCGCGCGTGAAGATGCGCTGGAAGAACGTCTGGAACGCGGCCTTGAAGAGATCCTCCTTGGATTTGTAGTAGTGGGCGAGACCTCCCTTGGACAGACCTGCAGCCTTGCAGATATCGTCCATGGTCACATTGGCGCACCCGCGCTCGGAAATGGTGCGAAGTGCCGCATCGATGATCTGGGCCTTTCTCAGGGCCTCGAGGTCCGCGTTCGGCGGCATCAGTGAACCCCCTCCACAAGGATGTGGGCATTCGACCTGATTTCTTTAGATGAGTGGGTGCATTGTCATCCGTACAGGAATGACGTCGTGATGCGGTTATCTTGTTCGTCGATGCGGCAAATGCCTAAACCGACCAATTGGTCGTTAAACCGACCAGTCGGACTATAATTGCATTATAAGATTGCCATACAACATGTCAAGAGGGTGAATTCACCTTTGTCTCAACCCTTCAGATTCAGGTTGTATTATTTTTATGACCGAGTGATTTCCTGTGGTTGGGAGATCGCATTGTGCCGCTGGTCCCTGCCCCTTTCCTCTGCTTGACAATCATGACGGCGGTAGTACTCTTCTAAGCAATCACCAGGGAGTTCCTGCATGGAAGGAGAAGGCCAAGAGGATCCTGATGTACTATGACGGAACCGAGGAGGCGAAGGGGGCCATCCCCGTCGCCAGGTTGCGCGGGATAACGGCGTGGATGAGATCATCATCGGCACCGAGAAGCGTACCCGCGTGGAAAAGTTTGTCCTCGGATCTCTCGCCCGGTACGTGATCCTCAATGCACGGTGGCCGGTGGTGATCGTCTGACCTCAACCTCGTGCGCGGGTATATCCCTGTCCGATGCATGATGTTAAACGTGCTTGTGCCGCACCTTGTTTTCTGGTGAGAATGATCCGGAAGGGAGGCTGAATCATGAAACCCATTGTCGTCATCGGTGCCGTAGCCGCCGGCATGAGCGCGGCCAGTGTGATCAAGAGGGAACTCCCCGATGCAGAGGTCATCGTCTTCGGCAAGGAGTCCTACATATCCTACGGGGCCTGAGGGATCCCCTACTACGTATCTGGTCAGATACGCGACCACGAGGAGCTCATCGCCCTGCACCCGGAAGATGCCATTCACAAGCGCGGCATCGACCTGAAGACCCGCCACGAGGCCGTATCCATCAACCGGGAGACACAGACCGTCACGGTGAGAAATCTTCAGGACGGCATGTACCTCGAACAGGGCTACGGGATCCTGGTCTTGGCCACCGGGGCCCGCGCCGTCATGCCCGACCTGCCGGGCATCGACCTGCCGGGGGTCTTTCCCATGAAGGAATTCCAGGACGGCATCGACCTGAAGTCCTTCCTGGAAAATCAGAAACCCGGCAAGGCGGTGATCATCGGGGGCGGGTACATAGGGGTCGAGGTGGCCGAGTCCTTCAGGGGGACCGGCATGGATGTCACGGTGGTTGAGGCACTGCCCCGTATCATGGCCATCATGGATGATGACATGAGTCTCCTGGTGGGTGCCGAGCTGAAAAAGAACGGGGTGGAGGTCATCACCGGCAGAAAGGTCATCGGTCTGGACGGCGACACGCAGGTCCGTGCTGTCAAGCTCGACGACGGGACCTCTGTGGAGGCTGACTGTGTTCTGGTGAGTATCGGGGTGGCGCCCAACAACGAGATGGCTGTCACGGCCGGCCTCGAACTGGGGCCGCGCGGGGCCATTCAGGTCGACCGCTACCAGAGGACGTCGGACCCCCACATCTTCGCCGCTGGCGACTGCTGCACGGTGTACCACCGGCTTCTCTGCCGGGATGTGTTCATCCCGCTGGGTCTGACTGCAAACCGTCAGGGCAGGATGTGCGGAGAGAACATCGTGCTCGAGATGCGGGGAGAGAAGCTCAAGCCGTTCCCGGGCGTGATCGGTACTGCGGTCACCAGGGTGTTCGGACTGGAGATCGCCAAGACGGGCATCGGGCAGGTTGAGGTCGACCGGCATGGCCTCAGGCATATCAGCGATGTGAAGATCAAGGCCAGGACCCTGCCGGGATATTTCCCCGGATCCTCCGATCTCTGGGTGAAGCTGTTCTTCGAAGACGACTCACGGGTGATCGTGGGAGGGCAGATCATCGGCGGACCGGGATCGGCGCTCAGGATCAACACGGTCGTGGCGGCCGCCACCAAGGGGATGAGGCTGGACGAACTCTACACCCTCGATACGGCCTACGCCCCACCGATTTCTCCGGTCTGGGACCCGCTGCTCATCGCTGCGAGGAGCGCCATGAAGCGGTGAGGTCTTATTTGAACCTGCTGAAATCCACGCCCCTGCGTCTGCCCCGCTCATCGAACCAGGCATCCTCGGTGAAAGGAGGCACCACGATCTTGTCCTTATCCTTGCGGGTCAGGCTTATGGCATCGACCGGGCAGGTACCGATGCACAGCCCGCATCCGATGCACTTTTCCGGGACGATGCGATAGGAATCGTCGCCTTCCTCGATGGCGGCCACCTGGCAGCGCTTCTCGGCGCAGAGGCCGCAGCTGATGCAGGTGTTCTCATCAATGACCGCATAGAACGGCGAGTTTATGACATTCCATGCAGGAATCCCCAGCTCGTTAATGGCCCGCAGCACCCCGCAGCAGCACGTGCAGCAGTTGCAGATGAAGAACTGACCGTTCTGCAGGTTGTTGGTGAGATGCACAAGGCCTGCTTCTTCGGTCATCCGGAGGATCTCGTAGGTCTCTTCCTTGGTGATGACGCGGCCTGAAGGCGACTTGTCGAACACCCCCGGCACCGGTGCCATGGCCAGGCACACCTCGATGGGCCTGTCGCATGGCTTGCCGAGCATGGCCTGCTCCTTCTTGCAGATGCACTCGTTCACCATGAACGACTGGCTTTTCTCTATGAGTGCCGAGACCTTCTCGTAGGGCATCGCTTCCTGTGCAGCCGTGATGGTCTCCTCGACCGGGAGCACGTGCATGAGCTGGGGCTTGTTTTCGAAGAACTGCTTACCGAACACGGGCATGTAGATCTCGGCCAGTTCGGCCATCTCCCTGTCCAGGCGACTGAGCTGGAATTCGAAGATGCCGAAGACCCAGGGAAGCATCTTGAAGTACCAGGTATCGCCGAACTGGATGGCGAAGAGCTGGCCGCGCTGACCCATGCGGATGAGTCTTCCCAGCAGGCCGTCCATGGGGCGGCCCGTACGCTGAGCAACCTGTTCTGCGGTTTCGAAGGTGAGCCGCATGTCGCAGAACAGTTCCGCCTCCTCGGGTTCAAAGATCTTCTTCAGGAGTGTGATCTCCTCGCCGCTCTCTGTCCTGGGGAACCCGTTGGGCAGGGTGTCGAGCACCAGGGCCAGCCGCTCATAGACGTCGTTTGCAGTGGTCATTGGGTAGTTCTTTTCCCCTCTTCGCACAGCCTCACATGACCGACATGATCTTGGTGAGCTTGGTCAGGAGGATGGGGTGGGTGAACATGCCGTTGATCCTGAGTTCACCGCTGGCCAGCTGCTTGAGCACGTTCATGCCCGCCTCGTCGAAGTAGTAGGGCAGCCCGAACTTGATGGAGATCGCATTGAGCGAGATGATCTTCTCCGAGCTCGAGTTGATGATCAGGTCCGGCTTGCCCACGACGCCGGGTTCGATCCGCACCCGACCTCCTGCAAAGATGAGGGTGATGGCCGCCTCGATGTCCGGTAGGTTGAGCGCCACCACGCCCCACATGCTCCGGAATGTCTTCATCTTGTCCTGCCTCTGCTCGAGATTGGATGTGAGAAGATCGGCGATCACGTAGGAAAAGGGAACCTCTTCGGCACGGTTGTCGACAATGGTATCAGCCATAAAAAATCCTCCGGATAACGTCGTAATGAAAGGGCGGGGAGCGTACGCCCCCCTGCCTGTCAATGATTAGAGTGCCTTCTTGTAGATCTCGAGCACCTCGGATGCGTCGAGGACCAGCCGCGGATTGTTCACGATGGCCCCGTCGCCCAGGCTGAGGTCTGCGGCCTTGACGATGTCGGCCTCGGTCACCTTCATCTCCGAGAGTTTCTGGGGGTGGCCGATCTTCTTCGTGAACGCCCTCATCGCGGTAATGGCCGCTTTCGCCGCTTCCATGTCGTCCATGCCCTTTTCGCGGATGCCGAAGGCCTCGGCCACCATGGCGTAGGCATCGGGGCAGCTCTCGAGGTTGAACTCCATGCAGTCGGCGAGCAGGATGCCGTTGGCGATGCCGTGCGGCACGTGTGCCACGGCGCCTATGGAGTGGGCCAGTGCATGGACGTTCCCGACCCCTGCTATGCTGAAGGCCCATCCCGCCATGGTCGCCGCGATCTGCATCTGGCCCCTGGCCACGAGATCTTCACCGTTTTCCACGCAGACCGGCAGGTATCGCGCCATGAGCCTGATGGCGTGTATGGCCAGCCCGTCGGTGATGGGCTCATGCGGTATGGCGTGGATCGCCTCCACCGCGTGCGTCATGGCGTCCATGCCGGTCCCTGCCGTCAGGAGCTTGGGAAGCTTGGCCGTCATCTTCGGGTCCAGGATGCCGAGGCGCGGTATGTTGAAATTCTCGACCATGAGGCGCTTCTGGCCCATCTCCTTGTCCATGATCACCGCGGCATTGGTCACCTCGCTGCCGGTTCCCGCCGTGGTGGGGATCACCACGTGGGGTGTCTGGGGCCTGGACAGGAGCTGGACCCCGCCGAAGTCACGCAGAGATCCGCCCTCGGTCAGCAGGATGCACATGCCCTTGGCCGTGTCGATGACACTGCCGCCGCCCACACTCACCACGATGTCCGCGCCGTTCTTCCGTGCGAAGGCGGCCCCGGCATCCACCACCTCCACCCCGGTGTCCTGGGGGATGTCGCTGAACACGCCCACGCACTTGCTGCCGAGCGCCTTGAGGATGTGGTCGAGGAGGCCGGCCTTGATGATGCCCTGGTCCGTGACGACCACCGCCTTGGTCCCTCCCAGGGAGCTCATCTCGATCTCCACGTCCTTGGACGAGTCTATGCCGAAGACGATCTTGGTGGGTCCATAGTAATTGAATGACAGATCAGAATCGTAACCCATACCTCGCTCCTTAACCGATCACTCGGGGTCATCGGGCCACTGGGTCTCGAACGAACCGAGGATGTCAATGACCTTGTTGACGGTCTTTATGTTCCGCACCACATAGGGCAGATCGCCCTTCATCTTGAGCTTGCCCTGGAGCAGCGCCTTGGTGGCGTCCAGTTCCTTGAGGGCCACCTGCTTCCATCGTGAGTAATCGCCGGTCATGACGAACTTGGCGCTCTCGGCCTTTGCCTTGTCGCAGACCAAGAAATCGCCGACATCACCATGCCAGTAGTCCTGGAACAGGTAGATCGTTTCGGGGATGCCCTTGCTGGGGTCAGCGTTGCAGATCAGGGCGACACTGCCTTCCCAGTCCTTGGCGATCTGCTTGTAGTCAGGGTCTGCCTGTATGGCGGCCTTGTATGCATCCATCCACTCCTGTGTCATTGCCTTTACCTTTGCCATGAAAAAAGCCCTCCCTCCATGATATATGGTTTTTTATTGATACAGACGCCTCTTCAGGTCTTCGAGACCGAGTTCGGTGAGCTTCTCGGGCAACGGATAGCCGCGGTCATCGAGGCCCCTGACGGCATAGTACTCGCTGAGCAGGAGCTCCACGTCGGGCACCGAACCCGCAGCCCCGCCTTCCTCCAGGGCGGTGAGGAGCTTCTTGGGCAGCGCATCGTCCTTCTTCGTGATGCCGAGCAGGTTGTTGATGCCCCGCTTCAGGGTCCAGTCGCGCATGCCGGTCTTCAGGAGGCTCTCCTTGTCCAGGCCGAACCCGGTGATGGCGTTGAAGGCTTCCAGGATGGTCTCGGGCTTGAGGATGTCCACCAGGTAGTGACAGATGGACAGGGAGTTGCCCAGGATGCCGTAGTTCTCGGAGTTGTAGACCAGCATGGCCTTGCCTTCGCTCGTGGTGCCCACGTAGTCGTCCTTCATGTCGAAGAGCTCGGGCCACGACGCCATGCCCTGCTCGGTGGCGAGAACGGCGTGCTGCAGGTGGCAGGCGCCCCTGTTGGACATCATGTACGCCAGGCCCATGCCGTGGAACCCCCGCGGGTCGTGCATGGGCGCTTCCAGCCCCTTCACGTGGACCACGTACTCCTCGGCCCCCTTGCCGATCCTGCGGGCCGCCCTGAGCGAACCCTCCGCGAGGATGTCCCCGATACCCTCCCGGTAGGCGATCTTCCTGATGAGCGGCATCACCGCTTCCATGTTGCCCCAGGTGAGGTCGATGCCGTCCAGGTCACCCTTTGACAGGATACCTTTCTCGTAGAGCTCCATGGCCAGGGCAATGGTCGAACCGCAGCTGATGGTGTCAAGGCCGTACCGGTTGCAGAGCTCGTTGGCCTTGATGACCGCGGCCAGGTCCGGGTTCATCATCATGGTGCCGAAGGTGCCGCAGGTCTCATACTCGGGGCCCGGTCCCTCCTCGGTCATGTAGGGTCCGTCGTCCACCTTGACCACCCGCTTGCAGGCCACCGGACAGTTGGCGCAGGCGTGCTCCTTGGTGAGGTACTTCTCCCGCATGGTGGGCCCGGAAAGGTTGCTCGAGAGGTCAAAGGCCTCTCCCACGGTCCAGTTCTTTATGGGTACGTCGCCGCTGACCATGCCGAGGTCCATGTTGGCATCCGAGCCCATGAGGTGGAGTCCGTCCGCCAGGGCCGATTCCTTCACCTCGGTGATGGCGGCCTTGAATGCGGTCTTGTACCGCTCTTCGTCTGCCTTGAGCGGTTTGGCCGAGCCTCGTACCACGATGGCCTTGAGCTTCTTGGACCCCATGACCGCACCGAGGCCGGTCCTGCCGCTGAAGTGTCCCTTGTCGTTGCCGATCGACGCTATCTTCACGAGGTTCTCCCCCGCCGCGCCGATGGTGAGGACCTTGAACCTGGCATCCTTTTCCTTGAGGGCATCCGTGGTTTCGTAGACGTCCTTGCCCCACAGGGACGAGGCATCCTGCAGCTCCACCTTTCCATCGACGATGCACAGGGTTACCGGAGCACTGGATATGCCTTCGACAACCAGCCCGTCGTATCCCGCCCGTTTCAGCTCGGGACCGAAGGTGCCGCCGCAGGCCGATTCCCCCCATATGCCCGTCTGGGGGGCCTTGGCGCAGATGCTGAACCGGGAAGTGCCCGGGAAGCCGCTGCCCACCATGGGCCCGGTCATGATCATGAGGGGGTTCTGCCCGGACAGAGGGTCCGCATCCAGGGGATAACGGTCGAAGAAGAGCTTGGCTGCGAGAGAACTCCCGCCGAGATAGTCCCTGAGGATCTCCTCGTCCACCGTGAAATCGCTCCATGAACCTGCCGACAGATCGACCAGAAGATACTTACCTGCATAGCCCCTAGGCATACGGACACCTCCCGTGCAGCGTGATCAGGATACTATAATAATAGCATACAAAGGGGTACACAATAGGAGGGGAGGCGAATGTTGCGTGGCCGGTGATGGGAAAGACATGTAGCACCATATCGTACATGAAGGCACGGGATGGTGACTACGTCATGGAAAATGCAGGGAAGACAGTCAATCAAGGTTTTATTCTGCTGTTGATGAATGTTCAGCATAATGACTGCAAACCAGTGATAGGTCTCGCCCCTGCTACTGCCTTTCCACCCAGTGGACGGCATACCGCACCAGCTCGGCGGCATTCTTCAGGTTGAGCTTCTCCTTGATTCGTTCACGATACGTGCTGATGGTGCTCACGGACAGGTTCATGTTCGCAGCTATGTCTCCGGTGGACTTCCCCTGACCGATCATTCCGAGGACCTCGAGCTCCCGGTCGGAGAGATTGTCCACGGGGGGTTTCTCCAGGGAATCCTGACCGGTGCGCACCCGTTCGAGGAGGTTGTCCATGATCTCCTGGCTCACGTAGATGTTGCCGGCCAGGATGTGACGGATGGCCTTGACGATGGACCGGGAGGTCTCCTGCTTCATGATGTAGCCCTGGGCTCCGGCCTGGAGCGATCGCTCGGCGTAGAGGAGTTCGTCGTGCATGGACAGCACCAGCGTCTTCATGGACTTGTAATGGGCGCTGATCTCCTTGATGAGATCCATGCCGTTGCTCTTCTTCAGCGTGATGTCGATGATGACCAGGTCCGGCCGCAGCTTCCTGATGAGGGTCCTTGCCGATTCCACGTCGTCGGCCTCGCCGCAGACGGCCAAGTCGGGTTCATGGTTGATGAGCTCCCTGATGCCGAGACGGAAGATCTCGTGATCCTCGACGATGAGGACCGCACTCTTGTCCGGGGTGTTCATGGCTGTCCCGGCGGCCCCTCCTTCATGGTGTGATCGTGATGCATGAACGACAGCGTCACGGTGGTTCCCCCGCCAGGCCTGCTGGCAATGTTCAGGTCGGCGCCTATCATGTTCGCACGGAACCTCATGATCTTCAAGCCCATTCCCTGCGGTGCTTCTTCGTGGACCATGCCGGTGCCGTTGTCCCGGATCGACACGGTAACCACGGGGTCTCGGTAGAGGAGTTCGATGTCCACCCTCCCGGCGTGACCGTGCTTGATGGCGTTGTACACCGCCTCGTGCACGATGTAGTAGATGTGGGTGCAGGCGGTGATGTCCTCCACGAGGATGGACCGTTCATAGGTGAAGGCGCAGTCGATGCCGTGAACCTCCTTGATGTTCGACGCCATCTCCTGGAGCAGGGACTCCAGCCCGTGATCTGCGAGGAATACGGGACACAACCCCCGGGAGAGCCTCCTCGTCTTGGCGATGGCCTGCTCGATGAGGGAGCGTATCTTCTCCACCTCGGCGGAGGATGGGATGATGTCCTCCTGGAGCTTCTTCTTGAGCAGTTCGCTCATCACCTCGATGCCGATGAGGTGAGGGCCGAGGTCGTCATGGAGGTCCTGGCCGATCTTCTGCCGTTCCTTCTCGCTGATGCTCAGAACCTCTTTCTCCAGCGCCCTCTTCTCGGTGATGTCCTCTATGGTCGCTATCGTGCAGGACTCGTCGCCGAGCATGACGATCTCCGCCGAGATGGAAACGGTCAGGACATCACCGCTGGCGGTGATGAACTCCGTCTCGTAGTTCCTGATCTCTTCACGGGCGATGAGGCCTTGGACCAGGCGGTCATAATCGGCCGGTGACGCGAACAGGCCGACATCCTCCAGTGCCCGTCCCGCCATATTGTCCCGCGTGTATCCGGTTATCTCGGTGAAGCTTTCGTTCACGTTCACGAGGAAGCCACCGCCCAACCTCCAGATGGCTATCCCCATCGGACTCGACCGGAAGGCCTTCTCGAACATCTCCTGTGAGTTGCGCAACGAGTGGGCCAGCACGTTCACCGACTGGCTGATGATGCCGATCTCCCCCTTGGTGAGCAGTGGTATGGGGGCCACGTCGAGGTTCCCTTTTTCGAGGTCCTCCAGCGTGTTGACGGTCATCTTCAGTCCGGAGCTGATGCCGGCGTTCGACTCGTGGACCGTGACGAGGATGGCGGCAAGGGACAGCGCCAGGATGATGAATATGTGGACGGACAGACCCGGGATCCTCATGTTCTCGAGGTGGGAAATGAACAGGAAGTGCCCGAACGTGATGAGCGGTATGAGCAGGATCGAGACGACGATGAAGGTGGTCCTCATGGAGACGCTGATGAGGGTGTAGGAGTCCCGGGGGAGGTGGACGGCCTTTATCCGTTCTTCCATGAGGACTGGAGCGAGCAGGTGTTCGGTGGTGCAGTAGGAGATGACGCTGTTGATGGGCACACACAGGAGGAGGATGAAGAATACCGGCAGGGTCTCGAACCACGTCAGGCCCACCCACAGCTGCATGATCGCATACACGCACGTCAGGCCCAGGATCCATCGCAGCACGATGATGATGCTCTCGGTGGCTGGATATGACAGCAGCATCAGCTTGACGGCGGCATGGTCCCCGTTTTCGCCCTGGAACGCGTTGAGTATCCCCGAGAGCTTCCAGATCCTGATGGACATGCCGAAGAGAGTCGCCAGCGATGCCGAGATGATGGAGGCGGTGATGATGTGGAAGAGTTTCTCCCGTTCGTACCTGCCTGCGATGGTCCCGTAGTACACGGCAAGGGGCACCACGATGAGGTTGATGTAGAGTTCCAGCCGGATGGTGAGCCGGGAGATGAGCCCCCTGGTCGAGATCATGGAATCAGCCTGAACCGATCCGCCCCGCAGGAATGCGACCTTCGGGGCAGGCGCTGACAAGTTTGCGGGCACGTCCGTCTCCGCGCATGCCGGAGATGTCCGCGAACAGTGTGGGGAGAACGTTGTTTCCCTCGGGCATAGTGTCTCTGTAAAGCGTTGTTCCCATGGTGTCAACATTGAGAGGGATGAACCGGTTCCATGGCACATAAGATGCATACTATTCACTGCGAGATACGGTTCGAGTAAATACAGGAGCGTGGGGTGCGAGAGCGTGCAAGTCTGTGTCGTTTTATCCACACGCGACTTGACTCGGGACCAAAAGACCCTAGACACTCAAGAGGAGATGCACGAATAATGAGCAGAACGAAGACGAGAACAATACCATTCCTGATCGCGGCAGCGGCGACGATCCTCTTCATCGGAATAGGGCAGGCAGGACAGGCCCAGACGCCGGAACCCTCAAACAGCGGCGTACCCGCCTCCGTTGACCCGAAATTCAAGCCCCGGCTGGGAACCTACTACTACAAGTTCGACTACAACAACGTGAGCATCGGGATCGCCAGCATCTCCATCAACCGGGAGAATGACCTCTACAAGATTCAGGTGCTCGCCCAGACGAACGACTCCATCGACCGCATCTACAAGATCCGTTACCGCGGAGAGTCTCTCATGGAGGCAGAGCCCGGCATAGCGTCAGTCAAGACCAAGACTCAGCAGCAGGTCAAGGCAAAAGAGAAGGACATGACCATCCAGTTCAACGAGAACGGGGAGATCAAGTCCATCGAGAAGGAGACCGAGAAAGGCGGCACGGTGGACTACAAGGTGCGCCGCCTCATGCCCGAGAAGTTCACCGTGGACCCCTTCGCGGCGACCTACCTGGTCAGGGGGCTCGACTGGAAGGTCGGCCTCGAAGAGGTCTTCGACGTGTACGGCGGCAAGAGCCGATACGAGCTCACCCTGCGGTGCAGTCACATTCAGGGCGTGGATGTGGAAGGCACCAAGCGCCCTGCCTATGTCATCATCCCCACGGTCAAGAAGCTGGACGACGAGGGCAACGTGGTGGAATCCAGTAAGAAGCCCGCGGACACGAAGATCTACCTGTCTGCCGATCAGAACAAGGATGTCCTGAAGATAGAGGCAAGTCACACCCTGGGGCTGTTCCGGGTCACCCTGGACAGGTTCGTGCCCCTGGTGCGCCAGGAAGCGGCAGCGCCTGCCAAGGAAGGGCCCAAGACCGGCAACTGAGCGCTTGATTGTCTTTTCCGTCCGCCGGGGCCCCCTCACTCCTGGAAGGGGGACCTAGTCTTCGTGATCGGGGCCTTTTCTGTGTCTGAAGAGAAAGGGATCGATCGCGGGCCACGCGCAGTCCACATCTTCCATCCGGCTCAGCTCAGATTCGGTGAGCCGGCCACGGTCGTCGAGGTCCCTGGCCGCCCAGAAGAGCTTCTGGAAGCGCTGGTGGTGGTGATGGAAGCGCTGGTTGGCATACTCCTTGGCCTGGGTGGTGAAGAGCAGGAAGGGCCAGTCGCTGCCCTGCATGAGGAGCAGCTCGCGGGCCATCTGGCCCAGGATCCTCCGAGCGCGCTCGTCATGGGGCTGTGCCTGATCGAGGATCTGTTCCATCTCGACGCACGTCCCGTTGATGTACGGCCATATCCAGCCGTGCTCCGGGTTGAGCCACACCGTGAAGTCCGCGTTCAGCCCCCAGGAGCTTGGCTGCATGCGGATGACCGAGAGGTCTCTGCCGCAGGTGTCGAGATGGTCTCCCAGGCTCAGGCATGCAATGCTCCCGTTGCCGTCGAGGATGCGATAGACCCGTTCGATCCAGTGAACCCCTTCGTGCCACCAGTGGCCGAACAGCTCGCAGTCGTAGGGACAGACGATGACCTGCCCGGTCCCCTCATGAGAAGCCCGGCCTGCGATGCCTTCCAGAAGTCCGACGAAGTGCCTGGCATGGTTTTCCACGCGCTCGGAGGCAGCCATCGGATCATAGAGCCGTTTCTCCGGGGAGCCGCTCACCCTGCAGTAGTGGAGCCCGCTGACGGCATCCTTGCTGTGGAATTCCAGGTAGAAGGGGTCTCCCGGGTAGCCCCTGTCCGGGGACCACACCTGTCTGCCCGTCTCCTCGTTGCGGCCGAACACCGCCACGCCCGAAGGCAGCCGGTAGCCGCGGCCCGTGGAAGGCGTCGCCTCCCGGTGGCGGTTCTCCACGAAGGAGGCGTTCGTGATCCCCACGCTCTCGACGAAGAAGTAGTCGATGCCCTCTGCCGCGAGCCATTCGTCGATGGCGCACCGCATGCGCTGTTCCCTGTCCGACCACTGTTCCGGCCGGTAGGCGCATTCGGGGAGCCAGAATCCACGGGGCGAGCGGTCGAAATAGTTCCGGTAGGTCTCCACGCCGACATGCACCTGGGCATGGATGGCGCCGTCACTGGCCATGAGCGGGAGGAACCCGTGGGTTGCCGCCGAGGTCAGCACCTCGACGGCCCCCTCGTCCTGGAGCCATTTCAGGGTTCCCAGGATGTCGCGGTAGAAGACATCGGTGTAGGCGTGATAGGTGGTCTCGAAGGTCTCGAGCCAGTAGCCGGCGACGCTGAGTCTGGGCGGGTCTTCCCTGAACCGGTCCATGTCGGTGCGCGCCCGTGCGATCTTGTCCTCCATGTAGGCGCAGAACCGGTCCTTCATGTACCCGTCGGCGAGCTGCTCCATGAGCACCGGGACCAGGCCCACCATCACCCGTGGCCGTATGCCGTCGAGGAACAATGAACGCAAGGCCATCAGGAGCGGCAGGTACGTCTCGTTCATGGCCTCGAAGAGCCATTCCTCTCCTGCGGGCCACACCCCGGACTTCCGGCAGTAGGGGATGTGGCTGTGGAGCATGAGGGCAAAGGTTCCGGACATCGTGCCACCTCGCGATCGTCAGTCCATTCCGTTATGATGGATATGTTCCCGGCACGCAAGAACGAAACTGCGACACCGAAAACGGTCGGCCTATTCGTGCCTCAGCGCCTCGATGGGGTCCAAGCGGGCTGCCTGGCGGGCCGGGAAGTAGCCGAAGATGACGCCCACAGCGCCCGAGAAGAGGAAGGCCAGGGCCATGATGCCGGGATTGATGATGAAGGGCACGTGCAGCAGTTTCGAGCCGAATGCCGCGGCGGACAGGCCCAGGATGACGCCGAACAGCCCCCCGAACAGCGACAGAACCACGGCCTCAACCAGGAACTGCAGGAGCACCTCGCGCTCCAGGGCGCCTATGGCGAGGCGGGTGCCGATCTCGCGGGTCCGCTCGGTCACCGAGACGAGCATGATGTTCATGATGCCGATGCCTCCCACCAGCAGGCTCACCGCTGCCACGGCGCCGAGCAGCGCCGTGAGTACACGCGTGGTTCCGGTGAGCGTGCTCACGATCTCCTTCATGTCACGTACGTGGAAGTCGTCGTCCTCGCCCACGGAAATGCGCCTGCGCTCCCGCAAGAGCTGCTCGACATCCTTCTGCACCTTTTCCGTGGGCACGCCGGACAGGGCGGAGAGCATGACGGCGCTGACGTCGGTGTTCCCTGCGATGCGGCGCTGGAACGTCCGCAGCGGTATGAGGACGAAGTCGTCCTGGTCGCTTCCGAAGGCCGATGCGCCCTTGGACTCGAGCACCCCGATGACCTCGCATGAGAGCTTGCCCAGCCTGATGGATGCGCCCAGGGGGTTGGCGCCGCCGAAGAGCTCCTTCTTCACCGTGGCACCGATGATGCAGACCGCCTTGCCCGAGTGAAGCTCGCTGGGCGTGAAGGAACGCCCCCCCTCCAGCAGCCAGTCGCGGACCTGCAGGTACTCGTCCGTGGTGCCGTAGACCACGGTGGACCAGTTCTCATTGCCGTAGATGGCCTGAGCCCCCTTGGAGGCCAGGGGCGCCACGGCCTCGAGGCCGGTGACCTGGTCTTTTATGGCTTCGGCGTCCTCGATCTTGAACATGGAGGCCTCGGACCTGGCGCCGCCGGGTCCCCTGAAACCCTGCCCGGGCCTTACCTGGAGCATGTTGCTGCCCAGGTTGCCGATTTCCGAGGCCACCTGGATCGTGGCCCCCTTGCCCAGGGTGACCATGGTGATGACCGCCGCCACACCGATCACGATGCCCAGGATGGTGAGCGTGGAGCGGAGCACGTTGCGGCGGATCGCACGGATGGCGAGCAGGAGGGTTTCCCAGAGCATCAGCACCCCCCCTCACGGTGTTCTTCGAACTCGATGAGGCCGTCGAGGAACTGTACGGTACGCCTGGCATAGGTGGCCATGTGGGTGTCGTGGGTCACCATGAGCACCGTGATCTTCTGCTCGGTGTTGAACCGGCACAGCAGGTCCATGACCTCGCGCCCTGTCGCAGAATCGAGATTGCCGGTGGGTTCGTCCGCGAGGAGAACGGTCGGCTCGATGACGATGGCCCGGGCGATGGCCACCCGCTGCTGCTGACCGCCTGAAAGCTCTCCCGGGGTATGGGTCTCCCAGCCTTTCAGCCCGACGATCTCCAGGGCCTTCAATGCCCGCTCATGCCGTACGCGGGCGGGGATCCCGCGATAGATGAGCGGCAGCTCGACGTTCTCGAGGGCCGACGTGCGGTTGAGCAGGTTGAACCCCTGGAAGATGAAGCCCAGGTAGTTGCGCCTCAGCAGGGCCCGCTGGTCACGGTCCAGGGCGCCCACGTCCACGTCCTTGAACAGGTAGGTCCCTGCTGTGGGCGTGTCGAGGCAGCCCAGAATGTTCATGCAGGTCGATTTCCCCGAACCGGAAGGACCCATGACGGCGACGAATTCACCTGGACCGATGTTCATGTCGATACCCCGGAGGGCATGCACAGCCGCATGACCGGTTCCGTAGACCTTGGTGATGCCCTTCAGTGCGATGAGGTGATTCCCGCCATTGTCGGCTCCAGCCATGTTCATTCCTTCGCACTCACGGCATCCACGACCAGGGCCATGCCCGGGGTGATGTCGCCGGCGGTGACCTCGGTCATGGTGCCGTCCGTGGCACCGGTGGTGACCTGGAGGGATACGGGCTTCTTGTCCTTGATGACCCAGACGGTCTGGTCCCTGGGATTCGCGCGGTCCCTGCGGGGCCTGTCGGTTCCCCGGGAAGGCCTGGGAAACAGCTTCGAGATCATGCTGTTGTTCGATGCGTCGTCTTTCATGCTCTTCCCGTCCGACGGCGGAGAGAAGCGCAGTGCGGCATTGGGCACCAGGAGCGCATCGGTGACTTTCTTCACCACAATGTCGGCCGTGGCGGTCATGCCGGGGCGCAACAGGAGATCCGAGTTGTCCAGCCCGAGGACCGCCTTGTAGGTTACGACCCCGCCGGAGGTCTCGGCACCGAACCTGATCTGGCTCACACGGGCAGGGAACCTCTTGTCCTGGTAGGCATCCACGGTGAAGTTCGCCTCCTGACCTTCCCTGACCTCTCCGACATCGGCCTCGTCGACGCCCACGTGGAGCTCCATCTTGGTCAGATCCTCGGCCAGGGTGAACAGGACCGGCGCCTGCAGAGACGCCGCCACGGTCTGCCCGGGCTCGACGCTGCGGGTGAGCACGATGCCGTTGATGGGAGACAGGATCACGGCCTTGCCGAGGTCGGTCTCGTCGGCCTTCAGGGTTGCCTCGGCCTGGCTCACCTGGGCCTCGGCGCTCGCCAGCTCGGCAACGGACCTCTCATAGGTTGCCTCGGCATTCTCCATGTCGTTCTTCGATGGCACCTTGCCGCCGCTGATCTCACTGACCTTCTTGAGCCGCTCCAGAGCGCTGCGGCTCTCCATGACGGTCGCCCGGGCCTGGGTGACCTTTGACCGGGCGGCCTTCAATGTCGCCCTGGACTGCTGGACCCTGGCCTCGAGCTTGTCCGTGTCGAGCCTCGCCAGGACCTGGCCGACCTTGACGCGGTCGTTGTAGTCTACCGCAACGGTCCTGACGATACCGGAGAGCTCGCTCCCCACGTCCACCTGGTTGGTGGGCTCCAGGTTTCCCGTGGCGCTCACCGACACGACGAGGTCTCCCCGCCTGGCCTCCTGGGTCTTGTACGTGTAAGTATCGTCGCTGCCTCTCGAGAGCCAGGCGGCGACCGCCAGGACGAGCACGGCAGCGGCGATGCCCCAGGCGATTATCTTTTTAGGCGATTTTCGGGCCGAAGAGTGTTCATCCACTCCCAGGGTACGGGCGATATCGGTATCAGGGATCTGTCTGGATTCCATCACGACTCCTTGCTTCAGTGGTTCTCTCTTTCATCTGCGGCGTCAGAGGACCAGCCTCCTCCGAGGGACTTGTACAGGCGCACCAGGTTCGAGGTGACCGTTCCGTCGCACGTGGCAAGCTCGTCCTGCAGGGCGAGCAGGGAGCGCTGGGCGTCGAGCAGGGTGCTGAAATCGGTGAGACCGGCCTCGTATTTCACGTGCGCCAGTTCATAGGCAGCCCCGGCGGCTGCGGCGGCACTGCTGAGCGATTCCCTCCGGCGCTGCTCGCCGCCATAGGCGGTCAGGGCGTTCTCGACTTCCTCAAGGGCGCCGATAACGGCGGATTCATAGGCGATGAGCGCCTGCTCCTGCCGGGCATCCTGCACCTCGATGTTCTGCCGGATGGCACCGGCATGGAAGAGGGGCCAGGAGATACGAGGGCCGTAGCTGCCCGAGCGGGCCCCCGAGGTGAAGAGCTCTCCCGAGTTCAATGCCTCCAGGCCGATGGACCCGCTCAGGGTGAGCCTGGGGTAGAGCTCCGCGGTTGCCGTGCCGACCCGGGCTGTCTGTGCGGCGAGCTCCCGCTCGGCCCTGCGGACGTCAGGGCGCTGTCTGAGCGTATCGGCCGGCACTCCCACAGCCACCGAGTGAGGCACCACCGGTACAGGTCCTGCCTGTTCCAGCTCCCGGTGAAGCTCTCCAGGCTGCATGCCCAGGAGCGCAGCAAGCCTGTTCTTGGACTCTTCGATGCCCGTTCGAAGACCCGGCATGCGGGAACGGGCACTCTCCAGGCTCGTCAGGGCCTGCTGGACGTCCAGTTCGTCGGTGAGGCCGGCCTCGTAGCGCTCTCGGGTCAGTTTGTAGGAAGCCTCCTGGTTCTTCAGGTTCGCTTCGGCCACGGCCAGTCTCGCCTGGTAGGTGCGCAGCTCGATGTAGTTGAGCCCCGTCTCGGCGGTCAGTGAGACGAGAACGTCGTGAAGGCTTTCCCGGCTTGCCTGGAGGTCGGCGTCGGCAGCCTCCACCGAGCGGCGTACCCCGCCGAAGAGGTCTATTTCCCAGCCTGCATCCAGCCCCGCCGAATAGAACGTACGGCTCTGGCCTGACCCCGTGTTCTCGCTGCCGCTGCTCCTGGTCACCGAGCCCCCGGCATCGAGGGTCGGGAAGAATCCGGACCGTGCGATGAAACGCTGGGCACGGGCCTCGCGGACCCGTGAGACCGCCTGCCTGAGGTCGAGATTGTTCTTCACGGCCCGTTCCATGAGGGCCGTGAGCCCGGGATCACCCAGGGTATCCCACCATCTGGCGAGCCGAACAGGATCTGTCCTGCCCGTGTTCAACCCTTCTTCCATCCCGGCATGCCAGGAAGGCTGGACCTCGGGTTCCGGCTTCACGTAGTCCGGTCCGACCGACATGCACCCCGAGAGGAGCACTGCGGACATGAGCGCCCAGAACATGAAAGGATTGAGAATCAGGAGGCTTCTCGGCTTCATTGTATTTATTCTAATCCTTTTTGACGCACACTTATAGAAATTTGTCTACATGGTCATGGCCTAAATTGTCTCTCAGGTTGATCTTAATGGTACAGGTTTTTATTCTTCATAGGGGAAGAGCTCATTGATGACAAGGTCACGATTAAGGAAGAACACATGGCAGAACCAAGGATTA
>JAGOOG010000010.1 GCA_017992605.1 Deltaproteobacteria bacterium
TGTTCTTAAATCAAAAGTTAAGATAGGTGACGTTCACATTATGCCAGTAGAACGGAAATTCAGCTGCATCATCTTCCCATGACAGGGAACATGAGGACCTGTCTGGGGATATCCTTCCACCTTCTCCGCCTGAACTGTCTTTTGGCTGCCCTGATGATATGCACCGCCTTCTGGTAGCCTATGCTTCCCAGTATCATGAGCTCCTCCGCGAGGGTCTCCACCGCATGCCAGTTTGCCTGGGATCTCAGTATGCCTTCAATGCGGACATATAACCAGTTTACGAATGCTTCACATTCACGCCGGGAATCGCATATGTTTTCCGCAAGGTCCATGGCCCTGCGGCGGTCTGCCCAGGCCCCGATGCGTTCACGGTGGCCTGTCAGGAGGAATATGGCGGCACTGCCGGCAAGGGAGACCATGATGTCCTTCTCTATGGAAGATCTGGTCTTTCTCCGCTCATCCCATTCAGGCCGGCTTGTAGCTCTCTGTTCTTCATGCCGCATGTAGCCTTCGTAATCCTTGTTGGATTTAATGGTGACATATTTGAACTTTTTTCTGGTAAGATAGGCTGCAACGGCGTGCCCGGCTTCATGGTATGCTATGAGATTCTTCTTAGTCGCCCTTTTCCGATTCATGTCCGCATCTCTTTATCAAGACGAAACTTTTACTTGTCTTTTTTCTTATTCCCAACATTCAGATTATCTACCCTGTAATGTTCATATCATTCTAATAGGTATCAAACAGGCAGGCATCAATAGCTCAAGGTGCCCTAGGGTGAAAATGGTTCAAGGCAAAAATATCTTGTAATAAAACAACATGTTCTCTATCCCTTGATGCAGACATCAAGTACTCCCGGTACTGGCGCTCAATGGCGAATCGATGTATTATTCCTCCATATGCATGCAATTGTCGGTTCTTTGAAGGAGGAGTCTCATGTCCGGAAAGAAGAGCTACAGGGAGCTGTCCCTGTCAACCAGGCCCATCCTCGTCCCCGGCGCCTATGATGCCCTGAGCGCCCGGATCGCCGAGCTGGTCGGTTTCGAGGTGGTGATTGTCTCGGGCTACGCCACCACGGCATCGCTCATGGCCAAGCCCGACTTCGGCCTGCTCACACAGACCGAGGTGATCACCACGGCCCGATACATCGCCCAGTCGGTCGGCATCCCGGTCATCGCCGATGCAGACACCGGCTATGGCGGTCCCATCAACGTGATCCGCACCGTCAGGGAGCTCGAGGCCGCCGGGGTCCAGGGTATGATCATCGAGGATCAGCTCTGGCCCAAGCGCTGCGGCCATATGACAGGCAAGAAGGTCATCCCCATGGAAGAGTACGGGCAGAAGCTGCTCGCCGCTCTGGAGACGAGGAGCGACCCGAACAGGTTCCTTGTAACGGCCCGCACCGACGCTTTGGGACCCCTGGGGATCGACGAGGCCATCAGGCGCGCGAACCGTTACCACGAGCTCGGGGCCGATGTGATCTTTGTGGAGGCTCCAAGGGACAGGGAACAGCTCAGGGTCATACGCGAAAACGTGCCGGGCCCGCTGGTGGCGAACATGATCGAGGGCGGGCTGAGCCCCATCCTCACTTTGGAGGAATTCGAGGAACTGGGATACCAGTTCGTGGGATTCGTGCTGTCGAGCATCTTCGCCGCGGCAAAGGCCATCATGAAGGTACTCACCGAGCTCAGGGAAAAAGGCACCACCAGGGATTTCGAGCCCGACATGGCCACCTTCGACGAGTTCACGAAGATCGTCCGGCTTCCTGAGACCTTTGCCCTGGAACAGAAGTATTCCATCAAGGAGTGAAACGAACGATGTGCGCCACCATGGCGGAAAAGATCCTGGCCAGGGCATCGGGTCTTCCTGAAGTACATCCGGGTGATCACGTGACTGCCAGGCCTGATTTCGTCATGTCAGGGGAATCTCTTGCAGGCGTCTGGCTGCGCATGATGCAGGCAGGGGTGGAGAGCGTGTGGGACCCGGACAGGATCATCGTGTTTCTTGACCATTACTCCCCTGCCCCGAGCATACGGTCCGCCGGCATCCAGAAGATGGTCCGCGACTTCGTGCAGCACTTCGGCATCGGGCACTTCTACGGCGAGCATGTGGGTATCTGCCACCAGGCGCTGCCCGAGCTCGGGTTCGCCGCTCCGGGTCGGCTCATCCTCGGGACCGACTCGCACACCACTACCTATGGAGCATTCGGTTGTGCGGGCACCGGCATCGGCTATGCCGAGATGGCTTATGTCTTCCTAACCGGAGAGCTCTGGTTCAGGGTGCCGGGGACCATCAAGTTCGTCGTCACCGGCAGGCCCGGACCTCATGTCTTGGGCAAGGACATCATCCTGCACATCGCAGGACTCTTTTCCTCCGAGGCAGCCCAGTACCGGTCAGTGGAGTTCCACGGCCCGGCCATGGATGCATTGCCGTTGTCCTCACGGATGACCATGGCCAACATGTCCGTGGAAATAGGCGCCAAGTTCGGCCTCTTCGTTCCGGACGAGGCAGTCTTCACATACCTCAAGGGCCGGGTGAGGGGGGGCTTTGAGCCGGTGTATCCTGACCCGGATGCGGACTATGAAAAAGTTCTTGAGGTGGATATAAACGGCCTCCTGCCACAGGTAGCCCGCCCTCCCCGTGTGGATGACGTGGTGCCTGTGGATAACCTGGATGAGATTTCCATCGACCAGGCCTATATCGGGTCGTGTACCAACGGAAGGTTGGATGACCTGGCCGCTGCAGCCTCGATCCTTAAGGGGAGGAAGGTGCACGAACGGGTGAGGCTCCTCGTGACGCCGGCGTCCTATGAGGTCTACAAACAGGCCATGGCCCGGGGCATCCTCGAGACCATCATCGATGCCGGCGGGTGTATTTGCCACCCTGGCTGCGGGGCCTGCTTCGGAGGTCACATGGGAATCCTGGCGCCCGGCGAGACGTGCATCTCAACCACCAACCGCAACTTCATCGGCCGTATGGGAAGTCCCGATGCAAGGATCTATCTTGCTAACCCGTACGTGGTGGCGGCCTCGGCAGTGGCGGGCAGGATCGTTCCTCCTGAAACATGGGCCTGAAAGGAGCTGCAGTGCAGGAAATCACCGGCCGCATCTGGGTCTTCGGCGACAACATTGATACCGACGTGATCACACCCGGGGCCTACGTGGACGCTCCTCTGGAAGAGATGACCATGCACGTACTGGAATCTGTCTGCCCGGATTTCCCATCCAGGTTCGAGAAGGGCGACATCATCGTTGCCGGAACCAATTTCGGCTGCGGGTCTTCACGGGAGACCGCCCCCGAGGCATTGAAGGCCCTGGGGGTGGGCGTCATCATCGCCGGATCTTTTGCCCGCATCTTCTTCCGGAACGCCGTGGCTCTGGGTATCCCGGTACTGCAGGTGGAGCGCTCTCCTCTGGGCTTCACCCAGGGCGATGTCATCCGGGTGAACATTGAAGAAGCCCTCGTAATGAACCTGACCACCGGAGAAACCATCGACGGAACACCTCTGTATGGGGATATCCTGGATATCCTCCGGGCCGGAGGCATCATTCCTTTGATGAAGGACATTGTCGAGAAAAGGAAAAGACCATAATAACCCGGTCGATTCAAGGTTTCATGCCTATCACCTCGTTTCTTCCATGAGCACCTTCCTTGCAATCCTTCTCCCCGGGATTATTCTTTGCAGAAGGAAATACTTGCATTTTTTATCCGGGGAGGATTGCCATGAAGGAAAGAGGGGGCATGTTCTACGGGTGGTGGATCGTCGGCGCCACCTTCACGGTGTTGTTTATCGGCCTGTGTTCTGGTTTCTACACGGTCTCGGTCTTTCTCGAGCCTATCGAGCAGACCTTCGGCTGGAACAGAACGCGGATATCGCTCGGCTTCACCATTGCCGCCCTCCTGGTGGGACTGCTGAGTCCCGTGGTGGGTATAGCGGTGGCCAGGCTCGGGGCCAGGGCCGTGCAGCTCTTCGGCGCCCTGGTGACAGGATTCGGACTGATCCTGGCAAGCTTCATCCAGACGCTCTGGCAGTACTACATCATCTACATCGTCGTGGCCGTCGGCCTGGCCAGCGTGAGCCTGGTGCCGAGCCAGACCGTGATCTCACACTGGTTCGAGAAGCGCAGGGGCACAGCGATGGGCATCATCATGACAGGCATCGGGCTGGGGGGCATGGCCATGGTGTTCATCGCCAGCATGATGAACGAGGCCTACGGCTGGCGATGGGCCTACCGTTTCCTGGGAATCCTCGTGCTGGCCGTCGTGGTGCCGGTCATCCTCCTTGTGATCAGGAACAGGCCTGAGGACATGGGGCTCGTTCCGGACGGGGTATCCGCCACCGACACGGAGAGCTCTGGCGCCACCGTGACGGCAAGCTTCACGGTCAAGGAGGCATTCAGGACCCTGCCGTTTCACCTGACATGCCTCGTCATGGTGCTCTTCAGCATCATTCTCGGGGGCCTGACCATGCACGCCATCGCACTTTTCAGGAGCTACGGCGTCGCAGAGGCCAACACCCTCTGGAGCATCACCCTGGGGGTGAGCGTGGCCGGCAGGATCATCTTCGGCTCGCTGGCGGACAAGCTCTCCAAGAAGCTCCTCCTCGGGGCATGCTGGCTGCTGCACATCCTGGGTTTCTGGTCGATCATCATGGCATCGGGGAACAGCTCCCTGGTCTGGGGCTTCGTGGTCTGCTACGGCCTTGCCCTGGGGTCCTTCGTCACCCTGCTGCCGCTGTTCGTGGCAGAGCGGTTCGGGGTCGAGCACTTCAGCAAGCTCATCGGCATGGTGGGCCTGTTCCAGGTCATCGGCCTGGCCGTCGGCTCGGTCCTCCTGGGCAGGATCTACGACGCGACCGCATCCTACGCGCAGGGGGTGTCGATCCTGCTCGGCATCTCCGTGATATCTTTCCTGATCACGGTGATCATTGCCAGACCCAAGCAGCATCGCGCCGTCTACCCGACGGCCGGGTCCTGACATAGCCTGCGCAGCGAAAGCCAGCCCCCTTACCGTCTCCCTGTCATGCCCCGGGCGTCATCTCCCGGTACGGCTGCGGAAAAGAATGCCCCGATCCCTTGAGCTCGTCATAGAATTTCGCCACGCTCACCATGAGATATGGCCCAACCCACAGGAAGCCTATCCCGAAGGTGACCAGGCCGAGCAGTATCCACCCGGTGAATCTCCCCACCAGGCAGCAGAGCCGCCACCTGTGCCCGTACATCATGGCCTTGCTCCTGCGTATCGCCTCCAGGCCGTCGACTGTGCGGTCGTCCGCCAGGATGAAGAAGGTCATGGCATAGGAGAAGGCGGCCATGATGCCCGGCACGATAAGCAGCAATGACCACAGGAAGATGAAGATCGTGGTCAGGATGTAGGCCACCAGCCCGTTGGCAAAGGTCGTGAATCCCTCGAAGAGCTGTCCCGCCGCATGGTACCTCTGCCTAGCTATGGCAAGACAGAAGATGTGGAGCCCAACCAGCAGGGGGCCTGCGACGAGAAAGCTGCATACCCAGCCGACCTTCGGTATGGCATTGAGCAGGAATGACAGCACCAGGTAGAGGAGAAACGTCGCGGCAGCGACGCCCCATCTCCCCCGGAGCCTGTCCCGCGCAAAGGTCATGAGCTCACGACTGTCCATGGACATCCGTACCTCCTCGCACACGAGGCCTATGCAGGGCTCTCGTAGGCGGTTGCCTGCAGGGGCACCTGCCCCCGCCTTCATGCTAACAGATATTGCAGGCCCATCAAACACCATTCCATGATTCCCTCCATCGCGTGAATCTGGATTGACACCGGGTGATTTTTCAACTAACTGACTACATGAATCAATTATTCAGTTCTTCATCGCTGCCCATGGACAGGAACCAGAGACGAGACGAGATCTTCCATGCCGCCCTGGTGGCGTTCGCGCGCTTCGGGTACCAGAAGACCACCATGGAGGATGTTGCTGGGGCGCTCGGCATGACCAAGGGGAACCTCTACTTCTATGTGTCCGGAAAGCGCGACCTCTACGAGAAGACCGTGAGCAGTGCGCTGCAGCAGTGGAGGGAAGCCGTGGCCATCGCCGTCGCACGGGTGGACGACGTGGTGGAGAAGTTCTCGGTCATGGCAAGGCTGTCCTTCGACTACCTCGTTGACCACGAGGACCTGCGGGCCATTCTCATCAGGGACCCGGGCATCTTTTCACTGACCCCCCGGGAAGACCGCTTCTACGAGATCAACGCCGGGGCCATGCAGCTCATCAGGAACATCCTCGGCCAGGGCATCGCAGAAGGCCGCTTCCACCCCATGGACGTGGATCACGCTGCCGAACTCTTCTTCTCCATCTACATCATGTTCCTCATCAAGCGGTACGTGAAGTCCGAGGGGGTATCGGCGGCACGCATGTACGGCGAGGCCATGAAGATAGTGCTGCGGGGGATCTGCACGACGCAGCCGCAGTTCACGACGTGATTGCCCTCAGGGGCATGGAATAAAGACCATACAAGGGGAGGTTTTCCATGACTGAAGCCACACTGCAGGCACTTGACGGACTCAGGGACCTGACCATGGTCAAATGGTACATCATCCCGCTGCTGGCCATCGTGATCTACATCTACGTCAAGGAGATCAAGGCCGCCAAGGAGACGGGGAACTGGAACGCGGTCTTCGCGGGCGCCACCATCTTCGGGGTGGATTTCTTCAACGAGACCTGGAACGGCTGGGTGCTCCACTTCACCCAGCGCAGCGCGTTCTGGACCACGCCGGGGGACACGGCCCTGCGCACCATGGTGGGATGGAACATCGAGATCATGTTCATGTTCACGCTGGTGGGCATCATCTTCTACCACACGCTGACCGAGGACAGGAAAGTGAAGATCCTGGGCCTGCCGGAGATGTGGTTCTGGGCGATCGGCTACTCGGTCTTCTGCGTCTTCGTGGAGTGCCTGCTCAACATCGGCGGCCACCTGGTCTGGGAGTATCCCTTCTGGTTCCTTTCGCTCAAGGGCGTCCCCCTGATCTTCCTCATCGGGTACTTCCACTTCTTCTGTGCAGCCATCTGGGTGATCACGCGCAAGACCATGAAGGCGAAGATCAGCATCCTCCTCTTCATTTATGCGGTGCCCGTCGTCATGAACATTATCGCCTATGCCTCGGGGTGGAGATACTGAGAAGAACCCGGAGTACTCAGGGATACTCGTCTTCGTGCCGGTGCGCGTACTCCCCGCCCACATGGACGTGGGCGTGGGTGTGGGGTGTGATGCCCCGGGCTGGCCTGATGCGGCCGTCGGAAAGCGTGTAGAAGACACCGGCCATCCTCGACAGGAAGTCCATCTCGTGGGACGTGATGATCAGTGTCAGACCGAGGCTGTCGAGTGTCTCCACGAGCCGGCCTCTCGTGTCCTGGTCGAGGCCTGCCGTGGGCTCGTCGAGGATGAGAACCTCCGGGCCCATGGCCAGAACGCTCGCCAGGGCCACCAGCTTCTTCTCCCCGTGCGAGAGCTTGTGACTGACCCGATGCACGAAATCGGCGATACCCAGCGTTGCCAGGGTTTCCTGCGCGATCGCCCTGGCCTGTGACGGGGGCCTGCCCAGATTGAGGGGCCCGAAGGCCACGTCCTCCAGGACCGTGGGACAGAAGAGCTGGTCGTCCGGATTCTGGAACAGGAACCCGATCCTCCTGCGCGCCTCAAAGAAGTCCTTCTCGCTGTCCATCTCCCGGCCGAAAATACTTATGGCCCCCGATGCCGGTCTCAGGAGGCCCATGACGAGATGGAAGAGCGTGGTCTTGCCTGAGCCGTTGGGCCCGATGATGCCGACGCGTTCATCCCTGCTCACCGCCAGGCTTGCCCGGTCGATCACGGTTGATCCCCCGGGGTACGCATAGGTGATATCGTTCAGCTCGATGACCCTCTCAACTTCCCGCATAGACGATCCCTGCGAGCACAAGGCATAGCACACCAAGGCTCAAGACATCCAGCCACGACATGGATCCCTCCTCGAGGTGGGGGAATTTCCCGTCGAACCCCCGACAGAGCATGGCGGCCCGTATCCGCTGGGACCTCTCGAAGCTGTTCACCAGGAGCATGCCCACGAGGTAGGCATAGCTCCGGTAGGTGTGGATGCTCGACGACGGCCTGAAGCACCGCACCCTCATGGCATTGACGAGCCGCGCGTACTCGCTGGCGATCTCCCCGATATAGCGATAGGTGAGGAAGAGCAGGTAGGTTATCTTGTCGGGCACGCGCAGGGTGCTCATGGCATGGGTCATGGCGGTGACGGTGGTGCTCGCCATGAGGGCGACAAGGGCGAGCATGAGGGCATTTGCCCGCAGCGTCATGGCGATCATGTAGCCGACCCCCTCCCTGGTCACGGAAAGAGATCCTATCCCGAAGATCTCTTCTCCCGGCATGCCCCAGGGTATGAAGACCCAGAGAAAGGCCAGGAAGAGATTGAAGGCGAGCAGGCGCCTCAGGAGGACCGCTGCGGGAGGTTGCGCGAGGAGCACGAAGACCGTCGCGAGCCCCAGCGCGAGCCCGAGTGCCGACGGGGTTCTGAGGAAGGCGACAACGACGGAATAGATGACCACGCCAATGATCCTTGTGCGGGCATCCAGTGACTGTAACGGGGATCTTCCTGCACCGGTATGGTTCACTTCCATCAGGTACCGCTTCCTCGGCGGGCCTTGAAGTACATGATCAGTCCCATGATGCCGGCTATATACCCGATGCCGCCGATGACATCGGTCAGAGACGTCGTGTGCCGGGAGGGCATCATCACCTCCCGCATCAGGGGCTCGAGCTTCCTTTCAAGCTCTTCCGCCACAATGGCACGTATCCGTTCCTCATTGAGAGGAGTCGGGTCTTCCGCAGAACTTTCCTCACGAGCAGGAAAAACCGCAGCGGCGAGTGAGCTTTTTCCTGCCGGCTTCGCCGAAACGGCCCGGGCAGAATCCTCTTTCGGTGCCCGGGCGCCTTTTTCCCCATGCACGACACACTCGGCCCGGTGTCCCATGGAAGCCGTCAGCACAACCCTGATCCCGGAGACGTCCGGCATGGGAAAGGAAAACACGCCCTGTTCATCGGTCTTGCCCTCGAGGAGCTTCTGTCCGTCTTCGGCAAACACCTCCACCTGTGTGTTCTCAGCCTTCTTGCCGTCTGCGAAGTAGCCCTCCAGGTGCACCTGGCCTTCCTCGACACAGCCGAACACCATGACCTTGTGCGCGTACGCAGGCGTGCTCAGCACGATCGCGACCAGCATGCACATCAGCAGTCTTGAAGTCTCCATGTTCACACCCCCACCATCTCCGGTTTCACCTTCTTGAGAAAGATCACCACAAAGGCGGTGACGAGGCCCTCGATGACCATCACCGGCACATGGGCGGCGAGCACCACCCTGGCGGTGACGAGGAACGCCTTCTCGGTGAGCACCAGGGTCATTGCCACGGCCACGATGCTCAGCGTCAGCGAGACGAAACCGCAGGCGAAACCAGCCAGTGCGACGGGTTTCATACCCTCTGCACGGATCATGCCCCTGAACAGGTAGTGACAGACGACGGCCGGCAACGCCATGTTCACGGTGTTGACGCCAAGCGTGGTCAGCCCCCCGAACTGGAACAGGACTCCCTGCAGGAGCAGTGCGATCATGATGGCGGGAAACGCTGCCCAGCCGAGCAGCAGCCCCATGAGACCGTTGAGCACGAGGTGAACGCTGGTGGGTCCGATGGGGACATGGATGAGGGATGCGACGAAGAATGCCGAAGAGAGCACCCCGACCCTGGGGATGCTCTCCGTGTCTATCTTCCTCAACCCGTAGGCCACCCCGGCGACCGCGAGCCCAAGCCCTGCGGCAAGCACCGGTGGTGAACAGATGCCCTCGGAGATGTGCATGTGCTACTTCATGTCGTGGAACCTGACCCAGAGCACGGCGCCTATTTCCACGTCCTTGTCCTTGATCTTCCTGTCGGAGGTGTTCAGGGCGGCGAACCCCCACCACCCGGCCTTGGGCGCCGCGTATGTGAACAAGCCGTTCGCGTCCGTCTTGACGACCTGGGTGACAAAGCTGTCGCCAGGGGCCTTGAACTTTCTTGACTGATTGTAGTGCTCCACCTCCACCTCGCAGAACGGCACAGGCTTACCGTCGAGTTTCACGAGACCCTGGAACACGTTTCCGGCATAGAGACCGAAGGGCCGGACCAGCGGCACGATCTCGGTCTTGAGACCTATCTCTTCATCCCAGCCGTCCTCGAGGCCGAAGGCGCTCACGATGACCTTGGTATAGTGGACGATGTAGCAGTCCTCTGCCGGTTCCCAGTAGGGCCTGGGTTCCATGTAGAAGCTGTAAACTCCGGGTTTCTGAAAGGTGTACGAGGCCTCCCAGGCTTTCTGGTTGAGGACCTTCACCTCCTTGAGACTACCCGAAAGATCGGTCTTGGTATCGCCGGTCATGACGCCGAACCGTGCGGGTCTTTCCAGGGGCATGCCCTGCATCTCAAAGGGATGGGCGAACATGAGCCTGAGGCTTATCTGCCGTGCATCACCCTGGGAGACGATGTCGTCCGAAGGAATGACCATGCCGAAATGGGCATAGGCGCCCTGTGCCGACACAAGGAACACTGCCGCCGCGACGAGCAACCCCCTGCTGATCATGGTGCACCTCCATGAAAAGGTCTGGCCCCCTTCTATACCATTGACGCCCCCCCGAACAAGAACAAAATGTTACTTTTTATCTTTTCGTAACACTTATGACTATGATCTTCATCGTCGTATTCACGCTCGAGGGCGCACCGGTGATCACAATCACCCGTATCCACGCCCATGGCGGGAGCTGCTTGAAAAGCGTCACAGCTGTGGTATGATGGTACCCCGAGCCGTCCGGGGGGATGCACCCGCTCCGGTGCTGAGGGAGGAGGATTCCACCATGGGTTTCCCATGCACTGCCATGACTGTTCTGAGAATACGGGTGGCGTCATTCGAGTTCGCCGCCCTCATGGAAGACGAACGGGCACCTCAGACGTGTTTTCAGTTCAGGAGGCTCCTCCCTTACCGGCAGAAGCTCATCCACGCGCGCTGGAGCGGCGAGGCCTGCTGGATCCCGCTGGGAGACTTCAGGCTCGACGTGGGGCTCGAGAATGCCACCAGCTATCCGGCGCCCGGCGAGATCCTCTTCTACCCCGGCGGATACAGCGAGACCGAGATCCTGCTGCCCTACGGTCCCACACACTTTGCCAGCAGGATGGGGCAGCTCGCCGGCAGCCATTTCCTCTCCATCGTCGAGGGCCGGGAGCACCTGCTGGAGCTCGGCAAGCTCGTGCTCTGGCATGGGGCCCAAGACATCCTGTTCGAGCAGCCCTGAGTCAAGGGACGCACTCCCCGCTCGCGAGAGGAGCACGCCGCGGCTTGTGTTCGATCTTCCCGGTGCATGTGCCGCTCCCCCTCGCCGTTCCGTCTTCAAAAGTGATTGCATCTTCTCATGACTCATTCAATAATAAGGCCGGCGGTACATTGGGTTATTTCGATGTGGCTCCTGCAGGTGCAGGATGTCTTGCCTGCCGCCGTCCAGTCGAAGTGAGGGAGGTGCGTATGAGGAAGGTTCCGATAGTCTCCGTTCTGTTCCTGTTCATCCTTGCCCAGTCCGCCTTCGCCCAGTGGGGACAGGGCAGTCAGGGGCCCAGATTCCGGGGGGACTTCAAGCCGGTGGTCGGAGCCTGGTCCGAGTACCAGGTCAAGGCGCCGGGCATGACGCCGTACAAGATGAAGATGGCCATCGTGGCCAAGGAAGGCAACGCCTTCTGGTACGAGACCGTCACCGACGGCCAGGGCGGCCGCAGCGTCATGAAGATGCTCGTGTCCGGAGACCCGAACGACCAGAAAAGCGTCAAGCGCATGATCATGAAACACGGCAAGGAGCCCGCCATGGAGATGCCGGCCATGGGAGGGCAGAAACAGGCCAAAGGCCAGGATCCCAAGGTGAAGACGGTCGACAAGGGCATGGAGAAGGTCACCGTCCCGGCAGGCACCTTCATGGCACGGCACATCCAGTACCAGTACGACAAGGAAGAGGTTGATTCCTGGGTTGCGGAGAAGGTCTCTCCCTACGGTCTCGTCAAATCAACCGGGAAGGATTTCGAGATGCAGCTTACGGGCTACGGCACGGGTGCCAAGACTCAGATCACCGAGACCCCGAAGAAATTCGAGATGCCCAGGATGCCAGCAGGCATGCCCAAGGGCATGATGCCCCCGGGCGTGGACATCCCCGATGGGAAATAGACTTCACCTCGACCCACAACAAGCGGGCCTGGAGGGACCCCCCGAACGTGAGCAGAGACCGTGATGAGAACGGCATGGAGATCTCCGGCGTAAAACAGCTCTTCTCGAGACGGCTTATCCGCCTCGGTGTCACCCTCATCCTGCTGGGCCTCATCACGGGCCTCGCCGTCCAGGAGCTCGCCAACCCCCGAATGGCCCTGGCCAGCCACGTGGAAGGGGTCCTGAGCGGCATGCTGCTCGTCGTGATGGGCCTCGTCTGGCCCAGACTGAACCTCGACGGGGCCGTGATGAGGGCGGCATTCTGGTTCTTGGCCTACGGGGCCTTTGCCAACTGGGCCAATCCGCTGCTTGCCGCCTTGTGGGCCGCGGGTTCATCCATGATGCCCATGGCCGCCCAGGGTCACGAGGGCACCCCCTCGCAGGAGCTCATCATCGGGTTCATCGCCGTAACCCTCGCCCTTTCCCTGCTCACCGGGATTGTCCTCGTGCTGCTGGGGCTGAGGGGCCGCGACGGAAGGGTCTCTTCCAGACGGGAATCGGCTGCCCATAGCGCTCCCGGAGATGGAGAAGATTAAATCCAATCCGGGTCCACCACGGTGATTCCGGGTTGTCTTCGTATTCAGGCAATCACGATCTTCCGTAGATGTAAAAAAATTGTCAAACCGGCAGGTTGCAGCCCCTGATCCATTGCATTTGCATAAAAAGGCTTTTAGAGTCTTCCATGATCAGGGGGCGGCTGAGCCTTGTCCTCCCCCAGACGAATGATATTGAGACATCAGGTGAGAGGGTTCGGCATATGATATCGTTTTTTCCGGCCAGCGTCTGCGGGGTCATCTCCATAACACTCATGGTCCTGAACACCATCTTCTGGGCCATACCCTTCCATATCCTTGCCCTGACCAAGGTACTCAGCCGGAATGAAGCCTGGCACAGGGTCTGCACCCACATCACCACGGCCGGCGGCAACTGCTGGATCAGGGGGCAGAACGCGATCCTGAGGCTCACCCAGCCCACCGTTTACGAGATCCGGGGACTGGAAGGACTCAGCAGGAAAGAATGGTACTTCGTCAACTGCAACCACCAGTCCTGGGCCGACATCCTGGTACTGTTCCGTGCCTTCACCGGGCACATACCGTTCTTCAAGTTCTTCCTCAAGAAAGAACTCTTCTGGGTGCCGCTGCTCGGCATCTCCTGGTGGGCCCTGGACTTTCCCTTCATGAAGCGATACTCCAGGAGTTTTCTGGAGAAGAACCCCCACATGAGGGGAAAGGACATGGAGACCACGAGAAAGGCGTGCGAACGCTACCGACACACCCCGGTATCCATACTCAACTTCCTGGAAGGGACCAGATTCACACCGGACAAGCATGCAAAACAGGGCTCGCCGTACCGCCACCTCCTGAAACCCAAGGCGGGCGGCTTCGCCTTTGCCCTCGAAGCCATGGACGGCAGGATTTCAGCCATACTGGACGTCACCATCATCTACTCGGAGAAAGGTCTGTCATTCTGGGATTTCCTGTGCGGCCGCGTTGCCAGGATAACGGTGATCGCGAAAAAGCTGCCCGTCTCCGTGGAGGCCCTCACCGGCGACTACTCCAATGACGACGCCTTCAGGGGCCGTCTCCAGACCTGGGTATGTGACATGTGGCAGGACAAGGACGAGCTCATCGAACAGCACTGCACATGCCAGCAGGGACCGCCGCAGGGCATCTCGCCATGAAATCGATGTTTTCTCCAACTCTCCGGGGGGCCACCGCCATATCGCTCATGGCCGTCAATACCTTCTTCTGGGCCATCCCCGTCCACATCCTGGCCCTCACCAAGTTTCTCATACGCACCCCCTCCTGGCAGGTCACCTGCGCACGCCTGCTCATGGGAACTGTCACGTGCTGGATCCGGGGTATTCTCGGCGCCCTGCGGCTTACCCAGGAAACCGTGTACGATATCCAGGGACGGGAAGGACTCAGCACATCCCAGTGGTATTTCCTCAACTGCAACCACCAGTCCTGGGCCGATATCCTGGTCCTGCTCATCACCTTCCACGGACACATCCCCTTCTTCAAGTTCTTCCTGAAGAAGCAGCTCTTCTGGGTACCGCTGCTGGGGACCTCCTGGTGGGCTCTGGATTACCCTTACATGGAACGCTTCTCGAAGGAGTTCCTCGAGCTCAATCCCCACATGAGGGGCAAGGATCTGGAAACGACCCGCAGGGCCTGCGAGCGGTATCGCCATACCCCCGTTTCCATCCTCAATTTCATCGAGGGTACCCGGTTCACCCCTGAAAAACATGCACGTCAGGGCTCCCCGTACCGTCACCTCCTGAAACCCAAGGCAGGGGGCTTCGCCTTCACCTTGGCAGCCATGGATGGAAGGATCCGGGAGATTCTCGACGTCACCATCATCTATCCCCACAGGGAGTTGACCTTCTGGGATTATCTGTGTGGACGTGTCGAGAAGATCATGGTCCGGGTGAGGAAAATCCCGGTGCCAGAGCAGTTCCTGGAAGGTGACTATGAGAACGACAGGGACTTCCGTGATGCCTTCCAGTCATGGGTGAGCCGTCTCTGGCGGGAAAAGGACGACCTCATCGCAGAACACGTGGCGCCGGTGCCTGATCGGGAGTCTCCCTCCATCACCCTTTGAAACAACACCCTTTTCCATGATATAGTCGGGCATTGATTGTGTTCGCGAGGAGGACCCCATGCGTCACCCCGGATTCGGCACACGGCTGTTCCGCTCCCAGGCGTTCCACTACCAGGCATTGAGGACTATGGGCCATTCGGCAGCCTCCGGGGCGAACCCCGGCGAGTGTCTGGAAGCCATCGGCCGGATACGCGACGAGGATGCCGAGAGCTGGTATACGGCCTGGCATGCCTTCGGGGAGAGGTGCGAGAAGCTGTCCGTAGCCGAAGGTGATGCGGTGAGCAGGGGCAAGTCCCTGCTGCGCGCCTCGAACTACTATCGCACGAGCGAGTTCTTCCTGCCGCCGGGTGATCCCAGACGCCTCCAAACCTATCGCCAGAGCGCAGGGAGCTTCGTACGGGCCCTCCAGACCCTCAAGATTCCCCACAAGATCTGGAAGATCCCCTACGAGCGCATGTCCATGCTCGCATACTATTTACCCGGCGACGAGGCAAGGCCGCTCATCCTTGCCTTCGGCGGGTATGACTCGACCGTCGAGGAGCTGTTCTTCTGGATCGGCCATGCCGCCCGTCAACGGGGGTACCCCTGTATCATGTTCGAGGGTCCTGGGCAGTCGAATATGCTCCGCGAATACGGCGCGAGGTTTACCCATGAATGGGAAAAGCCCCTGAAGGTGCTCCTGGACTATGCCGAATGGGAAGCCCCTGAACTTGTGAAGTGCAGGAAAGTGCTCCTGGGCGTCAGCATGGGGGCCATGCTGGCCCTCCGGGCGGCGGCCCGGGACAAGCGCGTCGATGCCGCAGCTGGATTAGGCGGGTTCTTCAATATGCAGCAAGCCGCCCTGGCACAGCTTCCAGGCATCGGCAGATGGCTCTTCCGGCTGGGACTTTCCGGGCTCTTCAACAGGCTCGCCCAGATCAAGGCATCCCGGGACATCGGCAGAAGATGGGCGCTGGATAACGGCTGCTGGTCAATCGGTGCAGACTCGGCCTTCGATCTGATCGTCAGGACAGGGGACTACACCGTCGCCCCCGTGGCCCAGGATATCACCTGCGACGTGCTCATCGTCAGGGGGGAGCGGGACCATCTCATCCCATCGAGCGACAGTGCACAGTACAGGAAGAACCTCACCCGGGCACGGACGTACAAGGAGCACCTCCTCAGGGCGGCTGACGGGGCGGGCGAGCATTGTCAGGCAGGAGCCCTCGAGCAGTTCCACCAGGTATTCTTCGACTGGACCGAGGGGTTCTCTGCAAGACGGTTATAGGCCTCTTCCTCGAGCCCAGACCTTCGCCACGACGGTTTCCGGCGGGGCTGTCCCCATGGGAACGGAGTGTCGTTGCCCTGCCACGTTTCGCTTGACATCTCGGAGAGTATGCCTGTATCAACGCTTCAAACTGAGCTCACAACACGGCAAGGAGGTCTTTTCATGTCAGCCGAGAACCGCGAGAACACCCTGGTGCTCATCAAGCCCGACGCCCTGAAGAATTCACTGACCGGATACATCCTTTCCATGCTGTCCGAGTTCCACACCGGCCTGCACTTCGCGGGCGCGAAGATCGTGGCCGTCAGCAGGATCCTTGCCGAGGAGCACTACGAGGAACACCGGGGAAAATTCTTCTACGAGTCCCTGCAGGAATACATCACCGGCCGCCTCCACTATCCCGATGAACCCTGGAAGCGCAGGATTATCGCCTTTGTCTATCAGGGACCGGGGGCCATCAAGAAGATCAGGGACATCGCCGGCCCCACCAATGCCCATGACGCGCGGGTACAGAAGCCCGGCTGCATCCGGGCGCTCGGGACCGTCGTGCCCGTCAAGGACGATTCCGGAAAGGGAGTCGGTGAACGGGTCGACAACCTCATACACGCATCGGCGAACCCTGCCGATGCCGAGCGCGAGATCAAGCTGTGGTTCAGGCCCACCGACATCCCTCCCTACATGCGCGACTATGCCACCGAGGTGTGCGAACAGCATCACTACTATAAGGACAATGCCCTTTCCTCCACGTACCTGCCTGGCAGTGTCGCCTTCCTGGCCATGGGGGACTTGGCATGGAAGTCGGATCTCGAGACACTGCGGGCCCACCTCAAAGGTGAGAAGGCCGCGTGCTCGGTGAATGCCGTGGCCGCAAAATACCTCATCAACATGGAAACCGAGGCCGACTGATCGCAGCTTTCCAGGAGGCTCATGATGGCAGGGCAGAAGGTCACCCGTCGTCAGAAGGACATATCTCGGCTCATCAAGGAGCGCAGCAGGGCACGCAAGGACAAGGCGAGACGCGGCAGGGAGAAGCCCTCACGGCATCCATGAAGCAGTCGCTATGAACTCTTCTCCTTGCGTTTCTTGATGTCCAGTGCTGCCTTGAGCCCCTTCTCGCGGATGACCTTGAGCTTGAGCCCGAACTCGGTGAGCTTGAAAAACCGCTTGCCGTATCTCTTCAGATGCTTTTCGTCGATCTCGAAGCCCAGCCCGGGCCTGGTGAAGGGCTGCAGCCTGCCCTCCCTGTCCGGGATGATGGGCTCGATGATGCCCTCCCTGAACTCGGGGATCCACGAAGGCTCTTCCAGTGGATACTCCAGCGGCAGGGAGTCGTCAGGATCGGCCAGGTAGAGGTTCCAGTTGATGTAGAACCCGATGCCGTTGGTCCAGGTGTGCGGGCTGAACTGGCGACCTTTCGCCCTGCAGGCATCGATGATCTGCCTGACCTGGGCAATACCGCCGGCAAAGGTGGCATCGGGCTGGTAGATGTCAAAGCAGTCCTTCTCGAGCATGATCTTGATCTCGTCCCAGCCGTAGTTGAGCTCGGCCCCGGCGACCTTGACCGGGGAGACCTTCTTCAGCTCGGCATTTCCGTCATAGTCACGCTGGTCCAGCGGCTCCTCGAGCCAGAGGAGGCCGTTGTCTCCGCATGCCCTGGCGAAGTCCTTCGCCCTGGCCAGGTCCCAGGCCGGCACCCTGTCGACGATGGAGACGAGCCACCCCTGGTTGGCATCAACGCCGAGCTGCATCTTTCCCCCGAGACCCTTGGCAACGGTCTCTATGTGCCGGATGTCTTCTTTGAGCTCGGCGTTCTTGACCCTGAGCTTGGCGGTCTTGAATCCCCTGTCTCGCTTCGCCATGAGATCGTATACTCGTTTGTGGGGGTCGTGCATCTCCCCGGTGGAAAGGTAGACGTCTATGGGCCTGGCCTTTCCTCCGAGCAGCTCATAGACTGGTTTTCCCTGTGCCTTGCCCATGATGTCCCAGCACGCCGGCTCTATCCAGAAGTTCCTCCACCCCAGGAATCCCGCCTGCTTCAGCAGGGACTGGACCCGTTCAATGTCCGTGGGATCGGCGCCGATGAGGTAACCGGCGATGAGATCCCCGAGGCCCTGCCTTTCAGTGCCCATGGCCGTCCCTGCCGAGTATCCGGTGATGCCGTCGTCGGTGGTGATCTTGACGAGGGTGAAGCGGTTGTGGGTCTGCGGGTAGCCGGGAATCCACGTGGGCCAGAAGGTCTCGTTCAGGGGTACGGATACATGGTACAGTTCGACTGCGGCGATCTTCATACACAAACCTCCTCATATGCTTATTCGTATTATACCACAACGTGAACCATTGGATACCCCTTCCGCATCTCGGGACACCATAACCTCGTTGAAGCAACTCTGGCGATGAACCTTCTGCTCTGCCGTCACCGGGCCTCGTTCCCTCAGGAGGACACGCGACCCTCACCTCACGCCGCGAATATCCGTGACATCTCCCGGCGGCCTGCTGAGCCTGTAGAAACGGACACGTTCCGGCGGGACAACGCTGTCCCCGATGCGTACCTCTTCCACGAACCTGAGCGCGGTGCTGTTCTCCCATGGTGCATACGGCTCCTGTGCCTGGACCGATGAGGGGTAGTAGAAGTTCACCACGAGCGAGAGCCCATGCCGCTTCTCCCATTCGGTCGAAATGAAGGGATTACCTTCTCCTTCCATGGCCTTCCGAGCAGCTACCTGAGCCTTTTCCCACTTCCGGGGATCACCCGGGCAGAGAAACTCCCTGGAAAATGGGGACCCCCGGGATAGTGCCGGGTTGAACTGGCCATTTTGGAACACGACGCCGTGAATCCCTTTGCCGAACGCCTTCTGCATGGAAGGTGATGCACCACCGAGTCGGACCCGGTTCATGACTCCCCAGGATATGGCTTCGTACATGACGGGGTCATGGGGAAAACCCGTAGAAGCGGTCTCTGCATAGACAAGTCTTGCCAGGAGTTCCTCCTCGGAGATCCCGGATGCACTGATCGCGGCCTCTATGCCGGATGCGCCGGGGCACTCCAGGCAAGAGGGACACTCGTCTGCATAGGCCGCTGGAACAAGAAGCACCCCGAGGACCAGCACCCGGTAGAGCTTCTTCATCATATACACGATCTTCACGCGATGGATAGACGAATACATTCTGTTATGGCCCGGTTACAGATTACAAACCCTATAGCACACAACGGACCCGGCCGATAAGAGGACAATGGGCCGGCCCGGATATCTGCTCCTTCCCACTCTCCTCTTGATCATCATCGGGTTCATCGCATGCAACGTCGATGCGGCAGAACCACAAGGGGTGGTTCTCGCCACAGGAGAATGGCCCCCCTACGTATCCAAGCGCATGAAGAACAAAGGAATATTCACCGAGGTCGTCACGGCCGTCTTCAAAGAGATGGGCATGAAACCGGTCTACCGCTTCTACCCGTGGAAACGCGTCGAGGAGGAGGTGAGGAATGGCCGTGCATATGCATCCTTCCCCCATGTCATCACGCCGGAACGCAGCAAGGTCTTTCATTTCTCGGACAGCATCATGTTCAGCAACGGCCGGATGTTCTACAACACCAGGAAGTATCCCAACGGGATCGAGTTCGTGGACATGCATGACCTGAAAAGATACACGGTGGGAGGGGGGACGAGCTACCGCCACGAGGACATGCTCCGTGACCTCGGCCTGACAATCGAATATCTCCCTTGTGAAGACCAGAATATCCGCAAGCTCTTCCTCGGGCGCCTCGACCTGCTCCCCCTGGACGAGACCGCGGGGCTGTATAACATCCGGAGGGTGTATCCCCGCAGGGTGCACCATTTTGCCTTTGCGGAAAAACCGCTGACCCAGGACAGCCTCCACCTTATGATCTCCACGGAATACCCCTGCTCGACGAGAATCGAGAGGGAGTTCAGTCAGGCATTCAAACGGATCAAGGACAACGGGGTGTACCGGGATATCTGTACCAGGTACGGCATCATCACCACCAGCTGCAAGACCCCGATGCATACCGGTGGGGAGGGCTTCAAAAGCGAGCGATGACTGTGCTACCTTGTCTTCCTGAATACCAGCCGGCCATATATGCCGGCATTCACCATGATCACCAAGCCGGCCAGGACCACCTGAATCTCCCTGGTCAGACCCTGTGGGTAGATCACGGGCTCGATGTAGTGCATCACGAAGTCGCCCGCATATTGGTCATACCCGGACATGCTCCTGAACAGGTTCTCCAGGGGTGTCAGAGGACAGACGCACCCGGCCAGCTCCACCACGATGCCCCAGACCACACACGGCACATGAACCCAGACGATCCGTGGAAAGACAACTGCCAAGAGGCCTCCGGCCATCACAAAGACGATGAAAGCCAGGTGGATGATCACCACCGCATCGGCGAGCATCCCGTATATGAAGGAACCGTTCATGGGGAAAGAATACCCCCTGCACACAGGACTTTCAACACAACGGTCAAGAGCGGGAAGGCCGCATGGCAATGAACCGGCGCAGAGCTCGCCCTCGTGGTTGTTCTGACCCCGCCTTGATCATGTGGAGGTGGATGTGAAGGTTTCAGTGATCCTGGCCCACCCGGACAAGGAAAGCCTGAATCATGCCATTGCGCATGCGGCTAAGGAGGCGCTCAGTGAATACCATCACACCGTCTGTTTCCATGACCTCTACGAGGAACGGTTCGATCCCGTCCTTACGGCACAAGAGATCCCCAGGGGTGCGTCTCTCGCTGGAGAGATCATGGAACACTGCAATGAAATCGCGCATGCCGACGGCATCATCATCGTTCATCCCAACTGGTGGGGGCAGCCTCCGGCAATACTGAAGGGATGGATCGACCGGGTAATCCGCCCCGGAGTGGCTTATGAGTTCGAGGAAGGCGACTCCGGCGAGGGCGTACCCCGTGGCCTGCTCAGGGCCCGGGCTGCCCTCGTGTTCAATACCTCGAACACCCCGGCCCAGAGGGAAACACGTTGCTTCGGCGACCCCCTGGAGACCTTGTGGAAGACCTGCGTATTCGGCCTGTGCGGTGTCCAGCTCTTCGAGCGCAAGATGTTCCATGTTGTGGTCACGAGCTCTGAGGAACAGCGCTCAGAATGGCTGCGGGAGGTCAGGGAGACGGTTGCCGCATATTTCCCGGGGATATCTGCCTGATGCGACACAGCAATGGCCGACCATCACCTCGGCCTGCAAGGATGAGTATCCTTCAGGAAATGGCTGTTTTCAGCCGGTTTCCTGCCATTTTCCTTGTTATCATGTGATTTCAGAGAGTTACACCTGTCTCCCCCCAACCGATATGCTCATAAGCTCTTGATATCAAAACCCTCGTCTTCATTTTTTGACAAATCTGTCATCAGGTTGTACTTTCGTAATTACCCTCATGAATTTCAGTTGATTGCTCGCAAAACCGAAAAAGTATGTGAATAGCTGAGAACGAGGTGGAGAGCCATGCAGGTAAGATACGTGCTCGCTCCAGTTATCCTGGTGATGGTGTTGGGGCTCATTGGAACTGACATCGGACATGCCTCACAGGTTCAATCCGACAGGACACAATCCATTGCCCCCTCGAGTTCAAACCAGAATACCGACTCCACGACAATAAGCAAGAAGCTTCAACCCGCGCACCCGGCCAAGAAGATCGCGTCCAAGAAGAAGAACTGCAGAACAAGGCATGCCGCGGTCAGCAAGAAGAAGCGCTCGGTAAAAGGGAAAGCCCGGGTGTCTTCACACAAGAAGACGACACCGTCAGGCCGGGCCACCGCAGATATCGACACCATCCTGACCGAAGAACTGAAAGCGTATACACCGTATGACAGCTGGCTGGCGTACGAACTGCCTGAGACATACTCCCGGCTCACGACGCTGGCACGCCTGAAAAGACTGAGGCTGAGCATCGTCGAGTCGGCGTACAACTACGTGGGCACCCCCTATGTATTGGGGGGAACAACCCCCGACGGGTTCGACTGTTCCGGTTTCGTCAGGTATGTCTACGAGGAGAACGGTATCCACCTCAGCAGGACATCGGGAGAACAGGCCCGGGAAGGATCCACGGTGTCAATCTCGGAGCTGAGACCTGGAGACCTTATCTTCTTCAACATGAATCGCCGCAACCGGCGGCCCGTAGACCATGTGGGCCTGTATCTCGGTGAAGGGCATTTCATCCACGCCCCCTCCAGGCGATCCCGCATGATCAAGATAGAGACCCTGGAGAACGACTATTTTCTCCCCAAGATCGTGGAAGCCCGGAGGGTTGTGGACTTTGTGAGATGAACGATAGACGGCAGGGATTCGTTCGATTCTAGAGGATTTCCGACATAATGATCAGGCTGTAACAATATTCGCATGTTATGTTCCTCCAGGCGACGCGAAGAAGTCTCTATCTAGTTGATTCATCTTGAGTTATTCTGCCTTCCTTGACTTTTCCCGCAAAACTGCATAAGGTTTTCTGTACACATACTTCAGTGGCCCACTATTCAGGGCCGGGACAATAGGACACAAACCTGAGAACGAGGTGTTTTGTTATGCTGAGGAGAACCCTGCTCGCTCCAGTCATCTGCCTGATTATAGCGGGATTCATCGTGGCTTCACATAGCCCGTTGCAGGCGCGGACAACGGACAAGAACATAAAACCGACCGATATAGCGCGGCAGCACAGGGAAAAGCAGGCGGGGCAGGATGCCCCCGACGCATCGGTTAGCCAGGGTGTCACCGACAAGGCCTCGCAGCACAAGGGCTCCTCCACCAAGCCTTCCGTGAAGAAGAGGAAGAAGTCTGGAACGTCTCAAAAGGCCGTCATCCACAAGAAGTCGGCCAGAAGCACGAATCATGCAAAGCATGCCGCGGGGCATTCAAAAAAACGTGGCAACTCCAACGCGGGGACCACGTCCGGAAAAGATCATCTCGCTTCTCTCAACCTTCCCGACCGGCAACCCTCGGACCTCTGGCTTGCGAAGGACAGTCCAGAGATTCACAGGGCACTCAGGCAGGAAGAGCTCACCAATGATCTCGACAAATTGACCCTCAACATACTCTATTCCGCATACCGATACCTCGGAGCGCCCTACCGCTATGGAGGGACCTCACCTTCCGGGTTCGACTGTTCAGGATTCGTCCAGCATGTCTTCGGCGAGAACGGCATCACGTTGGGACGTTCATCCCGTGACCAGGCACAGGAAGGCATCCCCGTAGCGTTCTCGGAGCTGAGGCCGGGGGACCTCATCTTCTTCAACATGCGCCCGAAGAAACACAACTCCATCGATCACGTGGGGCTCTATATCGGGAACGGCCGGTTCATCCATGCCTCGTCATACCGCTCCCGTGAGATCACCATCGAGAACCTCGAATCAGGGGTTTTCTTCAACAGGCTGGTGGGGGCACGGCGGGTCCTGGAGCACGCCGGCACCGAGGCCATGGTCATTGAATGATCCTGCCGCTTTCCCAACACCGACCTCACTGACCGGCATGAACCTGAGCGACAAGGAGTTCGACCGGATAGTCAGGAGGGCACTCGAGAGCATCCCCGACGAGATCATGCACCACGTGACGAACGTGGCGATCACGGTGGAGGACCGGCCTTCGCCCGAACTGCTCGAGGACATGGGTCTCCCACCCGATGAACCACTGTTCGGCGTGTACACCGGGGTCGCCCTGCCCGATCGTTCGGTCTCCGCGCCGGATTTCTTCCCGGACTCCATCATTCTCTTCAGGGAACCGCTCCTCGAGATCTGTGAAACCATCGGCGAACTCGAGGAGGAGATAGCCATAACCGTCGTCCATGAGATCGCGCACTACTTCGGCATCAGCGAAGAGAGGCTTACCGAGCTCGGTTATGGATGATACCCGTGCCCCATTGAGAGGGTTCCTGATTACACATGGCACTTTTTTCCTGAATGTAGTAGGAACATGAGGACAACCTGACACGGTTCGATGTGGAGCAAACACCGCACGTCCCGGCCTGAATCACCCTCAGAAAACGCCCGCATGAACAGACCCGGCAGCGGAACATCATCTGGAGAGGGGGAAATATCATGGCGACATTCATCCTGTTCGGCAAGTACTGCCCCGATGCATTGAAAGGCGTGAGCACGGTCCGCACCAAGAAGGCCGCCGCACTGGTCAGGAAGCTCAAGGGAAAGGTCGTGGGGATGTATGCCATGCTCGGCGAGACGGATCTCGTCTTCATCCTTGAGCTGCCGGGCCTGGAAGCGGCCATGAAGGCATCCGTGGGATTGTCCAGGCTCACAGGCATCTCGTTCACCACGGCGCCGGCCGTCTCCGTGGATCTCTTCGACAACCTGATGGCCGAGCTCTGATCACACAGCGCCGGGTTTCCAGAGACGCCCTGCAGGTCAGGGCAACAGACCCTGAAGGATCCCGTCCGGTTCAGTTGAAATCCATGGGTGGAGGTACGTCCTGAGGGACCCTTTCGGCACTCCCTGCAAGCCTTTCCCTCTCGATGACGACATCATGCCACCCCTTCTTCTCGTCCCTCGCCTGCTCAAGGTAATCCTGCAGAACCAGCTCCTTCTTTCTTGCCAGGAGCCCTTTTCTCAACCCTTCTGCCTGGTCTTTGTCCAACGACCTGATATCGACCGTGTCCTTGGACTTGATCCATACGATGAAGACCCTTCCGTCACTCTCGTAGACCTTGGGGGTTCCCAAGGAGTCCACCTCGTCCATGAGCTTGGGGAGCATGGAGAGCTTGGGTACTGCGGACGCCGACCTCGTGAATTTCCCCGTACTGGAGGGATTGCTGGAGACCAGCTCATTCATGGGGGCGGTGGCGAGCTTCTGGGCATGTTCCTTGGCCCTCTCAAGTGCCGTCTGTGCCTTGGCATCGGCTGTAACGACGTCGACGACCTCCTCGAGGTCAGGTATCCTGGAGAGGTCTTTCTTGACGACCTGATACACCGCATAACCGCCAGGTGTCTCTATGACCTCCCCGAGTTCTCCCGCAGAGAAGGTGAATGCCTTCTTCACGGTCTCCTGGCTCATGGCGATGCCTGCCTTCTCATTTTCGGAAAAAGGCCCTATCCGCCTTACCTCCATGCCCTGCTTCGCGGCATAGCCTTCAAGATCCAGCTTGTCCTGCTCATAGAGCTCCATGAAGGCCTTTTCAGCCTCGTCATGGGCCACGATTCTGGCCCGTTGCATCTTGAGCATGTCGACGACCGAGGCTGCGACCTTGTCAAAGGGGATGGCCTTGGCATCCTCCTTGCCCTCGAGCTTGATGATCTGGATACCATCGGCTGTCATGACCGGACCGTTGACGTCACCTGGCTTCATGGATTCGACGATCTTGCCGAGCTCGGGGTGGAAGCTGTTCAGCGGAAGCATGCCCATGTCGCCGCCCTTGCCCGCAGTAGCCTCATCCTCCGAATAAGAAGCCGCCAGCGAGGCGAAGTCCTTGCCATCCTTTGCCTCCTTGATGATCTGAGCTGCCAGTTCCTGCTTTTTCGTCAGTGAAGCGGCGTCTGCCCCCTCCGGCACCTTTATGAGGATGTGGCGTAGGTGAACCTGCGCAGGCTCGCTGAATTCACCCTTGTGACCGTCATAATAGTCCATGGCCTCCTCGGTGGTCACTTCCGTGCTCCCCAGATAACGGGTCACCGGGAAATCTATAGCCGCAATGGTGATCCTGGGCGGAATCCTGTAGCGTTCCTTGTTGGCATCGAAGAAGCCTTGCACCTGCTCCTGGCTTACCTGCACGTCTCCCGAAAAGGTTGCCGAGTCCACAGTGAGGTAGTGCAGCTCATAGGTGTCGCTGATCTGATGGAATGCGGCCTCGATCTCCTGCGGGGCGACGATGACGTTCTCGGTGAGCACCTCCTTGAAGAGCTGTTTCACAAAGTCTCTGCGTGCCCTCTGTTCGAACTCCGCAGGGGTGATGCGTTCATACTCGAGGTACCTTCGGTAGGTGGCCTCATCGAACTTCCCGTCACGCTGGAAAGCCGGAACCTGGCTGATGAACATCTGGAGGTCTGCGTCTTTCACCCCGATACCCATCTTGGCGGCATCCGCCTCGATGATGTACTGATCTATGAGTTCGTCGAGGACCTGTTCCCTCAGATTGAGCCGGTTGATCATCTCCGGTGTCAGGGCCTGGCCGAACTGTGTCTGGTATCTCTTCAAGGTGTCCGTGTATGCCTTGGAGTACTGCTCCGTCGTGATGATGGTGCGGTCGATCTTGGCAACCTTATTCGCCTCTCGACTTATGTATGAGCTGCCGCCCCAGAGGACGAACACCACGATGATGGCTCCGAAGGCAGTGTAGGCAAGCCAGCCCTTGGAATGTTTGCGCAAGTAGGTAAGCATTCAGCTCTCCTTCATGTACGATGACATATTGCTGGGCAAAATAGTTGAAGAGAAAAATTATTGCAAGGATTTCATGCTGGAGGTTGCCCTTGTCTTGTGCCGGGTTTCTTCCTATACTTGTGCGCAGAGGTCCATGCTAGTGAGTTCATATCCCAGGAAGACGGAGGAACTGTGGACAAGGTCATCTTGCTCGGCGGCATAGCCGGAACTATCGGTGGTTTTGCGGTGATATTCTATCAGGCCCTCACCTATCTGCAGACCGACGTCTGGAACTCATTTTCCCTCTTCACTGCGGTCAATCGCGGACCGGCATCACTGGCCGACATGGTGTCGGCTTCTCCAGGGCTCATGGATACCCTGGGCAAATGCCCCCTGTCTGCAGCCCTCATCGCTGCAGGCCTGGCCCTGTTGTGGATTGCGGGAAAACTGAGGAACAGGTACGCATAGACCCATGGCATGCAGGATCGCCTGACAAGAAAGCAGAACGAATCGTCTAGTTCGGTGCCCTGCCGTGCTCGTTCATCCCGGAAGATTTCTTCCCTTCCGTCTTCATCCACATACCCAGACCCTTCGACCGCGCTTCACGCTCGTACACGATGAAAAGGTCGCGCCAGGGGTGATGAAACCTCCTGTAGGCACGTGCCCATCCTTCCCTGATCATGTGCCCGTTGACCAGCACGTCGTCAACATACACATAGGCGAGCGTCCTGCCGTATTTGTCGCGCGACGGATCTCCTTCCGACAGGGTAACCTCCCTGTGCAGGATGAGCCCTGTCAGGAACGACTTGCTCTGCTCCCCGAAGGGCTCCTTTTTCGAGTAGGGGGAATCCACCTCCGGCGCGTCCACGCCGATGAGGCGGACCTTGGTGCCGTCCTCGAGCCCGATGGTGTCGCCGTCATAGACGTGCTCGACCCTGTGTGCCTTTCCTGCATCCAGGACATGGTACGCAGCAAGTATGACGAGCAATGCAATGAGTGCAAGAAAGAAGGGAATCTTCTGCCTTCCTGCCATGACCCCTCCGGCAGCCTTCTCAGTATTCGGCCAGTTCGCCGAGTTCCGCCAGCAGGGTTTCGGCATAGAGCCCCGCATGGCTCACCGGTGCCATATGAGTCCCCGGGAGTATCTTCAGGGAAAGCCTCTCCGGTTCGGTCACATCGCCGAAAAAGGTCCGGTGAAACCTCAAGAGGTCATCCGAGGTCATCCGGGAAAGGTCCCTGATGCCGAGCTGCCTGACCGGGTCCATGCAGGAATCTCCTGCAGCGAACAGGACCGCGATGCGATCGAGGTGGGAGGCCTTGTACGAGACGCTGTCACAGTAGGTGCAGCAGTCATGGATGTCCCTGAACACACGCCCGGCCTTACCCGGATTGAGACCGATCAGCGCGCCGGGGATCGAACGGACCAGGTCCCCGGTGAATCCCTTGGTGAAACCCCAGGCAGAACCGAGTGCCTCTGCCGCATGAGCGTTGCCCATCCTGGCAAAGATCCTCAGGCTCTCCAAGGAAAACCTGCCCGTAAGCTCCCAAGGGCCCCATTGTTCATACCCTGCAGGACAGACCTGGCCCAGCGAGCATACCGATGCAGGATAGGCATGGGCAAACCTGCGTGCCAGAATGCCTCCATGGGACCATCCGATGGAAACCAGGCGGGTACCGGCTTCACCCTCCCTGGTAACCGGACATGGATCATTGACGAACACCGGCATGTCCGTAATCGGCTTGAATTCCTCTACCGACAGACCTTTTCGGGCAAGAGCGATCCGAACCATCTCCATGAGGACAACATCCTTGCCGGTGTCTCCGTGCCATCCGGGATCGCTCCCGCAGGGGGTGTCGCATACCGGGATTACGACAATGCCCGACCTGCTCATGCGCGCCAGGCGGCTCGTGAACCCGTAGGCGTCATCGGGTCGTTGTGCATGACCCTGGAAGAACACCAGGGACGGGCCTGCAGGCTGACCGCGGAGACTGTCGGCAGTCTTCTCCCGGTCCGTGCGGCAGTCGATCAACAGCACGAAGCATTTAAGGGTCTCACCGTTGAACCCTATGCTCAGAGTCTCCACATCCGGTACCCGCGGCAGGGGCCTCAGCTCCGCTCTTCCCGCCGGCGGGAATGCACATATGGTCATGAGCAGGGGAATCACGATCTTCATCATGGTCATTGCACGGCAGCATGCCCAGTATAGCGTACTTGCCGGGGAGGGTGCAAAGATATTCAGGTCACATCAAGGGGCCTCGGATGAATGCTAGTCGGATCCCGATGATCCCTTGTCGATGTCCAGGATGATGTGGCCTCCGGGGAAGGACTTGGTGACGTACTCGTTGAGCTTCTCCATCTTCCTGATAATATCACGAATCTTCCTCGCCTCGGTGAGGATCGACCCGGCCATCTCCTTGGCCGCGGCCACGTCCTCTGTTCCCTTTGCTATGGCGTTCGCCTCCCCCATGAGAACGGTGAGCGGCTGGAAGACCTCATGGGCGGTGGTGACGGCGAGCTGCGTGATCTTGTCGAAATATTTCAGCCTGTCCTGCTCTTCACGGATGATGATATAGTCAAGGGCCTTCCGTATGGTGAAACGGAGGAGATCCGCGCTGAAGGGTTTGATTATGTAGTCGTATGCGCCGGCCCTTAAGGCGTCGATGACGCTGTCGATGGTGGCATATCCGGTTATGACGACTATGAGCGAGTTCAGCCGTCGCTTTCGGATGAAATCGATGACCGCCATGCCGTCGATGTCGGGCATCCTCAGGTCGGTTATGACAACAGGGTATTGCCTCTCGGCCATGAGCCTGATACCCATCTCACCGCCTACCGCGACATCGACCTTGATGCCGTCTTCGCCGAGGATGTCCTCTACCAGGTAGCACTCACCTTCATCATCATCAATGACGAGAACGGTCTTTTCTTCCAGGGTAGGAGGTGCTTCCATATAAGAAACAAAATAGACAAGTAGGCTCGAATTATCAAGGGTGACATGGGGAAAGAATGGTGGTCGCCGGTATCGGGATGTGAAAGGAGGCCTAATTGTCCGTCTTGGTCAGATCGAGATTGCCCAAATAGGAGTGCACCATGGCGACGGCAGGCGAAAGGAGCGGGTTGTGATGCTCGTCATACTCCACCACGAATCTCTCTCCGGCGAAGTAGATGACCACGGGCCTCACTTCCTCCCACCTGTTAACGAGTCTCTCCCTGTACTCTTCCATTCTCATGAAGATGCGCCCTTTCTTGAGCTTCCTACTGTTACCTATCGGTTGGAAAAAGGTTCACTTAAGGGCTCGATCATCAGCTCATGCCGAATATCATGGCAAAGCGCCCGAGACCGCTCTTGAGCTCCTGGTTGTAGGTCCTCAGTTCCGGGGGCTCCATGACTAACCTGCCGAGATATTCCAGGCACTGGGATGGCTTGCTCTTGGGATTCACCAAGGTGAACGGCTTTCTCTGGGCCTCTGCCGCGCGGATCGCATCCTTGTCATACATCACCCCTCCCAAATACTGGGGCTTCACGGTGAAGAACGTTTCAATGTTGTTGATCCGCTCGTCAGCTGTCTGACATATCCTGTTGAAGATGAAGATGCCCTGGTTCAGGTTGGTGATCTGGTTCATGACCACCCAGGGTGAAAAGACCCTGCATGGCTTGTAGAACTCCACCTTTTCCATGAGTTTCTCTTCGATGGCCTTGAAGTGCTGGAACGATGCCTTGATGCATGCATAACCGGCAATAATGTCCTGCGGGGTTGTCACCACGATGATTTCATCCGAGGCCAGGGCGAAATCAAGAACTGTGGTGGTTATTCCCGCACTCAGGTCAAAGATGGTGAAATCGTATCTCTGGCTGATATTCCTGAAATTCCTGATGAACTTGGAGCGCTGTATGTAGTTGATGTTGGCAAGTTTAAACTCGCCCGAACTCCCGGCGATGAGGTCGAACCCCATCTGGGTCTTTTCGATCATGCTCTCCAGATCCGAGTCTCCGAGAAGAAAATCATACAGGGTGTATTCCGGGAATAGTGCCAGCTTGTTGGAGATATCGGCGTTTCCAAGGTCGGCGTCGATGAGCAGCACCTTCTTCTTGCTGCCGCTGATCACCCGTGCCATGTTCATTGCTATGTGGGTCTTGCCCACGCCCCCCTTGTTGGAAATGACAGATATGATCCGGCTCCTCCGCTCAGGTTCGGCGGTTTCGGCCTCATCCTTGCCCTTGCCGTTCTTGTAATATAGATCGATCGCCTGCTGGATGGCCCGGCTGTCAGCGAGTGCAGGATAGATCTTTCTGCCCATGTGGGCGCTCAGGTTCTCGACGATGTCCTTCTGCTCCGGGTCACAGATGGCGACGAGCACACCGTCTCCGAGGAAACGGACGGGGAGGCTGCTGTAGTCGCGTGCGAACTTCTCTCTCAGGAGCGTGATGCATCGTGGATCCGGTGCCTCACGGGAGATGTCTATGTAAGGCATGCCACTCTTGCGGGCCAGCGTCCTGATATCGGTCGGGTTCGTCATATGGGCCTCTCCCCTGATGTTTTCGGAAAAAAGCCCTGGAAGCTTTAGTGGTAATCGCCTTTTGTGATCTTTTGCCTGAGCCTGTGGAGTACATTCAACGCTTCGAGGGGGGTGAGGGTATCCGGATCGATCTTGAGTATCTCGTCAGCGATCCCGGTATCCCTGGTATCGAAGAGATGGGTCTGAAGAGGGGTTTGGGCTTGTGCCGCCGGCATGGTCTTTGCTCTGGAACTGATCGATGCAAGGATAATCTTCGCTTTATCAATCACCTCGTCGGGAACTCCGGCAAGCCTTGCCACATATATGCCAAAACTCCTCCCCACCGCCCCCCGTTTGACGGTCCTGAGGAATACGACCTCGTTTCCGCTCTCTTCCACGGCCAGGTGGTAGTTCTTGATGCCCTTGCGGCGACGGGACAGATCGGCAAGCTCATGGTAGTGGGTGGCGAAGAAGGTCCTCACCCTGCGCTCGTCCAGGTACTCCGCAACGGCCCAGGCGAGCGCCATGCCATCGTAGGTGGAGGTGCCGCGGCCGATCTCGTCCAGGATCACCAGGCTCTGCGAGGTCGCGTTATGGAGTATGTCGGCAGTCTCGCTCATCTCGACGAGAAAGGTGCTCTGCCCTGCTGAGAGGTTGTCCAGCGCGCCGATTCGGGTGAAGATGCGGTCGACGAGCCCGATGGAGGCCTGCCGGGCAGGCACGAAAGAACCCATCTGTGCCATGAGACAGATCAGAGCCACTTGGCGCATGTAGGTGGACTTGCCGGCCATGTTCGGACCCGTAACGATGTGGATGGTGTCTCGCTCGGCATCGAAGGAGCATGAATTCGGTACATACTCGCCTGCCCTGAGCACCTTCTCCACCACAGGATGTCTGCCGGAAACGATTTCGACCCGGCGGTCTGCAGCCACCCGGGGTCTGACATACCCGTTCTCCATCGCGACCCAAGCCAGGGAAGCGAGGACGTCGAGGTGAGCAATCGCCCGTGCGGTGGCCTGAAGGGAGGGTATCTGGGGGAGCACGGCTTCCCTCAATTCACGGAAGATACGCTGTTCAATGGCAGTAATGGCATCCTGGGCCCCCAGCAGCCTCGCCTCGTACTCCTTGAGCTCGGGGGTGACATAGCGCTCGGCATTGACAAGCGTCTGTTTGCGTATGTAGTGATCAGGCGCCTTTGCCGCATGGGCCCTGGTGATCTCTAGGTAATAGCCGAACACCTTGTTATAGCCGATCTTGAGGGTATTGATGCCGCTGGCCTCACGCTCCCTGGTCTCGAGGGCAGCGATCCACTGCCTTGAATCCCTGCGCAGCGCCCTGAGGTCGTCGAGCTCGGCATCGACCCCCGGTGCGATCACGTTACCGTCTGTCAGTCGGAGTGGAGGCGTATCCACCAGGGTACGAGAGATCCTCTCCCTGAGGTCGTCCAGGGGATTCAATCCTGCTCTGATTTCGTTCAGAAGGGGGACAGAAAATCCCTCGAGTATGACCATGATCCCCGGCACCTTCTCGAGGCCATCAGCCAGAGACCTCACGTCGCGGGGGCTTGCCGAACCCGTGGAGACGCGCCCGATGACACGCTCCATATCCGGGACATCATCCACGATGTCCCGGATGGCTGCAAGCTGGCGCTCCTGGGATATGAGCCCTTCCAGGGTGTCGAGTCTGGCCTCGATCTGAATGATATCCATGAGGGGAAAGGATATCCAGTCCGCGAGCACGCGGGCGCCCATCGACGTGCCGTTCCGGTTGAGCAGCGAAAAGAGCGTGTTCCCCTGAGTGCCGGATATGGTCTCGAAGAGTTCCAGGTTGCGCCTAGTGGTGGGGCCGAGCATCATGAAATGGCCGGGGTTGAAAAACCTCAGCGCGGTGATGTGCGGAAGGATCGCCTTGCTGGTCTGCCTGACATAATCCAGCACCATGGCCGCGGCATTCAGGGCGGCGCCCGCCTCCTTCAGGCCGAACCCGTCCGTGGTGACGGTGCCGAAGTGGCTGTTTAGGAGTGTAGTGGCTCGTTCCGGGGACATGGGCAGCTCGACGGGAGTGACCAGGAAGCCATCGGGCACGACGTCGTCGGTTGCTGCGAGGATCTCGCTGGGGCCTACGCGAATGATCTCCGAGAGCAGGTCTTGCGGGGAGAAGACCTCGGTGGCCCGGAAGTCTCCCGTGGAAATATCTATGAAGGCGATGCCGAAGGCTTCCCGCCGTGAATCCGGACAGACCGCCATGAGATAGTTGGCCTTCTCCCGGTTCAGGTGGTCGTCCTCCACAATGAGGCCCGGGGTTATGATGCGCACCACCTCCCGTCGGACCAGCCCCTTTCCCCCTGCAGTGGGTTCAGCCTGTTCGCAGACCGCCACCTTGTTTCCAGCCCTGATCAACCGGGAGATGTACGAGGATGCGCTGTGGTGCGGCACACCACACATGGGCACGGGATTTTCCTTGCCCTTGTCTCGGGTGGTCAGTGCCAGGCCGAGGAGTTTCGACGCCCTGACGGCATCGTCGTAGAACATCTCGTAGAAGTCCCCCATGCGGTAGAACAGGATCGCATCGCTACAGTCCCTCTTGATGTCGAGGTACTGCTGCATCATGGGGGTCAGGCCGTTCTCATTTTTCATGGATTGCAGCCTTGCGGGCCTTTTCTTCATCTTCCCGGAACCTGAGAAGACAGGTGTGCTTGAACCGCTCGACGAATCTGGGGTGTTCCATGTAGGCACGGTTGGTGCTGATGAAGGAATCCCTCAGGCCATGCGTCACCGTCTCCAGGTCCTTGCGGTGGACACCCGGCTTGTTGAGCACACGGGTGATGCCGAGACGCCCGCTCGGGCAATACTTGAGCAAATCGACATCCCCTTCGTCGAGGGCTGTGGAAAAGGTGATGGCCAGGTGGACCATGTACAGCTCTCCGGAGAGCAGCGTGGACTTGTCCTCCACCTCGATGAGAACGCCGTTGGCGAGTTCTATCCGTTCCATGTCCTCCTAAGGGATAATACGAGGCGGGCAGGAAAAGCAAGCCCATGTCGCTCCGTTCAGCACGGAGGCGGGTCATCCGATGTCTCCGTCGGACTTTATCCAGGTCCCGGGAAAGACAAGGGGCTCAATTCACCTGTCATGGACTCGGTAGCGCTTCAATACAACGCCATGGACGATTTCATGAAGACCCATGCCCTCTCCAGGGAGCCTGTCATGAGCACGGGCATCATCCTGACGACCAGTGCGGCAAAGATGAGACCGACGGATATCGTGAGCGGGAAAGCCATGAGGAAGACATTCATCTGCGGGAGAGCCCTGGCTATTATGGCAAAGGAGACATTGACGAGCAGAAGGACCCCCACCACCGGCGCGGCCACCTTGACCCCGATGACGAACATCTGGCCCGCATAGGTTATCACGGACATGAGGAATCCCTTCTCGGCAAAACGGTCATTGACGGGCGCGATGGTGAAGGAGTCCACGAGGGCCTCTATGAGCAGGTGGTGCCCGCCGAAGGAAAAGAACAGAAGAAAAGCCGTCAGGTAGAGGAAGTTCGCGGTGACAGGCGCCGTGATCCCCGTCATGGGGTCCACGACATTGGCAATGGAGAAGCCCATCTGAAAGCCCATGAGCTCGCCTGCTATCTGGACGCCCGAGAAGATCACGTCGATGGCAACCCCCAGGGCAAGACCGATGAGCATCTGGTTGATCATGAAGGTGAGCAGCACGAGGACGTTCAGGTCATCAGGCATGATCTGCACCTTGGGGACGACAGGCATGAGGACGAGGCTCAGGAAGAGCGCAATGAGCGCCGTGACCCTGCGGGGAACTATCTCGGCACTGAAGAACGGCACCACCGCGAAGATCACACCGATTCGTATGAAGATCAGCAAGAACGAGAGAAAGTCGCTCCAGGCGAGGCTCAGAAGCTCGTTCATCGGATGAGCGTCGGTATGCTGGCAAAGAGGTTGGCGGTGTACGTGGTGAGCTTTTCTATGATCCAGGGCAATGTCACGAGCAGTGCCAGGAAAACGACGACGATCTTGGGGACGAAGGTGAGCGTCATCTCCTGGATCTGTGTGACGGCTGAGAATACGCTGATGGCGAGGCCGACGAGCAGTCCCATTATGAGCATGGGGGCCCCGACTATAAGGGTGATCTTTATGGCCTCGGCCATCATGGTGGTAACGGTTTCCGGCGTCATCCGACAAACCCCCTTATGATTGACCCCACGAGCAGGTTCCATCCATCCACGAGCACGAAGAGCATGATCTTGAACGGCAGCGAGATCATGACCGGCGGCAGCATCATCATGCCCATGGACAGGAGGATCGACGAGACCACCATGTCGATGATGAGGAAAGGAATGAACAGGATGAACCCGATCTGGAATGCTGTCTTGAGCTCGCTGATCATGAACGCGGGTATAAGGGCCCGGGTTGGGACCTCCTCCTTGTTCCTGGGCTTTTCCTTGGCCACGATCCCCATGAAGAGCTGGAGGTCGTTTTCCCTGGTCTGTTTGAACATGAATTCACGCAGCGGGCCTTCGGCGTTCGACAGGGCCTGAGAAAAGGTGATGTTCCCGTTCTTGTATGGGGCCAGGGCAAGTTCATTGACTTTGTCCAGGGTGGGAGACATGATGAAGAACGTCAAAAAAATGGCGAGCGCGGTCAACACCTGCATGGGTGGCATCTGCTGGGTCCCCAGTGCCTGCCGGAGAAAGCCCAGGACCACCACGACCCTGGTGAAGGCCGTGACCATGATGACGATAGAAGGGGCAAGTGCAAGGATCGTGAGTATGAACAGGACCTGGAGCGCACCGACGACCTCTTCGGGGTTGCTCGCCTCCTTGACACCGAGATTGACGCTCGGGATGGGGATCCCTTCAGCGGCATGGAGCAGCGCCGGAATGAGGAATGCGGCGAGGATTGCCGTACCAATGACGTGAGCTCTTTTCATTGATGTGATCCCACAGGTTCAGCGAACTCGGACAGGGATTTTTCGAAATCGCCCTGTTCAATGTCTTTGAGCAGATTCACCGTATTGGCGGTTACCCCCAGGAGCAGCACCGACGTGCCGACCCGGACCAGCGCCAGGGTCGCCTTGCTGCCGACTGATACCTGGCCCAGCACATCCAGGCCGAAGGTTTTCCTCGCACGCGCCACCGGCCCATAGCGCTTGATGACCCATGCGATCCCGAACATGAGGGCGATGACAAGCAGAAGCGAGAAGGCGGCTCTCAGGCCGGTACCGGCCATACCCCCCTCTGCCGCGAGGAGCTCTCCCGCATGCCCGAGCACGAGCACTGCCAACATCCAGGAAAATCGCTTCATGCAAGCCTCTTCACCCTCTCGAGGGGGCTGACGATGTCCGTTATGCGGATGCCGAACTTCTCGCTGACCACCACCACCTCGCCCCGGGCGATGAGCTTGCTGTTGATGAGGATGTCCAGTGGTTCTCCGGCCAGCCTGTTCAATTCGATGACCGACCCCTGGCCGATCTGCAGAAGGTCGTTGATCAGCATCCTTGTCCTGCCCATCTCCACGGTCACCTCGAGGGGGATGTCGAGGATGAAGTCGAGGTCCTTGGACGGGCCTGCACCGAGCCTTGTCTCCTCGAGCTCGGTGAAGGTGGCCTTCTTCGCATCCTTCTCGAAGGGCTTGCCTCCGTCGATCTCCGCCCCCGACTCCAGGGCCTGGGCCCACTCCTCGGCCATCTTGTCCTGGTCGACGTCTGTCCCCTTCTTCTCTTCGCCGCTTCCGCCCATGAGCTTGTCGATATCGTCCTGGCTGAGCGTGCCGCCTGTCTTGTCGTCTAGTGCCATAGCCTCCTCCTTAGTAGAGCTTCCTGTCGATCACGTTCATTATGTCTATCGCGAGGGTATCCTTTATCTTTCCCGGCCGTGCATGGAACTTGGGCAGGTTCTGCACGTTCACCACGAGCGGGTCGTTGATGTCCTTGTCCAGGAGCACCACGTTGCCCGGTTTCAACGATGCGAGATCCCGGGGCGAGATTGTGCTGCGACCGAGCTCCACACCCACATCCACGTACACGCCCATGAGCTCCTGCTTGAGCCGGCTCACCCAGGCCCCATCGACGCTCGCCTTCTCCTCGGAGTGGAAGGTCGCATAGAGCCTGTCCCGTATGGGTTCGATGAGCATGTACGGCAGGCACACCATTATGTTGCCCGTCATCTCGTCCATCTCCACCTCGAACTGGACAACCACGATCACGTCCTCGTTGGGAATGATGCCGGCGAACTGGGGATTCATCTCGGAACGGACATAGTGCAGCTCCAGTTCGTAGACGGGCTGCCACGCGTTCACCAGCTCCTTGATCGCCGAATGGACGACCTTGTGGAGCATGCGCTGCTCGATGGCCGTGAACTCCCTGCCCTCCACCTTCATGGTCCCGGCGCCGCGGCCCCCGAAGAAGCTGTCGATGAGGGCGAACACGAGTTTGGTCTCGACGATGACCAGCGCATTGCCCCGCAGCGGGTCCACACGGATGATGTGGATGCTCGATGGCACCGGCAGCGACCGCATGAAGTTTCCGAACTTGATGGTGTCCATGGAGACCGGGGTGATATCCACCATCTTCCTGAGCATGCTCGACAGCGTGTTCCGGAAGAAGCGTGCAAAGCGGTCGTGGATTGCGTCCAGCGAGGGCATCCTCCCCCGGACGACCTTGTCCTGGGCGGCAAAATCGAACCGCTGGAACTGTCCTTCCTCGGCCTGAGGCATGGCAGTCTCGGTGACGATCTCCCCGCCGACGACCCCTTTCAAGAGGGCATCAACTTCTTCCTGGGTCAGTATCTGTCCCATTTCATAACCTCACTGAACCACGAATTCCGTGAAATAAACCTGGGTCACCTGTCCCGAGGTCAGGTACCTGTTGACCGCGGAAACGATCTCGCGCTTGAGCATACGCTTGCCCGCCACCGTTGCTATGTCGTCAAAGGTCTTGTTCGAGAGTATCATGAGGATCTCGTCGCGGATCTGGGGCAGCCTGCCGGTGATCTCCCCTTCCACGGCGTGGTTGTCCGTCTCGAGCTGAATGACCGCCTTGAGATAGCGCTGTCCCTGGGCATCAGCCAGGTTCACGATGAAAGGATCGAGCATCTTCATCGGACCGGCTGAACCCGCTCCCTCTCCGCCGTGTCCTTCGGAGCCTTTGGCCACCGCCTGCTCCTGCCTCGCACCATGGCCCTCTTCTGAGCTCCCCGGTGCCTTCATCTTGGGGGCCAAGAGCAGGAAATAGCCTGCAGCAGCCCCGCCAAGGACGAGCACGACAGCGAGCACGATCACGACGAGCATCACCGGAAACTTCCTTTTCGGCTGTGCTGCCTGTTCCTTTTTTTCTTCCTTTTCCTCACCTGCCATAGGGCCCTCCTAGATTCGGTCTTTCAACAGGATGATCTCCACCCGCCTGTTTTTCTGTCTGCCCGTCACGGTTTCATTCGTGGCAATGGGCTTGAGCTCTCCGTACCCGGCGACGCAGAACCTTCCGGGGGGCATGTCGAGACTGTAGACGAAGAAATCGGTTACCCGGATGGCCCGTTGCAGGGAAAGCGTCCAGTTGGAGCTCTCGCTCCCGACGTCATCAGTGTGGCCTTCGATGGATATGGTTACACTGGTGCCCCGGATGTTCTGCGCAATGGCCCCCAGTAAGGCACCGGCTGCCTTCTTCACCTCGGCCGAACCCTCGGCGAAGAGGACGTCCCCGGGTACCCGGATGGCGAGCCCTCGGTCCGTCTCGACGACCTCGAACAGGTCGAGCCCCCGGGGGGCAACCTGGCGGGTGACCTGGTCCCTCAGCGAGAGCATGATATTCCTCTGCAGACCCTCGCTGTCGAGCTCGATGATCCTGGGCTCGGGCTTGACAAGATTGTGCTGGACCTTGGTCTCATGTTCGTAAGGGAACTCGAGGGGGCCCGCCACGGATCTGAAGAACCCGAACGATTCCTGCAGGGTCTTGCTGTCCATGGAGCTCATGGCGATGATCATGACAAAGAAGGTGAGCAGCAGCGTGACCATGTCGGAAAACGTGGTCATCCAGCCCAGGCGATCGGGCAGTCTCACGTAGACGGTGTTGATGTCTTTCTTTGCCATCACTGCTCTTCCAGTTCGAAGTTGAAGCCCTTGTAGAAGAAAATGGACCTTCTCCACTCCTGGCGTGACTGTGTGACTTCATCGAGCCCGACATCGTCCGGCAGCTTGCCCACGATGGTTATCTCCACCCGCCTGTTCACTCTCCTGCCGTCTTCGGTTGCATTGCTCGCAATGGGCCTGCTCGAGCCCATGCCGTATGCCGTCAGCCTGCCGCCCGGGACGTCCCTCTGCTCGAGAAAGGCCAGGACGGCCAGCGCCCGTGCTGCGGACAGGCCCCAGTTGGAGTTGAACGGGGGTGTTTCCACCGGGATCGAATCCGTGTGGCCGGTGATGACGACCGGGTTGTCGATCCGGTTCAGGATTCTCGCCACTGCGGAAAGCACCCTCGTGCTCTCCCTGCTGAACCCGTCGGTCTCGCCCTCGAAGAGGATGGACGACTTGATGGTTATCGTCACGCCGAGCTTCCCTTCACTCACTGCGATACTGCTGACGGCCCCGGTATTGTTCATGGTGTCCTGAATGTCCTTGAGGCTCATGGGCCCGCCCTGAACGGGTGGGCTCTGGGGCAGGAGATTCCGGGCATCTTCCGAAGAAAACGGACTCCTCCCCCCTGGCAGCACGCCGAAGCTCCCCAGTATCGACCCGATGGCAAGCCTCTGCCGCTTGCTGTCCACAATGCTCATGGACGCAAGGACCACGAAGAAGGTGAGCAGGATGAGAAACAGGGAGCAGTAGAGCATGATCAGGGTGTTCCTCGGAGGCTCGACATAGACTACCTTCTTCCGTGCCATGCCCTACTCTCCTCTCGGCCGCCCCACCACCTGCTCGCGCATGGCCGGTGACAGGAACGAGTGGAGTTTGCGTTCCACGATCCTCGGGTTGTCTCCCGCTGAGATGGACATGATACCCTCGATGATCATGCCCTTTTCCAGTGCCTCTTCCCGGGAGCGCATGGTGAGTTTGCCCGCCATGGGCAGGGCGATGAGATTCGCCATGACCGCTCCATAGAAGGTGGTTATGATGGCGACAGCCATGGCCGGCCCGATCGTCGACGGATCGGACATGGACTGGAGCATCTGCACGAGACCGATGAGCGTACCGACCATGCCCATGGCCGGCGCAAAGGTGCCCATGGAGTTCAGGATGTCGGCCCCCCTGATGTGCCGCTGCTCGATGTGCTCGATCTCCGTCTCCAGGATCTCCCGGATGGCCTGGGGTTCGAGTCCATCGATGACGAGTTCCAGGCCCTGCCTGAAGAAGGGATCTCCGAGGTCCACGGCCGCGCTCTCCAGCGCCAGGATCCCCTCACGGCGCGCCCTCGAGGCGAAATCGACAAAGGTCGGTATGAGGCCCTGCGCCTCTCGATGCTGGGTAAAGAACACGTTCCTGATGACGCCGAATACGCCGAACACATCCCTCATGGGATAGTTGATGAAGATGATGCCGAAGGTGCCTCCGATCGTGATGAGCAGGCTGGGGATGTTCACGAACAGCGTCAGCGGTCCTCCTGCCACGATCCCCATGAGGACCAGCCCGAATGCCACCAGCACGCCGATAATCGTCGCAAGATCCATGAATGTACCCCTTGCTCCTCGCAGTTATGAAATCACGAACCAGTGAAAAGCAAGGGACATGCCACGAGATGGCTTGCTCGCAACCTATTGATATTGTTGGTGAGTGGGTCGGCAGGAGGTAACCAGATCATGGTGCCATGGGTCATAAATTTGACGCCCTCGATCCCTGTGACCGAAAGGCGAGAGAGGTGGTCAACCCGTTTCCGGGCCCCTCCCCGTGTCAGGGAGCGGGGCCCGGATGAACGGGCTTCATCACGTGAGTATACCCGTTACCGCTTCAGGTTGATGAGCTCCTGGAGCATGCCGTCCACTGTGGTGATGATCCTCGAGTTGGCCTGGAAGCCACGTTCGGTGGTGATCATCTTGACGAACTCGGCTGCGATGTCCACGTTGGACTGTTCCAGGGAGTTGGGGGCGATCCTCCCGAGGCCATTCTCACCGGGGTGGCCGGTGATGGCGTCGCCCGACTCGCGGGTCGCCGACCAGAGGTTACCGCCCACCTTGAACAGGGCCTGCTGATTGTTGAACTTGGCCAGGCCCACACGGTAGAGGTTGAGGATCTGGCCGTTGGAGTAGTGGCCGGTCATGATCCCGTCGGTGCCCACCGAGATGCTCTCCAGGAAGCCGGTGCCGTAACCGTTCTGGGTCTGGAAGACCGTGGTGGACGAGGATGCGTACTGGGTTGAGGTCAGGGCCTGGGGCTCCCAGGTTGAGGTGGGAAGCCCCCCACCGACAACGTCCGCCACCGTGGTTCCGCCGGCAGCCCAGGTGCCGTTGGTGCTTCGGGTCCCGAACTCGGCCGAGACGACCTGGTCAACACCCGCCACGAACTGGGCCGTGAACTGCGGGTATCCGTCGGTGGAGAAGCTCGTGGCACGGGTCCAGGTGGCCGGGTCCGTGGGATCATTGCCGGAACCGTCGTACACGAATGCGCTCATGGCCTCCAGGGAACCGCTCTGGGCGTCATACGTCATGGTGCCGCGCATGAGCACCCCTTGGGCGGAGGTTCCTGCAAAGTCCGCCCTCATATCGTCGCTGGGATTGCAGGTAATGATGTATTCCCAGGAGTTTTCGAGGTCGATGGCACCGTCATCATATTCACTGGTATCGCTCATCTTGTCATAAATGACGGTGATGTCATGGGAGTTGCCCAGGGCGTCATAGACCCTGATGGAGGTCTGGTAGCCGTAGGCCGCATCCCCGATGGGTTCGGTGGCAGTGGCGTCCCAGGCATCGAAGAGACTGTCCGAGTTGGAGGTGTCCTCGCTGTCCAGGTTCGTGACGGCCGTGACCGATCCCGTGGGCTCGGGCGGCGAGGTGAAGGCGCTCAGGCGTATATCCTGCAGGGTTCCCACGTCGTTGCCGGTGTCGTCCAGGGCCCAGCCCCTGGCAACGTACCCTTCAGGGTTGACGAAGAAGCCGTCCGCGTCGAACCTGAACTGACCGGCCCGGGTGAAGTATTCGGTCTCCGAGTCCTGGGGGGACACGATGAAGAAGCCGTTACCGCCGATGGCCAGATCGGTGGCCGATGAAGTGGATTCGAAGGAGCCCTGCTGGAACAGCGTGTCAATGGCGGACAGAGATGCCCCTCGGCCGATCTGAGCCGTACCTGCCGAGGTCGCGACCGACTGGGCCAGGACGTCCTGGAACGTGGTCCGGCTCGACTTGAAGCCGATGGTGTTCACGTTGGCGATGTTGTCGCCGATGACGCTCATGGCGTTACCGTTGGTTGAAAGACCGCTGATACCCGAAAACAACGAACTGGATATACTCATATATGCCTCCTTTTCTCCTATTTAGCCCGATATGTTGTTTATGTCCGCAAGGGTGATCTCTTTGTCGCCGACCTGCAGGTAAATCGTCCCGTTCTCGAACTTGATGCCCGTGACCGTGCCTTTGGCATAGGTGCTGGCATTCACCGCGGCCCCGCTGTAATCCGATGCCTTGACGCTGTAATAGTACGTCCCGGGGCTGACGGCCTCGCCGCTGTCATTCATGCCGTCCCAGGTGCAGGTGACGTCGCCCTCCTGCACTGAGCTCATGGTGATGGTGCGCACGGTCGTACCCGAGGAGTTGTAGACGGTCACCGTAACCAGGGAGGCATTGCCTTCCAGGTTGAAGTCGATGCCGGTCTCCCCGCTCGAGTAGTTGATGGTGTTGCCCCTGGCATTCACCTGCCTCCCGATGAATGACGCCGCCTGCATGCTGTTCATGGAGTTCTGGAACTGCGCCATGAGCTCGATGTTGCTGTTCATCTCTGCCATGGACTCCAGCTGGGAGAACTGGGCAAGCTGTGCCGTGAACTCGGTGTTCTCCATGGGGTTCAGCGGATCCTGATACTGGAGCTGCTTGACCAGCAGGTTGAGGAACATGTTCTTCTGCTCGGCGATCTTGTCGCTGACCGTACTTGCCGATGCAGCCTCGGTGGCCGACTGGGTCGCCAGGATGGTATCAAGCCCTATTGCCATAACCGCCTCCCTCCTTCAATCCTCAGGCAAAGATATCGAGCCCGCCGCCATCGGCGAATCGCCGAGCGGGGGTATACCCGTTCCCGTATTCATCGAGATTTTTCGAAGGGCTCTCGGAGCCCTGTCCCCTGCCCCGGTCCTGGGATCCGCCCCTGCCATTGCCGGGGCCGAACCAGGCCAGTGCCTCCCGGTTATCGCGTGCATTGAAGCTGTCAGTGGTCACCGTGAACTGAGTGACCTTGATGCCCTGCTCGTTCATGGCCTCTCTCAGGACATGCATGTTCTGCTGCAGGATATCGCGTGTCACGGGCTGGTCCACCTTGAAGGATGCATGGATCTGTCCGTCCTCCACGCGAATGTCGATATCCACCCTGCCGAGCAAGGGTGGATTGAGCTTCACCCTGAACGTACCTTCGTTCCCCTTCACGGCGGCCAGGACAGCCTGTCTGACTCGTTCCATGACGTCCTGGGCATACCTGCCCGTCGTGCCGGCCGGTTCTTCTCCCAGGTTCTGCAGCAGGACATCGAAAACCGCCCTCTCAACGGTGAAGGGCTGGATAGCTGCCGCCAGGTCCGGGTTGAAGGAGTTCAGGGCATGGTCTATCCCGCTGAATTCCTGGCGCGTGAGGCCCCCTTTGAGCAGGCCCAGGGCCTGCATGACCTGCCTGGGCAGCTCCCTGCCGGCATTGGCCTCGAGGAAGGAGGCGATCCGCTCGGTCGCATCCTGTACTGCAGCCTGCCGCACCTGCGGATCGCAGGAGAAGAGAAGATCACCGATGATCTTCCTGGGGATTTTCAAGGTATTCTCCAGCTCATCCACGCCTCCGGCGACCTGGGTCACGGCTGCGGGATCGGACCTGTCAGCTGACGCTGCCATGGCAGCGACCTGGGCCTGACCCCGGGATACCACCCTGGCCTGCACGATATCGGCGAACAAGGATTCGGCAGCCGGTGACGAGACGGGGTTCTTGGGCATGGCAGCGCTCACGGGTCCCGTGATCTCGGCGGAGACCTTCGTGCCCCCGGCAGGGGATGCCTGGAACAGGGTGCTCTCACCCTCCTGTGCAGTTCCCCAGGAACGTTCCTTGGACAGGACGAACTGGGCAACCGCGGCATCAGAGGTGGTCTTCTCGATGAGCTGGTCCACGTCCAGACCGGTCGTGGCGAACTGCCGGCGTATCTCGCTGGAGACGCTCCGTGCAAGTTCTGCCTTGAGTTCGGCACGTAGAACCGGGTCGCTCATGATCCTGCCGATGTCGGCGTCATGAAGGCCGCCGGCGGCAAGGATGGTCTTGATGCCCTCATCGGAGACTCCCTGGGCATCGCCCAGGAGGAGCGCCCTGACATCACCGCTGGTCAGGCCCATGGACTTCAGGTCGGACAGGAGTTCGAGCAGCGGGACGGCCCGGGGGTCTCCCGGCAGGGCGGTCATGGGGTCTTCATCGAGGGCACCCTGATCGGTGACGGGTTTCTGCGGTGGTGACATTCTTCCCGGTGAACAGCCCTTCAGCGCAGCCGTGAGCTGTTCATCGAACCCCGATGGTGCACTCGGCTGAGTGAAGACCTTCTGCAGAAGACTCATGGCCCCGCTGGCAAGTCCCATGAGCGCTGCTAAGGGTGATGGCATGTTCGCCTCCGCACAAAAGTTCTTGCCATCGACCAGAGCAAACCTGGTGCCACATACCCGCGGAACAAGGAATTTCCTCATTCGTGCCTGGAGCATTCAGGTTCCTGATGGAAAATTTTTCACTGCCGGGTGAGCAAATGTTGCCTGTGGCGACAGAAAAGGGACGGCGGCTGTCGGGACAAAGGGCAGGGAGTTCTACGGGGCGGCTCCCTTCACCCCGACGCCTTGGCCCTGAACCCGAGTCCTGTCAGAAGGCAGACCCCGACGACTCCCACGACCCTGAATGCCGCACCGTACCCGATGGCCTCGCAGAGAAACCCGAACCCCACGGACGCCGCGAGCATGCCCACGTTGAACGACCAGACGAACAGTGCGTTGGCGATGCCCTGACGCTCGGGGTTGACCGCTATCATGGAGGCATTCAGGGTGGGATAGAGATATCCGTAGCCGACCCCGAAGAGCACTGAAAGTCCCGTGAATACCGCCCCGCCGGCCGTCCATGGGACGCACAGCAGCAGCATGACCAGGAGCACGGACGACACGGTCCACGAAATTCTCGCCGGCAGTATCCTTATTCTCCGATACAGCACGGTCCACACGAGCAGGCTCCCGAGCACGAAGGAGATGAAGAAGGGACTCGAGTCCGTGACATCCCGGGTCATGAGGAACGGCGGCAGAAAGATGATGGCGGACCCGAAGACCGCCCCCAAGACCAGGCTTGAAGCGGTCAGGACAGGGGCGGTGTTCACGCCGGCCAGTCCGGGCCGGTCCACCGATACCCGCAGGGGCAGCAGGAATGACAGGATGAAGGCAAGGAGCCCGAAGGATGCGGCGCTGGCAAAGAGTGCAGGGTAACCCCATGCCACGATGAGAAACTCCCCCAGCGAAGGACCGATGGCATGCGTCATGATGCCGGCCACGGTGAGGATGCCGAGAAGCAGTTTCCGCTCGGACGGGACACCGGTCTCGACCACCATGGCCCCGGTGATGCCGAAGGTGCTCGCGAAACCCACGCCCTGGAGGATGCGCAGGAGAAAGAGGGCCCCCAGGCATCCGGAGAACGTTTCATAGAACAGCGTCGGAACCGCCAGGAGCACGGTGCCTGCCATGAACAGGGCCTTTCTCGGGAGCCTTTCCGAGAGAAGTCCTGCAGCGGGAAGGCTTATCAGCACCGAAACGCTGAACGACCCCATGAGCAGACCGATGACCGAGGGACCGAAACCGATGGTCAGGAAGTACTTGGGAAGCAGGATGAGCTCGGAAAAATTCAGGAAGAAGAAGAAATGGATACCCAGGAGGACGAGGTATTCACGACTGACTCTGGGCACGGACGATCCTGTCGACAAAGTGGTCGAGGCTCGTGAGTGAGTCCTCGAGGCGCGGCCCCCTGCCCCTCCAGAGATGGTAGGCCAGGAGCCCGGCGCTCCGGGGCACCTCGTAGTCGAAGCGGACATGGTCGCCCACATGGACCACCCTGGTCCCCATGAGTTCCGAAAGGCGGACAAAGGCATCGGCATGGGACTTTACCGTTCCCCAGTCGTCCGGCAGGGAGATGGTCCTGTCAAAGAACGCCTCGAGGCCGCAGTGCTCGACCTCCTTGTCGAGGAACTGCCTCGGGGCGTTGGAGAAGAGCACGAGCGGATATCCGAGGTCGCGCAGCGACCTGACCGCCCGCAGCCCGTCATCGAAAGCCCGGATGCGGGGGATGAACCCGGAGATGAGGTCTTCCCCGTCTACGTGTCCCAGGCCGAAGTGGTCGAGCCAGTGGTGAAGCTGGTACCATTTGATCGACGCATCCCCCTCGCTGCGGTAGGCATCCATGCATAGCCGGACAGCTTCCTCGCGGCCGATGCCGAAACTGTCCGCCACGAGGGCGGGCAGCCCCTCGTTCCACACCCCGTCCACGAACGCCAGGTCGGTCAGCGTACCGTCGAGATCGAAGGAGAGGCTCAGTCCTCTTCCCATACCTCCACCCGGTCCTTCCACCTGGCCTTGGCCGCGTACATGGCACTGTCCGCTTTCCTGACGAGGTCGGCCTTGTCGGTGTTCCCGCTCACGATGGTGCCCACCCCTATGCTCACCGTGACCTTCGCCCCGACAGCCTCTCCGTAGGTGAAGGGCGTGGAGCGTATGGTCTGACGGATCCGCTCGCCCACGATCACCGCCTGCTCGGTCCCGGCATTCGGCAGGATTACCGCGAACTCCTCGCCCCCGTACCGTGCCAGGATGTCGATGCTTCGGATCGAGCTTTTCAGGAGGGAGGCGATGTGCTTGAGCACCATGTCCCCGCACTGGTGGCCGTACGTGTCGTTGAAAAGCTTGAAGTCGTCGATGTCCATGAGCAGCAGAGAGAGCACCCCGCCGCCCTTGAGCCGGTTGAGGCGTTCAACTTCCTCGGTGAGACGGTCCTGGAAGTGGCGATGGTTGTACACCTCGGTGAGCCCGTCGGTGATCGAGAGCAGGTTGAGCTTTTCATTGAGCTGCTTGAGGTCCTCGGTAGCCTTGTTGAGCTCTCCGGCGCGTGCCTCGAGCGCGTCCTTCACCTCGGCCATGTCCCACAGGGTCCGTTCCATCTCGGCGTTCTTCTCGAGCAGCTCGAGCTCGAGAACCTTCTTGTCCGTGACGTCGCTGAACATCATGAGCGCCTTGGACGGATGTCCCTTGCGGTATATCACCCGGGCGTTGTACTCGATGGTCACGGGCCTGCCGTCCATGGTGGTTATCGTGCTCTCGCGTTTGGCGATTTCCCTGCCGTCCGTGAAGAGTTCCCGGAAGTCATCCCTGAGCACTCCGGCCTGGTCCGGACTGACATGGTCAGTGAAGGGTGTTCCCCTGATCTGCTCCCGGGGGCGACCGACGAGCGCGGCCACGTAGTCGTTGCATTCCATGATCCTGCCCCTGGGGCTTATATAGATGATGCCTGCGGGAAGTTCGCCGAAGAGCTCGGCGAACTTCAGCTGCTCCTCCTTCAGGGCTCGCCTGATCCTGTGGTTCTCGGTGACGTCGTCGAGGGTGATCCAGATGAGCCTCCGGGACGCCCGTTCGATGCATCCGCCCCGTGCCGTGAAGAGCAGCCTGCTTCCCCTGCACGACGTGAGCATGAGATCGAACGTCTCGACCTCACCGTTGCCCTGGTCATGCCATATCTGGCAGGCCCTGATGAAATCCTGCCGGCCCTCCTTCGACACGAGGCTTATCACACTGGTACCGAGGACCTGGCCGCGCTCCTTTTCCAGGAGTGCGCACAGAAACTCGTTGACGTAGACGACAACGCCCCGGTCCACCACAAGCCCCCCCACGGGGGCCCTGGTGAACATGCGCACAAAGGTATCACGGTCCGCGTATTCGACGAAGGGCCGGGCCGGGTTCTTCTCGCTGATCAGGGCGATGACCCTGCAGTCACCCAGGGTTATAGCCGTGCATGCGAAGACGTCTTCCCCTCCCCCCTTGGTGGCAAGGGCCACCGATGAAGGGATTTCTGCACCGGGCGAGACAAATGCGGGGATCCTGTCCAGACCGCGCCTGACTTCACCCTCGTCCACGCCGAGCCGCCCGCTCAGCGCCGCGCTCACGTAGTGAACACCCGTGCCTCCAAGCAGTACGATGTACGGTGAAAGAACGGCCTCAAGCCCTGCTATATCAAGGTCCATACCTTGTTGCTGCCCTCTTTGACCTCCCTCGCCTGCTGCATGTCGGCCAGAACCCTGTCGATCTCCTGTCGGGCGATATCCACGGACATGGCCTCCTCCAGGATCCTGATGATGTCCTCCACCGTCGCCCCGCCGGTGATCTGAAGGACCTTTTCCGTGAAGGAAAGGAGGTCTTCGTGCCGTGACCACGGGAACAGGACCCATCGCCACTCATCCATGGTCTCCGGGCAGTAATCCGCCTTCAATCGAGAATCGGCCTTGCTCACCAGGACCATTGTCCGGATCTCCCTGACGCGCGACCTGAGGTAGGAGACCACACCCTCCATGGTTCCTCCCTCGTCGGAAACGTCATCCACGACGAGCACGCGCTTTCCCGAAAGGTCGACATCGGGCAGCGGGATGACGATCTTGGGCCTTTCGCTCAGCGAGGCCCCATCGTCCCAGTGGCCCATCTGGAATGAACAGATGTACTTCTTCTGCAGGTAATCCACGAGAATCCGCGCAGGGGCGAGCCCACCCCTGGCCACGGCGATGACCACGTCGGGATCGTAGTTGTCGGCCTTCATGGCCAGCGCCACCTTCCACAGGAGTTCCTCGACCTCTTCCCAGGACAGACGTATAGCCAGTGGGAAGTGCTTCCCTATCGCGTTTTCATCATTCATGTTCTTCACCTTCCGACTCTATTGGTTGTTGAAGCTCCACCTCATCAGGCTCGAGATCGAGGAATTCCTCTTCCTCGGCCTCGGATGGGCCGCCCGCCTGCGGGGGTTGGGCTGCCTGCCGCCTTGCCCGTGTAATGGCATCCCTGACGGCATTGGACGGCGCCTGTATGGAGGGAGCGGGGCTGGCGGCCGGCCGTCTGGCCATTCTGCCCGCATATGAACCGAGCATGCGGAACCGAGGTTTCTCGATGCTGCCCCTGAGGCTGAACCTCGCACCCTGCCCGGAGGACGCCGAATCGGTACCCAGGGCCGTTCTCAGTGACTCGGGCAGGGACAACTCCCCGGCGAGATTGAGTCGTGATTTCCTGACATCCCGGGAAAGACGGATGCTCCCTGTCATGGTGCCCGAGAAATCACCCGTTATCTCGACCTTGTCGAGGCTCAGGAGACCGTTATCGATGGTCCCCTCAAGGTCAAGATTCTCGAAGACCAGTGCATCGACGGGCAATGTCGGCATGCCGAGCGGCAGCGACCCGTTCTTCCAGGAGAGCGTAAGGCTTCCAATGGCCTTCTCAATGGACTCGCGCGGTGTCGTGACCCTGAGCTCGCCGTTCACCGTGCCCGAAAGGATCTTGTTCGGCGGGAGGATTTTGGAGAATCCCTTCAGGTCGACGTTCGCCATGTCAAGGGTGAGCTCCAAGGGCCGGCTGCTCTTCCTGAAGGGGAGTCTCATCCTCCCCTCGGCCGCACCCGTCACAAGGTCGGCATGGTAGCCGAATCCAAGGCTTCTCCTGAAGATCTCCCACGGCCGGGGCGTTATTATGAGCCTGGTTGCCACCTGGTCTCCCCCGATGGCGACGCCTTGAATCTTGTATCCCCTCAGCAGGCTGGGCTCTATGTGGCCCAGTGTGACGGGAGCGCCGAAGACACCCGACAGTGCGTTTTCGGCCCGGTATTTGAGCGAATCGTATGGGAACCGCATCCACATGAAGAGAACGAGACAGACACACGCGTAAAGGCCAAGTCCGATAGGGGTCCAGAGTCTGGAAGCTTTTCGGACGTCAGCCATAGGACACCACCTGGAACGTGACGTCCATGTTTCCGTCCTTGTCCTGTCTCCTGATGGTGATGTGTTTGATCTTGACCGGATAGGGCGTGTTCTCGATACCGAAAAGCAGGCTGATGAGATCTTCCTGGTACAGACCCCTCATCTTCACCTCTACCGATTCATGACCTGCCTCAGTGGTATCGGTGATGGGCTTCATGTACTCGATCCGGTCATTGATGGACAGGCGGGCCGCCAGCTCCTCGAGGAAGCCGAAGAGGGTGAACCGCTTGTCTCCGGCGGAAGCCCCGGCGTCCACGGTCTTCTGCAGTCCCTTGATGGAGGCCGACATGGTGTAGATCTCCCGGAGCTGGTCATCCTTGGAGGCAATGGCCTTGTCCAGGCTCGTCTGGTAGTGCAGCAGCGGCCCCACGATGCCGGCCAGCAGGACAAAGACGGCCACGAACACCGCTCCGCCCGTCACGATGACACGTTCCCGGGGGGATAGCCTGGCCAGGTAGTTCAGGGCCTTCCCGAGCGCCTGCTCGACGGGCAGCACGAGCCCCCTTATCTTCTGCCTGTCTATGGGAATTTTCAGATTTGCCTTCTGCACGTCAGCCTCATCTTCACCTTCTGGTCGTTCTTGTCCACATTGGCCGAGACGATCTTCACCTCTTTGATGTAAGGAAGCCTTGCGAGCACCGCCTGAATCTGTTCCACGTCGTCATACTTGCCGGTGCTACCGGACATGGTGATGCTCTCGCCATCGATATTGATCGAATCGATGACCACCTCGATACCGTCCGGGATGCCGGCGCTGATATCCTTGATAATTTCAAGGGGGGTGCCGGCATTCGCCCCGTCGAGAGCCCCGCCCTGCCCGGACAGCCGGGCCAGGTACTGCTCCATCTGCTTGACCGGGTCCACCATGGGTGTGCCCTTGGGCATGACCGAAGAGAACTCGGCACCGATCTTCTTGGTGAGATCTGCATTCGTGCGAGATTTGAGGAAGACATTCATTCCGAGCCCGAGGACCCAGATCACGAGGAGCACGAGGGCCGCCTTGATCCATGGCCCGGTATCGCCCATGATCTTCCTGAACCGTTTGGTCAGGCCGAGCTCACCCTGGCGGAAATTCACCGCATCGTCACCGGCGATGCCCCTGCATGCCAGGGAAACGCTCAGGAACGCCTCCAGAAGATCGTCCATGGTCCCCCCGAACTGGATATCACCCAGGGTGGGTTTCAGGAGGCTCATTCCCAGCATGTCCTCGGCCGCCCCTTGAAGGTTCCGGATGAGCCGGGCATATCCCGTGGCAAGGAGGACCCGGTCTCCTTCGCGTCCGACGCTCTTGTCGAGCATGATGAGGACCTCGCGGAAGAGGCCGGTGAGAACCTCTCCTCCTTCCACGCCGTGAGTGCGAAGCCGCTCGCGGTCCAGCACCGCTGCTTCGGTTCCCTCGCGGGTCCCGCCGGACACGATCCTCTCGAACCCGTAGGGGAGCGCCCAGACGTACTTGATCGCCCCCCCGGACAGGACAGCCATGGATGTCTCCGTCCACCCCATGTGGAGGACCACGACCGCCTCGTCCTGCGGCAGCCTGAAGAGGGTGCGGGCCCCTGCCGCAATCGCCACCGAGGGACAGTCCACGATCTCAGGGTCAAGGCCTGTGCCTTTCCATATATCCATCAGGCGCACCACTGACGAGGTCTTTGCGCACAGCGCCTGGACCACATGCGCGCCGTCCGCGTCTTTTCCCAGCAGGACAAAGTCCGTGAGGAGCTTCGAGTCCAGGACTGGGAGCATGGTTTCCACCTCGGGCCCGATGGTCTCCATGATCTTTCTCCGGTCGGAGAAGGGTCTCGTCAGCTTCCGGTACATGAGTTCCGTTTCGGGGAGTGCGGCCACGCAGATCTCGGTGTCTGTCCCCCTGCGTTCCAAGACCGCCCTGAGATCCTCCGCGGGACCGTGTACGGGATTGCCCCCGGCATCGAGTTGACGGGGTGCCACGATGATGTCCTCGACGACGAATTCAGCGATACCGGCCTTTATGACGCAGGCCTGGATCCTCCGTTCGTCCCATGATACACCCAATGATTTCCTTGTGATGACCGTCCGCATATCACCTCAGTAGATCCTATAATACACTATTCGCGGCTCGTTGTTAATGCGTTCGAGTACCGCCCTGACGTTCACCTGTGCCCCCGAGGGCATGACCCCCCTGACGTCCACGGCGAACCTGGAGCTCTTCACGTCCAGGGTGTTCCTGATCCAGGCGCTCTCCGCTGATCCCCCCGAGAGATCGAGGCCTCGAATGCACCCGTAATCGGCACTCTGAAAAGGCCTGCAGTCCACAACGCTGGTGACCACGTCCTCGCCGATATCGTCGGACAGGCTCATGATCACGGCCTCGGTGGCCGTGTTGATGTTGATCTTTCCGTTCGTGCCCACGGTCACATGGTTCCTTATTCCCTCATAGTTCTCCGTACCGGTGAGATACTCCCTCTTCATGCCCTTGACGAGGAGAATCTCCTCGACGCTGTCCATGAGTGCATTCTTGCAGTGATACGGCGGCTCCAGGGACTGATAGTAATCGTCCTCGGCCCCCAGGTCCGTCTCGGCATCGGCATCGACCCAGTCTATGAGGGCATACACGAGGTCATTGAGCTCGTCTTCGGTAATGTCGATACGGAGCACGGTGAAGAGCCGCTTGAACTGACTGATGCGAAGCTCGCGGTCGTTATCGTTCTTCGCCAGGGCGTTCAGGTCGATCTTTCCGCTCTCATCGGTGATGCTGCCGGTCAGCTGCGCGTCTTCGAGATAGGCGGACGCACCTGCCGCATATTCCGCGAACCCCCCCCACTGCTCATCCTCCGAGTCATAGGCCTGATCATCCTCCGAGAGAACGGCAATGGCGGCCTCCACCCCTCCGCGTGCTATGTACTGGGCCTGGATCGAATCGCGGAAGTTATAGGCGAGCTCGATATCCAGGCTCTCGTCCGCACTGAAGACGACGATCATGGCGGTGAAGAGCGCCACCATGCTCAACACCAGGATGAGGACGACTCCCCTACGGTCCCTCATGACCTTCACCGTGCACCTACCCCTGGGGAGGCTGCAACCGGATGCCTGCCAGGGGCAGCGATGCGGTTGCCGAAAAGCTTATCGTGTCATCCCCTGACCCCATGGTCAGGGTCACCTTGACCTGTTTCGGCAGCGTCAGCCGATCGGCGAGATCCCACTCCTCGGTCTCCCGGGCTGTTCCGTCGAGGTAGACGATGTCCATGCCCGTTATTCCCTCGGCGATCTCGAGCTCGTGTCCCGCCGTGGTCACCCCGTGGTGGGGTGTGGGATCCTCCCTGCGCATGAGGATGTAAGAGCCCTTTTCCTCGTCTTCCTCCTTGAGATAGTACCCCACTTCACAGACGCTGCCTGAAAACCTGGAGAATCCGATGTCCGTGGTCGTGGTGAACGCTATGCTGTCCCTGTCCGTCTCGCCTGCTTCCTCGTTGACGCCCACGAACCGGTAGAGGGAGATCTCGTCGGCCGTCATCTGGCGGTTGTCCGTGGGCAGGTAGGCACAGGTGAGGTCCTTGATCATGCGGTCCATGACGATACGGACCGTCTGGTAGATCTCCCGCTGTTCCCCTATGGCCTCGATAGTGGCATGGGAACGGAAGAAGGCGAAGTTGACCGTGGTGATGATGATCGCGGCAATGGCGATGGCAAGGACCAGTTCCAGCAGCGTGAACCCGCTACCGCGAGGTGATGAACGAGATGATCTTCGTCTCAAGGGGCCCCTCCTCTCCCCCCCACTTGACGGTCAGGGTATATTTCAGGTACCCGCCGAGCGGTGTCGCCTCCACGGTTTCCTCGTAGGTGTATCCCGGGTAATCCGCCCCGAAGTCCCCCTGACTGTCCCCTGTCGATATGCTGCGGAAACCCGAGGTCACCTCCGAGATGCGTTCCTGTGCGAGCAGCGTCGATGTGGTGAGGAAACGTGACCGCAGTGCCATGTCGATGCCCTGGCTCTCGGCGCCGAGCAGCCCGATGAAGGTGATGCTCAGGATAATGAGCGCGATGAGGACCTCGATCAGGGTGAACCCCCTAACCATAGGTCACCTCGACATAGTGGTCGTAGACCTTCAGGGTACCGGAAAACGGTTTCACCACGAGGGTGTATATCCTCCCGAAGGACCCCTCCACGTAGATGACACCCTGTTCCACCACCCCTTCGCTGGTAACCTTCAGGTCCATCTCGCCCCTGTCCTTTTCCGTCTGGTAGGGCGTTTTGATGCTCTTGAGGTCCACGCCGTCGGCCATCGAGCGCTCCCTGTCCATTTCGGGCTCCTTGCCCGAGCTCTCCGGCATGGGGTACACGGAGATCTTCTCGTCGTCCAGGTCAAACCGGATGAAATAGGTTTTATGCTGGGTGACGGCCGAAGACCTCGTCAGCTGGATCATGGCGGTGATGTCCCTGACGGTGCGGTCCATGTTGGACGCGAAGAGCCCGCTGAAGATCCGTGGTCCGATGTATCCGAGCGTGATGCCGATGATGGCGATCACGATCATCAGCTCGATGAGGGTGAACCCCTTCTCAGTTGTACCCAGACTGCGCCCCTTCATCCTCGGGTTCCCAGTTACCGACATCCGCTCCATCTCCGTCTCCGCCCGGCTGACCATCGGCGGCATAGGAAAAGAGATCAAAGCCGTTCGGGTTCCTCACCCCTGGAAACAGGTAGACATATTCGTTTTTCCACGGATCTTTGGGCACAGCGCTCTTGTCCAGGTAGCCGCCTTCCCTCCAGTTCCTGGGCGGGGTGCCGGCGGCGGGCTTCTCTACCAGGGCCTTGAGCCCCTGTTCTGTCGAGGGGTACTCCCCGTTGTCGAGCATGTACATCTTGAGCGCGTTCTCCAGGGCCTGGATCTGGATCTGGGCCTGGGTACGGCGCGCCTCCTCGGGCTTGCTCATGATCCTGATGCCCACGAAGGTCGCCAGGATGCTCAGGATGACGATGACGACGAGAAGCTCTATGAGTGTGAATCCCTTTTTGTCCATTTCGTTCACCTCTGTTTTCTATCGTACGATGGTGCTCATCTCGAGCATGGGCATGAGAATGGAGATCACCACGAAACCCACGATACCGCCCATGATCACGATCATGACGGGTTCGAGTATGGATGTGAGACCCGCCACGGTCGTCTCCACGTCGCCCTCGTATGAGTCGGCCGCCTTGGAGAGCATCTCTTCCAGGCTGCCGCTCTTCTCGCCCACGCTGATCATGTGCACGAGGATGGGGGGGAAGACCCCGGACCTCTTGAGCGGCGCGGCCAGGCTGGAGCCGTCCATGACCTCCGATATGGAGTTCTCTATGGCCATCTCCATGATGCGGTTGAGGACCACGGTCTTGACGATGCGCAGCGACTCTATGATGGGCACGCCGGAGGCCAGCAGGGTGCCCAGCGTCCGGGCGAACCTGGCCACGGACACCTTCCGGAAGATGGCGCCGTATATGGGAAAGTTCATCTTGAACTGGTCGAACCTGAGGGCGCCCCGGTCAGTCCTTTTCCACCTGGCCACCAGCACGGCGAGAACGATGAGAGCTATGAGTATCATCCACCAGGTCGCCGAGAGAAAGGTGCTGACCGCTATGAGAACCCGCGTGGGCAGGGGGAGGACCTGGTTCATGCTCTCGAACATGCCCACGACCTTCGGCACCACCGCAGTGAGCAGGTACATGAGCACCACCACGGAGATGAACAGCAGTACGGCGGGATAGAGCAATGCCGCACCCACCTTGGAACGGAGCCTGTGCTGTCCCTCAAGAAACTCGGCAAGCCTGAGCAGGACCACGTCCAGTGCACCGCTCGCCTCGCCGGAACGGACCATGTTCACGTAGAGATCGGGGAAGACCCTCTTGTGCTGGGCCAGCGCATCCGCAAAGGAAAGCCCCTCGTTCACCGAGTCCCTCACCTGGGCGATGGTCTTCTTCATGGCCGGGGAGTCGGTCTGTTCGAAGAGGGCACCCAGCGCGTCCACCAGCGGGATGGACGCACCCACGAGGGTGGAAAGCTGGCGGGTTGTGACGGCAAGGTCTTCCATGCGCACCCTGCCGAGAAGTCCCTTGATGGAAAGGTCCCGCAGCGGGTGCGCGATGCCGTGCGCCTCCTCTGCTATGGTGCTGACGAACAGGCCCTGTGACCGGAGCTTGATCTTCGCCTCGCGCAGGGAAGAGGCATCAATCATGCCGGAGGAGGTCTTACCCTTCTCCGTGTATCCGGTCCAGCTATAGATCGCCACGGGTTCCTGACCTCCTCACGATCTACTCGTCCGCCCCGCCTTCCGGCTCCGCCACCCCGGCCGCGGGCGGCTCCGCATCCTTCTGCTGATCTTGCGCCTTGTACTTCTCGAAGTACTCGTCGTTGATCTCCACCTTGGTCTTCTTTCTGATATCCGCCTTGAGATCCCCCACTGCCTTGTTGAGCTTTTCCCTCGTGATGACCCGTTCGATGGACTTCTTCACCTGGTCGTAGGGTTTCTCCGAAGACTTCGACACCCTGTCGGTGAACAAGATCACATATCCCTTGTCGGTCTTCACCGCCGGGCTGACCTCGCCCTCCTTCAGGGAGAACACGACCTTCTCCAGGTCGGGTGTGAGCTTGCCTTCTCTGACGATGCCGAGGTTGCCGCCTTTGCCGGCATGCTCGTCCTTGGAATACTGCCGTGCCAGTGCCGCAAAGTCTTCGCCTTTCCTGAACTTCTCGAGGACCGTCTTGGCCTCCCCTTCGGTGGGCACGGTTATCTGCCGCGCATGGACCTTGAGATTGCTGCCGTAGCGGTCCTTGTGGTCTTCATAATACTTCCTGATCTCCGCTTCTTCCACCGTGATGCCCTTTTTCAGTTCTTCCTCGATCTCACGGGCGAGGGTCTGGTCGATGAGCATCTCGAGCCTGAGCTTCACGTCCTCCCGCTTGTCGATACCGCGCCTCCTCGCCTCCCCTGCCAGCATTTCCATGCTGACAAAACCCTCCACGATCTCCCGGCGGATGCGTTCGGAGCCGTACCTGCTGCTCACCTGCGGGGGCAGGTTTCCCAGAAACTGTTCCACCTGCTTATCATAGATGGCCTTTTCGCCGACCTTGGCAACGACATCCCCATCGTCACCCGTCCCCGACTCCTTCGAGCCGGACCCCGGGCATCCAACGACCAAGACACTCACTGCCAGCACCAAGAAAGCATACTTCTTCAAGTTTTCCTCCTTATCCCCTCTGCCGGGGGGCTGCTCATTCATCGTGGCCAACGATAACACCAACACCGGATTCTGTCACTACCCGAGCTTTTCCGCTCCGGCTGCCCGCAGTCATCACGGCGAGGAGAACTCCATCGCGCACCCTGACGCTGGCCTGCGGTTCCAGGACGACGTTGCTCACCCCGTAGGGTCTTCCGATCTCCATGACCCCGTCGTCGAGTTCGTAGGCAAACCCGTCGAGCACGATACCCGCCACCCTCTCCGTGAGCGGCAGGAACGAGACGATACGTCCCTGGGCGTGCTCCAGGCTCGCGCGGGACCCCACCAGGAAGATCAGCTGGGAATCCGTGGTGATGAACGCCGGTACACCATGCCGAAAGGCCATGTAGAGCAGGTGCACGTTTGCCAGGGTATGATCGAAGCGGTCTCCTACGGCCCCCAGGATCTCTATGAGACGCGCCCCGGTGAGCAGCGCCTCCCGGAGTGCGATCTCGGTGTCGGTCTGGTCCTTGTCGGGACTGAACCACCTGCACTCGATCCCGGATGCCTCGATGCGCCGGAGGACCCCGTCGCCCAGGGAGTCCCTGTCACCCACCACGAGATGGGGAATGACGCCGGCGTCGAGGCAATACTCCGCACCCCTGTCGGCAGCGATGATCCGTTCCGCCAGGGATGCCTTGTCCGTGATCAGCCCTTTGCCGGGCGGCTCGCCACCTGTCACGATCAGGAACATAGCGCGAATAAACAACGATTGGGGGGCGAAGTCAAGAAGGGGCTTCGGTCCGGCAGGAAGGTCGGACCCGTTGTTCAACAGCCCTGGTGTTTCAGCAGCGGCAACCCGGCATCCTTGTCCGAGAGGACCGGGGAATCCGCAGGCCAGGGTATGGCAAGGTCCGGGTCATTCCACCGAATGCCTCCCTCTGCCTGCGGGTTGTACGGTGCATCGACCTTGTAGAACACCCTCGTGTCGGCTTCGAGGGTGCAGAAACCATGGGCAAAGCCACGGGGGACAAAGACCATGAGGGGCTTGCCGGCCGAGAGCTCGAACGCCTCCCACCTCAGGTAGGTCCTTGATCCCTTTCGGAGATCGACGATCACGTCATAGACCGAACCGGTCAGCGTCCACACGAGCTTTGCCTGAGCGTGGGGGGCGCGCTGAAAATGCAGACCCCGGATGACCCCGGCCTCGAGTGAGTGGGAGCAGTTGTCCTGGACGAAAGAAACATGGAGTCCGCAGCGCGCCAGGGCGTCTGCATTGAATATCTCCAGGAAGGAGCCCCTCCGGTCCCGGTGGATGACCGATTCGACCACATAGGCTCCTTCCAGAGCGGTCCCGATGAGCTTCATGACCTTCTCCACGCCTCCCCGCTTCCATTCATACCTGCAACTCGTGCCGATTTCAAGGCTGCGCTCCATTCTTCGCGGCATCCAGTTCCTCCATCACCTCCTCCACCCGATGGTGGTAGCGGGGGGAGATGTGCATGGGGACGACCTTCCGCGCACCGAGTCTCCGGGCGATCAAGCTGGCCTGGCGGGCTGTCAGGTGTGCCTTCTCGAGGGCCTCCCGCTCGCGGTCACTCATGTAGTACGCCTCGATATAGAGGACATCGACGCCCTGCGCGATACGCTCTATCCTCCCGATGTTGGCATCCGATGCCCTGATGTCCGCAATGTAGGCGACCGTCTGTCCGGGGGAGGTGACGACAAGCTCCTGCACGAGGTCCTCGACCTTCCTGCGTATCGAGCCCGCGCCGGTGGCTACAGCGACCTCGTCGCCCATGTTCCCTGCCAGAAGCTTGTCCTTGAGTTCCCCGATCCATGGGCCGCTGCGATACCCCCTGTCCGCGAGGGCACCGGACCTGATGTTGATGTGGAAGGGTTCCCTCAGCACAAATCCCAGGCAGGGCAGGTTGTGATCGAGAATGACGCCGTCCACGGTGTACCGTACCCGGGAGGCGATGGCGGTCCCATCCCGGCGAAAAGATCTCGTCTCCCCGGGCTTGAACCCATCCCGGGCCGAAACCGAACAGACTGAGATCTCGTGATCTGTGACCTCATGGATCGTGATCTCCAGGTGGTAGTCTCCGGTGAGATTCCAGGTATACGAACCCAGCCTGGCAATGACCCTGTCGCGGATCCCTTCGGGTCCATAGACATGCAGGGGCTCTTCCCGGTGGAGTATGGTCCTGAGGATACGGTCGAACCCCATGAAGTGGTCCATGTGGGCATGGGTGACCAGGACGGCATCGAGGGCGAGGATTTCCCTGTTCGACAGCCCCTCGAAACGGCCGCAGTCGAACAGGACGGCGCGGCTCGTGTTGAGGAGCCGGACAAAGACGACGGGGTCGAACAGAGGGCCGTTCACGAGCCGCGCGAGGAACGTCGGTCTCATGCCCCTGCCGGACCTCAGACGTCGTCGGGTATGCCGGTCAGGTCATCGATCCAGGGGGCTTCCTCGCCGTCGCTGGGGGCGCGCCAGTCTCCCCGCGGCGAGAGGGACCCGCCGGACCCGACCTTGGGGGCGTTCGGGATGCAGGAGCGTTTGTACTGGCTCATCTTGAAGAAACGGTGGACGAAGACCTCGAGCCAGTGTCTGATCTCCCGCAGGGTATACTGGTGCCTCTTCTCTTCGGGGATGTCCGGCCAGGAGCCGCACGCGATGTCGTGCCAGGCGCAGTAGGCCAGGAAAGCCACCTTGGAAGGAGGGTAGCCGTAGCGGGTGACGTAGAAGGTGTTGAAATCCTGCAGCTCGTAGGGACCGACCACCGCCTCGGTGCTCTGGGCGGGCTGGCCGTTGCTGGTCCCCGGGATGAGCTCCGGGCTGATCTCGGTGTCCAGGATGTCTTCCAGACAGGTCGACACCTTCCTGCCGAAGATCCGTTCCGATGCCACCCAGCGGATGATGTACTGGATGAGCGTCTTGGGCACGCTGGCATTCACGCTGTAGTGGGACATGTGGTCTCCCACGCCGTAGGTGCACCAGCCAAGTGCCAGCTCGCTGAGGTCACCGGTGCCGACCACCATGGCGCGGCGCATGTTGGCTATGCGGAAGAGGATCGAGGTCCGCTGGCCGGCCTGGACGTTCTCGAAGGTCACGTCGTAGAGCTCACGGCCCGTGCTGTAGGGGTGCCCGATGTCCTCGAGCATCCGTGTGCAGCCCGGCCTGATGTCGATCTCGGAGGCCTCGACACCCAGGGCCTTCATGAGGGCGAGGGCGTTGGCATAGGTCTTGTCCGACGTGGCGAACCCGGGCATGGTGTATGCCTTGATGTTCCTGCGGGACAAACCCAGGGTGTCCACGGTCCTGGCGCACACGGTCAGGGCATGGGTGGAATCGAGCCCCCCCGAGACCCCGATGACGAGATTCTCGAGCCCGGTGGACTTCATCCGCTTTGCGAGGCCCTGCACCTGTATGTTGTAGACCTCGTAGCATCGCTTTTCACGGAGAGAAGGATCCGAAGGCACGTAGGGAAACCGCGGGATATCCCTGGCAGGGAGTATCTTTCCTGAAGGCATTGCCAGCGGAAACCCGATCTTCCTGAACCTCCGCGTCGTCGCATGGTCCGTCCTGCTGTCGGTGAAGCTCGTCATGATCATGCGGTCCTTGACCAGGCGCTCCAGGTCTATATCCGCGGTAATCACCTGGGGCTTCCAGGAAAACCGCTCCGATTCCGCCAGGAGGGTCCCGTTCTCGTATATGATGGCGTGTCCGTCCCAGGCCAGGTCCGTGGTGGACTCGCCGGGCCCGGCGGCGGTATAGAGGTAGGCCGCGATGCACCGTGCCGACTGGTTTGACGCGAGGTCGTGCCGGTACTCATCCTTGCCGGTGGTGATGTTCGAGGCGGACAGGTTCGCCATGACCGTGGCCCCGGCAAGGGCTGCGTGGCTCGAGGGGGGAATGGGTGTCCAGAGGTCCTCGCAGAGTTCCACGAAGAGCCTGAAACCCTGGATGCCCTCGGCCTCGAAGATCAGGTCGGCGCCGATGGGCACTCCCGTATCGCCGCAGAGGTCCACCGTGTCCACCGGGAGGTCCCCGGCGGGCCTGAAGTGCCTGCACTCGTAGAACTCACGGTAGTTGGGCAGGTAGCTCTTCACCGCGACGCCCAGGATCTTCCCCCGGTGCATGACCACCCCGCAGTTGAACAGGGCATCGGTGATCCTGAGCGGGGCACCCGTCACCACGAGCATGTCGAACCCTGCAGTGGCCTTCCTCAGCTTGTCCAGGGCACCGAGCACCGAGCGCTGGAGGGCGTCCTGGAAGAAGAGATCCTCGCTCGTGTAGCCCGACAGACCGAGCTCGGGAAAAACGGCCAGCACACACTGCCGGGCGTGCGCCGTGCGGACCAGGTCGAGGGTCCTGTCCGCATTGAACCGAGGGTCTGCGACCCTAAGTTCCGGAATGCACGCGGCCGCACGGATGAAGCCGTGACGGTATACGTTCAGGAAGTCATCCCCCGGGCGCGCACGATTTCTGCTCATGGTCGGCGAACCTTTTCCCATACTTTGTATTATACATCGGAGAACGCCAACAGACAAATGAACTTAACCATTTCATGCTTGTATTCATGTCATAACTTTTATACATTCGATGTTCGGGCTGAAGGAGTACAGGTAATCGCTGGCGCCTAGAGCGGCGCGAGAGGAAAGTCCGGGCTCCGCAGGGCAAGGGTGGTCGCTAACGGCGACCGGGGGTGACCCCAGGGAAAGTGCCACAGAAAACAAACCGCTGCCCGGCTGCGGCAGTAAGGGTGAAACGGCGAGGTAAGAGCTCACCAGTTCCCCGGGTGACCGGGGAAGCTCGGTAAACCCCACCCGGAGCAAGACCAATAGAGGGGCTTCAAGGGCTGCCCGTCCCGCCCCCGGGTAGGTCGCTGGAGGCCGCGGGCAACCGTGGCCCTAGATGAATGATTACCACCCCGACCGGGAACGATCCGGGAGGGGGCACAGAACCCGGCTTACGTGCTGCTTCAGCCCGTGCACGTACCAGGACGGGGACACGGGGATCTCACCATGACGAAGAAATCGAGATTCGAGCTGGGCCACCTCGAGAAAACGAGGCGGTCCATCTACGTGTTCCTGAGGGACCAGCTCGAACACAAACTCATTTCCATCGCACTGGAGTCCCCCTACCGCCTCTGCCGGGTCAAGGACATGCCCTACCCCTACGTGGAGCCCGGCGACCTGAAGCCCAAGAAAAAGGAGTTCACCAAGGATTCCTTCGTGGCTCAGCCCTTCTTCATCGTCTTCTGCGAGGACGCCATCGATGAGGTCCATCAGAAGTACATACGGTTTTCCGAATCCAACAGGGTGAAAAAAGACAACCTCCAGCTCATACCGGACATCAGGCTCCAGCGCTCCTTCTACACGACGGCCAGGTTCTTCGAGCGCGATTCGTTCTTCGAGCTCTTAGAACAGCTCCTGGACGTCGACTACTGCCTGCTCATCCAGCGTGAAAACCGCTACAGAAAGGACAGCCGGTACTGCCTCACCCATTTCCACGTCAAGATCGACTGGCCCATCGCGGACGCCGCGGAAAGCCTGGCCAGGGAGCTCCGCTACATCTCCAAGAACCTCTATGAGAAGGGGGACCGGTATGCCGAGATCCTCCAGCAGAAACTCTTCGAATACTACGGGTGTCACCACCAGGGCGCCGGCGGACGGAGGTCCGCGGCCCTCATCGCGGCCCAGTACTTCAAGAACATACCCTATCTCTCAACGGTCTACGTGTCCAGCGCCGAGACCAGGACCCTGACCACCTATTCGGAGAAAGGCATCGGGAGGTACGCCATCGTGCAGATGGAAAAGCAGTACGCGAAGGCCCTCATCGAGGCGCAAGGGATCACCGAGTCCGGTTTCCGCCAGGGATACGTCCTGGGAGAATCCGGGAACGCCTTCGATGTCATGCTCATCGTCCGCTACGAGCATACGGAGTGGGGCACCCCCCCTGCCGACGGAAAGCTCAGGATCATCAGGCCCGACTATTCATGGCTCGGGGTGGACACGGAGATGGTGCTGCCCAAGACCGACGCGGTGAACTTCAGGCCTCTGCAGGTCAAGTGGGTATACCGGGGTTGATCAGAGACTCAGGAGGTTTTCGTGGCGACCATCATCGACGGCAACGAACTCTCACGAAAGAAGCGCCTGATCATCGCCGACGAGGCGGCTGAATTCGCCCGGCGATGCGGTAGGCCGCCGGGCCTGGCCGTGGTGCTGGTGGGAGGAGATCCTGCCTCGGCAATCTACGTGAGGAACAAGAAGAAGGCCTGCGAGACCGTGGGGTTCAGGTCTTTCGACCATCACCTCGACGGCGGCACGCCCAGGGAGGAACTCCTGGCCCTGGTGAAGAAGCTCAACGACGACCCGGCAGTGGACGGCATCCTGGTGCAGTTTCCCGTGCCAGCCCATCTCGATCCTCAGGAGATCCAGCTCGCCATCGACCCCGGCAAGGATGTCGACGGGTTGCACCCCTACAACCTGGGGAGGCTTCTCTCGGGCACACCCGCCCTCGTCCCCTGCACGCCGTCGGGCATCATGTGCATGCTCAGCGAGTACGGCGTCTCACTCAAGGGGAAGGACGCCGTGGTCATCGGCCGGAGCAACCTCGTGGGCAAACCCGTTGCCGTGCTGCTCACGATGGGGCACGCGACCGTCACGATCTGCCATTCCCGCACCCTCGACCTGCCCGGGAAGGTGGCCTCAGCGGATGTGGTGGTGGCGGCCATCGGCAGGCCCGAGTTCGTCAAGGGCGACTGGATCAGGGAAGGCGCCGTGGTCATAGACGTGGGCATGAACCGGACCGGTGCGGGGCTCAAGGGCGACGTGCAGTACGGTGAGGCGTCGAAAAGGGCATCGCTCATCACGCCTGTGCCCGGCGGCGTCGGGCCCATGACCATAACCATGCTCCTGGACAACACCCTGCGCGCTGCGAAGAATCACGTGGGGTAGGCCGCCTCTGACCTGTTGCACCGGGGCCCCGTGCGTGCTAAAGAGTGAGCGTTCACCGTGCCGGTGATGGAATGATGAGAGAGGTTTCCATGAGGACCCCCCTTTTCCATGAGCATGAAAAGCTGCGAGCCAGGATCGTGGACTTCCACGGCTGGGACATGCCCGTCTGGTATACCGGCATCAAGGAGGAACACCTGGCCACCAGGAGTCATGCAGGCCTGTTCGACGTGAGCCACATGGGCGAGATCGTGGTGGGGGGGCCGCGCGGCGCGGCGTACCTTGACCGGGTCCTGACCCGGAACGTCACCGCCATGAGGGGGGGGGGCGTCCTGTATACCTTTCTCCTGAACGACCGGGGCGGCATCATCGACGACCTGATGGTCTCCTGCCTCGAACCGGGCGGACGATACCTGCTCTGCGTGAACTCATCCAACAGGGACAGGGATTATGCCTGGATGGTATCCAGGAACAGCGATGGCGCCCTCATCGAGGACAGGAGCGACGCCTATGCCATGATTGCCCTCCAGGGACCGGCCGCGGCCGCTGTCCTGAAGGCGTGCCTCGGGTTCGAGCTCTCGGGCCTCCGCAGCTTCCATCTCACCGTTCTGAAGACCGCGCACTTTGGCGAGCTCGTCGTTTCGCGCACGGGATATACCGGTGCGGGTGGCGTGGAGATCTTCCTCGATCCCGGTGCGGCCCCTGCCCTGTGGAGGGCCTTCCTCGATCTGGGCGCAGTCCCGTGCGGGCTGGGCGCCAGGGACACGCTGCGGCTCGAGATGGGCTATCCCCTGCACGGCAACGATATAACCGACGAGACGACGCCTCTGGAGGCGGGCCTCTCCTTTGCCGTGGATTTCGACAAGCCCGATTTCATCGGCAGAGACGCCCTGCTTGACCAGAAGGGGCGCGGTGTCACCCGGAGACTTGTGGGTATCGAGCTTCTTGAGCGCGGCGTCCCGCGCGAACACTGCCGCTGCGTCAAAGACGGGCGACAGGTCGGCACGGTCACCTCGGGGAGCATCTCGCCCGTGAGCGGGAAAGGGATCGCGCTCGGATATGTCGAATCGCGGTTCCCGGAAGGGACCGAACTGTCCATCGAGGTCAGGGAGAAGACCCTCCGCTCGGTCATCCGGAAACCCCCCTTTGTGAGCGGAACCCTTTAGGCATGACATCACCATTGAAGCGAGGACATGACATGAACATACCGGAAGGCTTGCGTTATTCAAAGGATCACGAGTGGGTCAGGTTCGAGGACGGGTCGGTCCGCATCGGGATCACGGACTATGCCCAGCATGAGCTCGGAGACGTGGTCTTCGTTGATCTCAAGCCCGCGGGCACGAAGGTGGGTGAGGGGGACCCCGTGGGGACCGTCGAATCGGTGAAGGCCGTTTCGGATGTCTATTCGCCAGTATCCGGCACCGTCACCGACGTGAATCCGGACCTGGAGTCAAGCCCGGAGCTCGTGAACGAGGACTGCTACGGCAGGGGCTGGATGGTGGTCGTTCAAGGCGCATCCGGACAGGAGCTGGACAAGCTCATGGACGCCGCGGCATACGGCGACTACCTCTCGAAGGAGGCGAAGTAGGTGTCCTTTCTCCCCACGAGCAGGACCGAAGAGGAAGGTCTCCTTTCGACCATCGGCGTCTGTCGGCCCGATGAGCTTTTCACCTCCATACCGCGGCGGATCCTCCTGCAGGAACCCCTGGCGGTAGAGGGGCCGCTGGACGAGCTGACCCTGCGCAGGCGTTTCCTCGCGTCGTCTTCACCCGTATCCTTCGCCGGAGGCGGCATCTACCGGCACTACATCCCTGCCCTGGTCGACGCCCTGGCGTCCCGCCAGGAGTTCCTCACCGCATATACGCCCTACCAGCCGGAGATAAGCCAGGGGACCCTCCAGGCCACCTTCGAGTTCCAGAGCATGATGGCCTCGCTCACCGGCATGGATGTGTCGAACGCGTCCATGTACGACGGCGCCACGGCCTTTGCAGAGGCGGCGATCATGGCCGTCAGGACCGGGAGCATCCGCCGTATCGTCGTCGCCAGGTCGGTGAATCCGGCATACCGGGGGGTGCTCAGGACCTACTTCCGCAACAGCGCCGGCGTGGAGATCGTCGAGGTTCCCTTCGACCCGACGGGCGGCAGGGTGGATCTGAACGCCCTTCGGAGGCTCGCCGGCACGGATGCCGCCCTCTTCGTCCAGCAGCCCAACTACTTCGGCGTCATCGAGGACCTGGACACGATTTCGCGGGCAGCGGCCGGTTTCGGGTTCCGGGGCATCGTGGTGACCGATGCAATCTCCCTGGGCCTGCTCGAGCCCCCGGGGTCCTCCGGGTGCGACGTGGTGGCGGGGGAGGCGCAGTCCTTCGGGAATCCGCCCAATGCCGGGGGCCCGCTCCTGGGTTTCTTCTGCGTGAAGCGGGAGCACGTCAGGCGCATGCCGGGCAGGGTCGTGGGGCTTTCCAGGGACCGCGCGGGGAACAGGGCCTTCTGCCTCACCCTGTCCACCCGGGAACAGCACATCCGCAGGGAAAAGGCCACCTCAAACATCTGCACCAACGAAGGCATGTGCGCGCTGCGTGCCGCCATGTACCTGAGTGCCGTGGGCCCGTGCGGCCTGAGAGACGTGGCGCTCCAGTGTGCGGCGGGCACGAGGAGCCTCATGGCTGCCCTGCGGGGAAAGGGTGTCGCGCCGGTCTTCTCCGCGCCCGTCTTCCATGAGTTCGTGGTGCGTTTCCGACGCGATGCGCTCTTGAAACTCCAGGATCGGGGAATCGTCCCGGGAGTCCCCCTGGCACCCGACTACCCCGAACTGGAGGGCGGCCTGCTCATGAACGTCACCGAGATGAACACGAACGAGGACATCCAATGCCTGACGGAACTGCTGTGACGAACTTCCCGGTCATACGGGATCCCCTGCTCGCAGAGGTCTCGGGCGAGGGGAAGAACGGGCTGACCGTACCGAAGCCCTTCGATGCTACTCGGCACGGAGATATCCCCGCCGGCGCTGCCCTGCCGGCGCTGCCCGAGCTTTCCGAAGTGGAGACGGTGCGTCATTTCACCAGGCTCTCCCGGCTCAACTTCGGGATCGACACCGGCATGTATCCCCTGGGCTCGTGCACCATGAAGCACAACCCCAAGATCTGCGAGGAGATCGCCTCCCGCATCGCCTGCGTTCACCCGGCCGACCGGGCGGGAATCGCCCCGGTTCTCGAATGGCTCCTGGGGTTCAAGGGTTTCCTGGAGGAGATCTGCGGCATGGAAGACTCCTGCCTGTGGCCTGCCGCAGGCGCCCACGGCGAACTCACCGGCATGCTGGTCATAAGAGAGGCGCTCAAGAAGAGGGGGCAGGACAGGTCGAAGGTGCTCATACCGGACACGGCCCACGGTACCAACCCGGCGTCCTGTGCCATAGCGGGCTTCACCTCCGTGAACGTCCCCTCGGGGCCGGACGGGTACCTGAAGGCACGGGATCTCGCAGGGCACCTGGACGGCGACGTGGCGGCCCTCATGATCACCAACCCCAACACCCTGGGCATATTCGAGCAGGAGATCCTGGAGATCGCCGGGCTCCTCCACGAGAACGGTTCGTACCTCTACATGGACGGCGCCAACCTGAACGCCCTGATGGGCATCGCCAGGCCCGGCGACATGGGTGTGGACTGCATGCACATCAACCTGCACAAGACCTTCGGCGCACCCCATGGAGGCGGGGGTCCGGGCAGCGGACCGGTTCTGGTGAAGAGAGACCTCGCGCCGTTCCTGCCCGTCCCGAGAATCGACAGGGACACGTCGGGCAGCCCTGTCCTGGACTCAGCCTTTCCGGACAGCATCGGCATGGTCCATTCCCGCCTGGGCAATGTCGCCGTGCTCCTGAAGGCGTATGTCTACTGCCTCTGCCTCGGACCGGCGGGCCTGCGGGACGTGTCGCTGAGGGCCTGCCTCAATGCGAACTACCTGAAGGCCCGGCTCAAGAAGACCTATGACCTGCCTTATGAAACGGCCACGCTCCATGAGTTCGTCCTGAGCGACAGGGCCTTCAAGCCGGCGGGCGTGACCACCATCGACATCGCCAAGGCCCTCATGGATCACGGCTTTCACCCGCCCACCGTATATTTCCCCCTGGTCGTGCCGGGGGCCATCATGGTGGAGCCCACCGAGACCGAGCCGCGCAGCGAGCTCGACCGTTTCGTGGAGGCGATGGAAGCCATAGCCGCGAGGGCTGGGCAGTCCCCTGAAAATCTTCGCCAAACCCCCGGGAATGTGCCCGTGGAGCGCATCGATGAGGTATGGGCAGCCCGGAACCTTGTGCTGACGTGGATGGACATGAATCCATCCGAAGAGGACCGGTATCTAAATGGGTAAGAAAAAGAAGGATCAGTTCAGCGATGCCGTCCTGGTGAAGGACCTGAAGAATGGCGATGCAAAGGCCATGGAGGAGATAGTGAGGCGCTATTCCAACAAGGTCTACAACCTCGCCTATCACCTCACCCGCGACAACTCGGCCGCCGAGGAGATCATGCAGGACGTCTTTCTCACCGTGATCGCAAAGATCAATACCCTGACCAACGACGCCTTCTTTTCGACCTGGCTCTACCGGGTCACCACGAACGCATCCTATGGATTCCTCCGCAAGGAGAAGAAATTCACCGAGCAGACCGTGAGCGAGGAAGAGGTGGACCAGGAGCCTGCCATCGATTATGTGTACGACTGGTCCACCCTGCCGGACGACATTCTCCTCTCGGAGGAGAGCAGGAAGATCCTCCAGGATTCCATAGACGCCCTTCCCGAGGCCATGAGAACCGTGGTCATCATGAAGGACGTCGAGGGGTTCTCGAACGAGGAGATCGCGCAGACCATGGGTCTGAGCGTGCCTGCGGTGAAGTCGCGCCTCCACAGGGGCAGGCTCGTCCTGCGTAACGAACTGGCCGATTATTTCAGGAGATACTCCAAGGATGAGGGAGATCGCGTATGAAATGCATCGTATGTTCATCCCTCTTTCAGGACTACCTGGAGAACACCCTTTCCCAAGATATCATCGACGAGCTCAACGAGCACTTCAAGTTCTGTGAAAAGTGCAGAATCTGCTTTTCCACCTACTCGCTCACCGTCAAGCTCTCCAGGAAGATCGAACCGCCGTGCTGCGTGAGCCCGGAAGTGGTGGACAAGCTCAGGACCATGCTCTTCGATCGTTTCTTCAACGGCAGGTAATCCTGAAAGCACGCACGTGCTCGCACCCTGACCCGTGAGCCGCCGGGGCATCCATCCCCTGCGCTGACACACACCCCCCTCGGATCGTGCGTGCAGCGAGTTCTCAAAGCCCGTTTCTATCGGCAGAATTGTCAGGATTTTCCTTGCCTTGACGGAAGAGAGTTGCTAGGATACCTCTTTGCCCGCCGGCAGCGGGCATAGGTACGTTCAGGCCTATATTCTGAAAGACAAAGGATGCATCGGTTCCATGTCATCAATGAATGCCGCGCAGGCGTGTTTTACCCCGGGGGCACGGAGAAGGATCAAGGACGCACCGCTCAACATATGTCTCTACACCTACCGCGGCAAACCCACCTCGGGCGGTCAGGGCGTGTACATCAAGAGGCTCAGCCGGGCCCTCAAGGACATCGGGCACCATGTGGAGGTCGTTTCCGGCCCTCCGTACCCGGTCATCGATGCCGATATCCCGCTCCACAGGATTCCGAGCCTGGACCTCTACAACCCCGACGACCTGTTCCGGGTGCCGAGCCTGAGAGAGCTGTGTTCCCCGCTCAACATGCTCGAATGGCTCGGCGTGTCCAGCGGGGGGTTCCCGGAACCGCTGACCAACAGCATCCGTTATTACTCGTTCATGCGCAAGAACCTCCGCCGCTACGACGTGGTGCACGACAACCAGTGTCTTGGCTACGGGATCCTGGGCGTGAAATTGCTGGGCATACCCACCGTGGCAACCATCCACCACCCCATCACCGTGGACAGGGATGTGGAGATCGCCTCGGTCAAGCCGCTCTGGCGCAAACTGAAGGTGCGCCGATGGTATTCCTTCCTGAGCATGCAGGGACGGGTGTCGCGGAGACTCTCGCACATCATCACGGTGTCCGAGGCCTCCAGGCACGACATCGGCAAGGCCTTCTCCATACCCATGGACCGGTTCCGGGTCGTTGCCAACGGCATCAACACCGACATCTTCCACCCCCTGCCGTCCGAGCCGAGGCTCGATGACCACATCATGGTCACCAACAGCGCGGACACCCCGCTCAAGGGCCTGCGCTTCCTCATAGAGGCGGTCTCGACCATCAGGAAGAGCCGTCCCATCCACCTGACGGTCATCGGGGCACCGAAGAAGGACGGTGACATCGACAGGCTCGTGCGGTCACTGGGCCCGCAGGACTACATAACCTTCACGGGAAGGATCGCCGACGAGGACTTCCCCCGCTTCTATGCCAGAACCACCCTCGCCGTGGTGCCCTCCATCTACGAGGGTTTCGGGCTGCCGGCAGGCGAGGCCATGGCCTGCAGGGTACCGGTCATCAGCACCACGGGAGGGGCACTGCCCGAGGTGGTGGGTGATGCCGGGGTGCTGGTGCCGCCGGGTGATGCAAAGGCCCTGGAGTCCGCCATCATCGACCTCCTGGACGATCCCGAAAGGCGCGAGCGGCTTGCACAGGAAGGCTATGACCGCGTGAAGAAACACTTCACCTGGGACAACACGGCCAGGCAGGTCGTGGAGGTCTACCGGGAGGCCATCGAGGCCTACACGGCAGGCAGGTCGACGAGACGTGATTCCGCGACCGTGGCCGGCGGGTATCAGGAGGCCCTCGATGCTCACGGTTGACTTCAGCAAGCTCGAGCTCAAGCCCGGCTTCAAGGTGCTCGACGCAGGATGCGGAGGCGGCCGCCACCTGAGCGAGGCCTACCGGGCCAGGGGCGTGAGCGTCGTGGGCATCGACCTGAACCGGGACGACGCGCTCAAAGCCCACAACACCACCAAGATCATGCGCCACGAGGGGGAGCACGGCGGCGGCGCATCGCTGGTCATGGTGAGCGATGTCACCAGGCTGCCGTTCAAGGATGCATCCTTCGACCTCGTGATCTGCTCCGAAGTGCTCGAACACATACCTGATCACCGGCAGGCCATCGCCGAGGTCATCAGGGTGCTCAAACCCGGCAGGTCGCTCGTGGTGAGCGTGCCGCGGTACCTGCCCGAACGAATCTGCTGGGCGCTGTCCGAGGACTACCATAACGAAGAGGGCGGACACATCAGGATCTACCGCACGGGAGATCTGATCAACCTCCTCGAGAGGGCCGGCACCACCTGTGTGGACAAGGGTTGGGCCCACGCCCTGCACAGCCCCTACTGGTGGATCAAGTGCATGGTGGGACACAAGAACGATTCGTCCCTTCCCGTGCGGCTCTATCACAGGTTCCTGGTCTGGGACATCGTGAAGAAACCGCTGCTCACCCGCACCCTGGACAAGCTGCTGAACCCTCTCATCGCCAAGAGTGTCGTACTCTATTGCAGGAAAGGTGCTTCCTATGGAACATGATACCGTCCAGTCCGGTCTGGTGCTTCCCATCGATATCGCCGGCCTCGCCTCCTCCATCGCGCGGGAACAGCGGGAATCCGGCGAGATCCCCTGGCACGGGGGGGGCAAGACCGATCCATGGGATCACGTGGAAGCGGCGATCGGGCTGACCATCGGGGGGTATTACGAGGAGTCCCGCAGGGCCTTCGAGTGGCTGGCATCCACCCAGCTCGAAGACGGTTCCTGGTATTCCGCCTACAGAAACGGTATCCCGGAAGACCGCACCAAGGAATCCAACATGTCGAGCTACATCGCGGTGGGTGTGTTCCATTACTATCTCATCACCCGCGACAGGGCGTTTCTCGAGTACATCTGGCCCACGGTGAGCGCCGGCATAGATTACGCGGTGGACCTCCAGGCCCCGGCGGGAGAGGTCTACTGGGCACGGAGCCCCCATGGTTCCGTGGACCCGGTGGCGCTGCTCACCGCATGCAGTTCCATCTTCATGAGCCTCAAGTGTGCGCTGGTCCTGGCCCTGCTGCTCGGCGAAAGCAGACCGCGATGGCAGAAAGCCCTCCAGAGGCTCGGCGATGCGCTGAGGTACCGTCCCCACCTCTTCGACCGTACCAAGTCCCGCTATTCCATGGACTGGTTCTATCCCGTCCTGAGCGGAGCGGTCACGGGCGCGGAGGCAAAGAAGCGCATCGACAGGTCCTGGAACAAGTTCATGGTGGAGGGCCTGGGTACCCGGTGCGTGTCGGACAACCCGTGGGTGACCATAGCCGAGACCTCGGAGCTCATCATGACGCTGGCTGCCATGGGTGAATACCGGATGGCCAGGAAGGTGCTGGGCTGGATCGGCAACAAGAAGTACGATGACGGCACGTACTGGTGCGGGTTCACCTTCCCGGACATGGTCACGTGGCCCGAGGAGAAGCTCACCTGGACGGACGCTGCCGTCATGATGGCCGCCGACGCGGTGTACCACATCACCCCGGCGTTCCAGCTCTTCAACCACTCCTTCTGGGAGGCGGGCCAGGGTGACAAATCCCACATGTACCGCTTCCTCAAGAAGCACCACCCCGTATTCAGCATCAGGAAGGCGTTCTATTCCGATGCGGCGGACATGAGGGCGTAAGGCTTGCGCAAGGACTACCGGCCATACTACCTCAAGCGGCTCGACCTCAGGTTCCGCAAGTGGTATGTCGAGCACTTCCTCAGACCGCAGTTCCGCTCGCTCGGAAGGGGCTGCACGTTCATGAAGCCGTGGCACGTGCAGGTCTTCGGATGGCCCATCGATCTCGGCGACTTCGCCAACGTCATCACCACCCCGGATCACAGGGTACGGCTCACGGTCTGGGGGAAACAGGAGGGAGACGGTTATATCAGCATCGGCAGATACAGCCTCATATGCCCCGGCGTGCGCATGAGCTCCGCCTGCGGCATCACGCTCGGGGACAGCTGCATGATGGCGAGCAGCGTGTACATCACCGACTCCGACTGGCACGGGATCTATGACCGGCTCGACTACATCGGCGGCAGCGAACCGGTCACCATCGGCAACAACGTCTGGCTGGGCGACAGCTCCATCATCTGCAAGGGTGTCGCCATAGGGGACAACAGCATCATCGGTGCAGGCTCGGTGGTGACGAGGGACATCCCGGCCAACGTGATAGCGGCCGGCAATCCTGCCGAGGTCATCCGCAAACTCGACCCGGACGAACCCATGAAAACCAGGGCTGAATGGTTCGCCGACCCGGACAAGCTCGAGGCCGATATCAGAGGCATCGACAGAGACATGCTCGGAGGCAACACCCTGCTGGGTTGGCTCAGGGCCACGATCTTCCCCAAACAAGGTGACTGAACGATGCCCGTGAGAATCGCGCTGATCGCAACACCCTATCCCCTGGAAGAGGCGCCGTCACCGCCGCTGGGCCTGGCATACGCCGCGGCTGCATGCGAGGCGGCAGGCGCCACGGTACGCATCTTCGATTTCATCGTGAGCAAGTATACGCCCGAGAAGCTCAGGAATGTCCTGGACGCCTTCAAGCCCGACGTGGTGGGCGCCGGCAGCGTCACCATGAACCAGCTCGAGGCCCAGCGCATCATGAGGGACGCCAAGTCCCTGCGCCCCTCGACCATCACCATGATGGGCGGCCCCCACGTATCCTTCGACATCGAGGGTACCTTCAGGAGCTGCCCCGAGCTCGACCTCATCGTGAAGGGAGAAGGAGAGCAGACCCTGCAGGAGCTCATCCCGTTCATCGGTGACCGGAAGGCCTGGCCCACCGTAAAGGGCATCGCCTTCCAGGCGGACGGCGGCATCGTGACCACCGAACCGCGGGATCTCATACACGACCTCGACTCCCTGCCCCTGCCGGCCCGCCACCTGCTGCCCATCTCGCGCTACCTGGCCCTGGGCTACCCGGTGAGCATCATCACGAGCCGGGGGTGTCCCAACAAGTGCATCTTCTGCCTGGGGAGGCGCATGGTGGGCTTCAAGGGCCGCTTCAGGAGCCCCGCCCTGGTCGTCGACGAGATCGAGCAGATCCTCTCCCTGGGGTTCACCCGCATCAACGTGGCCGACGACCTGTTCACGGCCAACAAGGCCCGGGTCAGGGAGCTCTGCGGGGAGATCAAGAGGAGGGGCGTGAACTTCGGCTGGAGCGCCTTCGCGCGGGTCAACACCGTGGACCTGGAGACGCTCAGGATCATGCGGGAGGCTGGGTGCGACTGCATCAGCTTCGGCATCGAGTCGGGCAACCCCGAGATGCTCAAGCGGATCCGTAAAGGCATCACCCTCGAGCAAGCCCGCACCGCGGTGGCCTGGTGCAAGGAGGCGGACATCCTGCCCCACGCATCCTTCATGGTGGGCCTGCCGGGAGAGACGATGGACACGCTCAGCCAGACCCAGGACTTCGCCAACGAGCTGAAGATAGCCTACGGCTACCACTTCTTCGCCCCCTTCCCCGGTACCACGGTACGCGAGGAGCTCGACGGCTATGACATCGAGATCCTCACGGACGACTGGAGCAGGTACGACGCCAACGCACCGGTGGTGCGGACATCACGGCTCTCTCCCCGGGAGATGATCGACTTTGTGGCGGAATACGACCGGTACAACAAGGCCATCTGGGACGAGACCAAGAAGAACGTGCGGGAAGGCACCTGCACCGACCGGGAATACCTGCTCGTGGAAGGCGACCGCAAGCTCAGGCTCGTGTTCCGCATACTCTCCGAAGACCTCATCGAGGAGTTCGCCTGTGCCGGGCGGGACGGGTCGGACCCCGTGGATCTCCTGTCTGCATCCGTGGCCGGGAGGACAGGGACGGACGAGGCGTTCACGCGAAAGATCCTGCAGGGCTTCATCGATGCCGGCTTTCTCAGGCATTCGCTTGCGGGCGGGCGGTATCGCTACTACTGGACCCACAACAGGGACGTCGACACCCTACCAATCTCGTTTTGAGAAGAGCTCGGCCGGGATATCCGAGGCCCCTCTTCTCCTGAGCACGCCCAGGGTCTTCACCATGGGCAGCTCCTCGTAGAGCCCCGACGCAACCGCGAGCGAGTAGATGTAGTGCGGGGCCTGGCCTCCCTGGCCGGCATCGGGGAAGATATCGTGGACGGCCAGGATGCCCCCGGGCACAAGGTGGCACGTCCAGGAAACGTAATCCGAGAATGCGGCCGGGTACGTGTGTCCCCCGTCTATGAAGAGCATGGCCAGGGGCGTCGACCACATACGCACCGCCGCGGCGGACGGCGCCACGATGGCCACCACGGTGTCCCCGAGACCCGCCTGTTCCACGACCCTGCGGAAGAAACGGAAGGTGTCGACCTTCCCTTCCCTCTCGTCGAAGAGGTCGGGATCGAAGTACTCCTGCCCGGGCTGTTGCTCTTCCGATCCCCGGTGGTGATCGACGGAGTAGAGGATGCCGTGGTTCTCACGGCAGCCCAGGCCCAGGTAGAGGGTGGACCTGCCGCAGTAGCCGCCTATCTCGAGCACGGGTCCCCGCAGGCTTGCCTCCCGTGCGAGTTCATAGAGCCGCTTGCCCTCCGCGGCATCCAGAAAGCCCTTGACGGTCAGGGCATCGATGTCGTCGATCTTCATGTGACCCCTGTAAGACACCTGGTTTTGACCAAGAAGTACGGGACCATCGACCGCCAGTCAAGAGAATTCATCCCACAGGCCTGGTGCCCCTCGTCGATCGCTCTGAATGGGCGAAATGCCTGAATGAAAGTAAAGTTTCAGGTGGCTGAATCCGAACCAGTGCATGTGGAGAAAGACTACGAGCTGGAGTTCTATACCGCCGAAGGCGGCCTTGTGGGGTCCATGAGAATCGTCCCCTCGCCGGACGGCCCCCGGGACCTGCGTGCGGAGGACCTTCTCGAGGCCGTTGGGGGCGAGGGTTTCACCTTCGGCGTGCTCACTGAGGTCATCGAGCGGGTGGCCCGGGATAAGATCGTGAACCAGTGGGTGGTCGTTGCCAGGGGGATCAAGCCCGAAGAGGGCACGGACGGCTATGTGCGGTTCCACTTCGACAGGGACCGCACCAAGGCAAGGATCAAGGAAGACGCTGACGGCAAGGTGAACCTGCGTGACCTCAACCTGATCCAGAACGTGAAGAAGGGCGACATCCTCTGCGAGGTGGTGGCCCCCCGGGCGGGAAAGAGCGGCCTCTCGGTCAGGAACGAGGAGATCCCGAGCAAGACAGGAGCCCACGTGAAGCTCCCCGGCGGGACCAACGTCTCCTGCTCCGCAGACAGGACCCAGATGTTCTCCACCATGGACGGCATGGTCAGGTGGGCGGAAAACACGGTCATCGTGGAGCCCGTCTATACCGTCCACGACGTGGACGCCTCCGTGGGGAACATCCGGTTCAACGGTTCGGTCGTGGTGCAGGGCGAGGTCGGGGACGGGTACGAGATCCATGCCGGCGAAGACATCACCATCGCGACGACCGTGGGCAGGGTGGTCCTGGAGGCCGGGGGCACCATCAGGATCGCCGGTGGCATCCTGGGGCAGGAGAAGGCCATCATCACCGCAAACGGCACCATATACGCCAGGTTCATCCAGGACGCCCACGTGAAATCGGAACAAGCCATCATCGTGAACGACTATATCCGCAACAGCCTGGTCTCGGCCATCGGGCCGGTGGTGATCAAGAACCCCAGCGGGTTCATCGCCACGAGCAAGGTATCGTCCGACTGCTGGATCTACTGCAACACCGTGGGCCAGGAGGACGCCGGCGTCGAGACGGAGCTCAGCATCGGGCACAGCCCGGTGCTGCACCAGGAACAGGTGCGGATCAAGGAGGAGATCGAGGCCAAGACCCAGGACTTCCTGAGGTTCCAGGCATCCCTGGCGAAACTGAGGGGCATGAAATCCACCAGCGAACTCTCACGCCAGCAGGAGATGCTCTATGAAAAGATCCTCGACACCATGGAGAACCTCAGGAAAACCCTCTCCCAGCAGAACGCCAAGAGCCTCGAGATCACGGAGAAGATCCAGAGGACCTATCAGGGCAACATCTACATCGCGGGGACCGTCCACGACCGCACCACCATCCACATAGGCATGGCGAGCACAACCGTGAAGGGGGCCCGCTTCAAGGTGCACTTCTCTCTGAAGGAGGGCCAGATCGCCGACGCCGAGTTCGTCCTGGTGCCAGACGTGAAAAAAGTCCTGGAGGCCAGGGAATGAACCTCTTCGACCGGGACAAGCTCTATGAGGCCGTCTCCATGGGAACGCCGGTCGAAGGGGAGTATCTCAAGGGCCTTGACCTCTCGGGGCTCGATCTGGGATGCGCCAACCTCAGGGGTTCGGACCTCGGCAAGGTCAACTTCTCGGACACCAACCTCGAGGAGTCCCACCTGGAGAGGACGAATCTGGACGAGACGGTGTTCAAGAACACGAACCTCTCCGGCGCCCATCTCGTCGAGGTCACGCTGAAGGATCTGGACCTGAGCTCGTGCCTCCTGGGCAGGATAACCTTCGAGAGCTCTCAGCTCACCCGTGTGACCATCACGGACAGGGATATTCAGAAGGTCAACCTCGATAAGGCCACCTTCACGCACTGCATCCTGAAGAACCTCGATCTCACAGGCTCCAGCCTGCACAGGGCCAGGTTCCTCTTCTGCCTCCTGGAAAACTGCACGCTGGACTGCTGCGACCTGTCTGAGGCGAACTTCGGCCTCTCCTATCTCGTGCGCACGACCATGGACAGATCGAACCTTGCGCACACATCCTTCGCCGCGGCGGTCATGGAGGAGGTCCGGATCAGGGAATCCATGCTCGACTGCGTGGACATGACGCTCCTTCAGGCCAGGACCCTGGATATCACCGGCAGCAGGCAGCGCGGCATCACCGTGGAACGTGCACGGATACAGAGGCTCATCAAGTAGGGGATTGCGGGCAGGTTCGTTTCTCTTCCCGGGATATCAGCGGGAGTTCTCCCCCGCCCCCGCCGCCTCGATCTCACTCCAGACCCTGTCGAGAACCCCGTTGGCAAAGGACGGGAACTTCGTCGATCCGAACCTCTTGGCGATCTCGATGGCCTCGTTGATGGCCACCTTGTAGGGTATGTCCCTGCGGTATGCCATCTCGTAGGAGGCGATACGCAGGATATTGCGGTCCGTGGTGGACATGCGGCTCACCTTCCAGTTCTCCGATGCCTTCTCGAGGAGCGCGTCGATCTGGACCAGGTGTTCGCACACCCCGTTGACGAGGTCCCGGGCATACGGGATCAGGTCATCGTTGTCCACGAAGTGGGCGAAGAAATCGTTGAGGGTCTGTTCGGTGTGACTGCTCGTGATGTCGATCTGGTACAGATACTGGAGCGCCACTTCCCGGGAGCGGGTCCGCTGCTTCATGGGTGGACGTCAGATCTGGCCATAGAGATCCATCATCTCGAGCAGCGCCATGGCGGCATCGAAACCCTTGTTGCCGGATTTCGTACCCGCACGCTCGATGGCCTGCTCGATGGTGTCGGTGGTGAGCACCCCGAAGATCACCGGTATGGGGGCGTCGAGGCCCACCAGGGCAACCCCCTTGCTCACCTCCGATGCCACGTAGTCGAAGTGCGGGGTGGAGCCCCTGATGACCGCGCCCAGGCAGACGATGCCGTCCGCCTTCGATGCGGAGACGACCTTCCTGGCCACCGAGGGGATCTCGAAGGCACCGGGGACCCGGTAGACGGTGATGTCCTTCTCGGAGACCCCGTGGCGGGCCAGGGCATCCATGGCGCCTTCCATGAGCCGGGCCGTGATGAAGTCGTTGAACCGGCTGGCAACGATCGCTACCTTCTTTCCCCTGCCGAGCAGTTTGCCTTCTATGACATGCGCCATCTACACCACCTCCAGTATATGTCCCATCTTGTCCTTCTTGGTCTTGAGGTACCGCTGGTTCTCCACCGTGGGCGGGATCTCGATGGACACCCGCTCCACGATCTCCAGGCCGTATCCCTCCAGCCCGATGATCTTCTTGGGATTGTTGGTCATGAGCCTCATCTTGCGCACCCCCAAGTGCAGCAGGATCTGGGCGCCGATGCCGTAGTCGCGCAGGTCGGGGGCGAAACCGAGCTCGATGTTGGCCTCCACGGTGTCCCTTCCCCGATCCTGGAGGTGGTAGGCCTTGACCTTGTTGAGCAGCCCGATCCCGCGGCCCTCCTGCCGCATGTACACGATGACGCCCCTGCCTTCCTCCTCGATCATCTCCATGGCCCGGTGGAGCTGGTCGCCGCAGTCGCAGCGCATGGAATGGAAAACATCTCCCGTGAGGCATTCGGAGTGCACGCGGACCAGGACCGGCTCGTCCGGGGTGATCTCGCCCTTGACCATCGCGATATGTTCCTTCGCATCGATGTCGTTGTCGAAGCCCACGAGGTCGAAGACGCCGGCCTCGGTGGGCAGCTTCGCACGGACCACCTCCCGCACCAGGGTCTCGTTCTTGATGCGGTAGGCGATGATATCCGCAATGGTGCAGATCTTCAGGCCGTGGGCCACGGCGAACTCCTCGAGCTGGGGCCTGCGCGCCATGGTCCCGTCGTCGTTCATGATCTCGCAGATCACCGCACCGGGCCTCAGCCCCGCCATCCTGCACAGGTCCACCGAGCCCTCGGTCTGCCCGGTCCGCACGAGCGTCCCGCCGGGCTTGGCGCGCAGGGGGAACACGTGGCCGGGCCGGGCCAGGTCATCGGGCCTCGTGTCCGGTGCGATGGCCGTACGGATGGTGACAGCCCGGTCCGCGGCCGATATGCCGGTGGTGACGCCCCGCTTCGCCTCGATGGAGACCGTGAAGCCGGTGCCGAACTTGCTGGTGTTGTCCCGGACCATGGGCTGCAGGTCGAGCCGGTCCGCAATGCCGGGATCGAGGGCCAGGCATACGAGCCCCCGTCCGTACTTGGCCATGAAATTGATGTCGCCGGCGCTCACGAACTCCGCCGCCATGGTGAGGTCGCCCTCGTTCTCACGGTCTTCGTCGTCCACGAGGATGATCATCCTGCCCTGGAGCAGTTCTTGTATCGCTTCTTCTACGGTGCACGTAGGCATGTGGATCTACCCCTCTTTGAGGAATCCCTGCTTTGCGAGAAGGTCTTTCAGGCTGGTACCCTTGTCCTTGTTCAGAAGATTTTCCACGTACTTTCCCAGCACGTCGAATTCAAGGTTCACCCTATCACCCGCACTTTTGAGTGTCAAGGAAGTGGATAGGAGGGTGTGGGGTATGATGTTCACCGAGAAGGCCTCGGAGAGCACCTCGTTGACGGTCAGAGAGATCCCGTCGACGGCTATGGAGCCTTTTTCCACCACGTACTTTCCGAAGGCCCGCTCGAAGCTCACCCTGATGAGCACCGACTCCCCTGCCGCCTCCCGGGAGAGGACCCTGCCGACCGTGTCCACGTGGCCCAGCACGATGTGGCCGCCGAGACGGGAGGAAAGCCTCAGTGCCCGCTCGATGTTCACCTTCGCCCCCGGCCTCATCTCGCCCAGGGTGGACCGGGAAACGGTCTGTGCCGATGCATCGGCCGTGAAGACGCTGCCCTTTTTCTTCGTGACGGTCAGGCACACGCCGTCAACGGCGATGCTGTCACCGACGGCATCGCCTGCCAGGTCGAGACCCGTGTCGATCTCGATCGCGAAACCCTTGCCATGGGCGCGTCTGGAAACGATCCTGCCCACCGCCTCGATGATCCCGGTAAACATGTCAGCCTCCGAGAACCCCTTCCACGAGGATATCCCCGCCCATCATGTCGGTCCTTGTTATCACGAGTCTGAGGGCGTCGGCAATGCGCCCGGGCCGTCCCCAGTCCACAAGCGGCACGCCGCCTCCCAGGATTCTCGGTGCGATGAAGACAAGGATCTTGTCCACCATGCCTGATCTCAGCAGGCTCGAGTACACGCCGCTTCCGCCTTCTGCCATGACGGCATGGAGCCCCATGGCCCCGAGACGGCCGAGGACCTCCGGCCATGGCATGAGCCCCGCTTCATCCGCCTGCATGGAGACAAGCCGTGCCCCTGCCTTGACATACTCGTTCCACGTCTCCTCGGGCTGGAGGGTGAAGATCAGGGATCCCGCTCCCAGGCACATCGACGAGGGGTCGGTCTCCAGCCGGGGGTCCAGGATGATCCGCACGGGATCCCGTCCGCCTTCCATGCGGCAGGTGAGCATGGGGTTGTCGCTCATGACCGTGCCGGACCCCACCATGAGGCCGTCCACCCTGTTCCTGAGCTCATGGACATGGGCACGGGACTCCCCGGAGCTGATCCACCGGGAGTCGCCGGTGGCGGAAGCGATCCTTCCGTCCAGGGTGATGGCGGCCTTGAGGATGACGTAGGGCCTCTTCTTCTCGATCCAGGTGCCGTACCAGAGGATCAGGTCCTTGCATTCCTCCTCGCCGAGCCCGGTGTCCACCCTGATGCCGGCGGCCCTGAGCCTCTCGATGCCCTTGCCCGCCACGAGCGGGTTCGGGTCGAGGGTGCCCGCCACGACCCTGGCTACACCGGCACGTATGATCGCCTCCGTGCAGGGGGGGGTCCTGCCGTAGTGGTTGCAGGGCTCCAGCGTCACGTAGATGTCGGCCCCGCGGGCCTTCTCTCCGGCTTCCCTGAGGGCGTAGACCTCGGCATGCGGCATGCCGGCCCCGGGGTGGAAGCCCCTGCCGACGACGTTCCCGTCCTTCACGACCACCGCCCCCACGCTCGGGTTGGGTGCGGTTCTTCCCAGGGCCTGCCGCGCCAGGGCAACGGCCTCGTTCATGAAGGTGATGTCATGGTCCGCGTTCAATCTTTCTTCGTCCGCTTCAGGCCCTTGATCTCGTTCATGAACTCGCTGACGTCCTTGAAGTCGCGGTACACCGAGGCGAACCGCACATAGGCCACGGGGTCGAGCTCGTGCAGGGCCTTCATGAGCTGCTCCCCGATGTAGGAAGACGGCACCTCCCGGTCCCACCTGGACTGGATATCCTGGATGAGCGTGTCCTTGACCGCCTCGATGGCCTCCATGCTCACCGGCCGCTTCTCGCAGGCCCTCATGATGCCGGTGACCACCTTGCCCGGGTCGAAGGGCTCCCGTCTGCCGTCCTTCTTCACGACCACGGGGATGAATTCCTCGATGTGCTCGTACGTGGTGAACCGGTGGCCGCAGGTCTCACACTCCCGCCTGCGCCTGATGGACTTCCCGTCCTGGCTGATCCTGGACTGCAGAACCTTGTCCTCGAGTCCGGAGCACCGGGGGCACCGCATGGTCCGTCATCCCCCGTAGACCGGGAAGCGTTTCGTGAGCTCGGCGATATCCTGCTTCACCTTGGTGGTGACGTCCTCGGCACCCTTTGCCTCGATGACCCTCGCTATCATGCGGGCCACCTGCCGCATCTCCTCCTCCTTCATGCCCCTGGTGGTCAGCGCGGGCGTGCCGATGCGGATGCCCGACGTCACGAACGGGCTCTTGGTGTCGAAGGGGATGGTGTTGCGGTTCACGGTGATGTTGGCTGCGTCGAGCATCTCCTGGGCGTCCTTGCCGGTGACGTCCTTGTTCGAGAGGTCCACGAGCATGAGGTGGTTGTCCGTGCCGCCGGAGACCAGGGTGAAGCCCAGGGCGAGGAACTCGTCGGCCATGGCCTTGGCGTTCTTCACGACCTGGGCCTGGTAGTCCTTGAACTCGGGGGTCAGGGCCTCTTTGAACGCCACGGCCTTGGCCGCGATGACGTGCATGAGGGGGCCCCCCTGCATGCCGGGGAAGACCTTGGAGTTCAGGGTCTTGGCGTGCTGCTCCTTGCACAGGATCATGCCGCCCCGGGGTCCGCGCAGGGTCTTGTGGGTGGTGGTGGTGACGAAGTCGGCGTACGGCACCGGGCTCGGGTGCAGGCCGGCTGCGATGAGCCCCGCGATGTGGGCCATGTCCACCATGAAGTAGGCCCCGACCTCGTCGGCGACTTCCTTGAAGGTCTTGTAGTCGATGATCCGGGGGTACGCGCTGGCCCCCGCGATGACGAGCTTCGGCCTGTGCTGCCTCGCCAGGTCCCTGAGCTGGTCGTAGTCGATGCGGTGGGTGTCCTGGCGCACCCCGTAGGGAATCACCTGGTAGATCCTGCCCGAGAAATTCACGGGCGAACCCATGGACAGGTGTCCGCCATGGGGTAGGCTCATGCCCAGGTACGTGTCGCCGGGCTCCAGGATGGAGAAGTACACGGCCATGTTCGCCTGCGAGCCCGAGTGGGGCTGGACATTGGCATGGTCGGCCCCGAAGAGCCGCTTCGCCCGGTCGATGGCGAGGACCTCGGCCACATCCACGTATTCGCACCCGCCGTAGTAGCGCTTGGCGGGATACCCCTCGGCATACTTGTTGGTCATGACGCAGCCCTGAGCCTCGAGCACGGCCTGGCTCACGATGTTCTCGGATGCGATGAGCTCGAGTTTGTAGCGCTGCCGGGCAAGCTCGCCCACGATGGCGTCATACACTTCGGGGTCGGTCTTCTTCACGTTCTCAAGGTTCATGTCGATCTCCTGTCTGTCGGTTCATTCACGTGCTTTTCCCGGTCAGCGTCTCTATCTTGGACAGCCTGACCGCATGGCGGCCTCCCTCGAAGGGGGTTCCCATCCATACCTGGACGATCTCGGAGGCGATGCCGGGCCCGGTCACCCTGGCGCCCAGGATGAGGCAGTTCGCGTCGTTGTGGAGCCTCGACATCCGTGCACTGTAGCCCTCGTGGCAGAGCGCCCCGCGGACCCCGGGAACGCGGTTGGCGCAGATGGACATGCCGATGCCCGTGCCGCAGATGAGCACGGCCCGGTCGCATTCGTTCTCCAGGAGCATGTCGAGGGCCTTCCGGGCATAATCCGGGTAATCCACGGAGGCTGTCCCGTCGGTCCCGAGATCCTTCACCTCCGCCCCCAGGGCCTCAAGGGTGTCGATGACCACCTGTTTCAGGGCGAATCCGCCGTGGTCGCATGCAACGGCAACCTTCATCATCCATCCCTCCCGATGACCAGCACGGCATTCTGACCGCCGAAGGCGAAGGCGTTGTTGAGGCTGTACGATACATCAGCCCGGACGGCACGGCCCGGCACGTAGTTGAGATCGCACTCGGGATCGGGGCTGTCGAGGTTGATGGTGGGCGGCACGACGCCGTTCCTCATGGCGAGGATGCAGATGACCGTTTCGAGTGCCGCGGTGCCCCCGATGAGGTGCCCGGTCATGGACTTGGTGGAGCTCATGGGGATGTCGTAGGCACGGGCGCCGAAGACCCTCTTCACGGCCAGGGTCTCGGTCTTGTCGTTGAGCGGCGTCGAGGTGCCGTGGGCATTGATGTACCCTATGTCCTCGCGGGAGATACCCGCATCCTGAAGGGCCCTTTCCATGGCGTGCACCACCGCGGTCGCCTCGGGATCGGGCGCCACCAGGTGATAGGCGTCCTGGCTCATGCCCGCGCCCGCAAGGATGCCGAGGACCTCCGCGCCCCTGCCCCGTGCCGTGTCGCAGTCCTCGAGCACCAGTGCGGCACCGCCCTCGGACATGACGAACCCGTCCCGCTCGCGGTCAAAGGGGCGGCTCGCGCGGGCAGGCTCATCGTTGCGGGTGGACAGGGCCCGCATGGAGGCGAATGCGGCCACTGAAAAGGGGGTGAGGCACGCCTCCACTCCTCCGGCGACCATGCAGTCCGCGTCGCCGGCCTGGATGAGCCTCATGGCCACGGCCAGGGCGTGGCCTCCGGTGGCGCAGGCCGAGGAGAGCCCCATGCCGGGCCCCCTGGCGCCGATCTTCATGGCCAGCTCGGCGGAGGCTATGTTGGGGATGAACATGGGCACGGTGAGCGGTGACACCCTTCGGTGTCCCTTTTCACGGAAGGCCGCGATCTGTTCCTCGATGGTGTTCATGCCCCCGGCGCCCGTTCCCATGAGAACGCCGACCCGGTGCCCGGGATAGCTCTCCGGCGAGATTCCTGCCTGCGCGAACGCGTCGAGCCCGCAGGACACCGCGATCTGCGTGTAGCGGTCCATGCGCCGGATATCCTTGGGGCCCAGATGCCGGGCAGGGTCGAAGGCACGGGCCCGGCCCCCGAAGGTTACCGGGAGGCCGGACAGTTCCTCGATGGTTCCGATTCCTGATATACCTTGAATGAGGTGTTCCCAGAGCGTCTTGCAGTCGCTACCGAGAGGCGAGACCACTCCTATACCGGTGACAGCTATCCTTTTCTTCATCTAGGGTGTCATATCTTTGCTTTGACGTATTCAATGGCGTCCTTCACGAACTTGATCTTCTCGGCGTCCTCGTCCGGGATCTCGATGTTGAACTCCTCTTCCACGGTCATGATCAGCTCGACAAGATCGAGGGAGTCGGCCCCCAGATCGTCCGCAAAGGACATCTCCGGCTTGATCTCGGAAGGGTCCTTCTCCAACTGCTCGGCAATCAGTTGAATGATTCGCTGCTGAACGTCTGCCATCAGTATAGTCCTCCTTCTCAGGTTCTCTACGTCCTCACACAGATCACGTATACAGCCCGCCATCCACAACAACCACCTGGCCGGTAATGTACGCGCTCAGGTCAGAGCACAGGAACAGGATAACCCCGGCCACCTCGTCCGGGCTGCCGATCTTGCGCAGCGGTATATCGTTGATGATGGCCCCTCTGTCCATGCCCTCAGTCATCTCGGTGTCCACGAGACCGGGTGCGATGGCATTCACCCGTATCCCCCGCGGGCCCAGCTCCTTTGCGAAGCTCTTGGTCATGCCGATGAGCCCGGCCTTCGTCGTTGCGTACACGCTCTGGCCCGGGTTTCCCCCGAGCCCCACGATGGATGAGACCGTCACGATCCTTCCACGCCTCAGCTTTATCATATATCTCGCAGCGTGAAAAGTGCAGAAAAACGACCCCTTGAGATTTACATCTACCATTTCATTGACCATTTCGGGCTTGACCCGGAGGAAGAGTGCGTCTCTCGAGATGCCGGCGTTGTTCACCAGGATGTCGAGCCGCCCGTGCGCGGCCATGATGTCGCTGAATGCCTTTCCCACCTCGGTCTCCACGGAGATATCGAAACCCACGGACTCGGCGGAACCCCCGGCGGACCGGATGGACTCGACGACCTCCCGCGCCCTGTCGGCCCCGGTCCGGTAATTCACTATGACATGGGCTCCCGCAGAGGCAAGCACCTTTGCCGTCGCGGCACCGATGCCGCGGCTGGCGCCGGTCACCAGGGCCACCTGGCCACCCAGATCAATGCCCGTCATTGGCGATCACCTCCAGTTTCACCCCGGGTGCCATGCGCCTGATGAGCGGTGCCAGCACGGAGCGGGGCCCGATTTCTATGAAATGATTGACGCCCTGCGCCCTCGCGGCGAGAATCGACTCCTCGAACCGGACCGGTCTCACAAGCTGCTCTGCAAGGAAGGTCCTGATGCGCGCGGGGTCCCGCTCGGGCCGTGCGGTGACATTGGGTACGACAGGGCAGGACGGTGCCCCGAGGTCGATGTTCCTCAGATGGTCTTCCAGCGATTTCCGTGCCGTGTCCATGTATGGACAGTGGGACGCCACGGAGACATTCAGGGAAACCACCCGCTTCGCCCCCCTTTCCCTGAGCAGGGGGGTTGCGGTTTGAATGGATTGAAGGCTTCCCGAAACGACGATCTGGGAGGCCCCGTTGAGGTTCGCCACCCAGAGATCGGGAATGTCTGCTAGTACCTGCCCTATCTCCTGCCGCGAAAGGCCCATGACCGCAGCCATGCCGCCTTGCCCGCGGGGACGGGAGGCATCCATGAACGCGGCCCTTTTCATGACGAGCCCGATGGCCTCCGGTACCTGCAGGGAGCCCGCCGCGACCAGGGCGGTGTATTCACCCAGGCTGTGGCCCATGACCAGCGCGGGATCGTCGAGGCCGGAGCGCTGCCACAGGGCCGCGCTCACGGAGAGCACGGCAGGCTGGGCATTGAGGGTTTCGTCGAGCCGATCCTCCGGGCCGTTTTCCATGAGGGCGCGTAGATCCCCCTGAATGCTCCTGTCCAGGTCGAGCCCCTGGGACATGCCGGGGAATTGGCTCCCTTGGCCTGGGAAGATCAGGCAATACGCCATTATTCAGCTTCTTTTGCCTTGATCACCTCTCTGCCCTTGTAATATCCACAGTTGGGGCAGATCTTGTGCGGCGCCTTGGGCTCCTGACAGTTGGGGCAGAAGGAAACGGCGGGGACCGTCACTGAATCGTTGGCCCTGCGCTTGTCTCTCCTGGCGCTCGAGTGTCTCCTCTTTGGTAACGGCATTGCTGACTCCTATCTCTCTTTAGAGTTTGTTCTTGAGTTGCCCGAGGGCCTGAAACCTCGGGTCCGCCTCCCTGGCGCACGAACACTGGCCCTCGTTCAGGTTGGCGCCGCACTGGGGGCAGAGCCCCTTGCAGCCCTCGCTGCACACGTAGATGATGGGCAGCGACAGGACAAGCTCCGAGGCGATGTACCGGCCCAGGAGGATTTCCCTGCGGTAGTATCCCGTGTCCGCGCTCTGTCGCTGTGCTTCCAGGTCGCCTTCCATCTCGGGGGGCGCAGGGACGTAGTCGCTCTCGAGGTGCAGGTCGACCGGGTAGGTCACAGGCGACAGGCAGCGGGAGCAGTTCGTCTGGACCCTGCCGCTGATGTCGATGCCGACATGGATGGTCTCCTGCCTGCGGGCCACCTCGTAGCGGACAAGGAACGGCCCGTCCACCCGGAGGTCCTTGTCGCCGAGCACGCCTGCCAGGACCTCCGGTTCGACCCGGAGGTCCTTCTCGATGCCCGCTTCCCCGATGGTATCGGGGATGAGCTTTATCTCGTCGATACTTTTCACCTTGTCCATACCAGTAGACCTTGCTACTATTTCATACGGCCGTCTTTGTCAAGAAGCCGCTGTGACCACGCCTGGAAGAGACACGCGCTGCTCACTTGACACCCCTGGAAAGGCCATATAGGGATATGCACCATGGACATCTCCATGAAGGCATGGCTCAACGGCATTCTCGTGGACTGGCGAGAGGCCCGGGTATCTCCGCTCTCCCACAGCTTCAACCGTGCATCGGCCGTTTTCGAGGTCATGGCCGTGGTGCCCGCGGCGAACGGACCGGCCGTGATCTGTCTGGCGGAGCACGTGTACCGCTTCTTCTCGAGCGCCGAGCAGGTATACATGAATCTGCCCTACACCCCCGGGCAGATCCTCGATGCCGTTCTGGCAACGGCCCGCTCCAACAGGGTGGAGAACGGGGTCGTCAAATGCTACGCCTATTACCCCGACCTCGACCTCGGGCCGGTTGCCCCGCACGACGTTTCGGTGGCGGTCTTCTGCCTGGACTACACGGTGCTCGGCGTTGAGCCCGACAAGTATGCACACCCCCTGTGCGTCGGCATCTCCTCGTACCGGAAGCTCCATCCCGCCACCGCCGCCGTCCATGCCAAGATCACGGGCAATTACACCAATGGTTACCTCGCCAGGACGGAGGTGCGCAGAAAAGGCTTCGACGACGCCCTGATGCTGGACACCGAGGGGCGGATCGCGGAAGCGCCCACGGCCAACATCTTTCTGGTGAAGGACCGCTGTGTTCGGACACCCTCGGACGAGAATGTGCTGCCCGGCATCACGAGGAAGGTGGTGATGGACGTGCTCGAGGACATGAAGATCACGACGGCACAATCACCCATCCTGCCCGGGGATCTGTCCACCTTCGACGAGGCCTTCCTCTCCGGGACCTTGCGGCATGTCCAGCCCATCCTCCGCATCGAGGACCACGAGCTCGACTGTCCCGGGCCGATAACCCGTGCGCTCGTGGACCGGATGCACGAGGTGTACCTCGGCAGGGTGAAGAGGTTCGAGGGGATACTCACGTACATCGCCTGAGCACAGGCACCCGCGGATCGTGGTGTAACCCCGCATTCTCCCTTGACAAGAACCCAAATCACGGCTATCAAGGTACACCGTTGACCATTCCTCGGTAGCTCAATCGGCAGAGCGGGTGGCTGTTAACCACTAGGTTGCAGGTTCGAGTCCTGCCCGGGGAGCCAGAGAACATATCGGGTCCACGGGATGCCC
>JAGOOG010000011.1 GCA_017992605.1 Deltaproteobacteria bacterium
CACGATCCTCTCCCAGGCCGGCATACCGGGCAGCACCACCTCGCGCGCGGCGCGGTCGGCATCCACGATGAAGGCACCCAGGTCCTTCATGATGGTCGAGACCGTCGATTTCCCCGTCGCTATCGAGCCTGTAAGCCCGGCAATGAGCATGAGCGTCCCCCTATCACCGAGATGTTCCTGCCCGTGGACTCGCCCTCCCGCCGGAAGGAATAGAACGACCCGCCGTTGCAGCAGGTGCAGGCCTGTACCTGATGGATGCGGTCGGGCTCGATGCCCGCACCGAGCGACTGGTCCCGGGCCACCCGCTGGAGATCCACAAAGAGGCTGCCCTCGGCGGAACGGTCGGGCACCGTCCGGAGGGCATCGATCACCTCGCGACCGACGGCATAGCAGCACGGACCGATGGAGGGCCCCGTGCTCACGTGGATCTGCCGGGCACCACATCCCCTCATGAGCTCGACGGCCCTGGGGATGATCTTGAGGGCCAGGCCCCGCCACCCCGCGTGAACGGCGGCGATCACCGGTGAATCGTCGGCCCACATGAGCACCGGGATGCAGTCGGCGGTCCTCACGCACAGGACCACCGACGGATCCAGCGATACGGCACCGTCCGCCTCGGGGAACATGCCGTCAGGCACGTCCTCGGCCCTGACGATCCGGTCCCCGTGGACCTGGTTCAGGCAGACGACCCTGGACCCCGGCAGCAGCTCGCCGAGACGCTTCCAGGCGGTCTCGGGCCCCCGGTGGAGTCCTTCGGTCACGTCCCTCGTGCAGAATGTCCCCGGCATACGGAAAGCTATAACGCACAGCAGCGACGGATGACAAGGAAAAGCCATCGTCCCTCCTGTCGTGAAAACTGCCTGCCGAAGGGTTTTGCCGCTTGACAATGGACTACCCCGCATGTAAATACTTACCGCTCGAAACTACTTGAATTTGAGGTAACTCATGAAGCGCACATTTCAACCGCACAACACCAGGCGCAAACGCACGCACGGCTTCCTGGTCCGTATGCGCACCAAAGGCGGAAGGCTGGTCATCAACCGGAGGAGAGCCAAGGGACGGAAACGCCTGTCTGTCTGATGCCGGATGAGAGATTCTCCCCAGGGGAGCGACTGCGGAAGCGGATCGATTTCAAACGGGCTGAGAAGACCAAGGTTGCTCGTCTCGTAACCAAACACCTCATCATCGTGGCCGCCCCCAACGAGTGCCACCACACCCGGATCGGTATCACGGCGAGCAGAAAGATCGGGGGCGCTGTCAGGCGGAACAGGGTGAAAAGGCTCCTGCGAGAGATCTACAGGACAAACAAGACGGCGTTTCCAGGGGGCCACGATCTCGTTCTCATAGCAAAGAACGACATGACGGATATCGCCTATCATGACCTCGCCGACGAGATCATAAAGGCCGTTGGATCACACACATGGGAAAAACAGTCCTCATAGCGCTCATACGCCTCTACCAGAAAGCGCTGTCTCCCCTGTTGCGGCCTGCGTGCAGATTCCACCCCACATGCTCCGAGTATGCCGTCGAGGCCATCCGCACCTACGGACCGCTGCGCGGTCTGGCGAAGGCGGCATGGAGGATTCTGCGCTGCAATCCGTATTCCAGGGGCGGGTTCGATCCCGTGTAACCATTTCCGGAGAGACACGACAATGGACGAGAAACAGAGAACGATGCTCGCGCTCGGGCTGACCGCGGTCATCCTGATTGCATGGTTCGCACTCTTCGACAGGATGAAGGTGGAAGACGAGACGCCCGGGCCTGCCCCCCAGAAGACTCAGAGCGCGCAGAAGCCCGCACCCGCTCCGGCGGCACCTCCCCTCGATGCGCCCTCCACCGTCGCCCCTCATGCCCCTGCCGGAGAAAGCCGCGATATCGTGGTCGAAACACCGCTCTACACGGCGACCTTCTCCACACGGGGCGGAAGGCTCACCTCCTTCAAGCTCAGGAACTACATGACCACCATGGGCAGGGACGCCAAGCCCGTCGAGATCCTCAAGACCCCCATGCCCACCCTGGTGCTCTCCGGAGGCTCCGACGACGCCGAACTCACCTACGAGTCAACCAGGCAGGGCACCGTCACCATCGACAAGACCGGTGAGGTCATCGCATTCTCTGCCACGGCATCCCCGGGGGTCGTCCTGAAGAAACTCTACACCATTGACCCCCGGTCCTATGTCCTGGGATACCAGACCGTCATCGAGAACAGGACCACCGAACCGTTACCGGCATCGGGAGAGATCCTCTTCAACAACCTCTATCCTCTCGACGAGAAGCTCAAGGGGTACGCCTTCCAGGGGCCCGTCCTCCTGAACGGCAAGCACCTCGAGGAGTTCAAGATAGACAAGGTCAAGAAGGTGGACAGCTACCGGGATTTCACCGGGGAGATCAAGTGGTTCGGGTACGAGGACAAGTATTTCCTCCATGCCGTCATCAACACGAGTGCACCCGAGTCCACGCTCACCATCAAGAGGGTGGACGACAGGACCGTAGAGCTCCATTACGGCCTGCCTCCCGCCACCATCCAGCCCGGCTCGTCGCTCACCAGGGAGAACCTCATCTTCATCGGGCCCAAGGAGATAAAGACGCTCAAGTCCGTGGGTCACAATCTGATCAAGGCGCTCGATTTCGGCTTTTTCGACATCATCGCAAAGCCGCTGCTCACTTCCATGAACTGGATCTACCGCTACACCATGAGCTACGGGTGGGCCATCATCGTGCTGACCATCATCATCAAGCTCCTGCTCTACCCCCTCACGCTCAAGAGCTTCACCTCCATGAAGGAGCTCCAGAAGATCCAGCCCCTGATGAAAGAGATCCAGCAGCAGTACAAGGACGACAAGCAGAAAATGAACCAGGAGCTCATGCGGCTCTACCAGGAGCACAAGATCAATCCCATGGGGGGCTGCCTGCCCATGCTCCTGCAGATCCCCATCCTGTTCGCGCTCTACAAGGTCTTCTATCAGGCCATCGAGCTCAGGCATACCCCGTTCCATATCGTGGGCACCTGGCTGCCCGACCTGTCTGCGGCCGATCCCTACTACATTACCCCCATTCTCATGGGCGCAAGCCAGTTCGTCATGCAGAAGATGACTCCCACTGCCGGCGACCCGACCCAGCAGAAGATCATGCTCTTCATGCCGGTGCTCTTTACCTTCCTGTTCCTGAACTTCCCCTCCGGCCTGGTCATCTACTGGCTGATAAGCAACATACTCTCGATCATCCAGCAGGCCTACATAAACAGGAAACACACATAGGAGAGATCCATGGAAGAGGACTACAGAGAATTCGAAGCCAAGAGCGTGGATGAAGCCATCATCCTCGCCTTGAAGGCTTTCCATGCGGACTTCGAGGACCTTGACATAAAGGTGGTCTCCGAGGGATCCAAGGGGCTCTTCGGACTGGTGGGGTCGAGGACGGCCAAGATCATGGCCCGGCGGAACCAGGCCTCTGGAGGCCACCGGGAAATGCTTCGGCAGGAAGAAGACGTGCAGCCTGCACCCGGGAACCCTCTGCCCGAACCGCAGGGCACGGCGGCACCTTCGCGGGAGTCGCTCGAGGAGGCCAGGGGTGTCGTCGGCGAAATCCTGGGGCTCATGGGCATGCCCTCCGAGGTCAAAGTCAGCGGTGAGGGCTCCCTGGAGATCGTGGGCGACGGTTCGGGCCTCATCATCGGCAAACGCGGCCAGACGCTGGATGCACTCCAGTTCGTCGTCAACCGCATCATGAACAAGGCGAGAAAGGAACCTGTCTACATCACCCTGGACACCGAGGGGTACCGCCAGCGTCACGTGAACCACCTCAAGGCCATGGCGCTGAAGATGGGGCAGAAGGCAAGGCGGACGGGTCAGTCCGTGTCTCTGGAAAAGATGAATCCCTATGACCGCCGGATCATCCACCTCGCCCTGAAGGACGAGAGCGGACTGAACACCAGGAGCATCGGCGAGGGGGTGTACAAGAAGGTGGTCATCGTACCGAGGAAGGCATCGCGATAGTCGAAGATACCATCTATGCCGAATCGACCCCGCGGGGAAAGGGCGGTATCAGCATCATCCGCATCAGCGGACCGCACACCCTCGACATCATCGCCCGCATAAGCTCGAGATCGTCTTTTGAACCCCGACGGCAGCACCTTGCCGTGATCAGGGAACCCCGGGGCGGTGTCGTGGATCAGGCCATGATCGTGTTCCATCCCGGCCCGGGCTCATACACGGGCGAGGACCTCGCGGAGATAGGCTGCCACGGCAACCCCCTCGTCGTGGACCGCATACTGGGTCTCCTTTCCTCGACAGGCCTTTGCAGGCCGGCCCAGAAAGGGGAGTTCACCAGACGGGCCTTCCTCCATGGAAAGATGGACCTCATGCAGGCCGAAGCGGTGGCCGCGCTCATCGACGCCACGAGCGCCGCAGGTTGTGAAATGGCGCGATCTCTCCTGCAGGGAGGTCTCTCGGGACACGTGAGGTCCCTGCAGGATGCCATAACCGGCATCATTGCCGACATCGAGGCATCGTTCATCACCGAAGACGAGAGCCTGGAGCCGGCCGGGGTGACGGGCAGGATCCTGCCCCTGTGCACGGCCGTCCACGGCCTCCTGGGAGATGCGCGGGCACGTGCAAGGATCTACGAGGGAATCGTCACCACCATTGCCGGCCTGCCCAACGCGGGAAAGTCGTCGCTGTTCAACGCCATCCTCGGGTACGACCGGGCCATTGTACACCACGAGGAGGGTACCACGCGGGACGTGCTCAGGGAGCACCTGCGCCTCGACGGTGTCGATTTCATATTCCACGACACCGCCGGTATCCGCCAGAGCGCCTCGGGCCCCGAGCAGCTCGGGGTCGAAAAGACCCTGCACGCCCTGCGATCCTCGGACCTCCTCCTCTATGTCGTGGATGCCAGGCAGGGCATGCAACCCCACGAGCACAGGTGGCTGGACCTCGCAGGGAAGACCATCGTGGTGATGAACAAGATCGATCTTGTGGCAGGCGGTGCAGCACCAGACACCGATCACACCACGGTGCCCGTCTCGGCGAAGCACGGAACCGGTATCAGCGACCTGATGTCGGCCATGACCCGGGCCTTTCCCCACGACGACACCCCGGTGTTCATGGAAAGGCACGCATCGCTGCTCGAAAAGACAGGTGGGAGCCTCGACTCGTGCAGGAAGGCCATTGAAGAGGGCCTCACCCTGGACGCCATCGCCATTGATCTGAGGCAGGCGGCAGGGTATCTTTCCCGGATGACCGGGGAATCCGCCGAGGAAGACATCCTCGAGAAGGTCTTCTCCCGCTTCTGTATAGGAAAATGATGGACGAGACCATCGCACTGTGGATCAGGGAGCTGAGACGGTTCAACCCCCGCCTCCACCTCATGGGGCCGGCCATGCTCGAGGGCATCGAGGGGGAGCTGCAGGCCATGCTTCCCCTGCTCGGCTCCATCCGGGAACCGGAGATCGCGGATCTCGGTTCAGGCTCCGGGCTGCCGGCCATACCGTACAAGGCCCTCCACCCCCAGGCAAAGGTCTTCCTCATAGAACGGAGCGTCAGGAAGTGCACCTTTCTCAGACATGCCGTTGAAACCCTCGGCCTGTCAGGCGTGGAGATCATTTCCCAGGACCCCTTGTACGCCGACCACCCCGGCTTCGGCGCGGTGCTTGCCCGGTCGTTCTCGCCGATATCGACCCTGGAAAAGGTATGCACGAGGATACTGCGGAACGAAGGCAGGCTCTACTACCTGTTCACCGGAAAGCCTCCCGCCCTCGGCGCGGGTTTTCGCCTCGACGGGACGACGTCGAACGACGTTCAGGCTCACCGTGTGAGCCTCGCGGTCTTCACTCGCCTTCCCTGATGATGGGGACCTTCCTCGACCCCCCCACGGCCGTCTTGGGGAGGACCACCTCCAGAACCCCTGCATGGTAATTCGCCTCGATACCTTCGAGATCGAGGTCCGCGGTCAGATTGAATGACCGCCTGAAGAACCCGTACTGCCGTTCGACCACATGAAAATTCTCGGCGGCACCCTCGTGCTCGAAGGGCTTCCTGCCGCTGATGGTAAGGACACCGTCCGTGATGTCCAAGGCGATATCGTCGCGCCTGACGCCCGGGAGCTCGATCTTCATGGTGAGGGATGCATCGTCCTCGAAGATGTCGACATACGGCACGAACTGGCCGGGATTCCTGGACAGGCCGCTGTCCCGGAGGCTCTCCTCGAATACCCTGTTCATCCGGTCCTGAAGCAGCAGCAGATCCCCTTCGGGTGACCTTTTACGGATCGCCATGGCCCTTTGCCCGGAGCCCCTACGGCAGCATGAGGTCGAGGTGGCCTGCCAGGGCCTTCCTGAGCTTGACCTTCACGTTGTTCTCGATCTGCCGCACCCGCTCCTTGGATATGGCATACTGCCTCCCAAGATCTTCCAGGGTGAGAGGGTTTTCGGCCATGAGCCGGTGCTGCGCGATGTCGCGTTCCCTGGGCGTGAGTCTTTCCAGGGCGGATTCGATCTGCTTCTTGACAAAGGAAGACCGCTGCGACTCCATCACCCTGTCTTCAGGGGTCATCCTCGTGTCTGCCAGGAAGTCGAGGAAACTGGTATCGCTTCCGTCGGTCATGGGGCTGTCCAGGGACTGATCCCTGTTGGTGAGTCTCGAGATGATCTCCTCGATCTGCTGAGGATCGGCATCGAGCCGCGCAGAGAGTGCGTGGGACTGCTCGGTGATATGTTCGTCCATGACATCCGCTTCTGCGGACAGCCGGTTGAGCCCGTAGAAGAGTCTCTTCTGGAGTTTCGTCGTACCCAGCTTGACCTGGGAGAAGAACCTGAGGATGTGGTCGTGGATCATGGCCTTGATCCACCACACCGCATAGGTCATGAGCCGGTAACCCTTGTGCGGATCGAACCTCTTCACGGCAATCATGAGGCCTATGGTCCCTTCCTGTACGATATCCTCCAGGGGCAGCCCGTATCCTGCGTAGTCCATAGCGATACGGACGACGTTCCGAAGATTTGCAGTGATGAGCCTGTGGGCCGCGTCAACATCTCCATCTTCCCTCAGGCGCACCGCGAGGTCGAACTCCTCCTCCTTGGTGAGGCCGGGAACCTGATCGAATTTCGCGACGAGATCTGCTACGGCACTGTTATGTAGAACTGGAAGTTGCATCGTCAACCTTCTCCTTTATCGTCTGGGCTTCTTGAAAATCCAGTAAAAACCTATCGGTACCAACAATCCGTTATTTTAGATGAAAAAAAGGGTTGAAGGTTTCATCATATCCGGGTAAAAGAACGACTCATTCGGGGATGGATGTGATGATATCGATTAGGGCGATCGCGTTGTGCACCCTTGCACTGGTCTTACTGGGATGCTCGCACACGCTCCACTACAACTATCCGCCGCCACATCCGCCAGGTGAGGTCCTGGACCTGAGCTCCGTCCAGGAACCGAAGACATTGCCGGAGCAGCCCGCCGTTGAAGCAACCCCGTCCCAGAAACAGGAAAAACCCCGAGAACCCCAGCAGGATGTATCCCACACCGAGCAGACTGCCCCGGACGATGCCGTTCCACGCGCATCCGTGCAGCAGGATCCTCCAGGAACCCGGGGCCCGGACGGCATCCCGCTCAGCGAGCTCAGGCCCCGGGTGAAATACTGGGTCGAGCGCCTCTCGGGGAGGGAGAAAAGAACCTTCCAGAGTCAGCTGGCAAGGCTCGACAAGATACGGCCCGCGATCGAAGAGATCCTCGTCCGGCACGAATTGCCCGCAGACCTCTCCTACCTGTGTCTCGTGGAAAGCGGTGCGAATCCCCATGCGGTCTCCTGTTCGGGGGCCGCGGGCTACTGGCAGTTCATACCGGACACCGCGAGGAGATACGGCCTGCAGATCAACAAGTATGTCGACGAACGCAAGAACCTCGAGAAATCGACGTACGCGGCGGCGCAGTATCTGAAAAACCTCTATGCCATCTTCGGCGACTGGTATCTCGCCCTTGCCGCCTACAATGCCGGCGAGGGCACCGTGACGAGGCTCATGAAGAGTCATGGCATCGACAGCTTCTGGGACATCGATCGCTCGATGCCCATCAAGACCGAGACCATCGAATACGTGCCGAAATACATGGCCACCCTCATCATCGCAAAGAACCGTGAGGCCTTCGGGCTGCCGTCGTCGGGGAATCCTCCCTTCGGGGTCCCGAGGACCATCGATGCCGGGGGGTATCTCGACGACATCGTACGGGCCGACGACAGCGCCCCATCGATCCGACACACCATCCGCAAGGGCGACACCCTTTACTCGCTGGCGAGAAGACATTCCACCACCGTGCAGGCCATCGCCAGGGCGAACCGCATGTCGGAACGCGACGGCCTGCGTACGGGCAAGACCATCGTGATCCCTGCGGGTAAGGGTGGCAAGGCGAAGGGACTTGACCAGCAGGAGGAGGTCCACAGGGTGGTCAAGGGCGAGACCGTCAGGAGCATCTCGAGGAAGTACGGGGTCTCCGTAGCAGAGATCGTCCAGGCGAACAACATCAAGAACCCCCGCACCATCCAGCCCAGCACGGTCCTCGTGATCCCCCGGTCCCAGGGGGGAGCATCGAAGGTCAGCGCCACGAAATACACCGTGAAGAAGGGCGACACCCTCTGGGCGATATCCCGGCAGCACGATGTCTCTTCGGCAGAGCTCATGAAATGGAACAAGATCACCTCCACGGCGCAGATCAAACCGGGCGACGAGCTGACCATCTACCAGCGGTGACACCCAATCCAGGCGAAATATCCTGCATTATCGAGTTGTTCACTATATTCCCACGCGACAGATTGAAAGCATGCATGGTCGTGTTTATTATTGGACTGAAAGCCATACGTCTGTGTTCACCCGTCGACAGGGAAAGGAGGTCCCATGAAGTCCCGATACAGCATACCTCTCTGCACGTTGGCCTTGGTGCTGGTAATCCATGCCTCCACAGGCACCGCCGCCGTGAGCTGGCAGATCATGGACACCGGCTACGTAACGAATGACCTCTACGCCGTCTGGGGCATCGCCGACGACGATATCCTCTCGGCAGGCGAGGACGGCATCATCCTCTACTGCAATGACGGCACATCGTGGGGAGAGTACGACAGCGGGACCATCCAGCACCTCTACGCCATCTGGGGAGACATCTCCGGAATCGTCATAGCCGCCGGCGAAGCAGGCAGGATCGTCTCCCTCGAGGGACCGGTCTTCTCTCCCATGCAGAGCCCCACCAGTGCCTTCGACATCTACGGGCTGTGGGGGGCCTCCGATTCGGAGGTCTTCGGCGTCGGCCAGAACGGTTATGCCCTGTTCTTCGACGGCACATCGTGGGAGACCCTGAGCAGCCCCATGGGATTCAATCTCACGGGTGTCTGGGGCAGCGACGCGGAGAACGTCTTCGCGGTGGGCGAGGCCGGAACCATCCTCCACTATGACGGATACATGTGGGAAGAGGTTGCCGGCGTGCCGACCATCAGCGATCTCAACGCCATCTGGGGCTCATCGGCATCAGACATCTACGCAGTCGGCGAGGCCGGGACCATCCTCCACTATGACGGCAGCACCTGGGAATCCATGGCAGGTCCCACCGTTCTCGACCTCACCTGCCTCTGGGGAAGCGCTGATGACGATATATTTGCCGCCGGGGAACTCAATACCCTCATCCACTATGATGGCGACACTTGGGAAACGATCGGCATTCCGCTGGCCGTTCTGACGGACATCCATGCGATCTGGGGGAGCTCTTCAGGAAGGCTCTATCTCGCAGGGGATACCGGCATCACCCTCCTCTACGAGCGCGATGACCATATCCAGCCCGAGGTCATTGCCACGGATCCGGAACAGGGAGAAACAGGTGTTCCCACGAGCACCCAGATCAGATTTCTCCTCCCGGAAACCATGGACCGCGAGACGATCAATACCTCCACCCTCACCCTGACAAGCGGGGCCGCCGCGGTGCCGGGCGAGGTGACGTACAGTGGACGGGTCGCGACCTTCACCCCTGATGACAATCTGGATTATGCCACCCAGTACACGGCAACGGTCAGTACCGGCGCCCGGGACCTGTCGGGCAATGCATTGAGACAGGCCTTTTCGGTCACCTTCACCACCGAGGCAACCCCGGGGGAGGACGACGACTCAGGGGGCGGATGCTTCCTGCAGTCGGCACGTCATGGAAGGGACGATCACCAGAGAAGCAGGGTCAACCCCGAGGCCGCCAGGTACCCTTCGACCTCCTGATCGACCTTCTTCTTGAGGATTATGGAGTCACCGATCCTGATGCCGGGGATCTCCAGTTCGGTCCTGCCCCTTGCCACGACTATCTTTACCGGGGGACCTTCGAAATCCATGCCGAGGACGGCAAGCACCTCCTCCAGCAGCAGTTCCTTCGTGTCGACGATATCGTAGGACTTCCCCCGAAGCATGGCGACCATCTCCGGATCGGGCACCGAATCGGTCAGGATGATCCTGTCCACGAGCACGGGGGCTTTGTATGCGACCCGTATGGGACCGCTCTCCATGAGCACCAGCTCTCTGGCAGTCTCGTGGGGCACCTTGAAGCGCGCCAGAAGCTCGGGGTAAGAACGTTTCAGGTTCACCGGCGGCCCGGAGCCCTTCTTCGCAGCTTCCGCATCCTTCCCGCCGATCTCTATGAGATCTATCCCGAATATCCCGGCATAGCGACGGATGGGCTGGGGAGTCTTCCTTTCGTGATCCGCCAGGAGGTTGACCACGAACACATTGCGCCGTGAAAAATCCTTGTACACTATCCACTTGCCGAAAAACCGGAGCTTCTCTTCCGACCCCACGAGCAGCGGGCTGGGATCCTTGTTGATGGAAAAGTACCCTGACACGCTGAGGACCTTGTCCATCAGGCCTTCAAGGTCTCCCGGGGCACCCGTGATCACGGTGAAGGAGGGAAAGGCCTTCTCGATGAAATCCTTCATCTCCGGTGTGATCGTGCCGTTCACGTCGAAGATGATCTTCTTGCCGGTATCGAGTTCCATGACCGGGATCTCGGACGTGTTGATGGACAGGCTGGTCCCCCCTGCCACAGGCATGAAATAGGTGCCCGAGTCCCTCTGCGTCCCGCCCATGGACTTCAATGCAGGCAGGATGGAACGCTTCACCGATGCAGTATCAGGGGCCTTGGCCGTGGTGTCCCCGATGCCTCCGCCTTTGCCGGCAGGAGGGGCGTCAAGGGGCTGAGGGGATGCCCTTGGAGGTTCTGCGCCCCTGGGCCCGGCGGGTGGGTCGACCGCCTGCGCGAGGACAGGGGGCTGCCCTCTCTTTTCCTGGACCCGCACCCCGGCAGAGGCGGCTGTCGCGGGAGGGCCCGCCTCGGCCCGGGTCTCCTTCGCAGCGCTGAGCACCTCCCTGAAATCAGGAAGCCTGAGCTTCTGGCCTACCATGATGTGATCCGGGTCAGTTATCTGGGGATTGTGTTCCTGAATGAGCTCGATGTACCGCCGGTAGATGAGTTCATCCGGGATTCCGTAGACCTCCCTGAGGATCTTGGCCAGGTGCTCCCCCTGCTTGATGATGTACTCGTCGGTCGCGACCCTTCTCACCTCGATGCCGGCCTGTCTCTTCTTCTCCTCGGAGACCGCCAGGACCGACGCCACGAGAGGTATCCTGACCTTTGTCCCCGCATGAATGTTGTCCAGGCTCGACACCTTCGGATTCAGAAGCCTGAACTGCCTGTAGAGGTACGGGAGGTCCTGTTCCTTGGCGCCGTACCTCTCCGTCAGGATCCTCCGGAGGGAGTCTCCTGCCTGCACGACATACTCGCTGGTCTCGGGGGTCTTGATCCTCCGGGCGTGCTTGACCAGGGTTATGTCCGCGGCACCGATGCACAACGAGCAGGCGATGACGGCCACCAGCACCATTCTCGCCCGGGAACGCATCAGAAGACCTCCTTGAGCAGCTGGTCATCGTCTTGCCCCGTCTCAGGGGCTGGCACCGTTCCCTCCTTGAAGACCTCGAAGCGCATCTCGGGGGAGTCCGCCTCCGTGACCTGGCCCGTCTCAGCGTCGACCCTGGCGAAGACGACACCCTCGGGCACCTTGAAATCCCGCACCGGCCTGTCACGAAGGGCGGTCGTCATGAAGTCGACGAATATGGGGCAGGCCGTCTTGCCGCCGGTCTCGCCCTCGCCCAGTGATGTCATGTTGTCGTACCCGACCCACACGCCACACAGCACGTCAGGCGTATATCCCACGAACCAGGTATCCCTGCTGTCATCGCTGGTGCCGGTCTTTCCCGCAACAGGCCTCGAGAGTGCCTTGGCCCGCCAGCCCGTCCCTGCCTGGACGACTTCCTTGAGTATGTTGGTAATGATGAAGGCCGTCTGCGCCGAGATGACCCGCGTCTCCTGCAGGGGCCCCTGGTCGTCCGAGATGACCGGTTCCACGATGGGGGGCGGAGGACGGAAGATCGTTCCCCTTCCGCTCTGAACGACGCTCTCTATAAGGTGCGGTTCGAATTTCAGCCCATAGACGGCAAACACCGCATATCCCTTGAAGAGATTCAGGGGTGAGACGTCACCGGACCCCAGGGCAAGGGAGAGATTGCGGGGCAGTTTGGCCTTCATGTCGAAGTGGTTGAGGTAGGAGATGGCATAGTCCATCCCTATTTCGCTGAGTATCTTGATGGTCACCACGTTTCGGGACAGCACGAGACCCGTCCTCAGGGAGGTGGCCCCATAGAACCTGTTTTCGTAATTCTTGGGTTGCCAGGTCTCCTCGTCGGCGCCTGCGCGGTACGTCACCGGGGCATCGAAGATGACGGTCGCCGGGGTCATGCCCTTGTCCAGGGCCGCCGCATAGATAAACGGCTTGATGGCGCTGCCGCTCTGCCTCCTGGCTGATATGGCCCGGTTGAACTGGCTCTGGGAATAGTCGAGCCCCCCCACCATGGCGAGGATTCCACCTTTCTCCAGGTCAAACGCCATGAGCACACCCTGGACGGCTGGCTGCTGGGATAGCTCGAATCCCCGGGCGGTGTGGCACAGCATGACCATGTCGCCCTGTTTCAGGTGGCCCGATGGTTTCCACTTACCCTTGGGATTGATCCACGCATAGCTCTCCGGCCCGAGCTCAAGCCTCCTCGTCCCCATCTTCACGGTCAACGGGTCGAGATCCAGGACCTCGGCCCAGTACAGCTCATAGGGCTCGTAGCCCTTCCACTCGGTCTGGTTCGACTGGTATGCAAAAATGCGGTCCTTATCCGATCTGCTGAAGGGGGCGGCGGTCCCGTCAGGCTGGGTTGTCCCCCTGATCGGTCCGCGGTACCTGCCCTGGCGCATCTCCAGTTCGATGACCCCCTTCCGCACCGCGAGTGCGGCCGAACGCTGGAGCTCGGGTATGATGGAGGTACGGACGATGATCCCCGTGCCGAAGATCTCGTCTCCGAATCTCTCGGCCACCAGGCTCTTGACGTGATCGGTAACGTAAGGCTGGTCGGAGAACAACGCCGCGTCCCGGGCCACGATCCTCAACGGCTCCCGGTACGCCTCCTTGGCCTCGGCCTCGGTGATGTACCCCTCGTCGACCATCCGGTTGAGCACGTACCACTGCCTGCGCTTGCAGGCGGTGAAATCGTTCAGGGGGGAGTACCTGGTCGGTGCAGGCGCCAGGCCCGCAAGCATGGCCATCTCCGAAAGTTCGAGCTCCCTGCTTTCCTTGCCGAAATAGCGGAGACTTGCCGCCTGGACCCCGTAGGCCCCGCTTCCAAGATAGATCCGGTCGAGGTAGAGGTTCAGGATCTGATCCTTTGTGAGGGCCCGTTCGATGCGCAGGGCCAGCACGATCTCCCTGAGTTTGCGGGTTATGGTCTTTTCGCGGGTGAGCAGGTAGGACCTGACCACCTGCTGCGTGATGGTGGAGGCCCCCTGGACATAGGAGTTTGCCTTGATGTCTGCTATGAGGGCGCTCAGGATCCTGCGCGGCTCGAGGCCGACGTGATCGTAGAACGTCGCGTCCTCGGCCGACACGATGGCCTGCTTGAGGGTGATGGGAATGTTGTGCCCGTTCATCACGATCCTGCCCTCCGGCGGGAAATACCCTATGGGTGTCCCGTCGGCTGCCGTGACCTTGCTGAGCCTGGTGGTTTCATCTCCCCTGAGCTCCTCGATCGAGGGGAGCCCCCTGAAGACGAGCAGATAGGTCCACACACCCGCGAAGATGACTGCGATCGCACAGGCGAGAAGCATGAATTTGAGCCATCTCATAGTCTTTCCTTACATATCAGTATGCACGTGAAATGCAAGCGAAAATACCCCGAACACGTACCGACGGGCGGCACTGGACGAATCATGAAATGATGTGTTAAGGAAGCAACAATCATTGCTCAGGAGGCTGATGCATGCCGGGCGACTACAACCCTCAAGCGATAGAGACCAAGTGGCAGAAGATCTGGGAGGACACCGGGCTTTTCAAGGTGGACGTCGACCCGGGGAGACAGAAGTACTATCTCCTCGAGATGTTTCCCTATCCTTCCGGGCGGATCCACATGGGCCATGTGAGAAACTACACCATCGGCGATGTCGTGGCTCGCTACAAGAAGATGAAAGGATTCAACGTGCTCCATCCCATGGGCTGGGACGCCTTCGGCATGCCCGCCGAGAACGCGGCCATCGCGGGCGGCGTGCACCCGAAGAAATGGACCTACGAGAATGTGGAGTACATGAAGACCCAGCTCAAACGCATGGGTTTCAGTTATGACTGGAGTCGCGAGTTCGCCACCTGCGACCCTGATTATTACCGGTGGGAACAGCTCTTCTTCATTCGGATGTACGAGAAGGGCCTCGTGTACAAGGACAGGACCTTTTTGAACTGGTGCGACAGCTGCAAGACCGTGCTCGCCAACGAGCAGGTGGAGGACGGACAGTGCTGGCGCTGCGGGACCCAGGTCTTCCTGCGCGAGTACGACCAGTGGTTCTTCAGGATCACCAAGTATGCCCAGGAGCTCCTGGACAACATCGAGCGTTTGAGAGAAGGGTGGCCGGAGCGCGTGCTCATCATGCAGCGCAACTGGATCGGCAGGAGCACGGGCTCGCTGATCCGCTTCCGGATAGAAGGGACCGACGAGGACATAGAGGTCTTCACCACCCGGCCCGACACCCTCTACGGCGCCACCTTCATGAGCATCGCCCCGGAGCATCCCCTCGTCAAGACCCTGCCGAAGGGAACCGGCCAGGAGGCTGCGGTAAAGACCTTCGTGGACAAGACCCTGAAAGAGGACAAGATCACCCGCACATCGGACTCCTATGAGAAAGAGGGTGCATTCACCGGTAGATACTGCATCAATCCCCTCACCGGTTTCAGGATGCCTATCTATGTCGCCAATTTCGTGCTCTACGACTACGGTACAGGGGCGGTCATGGCGGTGCCGTCGCATGACCAGCGCGACTTCGAGTTCGCCCGAAAGTACGGGCTCACCATCATCGTGGTCATCCAGCCCGAGGGCGGGGATCTCACGGCGGAAACCATGGATTGCGCCTACGAGGGCGAGGGCACCCTCGTCAACTCGAAACAGTTCAACGGCCTGAAGAACACCGACGCCATGAAAGGGATCACTGAATACCTGCAGTCCATGGGAAGGGGCGAGGCCACGGTGAACTTCAAGCTGCGTGACTGGGGCATCTCCCGCCAGCGCTACTGGGGGGCGCCCATCCCGGTGGTACACTGCGAAAAGTGCGGTACTGTCCCGGTCAGGGTGGAAGACCTGCCCATTCTCCTGCCCGAGGATGTCAAGCTCACGGGCACGGGGGTATCGCCCATCGCGCAGGCGGAGGCCTTCGTGAACACCACCTGTCCGAAATGCTCGGGCAGGGCGAAACGGGAGACCGATACCATGGACACCTTTGTGGAATCGTCCTGGTATTTCATACGCTACTGCAGCCCCAACCACCCCGACAAGGCCTTCGACCAGGATGAAGTGGCCTACTGGATGCCGGTTGACCAGTACATCGGGGGGATCGAACACGCCATACTGCACCTCATGTACTCGCGCTTCTACACCATGGTCCTGAGAGACCTTGGATACGTGCACCTCGACGAACCCTTCGAAAGACTGCTCACCCAGGGCATGGTCATCAAGGACGGGGCTAAGATGTCGAAGTCCAAGGGCAACGTGGTTGATCCCGAAGACATGATCAACCGCTACGGAGCGGACGCGACGCGGCTCTTCACCCTGTTCGCGGCACCCCCTGAAAAGGACATGGACTGGAGTGACCTGGGCATCGAGGGGACCTACCGTTTTCTCGCCAGGCTCTGGCGTCTGGTGACCGAGGTCAGAGAAATGCCTGGATCGTCGTCCCTGCAGGAAGTGCCTGCATCCGTGGTGCCGGTCATGCGGAAGACCCACCAGACCATCCGGAAGGTGACCGAGGACGTGGACAAACGGTTCCGCTTCAATACGGCCATTGCCGCCATGATGGAACTGGTCAACGACCTCTACAGGGCCAAGGATGCCGCCGTCGGTCAGCCCGAGGCGTCCGTGCTCAAGTATTCGGTGGAGCAGCTGCTTGTCATGCTCTCTCCCTTCGTCCCCCATGTCGCGGATGAACTCTGGGAGTGCATGGGCAAGAGCGGCAGGCTTCTCGAACACCCCTGGCCTGAATACGACCCGGCATGGGCGCAGGGCTCGGACACCGTTGTTGCGGTACAGGTGGGAGGCAAGCTGAGGGCGACCATCGAGGTGCCCAAGGACGCCGAGCAGTCTCTCGTGGAAGGCAAGGCCCTTGAAGACGCCAACGTCAAGCGTTTTCTCGAGGGGACATCCATCCGCAAGGTCATCTATGTCCCTAACAAGATTATTAATTTTATCGTGTCTGCTCGCTAGCCTGCTCTCCTGCAGATACGGCTTTGTGCCCGAGGGGTCTCTGGCCGGCAAGGCCATCGAGCTGGAACCCACGGTCAACAGGACCTACCTGGGCGAGGCCGGTCTGGTGCTGGATTCCCAGCTGGAGCGTGCTTTCTCCGATCTGGGATTACTCGCACGGAAGGAAGCGCAGCAGCGGCTCTCCTGTTCCATCGTGTCCGCCGGCAGCGAAAGGACCACCGTGGGCTCCACCACATCCCTTGACCGCTACCGGCTCACCATACGCGTCCATGTCCGGCTCAGCGACACGTCCGGCAGGATCGTATGGCAGGAAACCTTCTCTGACCGGGGTGCGTTCTCCGAGGGGAACCAGGACGAGGACGCACTGGACGAGGCGTGCAGGAAGATCTCCCTGCAGATCGCCCGGGCCGTTGCGGCACTGACGCCATGAGTGCACCGAAGACGACAACGGGATTCGAGAACGCGGTGTTCGTCGGTCTCGAGAGCTTTCTCGTGGATGAGGAACTCTCGAGACTCAAGGGCAGCTTCAAGGGGGACGCGTCCATGAACTGGTCCGTCTTCAATGCAGAAGACGACCCCACCATGGACGAGATCATGAGCCTCTGCAACACCCTCCCCTTCTTCGCAGAAAGAAGGGTCGTCATCATCCGGAACGGACACAAGCTCTCGGCGCTGCAGATGGACCAGGTCGCATCCTACCTCGAGGACCCCTGTGACGCCACCACCCTGATCCTCGTCCTCGAGGGCGAGAAAGCGGACCGCGATCTCCAGAAGCTCCTCAGAAAATTCGACGGCAGGGCAAAGATCACGCGATTCGAGCCACTCAGGAACAGGAACGATCGTATCCGCTGGATCATGGACAGGACCGCGTTCCACGGGAAGAAGATGGACAAGGACGCGGCGGTGCTCCTCGCCGACATGACCGGGAGCAGCATGTGGTACCTGGACAGCGAGATCTTGAAGCTCTGCCTGTATGCCGGCACCAGGCCCGCCATCTCCATCGACGATGTGCATGAGGTGGTCATGCGAACGGCCGAACCCGCGATCTTTTCCTTCCTGGACTCCCTGTTCGATCGGAAAAGGGATGCCCTGTCGCGTCTTTACGAGATGGAACTGGCGGGGATCAGCGACCTCGAGATTGTCAGCAGGATAGAGAACCTCGTCATCGCACACTATGTGGTCGTTGCGGGCAGAGACTGGAAAAAATTGAAGATTCACGACTACGTGGCGGAAAAGGCCGCCAGGAGAAAATCCCTGTGGACCGTATCCCAGCTCGTTTCCCTCTTGAGGGATGTCCGGGGGATCGAGCAGAAAATCAAGTCTAGTTCAGTGGTTGACGGGTACACATCGCTTGCCGAGGTGATCGGTCGCCTCGTTCCGATCTCGAGGACCGATTCACGCGGCGGCGGGAGAGCCCCCCGGGCATGATCAGGAGATCTGGGCCCTGATCTTCTTTGTCAGCCTGGATATCCTCCGGGATGCGGTCTTCCGGTGCAGTGCGCCCTTGGTAACGGCGCTGTCCAGGCACGAAACCGCCTCCTTGTAGAACTCCTTCGCCTTATCGGTGTCCTTCTCGGAAAGAGAAGTGAATATCTTCTTGACAGTGGTGCTGATGGTGGACCTGCGGCCCTTGTTCCTCAGGCGCCGCTTCTCGGTCTGACGCTGCCTCTTCAGGGCCGATGCATGATTGGCCATGGACTCGAATTCCTCCTTTTTCTTACAGCTGCGAGGTGAATCTTACTATATGGTCGCGGTCCTCCTGTCAAGCCTTTTGTGGCACTGTTCCATGCCGGCCTACGACAGGTGGCAGGCCACGAAGTGGCCTTCGCTGATCTCCCGTAAAACGGGCTTCGTCCCGAGGCATTCATCGGTGCCCATGGAGCAGGAATCGCGAAATGCGCACCCCGGCACCGACGACGCCTCCCTGCTCACCGATCCTTTCAGCATCCGGCCGGGAGACCCTGCCTTCACGGAAACCTCGGGGACCGCATCCATGAGGCACCGGGTATAGGGGTGCAGCGGTTCGGTGAAGATGGCCCCGGTCGGAGCGAGTTCCACGATCCTCCCGCGGTACATGACCGCCGTGCGGTGAGACAGGTACCCGACCACGGCGAGGTCGTGGGAGATGAACAGGTAGGTGAGGTGAAGGCGGTCCTGAAGGTCGGTGAGAAGATTGATGACCTGTGCCTGGATGGAGACATCGAGGGCCGAAACCGGTTCGTCGCATATCATGATGCGTGGATTGATGGCCAGTGCGCGGGCTATGCAGATCCTCTGCCTCTGGCCGCCCGAGAATTCATGGGGGTACCGCTTCATCATGTCGGGGCTGAGCCCCACCATCTCTGCCAGTTCTCCCGCCCTCTCCCTGATCTCCCTGCCGGAGCCGGTCCTGTGAACCACCATGGGTTCCTCAATGATGGTCCGTACCCTCTTCCTCGGATTGAGTGAGCCGAAGGGATCCTGGAAAACCACCTGCATGCCCCTGCGGACCCTCTTGAGGGTTTCGCCCGTGGCATGGGTGATGTCCTCGCCGTCGAAGACTATCTTCCCCTGGTCCGGCTTCTCAAGCCGCAGGATGAGCTTACCGAGCGTCGTCTTGCCGCAGCCGGACTCGCCGACGAGGCCCACGGTCTCGTTCGGCATCAGGTCGAGATCCACGCCGTCCACTGCATGGATCTGCCCCGAAGACCTGCCAAAGGCACCCGATCGGATGACATAGGACTTCATGAGGCCCCGCACCGAGAGGAGAGGATTCATGTCCCGGCATACCTCCAGCACCTGACACGGTGGCCCGGATACGGGTCGAAGTCCTTCGGACATTCCCGGCGGCATATGTCCATGACCTCCGGGCACCGCGGATGGAAGGTGCATCCCTGCGGCATGTCCCTGGGAGTGGGTACCGCCCCGGGAATCGCGTAGAGCCGTTCCCCCCTGGACCCTGCACTGAGCCTGGGCACGGAGCGCATCAGACCTTTGGTGTAGGGATGCAGGGGATCTGAAAACAGGGACTCGGCAGAGGAGTGCTCCACCACATGCCCCGTATACATGACCGCCACATCCTGGCATACTTGGGCGACGACCCCCAGGTCATGGGTCACCAGGATTACCGATGTGCCGATCTCTTCCTTCAGGCCACTCATGAGCCCGAGGATCTGCGCCTGGGTCGTCACATCGAGCGCGGTTGTCGGCTCGTCGGCGATGAGGAGGTCAGGTCTGCACGCCATGGCCATGGCTATCATCACCCTCTGGCACATGCCCCCGCTCAACTGGTGGGGATAGTCGTGTATCCTCTTTTCCGGCTGGGATATGCCGACCATTCGAAGCATGTCCTCGGCGACGGACAAGGCCTCCCTGAAATGTGCTGCCCGTTCCCGCTGGTGGAGGAGGATCACCTCGGCGATCTGAGAACCGATCGTGAATACCGGGTTCAGGGAGGTCATGGGTTCCTGGAAGATCATGGAGATCTTGTTGCCGCGTATGGAACGCATGGACTCACCATCAAGGGAGAGGAGATCGATGCCCTGAAAGAGGATGCTTCCGCCCACGATCCTGCCCGGGGGTTCGGGGACGAGTCGCAGGATGGACAACGCGAGCACGGTCTTCCCGCAGCCAGACTCACCGACAATGCCCAGGGTATGCCTTTCTCCGAGGGTCAGGTCGACTCCATCCACGGCCTTGACCTCTCCCTCGGGGGTGAAGAAGCGGGTCTGCAGACCCCGGATCTCCAGAATAGTTCGTGCTCCCGCCGGGACAGCTTGTCCGCTCGTCTCGGCTGCGTGGTGAGGAGTGTTCATACGAATCCGTTTATACCAGATATTTCCATCACAGCACCGAGAAAAAACTCGGCCTCGATCCAAGGAGCCCAACGGTCAGAAGACCACGCTTCGCTGCCCATCCTCACGAAGAAACTGCACCTGTCCCACACCCTCGCGCGACTTGACCGTGCGGGCGACCTCATGCTGACGCGCCTCGGGAACGGGATCAAGTATCGAAACCCCTGGGTCTTCTCCATGCCCGGCGTGGCGCAGCGAAACGATATACCCGGCCACCACCGCATAGCCGCACCCGGCAGGGCCGCAGCATGACCTGTCTGCCACGGCGCATCCCACGAGGTACAGTATCCTTCCCGAATCATGCTCGAGGATCTCCTCCTTGGTGAAGAGGTAGTATCCGCCTATGGCCTCGATCTCTTCCCCTATCCGGGGGTGCCTGAATTCCATCTCCACTCCCGTTCTTGAAAAGTATATGCCTCGCCGGGTTGTTCGTCCAGTGTCGGTGGGGATTCCCTATCTTGTATTTACGGCGGAATCCAGTTAAAGTTTGTATACCTGTCCTCCGATGAACCATATATCATGGCCTATGACCGGTGTTGTACTACCCTCAGAAAGGTTTACTAAGAGATGAGCCTATTCGACAAATTCTTCGGTCGCAATAAGGCATCCAAGGAGATTGCCGCCTGCGAAGGGGCCCTGGAGAAGCGACCGAATGATACGATGATCCTCAAGAAACTGGGCGACCTCTACCTGAAGGCGGAGAATTTCAAGAATGCCTCCGATGTCTATGTCCGGCTCGGGGAGATCTACAGTGACAAGGGGTTCTATCCGAAGGCCATAGCCCTGTACAAACAGGCCATCAAGATCAACCCCACGTGGGAAGGTCCCTACGAGAAACTCGCCGAGCTCTACCAGGTGCAGGGTTTCTCGCGGGAGGCTGCCACGCAGTACGTCAAGCTCTCAGAGATCCTCGAGCAGAGCGGCGACAGCGTGGAGGCCACCATGTACATGCAGAAGGCCGCCGAGCTCGATCCTGCCATCAACCAGGTGAGCAGGAAGGTCCACTCCTTCAAGGTGAAGGAAAAGGCCATGACCGAGCCCGTCCCGAAGACCGCACCGAAGCCCGAGGTAGAGCGTACGGATTTCTACGATCTCACCAAGGAGCTGGACACCCAGCTGGAAAAAGAGCTCGAGGAATTCTCCATCGATGAAACCTATGACGACACCGTCGACACGACCGGTGTGGAATCGGTCTTCAAGGCGATCCAGGAGAATGCTGCACAGGAGGTCAAGGACGATCCCCTTTTCCAGTACAACATGGGGCTCGCCTACCGGGAGACAGGGCTCCTCGACGAGGCCATCGATGCCTTCAGGAAAGTTGTGGGGACGGGAGAAAAGCTCTACGACGCCTTTGTCATGCTCGGCATTACATACCGTGAACGGGGCCTCTTCCATGAATCTCTCGATTCGCTGCGCCAGGCGGTCTCCCTTGAGGAGGCATCGACGGACATGAAGGTCGGGATCCTCTACGAGATCGCACAGACATACAAGGCGCTGGGGGACAACAGCAACGCCTTGTCCATCTTCCGTGAGATACAGAAGGATCATAAAGACTTCAAAGATGTTGAGCTTGAAATAGTCCGGCTCGCCGGTGGAGGATAACATGGCTGTCATCAACTACTCCAAGAAGGAGATCTCGGCAAAGATCGTCTACTACGGGCCTTCCCTGTGCGGAAAGACCACGAACATCCAGTCCATCTACGCGAGCATAAAGCCGGATCAGAAGGGCAAACTCGTATCCCTTGCGACGGAGGCCGACCGCACGCTCTTCTTCGATTTTCTGCCCATCGAGATCGCCAACATCAGGGGATTCAAGACCAGGCTCCATTTCTACACGGTACCCGGCCAGGTGTACTACAACTCCACACGCAGGGCCGTGCTCACGGGTGTGGATGGACTCGTGTTTGTTGCGGACTCCCAGCGTGACAAGATGGAAGAGAACATCGAGAGCCTGGGCAACCTGGAAGAGAACCTGAATTATTACGGGAAAAGCATGAAGACGATCCCCCTGGTAATTCAGTACAACAAGCGCGACCTGCCGGATGTTACGCCTGTCGCGGAGATGGAACAGATCCTCAACCCCAACGGCTACCCCTCCTTCGAGACCATTGCCACCACCGGAGAAGGCGTTCTGGAGACCCTGACCAAGGTCACCAAGATGGTGCTCCAGCACATCGAGATGGGGACGAGCGGCAAGCAGCAGCGGCCCTCGACGCCCACCCCGTCCGGGCCCATGGGATCGGCGGATCTCTCCGGGACATTCATGCAGCAGCCCACGCCGCCCGCCGGCCCCGCCGGGGAAGAACCTGAACCTCCCCGGGTCCACGATGCGAGGTCAGGACGGACCACCTACGACGAACCGTCACCGCTCAATCTATCCGAGCCCGCACACCCCGGTCCCGCCATGTCATCCTACGAGGAACCGTCGCCTGCCGGCAGGATCGAGCCCGAGCCTGAAACGGTCGTGCATGAAGAACCCGAGCGCATGACGGGGGTCGGTACGGGGGGCACCGTCGGGAGAATCCAGATAGTGGGCACGGATAATGCAGAAATAATATCGGCAAATGCATTGAGCATACCAGTAATGGTAAAGATCGAGGGCGACTCGAGGGTTTACAGAATGGACCTGGCCATCAAACTTGACGGATTCAAACCGGAGGGATGAACGTTTGCAGGGCGCTTCACTAATCACCGGACTCCTCCCCATGGTGCGTGTTCTTGACGTACCCCTCTCCTGGCCGGTCATAAGCACCATCCTCGGCAACAGTTACCTTTTTGTCATGGCAACCACGCTCTTGTCCCTCTTCCTGGCGGGTGCCTGCCTCGTTTTCAAGTACGCACCCCTCATGCTCAATGACATGAGAAACATCACCAACAACGATCTCCCGGACAGCGGGCTCATCGCCTGGATGCTGTTCTTTTTCGCCGTCCCCCTGTTCTTCAACGTGGGTCCCATGATGCTGCTGCTCTGGTGGTTTCTCCTGTTGTGGGGCTACATGATACCCTCAGAAAAACGCATCACATACTTCTTCTTCTTCCTCATCATCATTTCCGGCTGGATCTCCCACGTCGGGGCCGGGTTCATAACCTACACGGAAAACCATCTCAACCGTCAGATCTACACCGCAGAGCACGGCCTCGGCGACGACGACGACATCCTGGCCATAAACTCGTGGACCAGAACCCATACCGCCGACGCGGAGCCGATGAACACCCTGGCCGTGTGCGAGATGAAGCGGTCCAATTACGGGGAGGCCATCAGCCTCCTCACCCGCAGCATCGATCTCGAGCCTAACAATGCGAGGTATTACAACCATCTCGCCATTGCCTTGCTGGGTTCCGGAAAGGGCAAGGAGGCTCTCAATGCCTTCGAGAACGCCATCACGCTCACGCCGGGCACTATGGTCTACCATTACAATGTCAGCAGGATCTACCAGTCGACGTACAATTTCTACGAAGGGGAAAAGGCGATCGCAGCCGCGAGCGGTATTGATGCGGAGGGCGTGAGGAACCTCCTCGACAGGGAGAACGCCCTGGGCAAGACCCGCTATATCCTGGAGACCACACCACTGGTCCGTCAGCTTTCCCGGCAGATGAGACCCTCGGACACCCTCAGGTCAGCCGCCGATGCCCTGTGGTCCATGGCCTTCGGGCTGATACCCAGAAAGGTGTCGCTCTATTTCGGCCTGGGACTCTTTGTCGTGCTCATCATCCTGAGCTACCTGCCGGAAGAGAAATTTTCCAAGCAATGCTGCCGATGCGGCAAGCTCTACTATTCCGGGACCAGCACGAAGACGGGCAATCCCATGTGCCTGCAGTGCTCGTGGATCGACACCAGGGTGAAGAAACAGGAAAACAACATCCTGCACCACAAGACCGAGGAGATCAGAAGGCACAAGGCATCAAGCTACCCCAGGCTGCTCCATCTCGAGATGGCACTGCCGGGCCTCGGTTCCTTCCTCACCCACAGGACCGGCAGGGCGATGACGCGCATCGTGGTGCTGAGCGCTTCCCTCATGGCAATCATCACGGGCGGCACCTTCATCATCTCGTTCATTCCCGTTGACACGAACATTGAACTCATCATCCGCGTCATGGGTCTGGTCTGCCTGGGGCTCCTCGTGATGAGGGCCTACAAGGCGCCTCCAATCAGATACGGGGTATAACGACATGGCTCTACTCGGGACACTCAAGGGATTCGGGGTTACGGAGATATTCCAGCTCATCTCCCAGCAGATGAAGACCGGTGCCCTTGTCCTGTCGTCATCCAAGGCCAACATCACCATCAACTTCGAGAACGGAATCATCGTCGGCATAGCATCCGACCAATGGGAGCGGGACCCGAGAGCCGACGTGCTCATCAAGGCGGGCTGCATCAGCGAAAAGGAGCTCAAGGCCGCACTGGAGACCGAGAAGAAGAACTCCCAGAGCTGGCATGAGATCCTCATCTCCAAGGGCCAGCTGAAAAAGGCCTTCCTCGAGCGGTCATCGAATGTCGTCATCAAGCAGACCCTGCTCGAGGTGTTCCAGTGGAGAGAAGGCGGCTATAAATTCGAGGACTGGAATACCGAGCATCAGAGCATGCTGTTGTGCCACATACCGACCGAGGGGGCGATACTGGATACCCTTCGCATCATCGATGAATGGCCCATGATAAAACAGCGGATCCCTCCGGTGGATTACTGCCCGGTGACCATTATCCCCATAACCGAGGAACTCGTCCGCCACCATGGCCTGTCCGAGGTTGACCTGCACATCTATGACCTCATCGACGACAGGCGGAATGTGGAGAGGATCGTCCGCGAATCACTGGAACCGCCCTTCGAAGCACTGAGCTCGCTTGTCCGGCTCATCGACAACGGTCTCGTGGAGGTCTTCCCCGAGGGCGCCACCGACATACGGGACACCTCGATAGCGCGCAATCTCTTCATGTCGAGGGTCAGGAAGGTGGCGCTGTACGCCGTACTCGTGCTGTGTGTAGTCGGCCTCGCGGTGATCGGCCAGCCGAGGATGCTCACGGAAATCGTACCGGCAGAAATCAAGAACCAGATCCAGCACCAGAAGGTTCTCGCCGAGCGGTTCAGCGGGAAGCTGCCAGGGCTTTCAACGACAGGTACAGGTAGTCATGCCCATTGAGGCGCATCTTTACCGGCGTGAAGGCCACGTCCAGGTAACTCCCCGTTTCGCATAACCCATTTCCCACCGGGCTTCTGAGCGTGTGGAACAGCCTGTTTGAATGTCTCAGGACGAGCTTCGTCTGCCCGTTGTCGAAGACCTTGCTCCCCACGATCTCCATGGAGGGTATGAGGAAGACTGGCTCCGGGTTGCCTTCGCCGAAAGGCGCAAGGAGCTCGAGTTCATCGAGCAGCGTCGGGGTGAGGTCGTACGGGGAGATCTTCAGGTCAACCTCAAAAGGACTCTCCTTTACGTGAACCTGAGATCCTATGATCTCGTCCATGGCAGTCGGCAGCAGGGGTATCCTCTCTTCGGCGATGCTCAGGCCGACGGCCATCTTGTGCCCGCCAAAGGTGTTCAGCAGCGATGATGCCCGGGCCAGGGCGCCATGGAGGTCCACCCCGGGAATCGACCGGCCTGACCCGATACCGATGCCGTCCATGACGGATATGACCAGGGCGGGCCGGGAATAGAGGCTCGCCAGTCTCGACGCCACGATGCCCAGGACCCCGATGTGCCAGTCCCTGCCCCACGCCACGATCACGTTGGCAGGAGGAGAACTGTTTCTCAACTGCCCAAGGGCCAATCCCAGGACGCGCTGTTCGTGGACCTGTCTCTGCCTGTTGAGGCTGTCGAGTTCCTGAGCCAGCAGGTGCGCGCGCCCGGCATCATCGGTCGTGAGCAGGTCAAAGGCCTTCCTGGCATCCGCAATACGGCCTGCGGCATTGATCCTGGGGCCGAGGATATAGCCGAGATCCCGCGATATGAGTTCCTTTCGAATGCCTGCCACCTTGACCAGGGCTGCGAGCCCCACCCGCAGCGTCGAATTCAGGACGGCAAGTCCCTCCTTGACCAGCACACGGTTCAATCCGGAGAGTGCCACTGCATCGGCGACCGTTGCCATGGCGACGATATCGAGTTCCTCCTTCAGGTTTGGGAGGTTCGCAATGCCGCGCTCCCGCAGGTGCGCCCGAAGGGCGACGATGAGGTGGAATACGACCCCGGCACCGCAGAGATCTTCGCCGAAGAAAAGACAGTCGGACTGCTTCGGGTTTATGACGGAGCAGGCATCTGGGACCTGCTGGTCCACTTCGTGGTGGTCGGTGACGATGACATCCATGCCCAGGGAGTTTGCGTAGCCCACCTCTTCCCGTGCCGTGATGCCGCAGTCGGCTGTCAGCATCAGGGTGACACCGAGGCCGTGCAACTCGTCGATGCCGCGTGTGTTCAGCCCGTATCCGTCACTGGTCCGGTCCGGTATGAAGATGACCGGGGGTTTGCAGCCGACTCCCACCAGGAAACGGTGTATGAGTGCCGCGGAGCAGACCCCGTCCACATCGTAATCGGAGAACACGCCGATCGTCTCAGCGGTGTCTATCGCCTTCATGATGCGCTGGCATGCCTCGTCCATGCCTTTCATGACCCGGGGGTCCTTGAGCTGGCCGAGGTTCGGCGAGAGAAAGCTCATCACCTCATCGGGATCACGCATCCCCCTGCATCTCATGAGGGAACGGAAGGCAGGCGTGAAGTCCAGGGAGGGGAGCGCATGGTCGTCCACGTGCCCGCGGATCACCCATTCAGGAGCAATGCATACCATGGTTCTCTCCTTAACCCTGCATCACGATCAAGTCAAGGGATGCCGGTGCCCGACGTCCGCACGCAGTTCGACGTATCACGCCACGATCATGTGTTCCTGTCCATGCAGCCACAGCGCATGATGGCCTCCATGGTTCGAGGCATGTCGGCGGGCTTCACCTCCATGGTCACGGTTGAGTCGTAGCCTCCCGCAACGAGTGCGGAGAGGATGGCCCGGTAATCGACCGCCCCCTCCCCGAGGGCAAGGTGGAGATCATCCCTGACGCTGGTCCCTCCATGGTTGTCATGCACGTGCACGTGCCCGATCCTGCTCATGCAGTGCTCGATGAACCGGTGCGAGGTGTTCTCCCTGGCCAAGAGCTGTGCATGGCCGATGTCCAGGGTCATCATGAGGTCCGGTATCATCTCGAAGGCCGGCTGGAAGCTGTCATGGCGCTCGCTCAGATTCTCGATGCACAGGACGACGCCCGCCTGCACGGCATAGGATACGATCTCCCGGAGCAGTTCGAGCTTCCGGGGAATGAGTCCCGCCGGAGCCCAGCGTCTGTCGATCCAGAAGTGCATGGTAGCCTTGCCGATCCCGAGGGTTTCAGAGAGATCGATCAGCGCCTTGATCCTGGGCAGGAACCGTTCCCTGAGCACGGCCACGTCAAAGGGATTGTCCTCGTTGGGGTAATGGGCAAGGTACGATATTCCCCGGCCCCTTCTGACCTCGAGCAATTCCGGGATCTGTCCGGAAACTGCCTGCGGGTCGTCCAGGGACACCTCGACAAAGGGGTACCCCAGCCCGGCCACCTGGTGGACCTCCGGCATGGTGTGCGCCCTGCCGCCGATAGTGATCATTGATCCTTCACCTCTCTCTTACGGGATGAGCCAAGGATATGCGCCGGGATATCGCCGGTCAAGAAAGACATGACGCCCGTGCCCCGCAGTCCCCCTGCAGGAGCTCGATGGTGCCTGCACAGAGCACGGCACCATCGCTGTCATAGAAGACCGCGAGCTGACCAGGCGCAAAGAGGTCATCGAAATCGACCCGTGCGCCCGTTTTCCCTTCGGGGTGGAGGACTGCGGGCCGGGCATCCTGCTTGTAGCGCACCTTCACGTGGCAGGCCACTGAATGCTGAAGCCCGGGCATCTTCATGAAGTTGAGTTCCGGGACAAGAAAACCTTTGTGCCGCCAGTTCCCTGATTCGCCGACCGTGATCGTGTTTCGTGCAGCATCGACGGCGAGGACATAGACCCTTCTGCCGAGCCCGATGCCGAGCCCCTTGCGTTGTCCAACGGTATAACGCAGGGCCCCCCTGTGAAAACCGACGGTCCTGCCCCCTGCATCCAGGATGGTCCCTCGGTGAGGCCTGTATCCGGTGTGGGCCTCTATGAATGCGGCATACCCCCCCTGACCGATGAAGCACACGTCCTGAGAACCCCTCGTGGCCGGCACATCCAGGCCGGCGGGTGCCACAATCCGTCGTGCCTCGGTGCGCGAGAGCTCCCCGAGGGGGAAGATGGCCCTGGCCAGCGCTCGCTGCCCGACCAGGCCCAGGAAGTATTCCTGGGAGTTCGTCTCGCTTGCCCGCGCGACGTAACGCCTTCCGGCGTGGAAACCCGCCTTCACGTAATGGCCCGTGGCGATCCGATCCGCACCCAGCGCCATGGCTCGGTCGAGCAGCAGGCCGAATTTCATGTCCCGGTTGCAGACGACGCAGGGATTCGGCGTCCTGCCCGCGAGGTACTGCTGGCAGAAGTAGTCCTTCACCGCCTTGAACTCGCGGCCAACAGGCAGGACATGGTGGGGAACACCAAGATGGCGGCAGAGCATCCTCGCCCGGTCAACCTGCCGAGCGACGGGAGTCGTCTCATCCAGTGCAAGGGTCAGCCCGATGAGGTGCTGGCGCTGCTCATGGAGGAGTATGGCGGCAGCGGAGGAGTCGAGCCCCCCGGACAGTGCTACCGCGATCATCCTTCCTGCTCGATCTTTTCCGGGATCGGCTTGACTACGAGATCCAGTCCGGTCAGGTCCGTCACCAAAACCTTTTCCCCCGGCTTCAGCGTGACCGGCCCCTTGGCGTTCCAGTATTCCCCATGGCAGAAGACCTTGCCCGTGCCGTCCTCGTTCCAGGCATAGACCTCGGCCGTCTCCCCGAGGAGACCGCCCGCCCCGACCCTGGATGTCGTTCTCTGGGCCTTGACTACCAGATAGATGGTCACGGCGAAGAATGCGGCGAAGAAGAGGGTGACCGGGAGAATGACCCCGAGGGACACCTGGGCATAGAGCTCGGGAGTCCTGAAGAGCAGGATCGAACCCAGCACCATGGACACGATGCCGCCGACCGTGAGCAACCCATAGCTCGGCACCTTGATCTCCGCTATGAACATGATCACGGCCAGGAGAATGAGACCGAACCCGGCGTAGTTCACCGGCAGGGACTGGAAGGCGAAGAAGGCGAGGATCAGCGATATGGCCCCGATGACCCCCGGCAGGATGGCGCCGGGATTCGACAGCTCGAAGTAGATGCCCGCCAGCCCTATGAGCATGAGGATATAGGCGATGTTGGGATTCGACAGGGTCGCCAGCAACCGCTCCCTGAACCCCATGGATTTCTTCACGACATTGGCTTCCTTGGTCTTCAGGGTGAAGGTGGCCCCGCCCTTTTTTATCTTTCTCCCGTCGAGCTGGGCAAGGAGATCCTCCATGTCCTCGGCCACGATATCGATGACGCCCTTCTCCAGGGCCTCCTGGGCAGGGGTGGAGATGCTCTTGCGCACGATATCCTCGGCCCACTGTTCGCTCCTGCCACGCTCCCGGGCAATGCTGCGCGCATAGGCCACGGCATCGTTGGTCACCTTCTCCGCCATGGTGCTGTCCTTGCCCTCCGAGTCACCGGATCCACCGATGTTCACGGGGTGTGCCGCGCCGATGTTGGTTCCCGGGGCCATGGCGGCCACATCGGAGGCGAGCACGATGAGAGCCCCTGCAGAGGCAGCCCGCGCCCCCTTCGGGGCGACGTAGACGATCACCGGGATATGGGCGTTCAGCTCCTTCTGGATGATATCGCGCATGGCCGTGTCCAGGCCGCCCGGAGTGTCCAGCCTGATGATCATGGCCGACTTGTTGGTCTCCACCGCCTCATCGACATTCTCCACGATATAGGTTGCAATGGGCGGCGATATGGCGTCTTTCACCTCGATGACCAGGATGTCCGAGGCCATCAGCGGGACGGGCCCCAAGAGAAAGAATGCGGTCAGCGCCCGGAGGATTACGCGTGCTGCAGCGGCAGGCCGAGCACATCCATGACCTTCTTGATATCTTCCCATACGTCCCTCTTTTTCGACGGGTTCTGGAGCAGATAGCTCGGATGGTAGGTGGGCATCACCGCTATCCCCCGGTACTCCCGGAAGGCTCCCCGGAGCCTGCCGATGGGCGTGGCGTCCCCAAGGAGCGTCTGCGAGGCAATCCTGCCCAGGGTCACGATGACCTTCGGCGAAATGGCGTCGATCTGCGCGTGAAGGTACCCGATGCACGCCGCGATCTCCTCGGGGTGCGGGTCCCTGTTTCCCGGTGGCCTGCATTTCACGATGTTGGCGATGAACACGTCTTCACGCGTGAGACCCATTGCCCCTATTATCTTCGTGAGGAGTTCCCCCGCGGGGCCTACGAAGGGCCTGCCGGTTTCGTCCTCCACCGCACCGGGGCCCTCGCCGACGAACATGACGAGCGCCTCCGGATTGCCTTCCCCGAACACCATGTGCTTCCTGGTGATGCCCAGGGGACACGCCCTGCACTCCCTTATGCCCAGGTGCAACTGCTCCATCTCCGTGGTGCCATGCCGGGTTCTGGGGGCGGTCTCCGCCCGCACGCCCGGCATGATGAGAAGAGACCCAGCCCAGGCGACTTCATCTCTGAGGAGCTGGATGATCTGTTCCCTCACAGTCTCTCTTTCACGAGATCCAGGATCTTGTGGGCCAGAACGTCCTTTTCCATGTGCTCGAAGTCGTAGATCACACCCTCCGGCGAGAGGATGACCCCGCTGTTGGTATCAGAGGCGAACCCGGTGCTCGTCTCGCCCACCCGGTTGGCCACGATCATGTCGAGCCCCTTTCTGACCATCTTGTCCTGGGCATAACTCTTGAGGTTCTCCGTCTCCGCGGCGAAACCGACGAAGATCTTCGATTCCTTCAGGGTCCGAATCGTCGCGAGGATGTCGGGGGTCGAGGTGAGTTCTATGTGCGCCGTCTTTTCGCCCTTCTTGATCTTGCTCTTGGAATAGGTGTGGGGGGTGTAGTCGGCCACCGCGGCAGCCATGATGAGCACATCGGTCTCCGGGAGATTCTCCTTCACGGACGAGAGCATGTCCTGGGCGGAACGCACGTCGAGGATCGTTGCCCAGGGTGCATAACCGGTCATGACCGGCCCGCTGACCACCTTGACCCGGGCTCCCCTAATACATGCGGCCTCCACGAGGGCGGCCCCCATCTTCCCGGTGGACCGGTTGGTGATGAATCTCACCGGATCGATATCCTCGCAGGTTGGTCCCGACGTGATGAGAATGTTGATGCCTGCAAGGTCATGCTCGCTGAGGAGCATCTTCACTTCCGCCACTATTCTCTCAGGCTCAGGCAGCCTGCCCGAGCCTTCCCATCCGCAGGCGAGTTCTCCCGAAACCGGGTCGAGGACGTGGATGCCTCGTGCCCTGACCCTGTCCAGGTTTTCCTGGGTTGCCCTGTTCTGCAGCATGTTCACGTTCATGGACGGGCAGATGAGCACCGGCGCCCCGGTGGCCAGGACAGTGCAGGACAGGAGGTCGTCTGCAATGCCCTGCGCGAGTTTGGCGATGAAGTTGGCCGTGGCTGGTGCCACGAGGAAGAGGTCCGCCCTGTCGGCGAGGGCGATATGATCTATGTCGTAGGCCTGATGCGACGGACCGGGAAACATCTCCGTGTGGACAGGGCGTCCTGTCAGCGTCTGGAGAACCATGGGAGTAACAAAGTGGTGAGCGGCCTCGGTCAGGACCGCATGCACATCGAGACCGATCTTCTTGAGACCCCTGACGAGAAGCGGGGCCTTGTATGCAGCAATACCGCCTGTTATGCCGAAGACGACGGTCTTGCCTTCTAGATCTTCTCCTGCGGTACCACCCATAACTCCACCCTTGTCGAGAGAGGATCTTCAGCGATGAGGATAGATGCGAACTTATCCTGCTTCTTGAAGAAGAGCTTGACGGACCCCTGATACTTGTACTGGTTCAGGGCTATCCATCCTTCAGAATTCATTGAGGTAATAAAGAACTGGGCCAGGGATTCGCTCTGAACCCGTCCAGAGACGACGAGCCTTCCGAACCCGTTCGTGATGAAGCACTCCTTGGATACCCGTTCCAGTTCTCCGGGGATGAGGATGTCGGGGAACTCGAGGTACCTGGGTGCAGGCCGGGTCTCCTCGGCGGACGTGGCGTCTGCGCCGGCGCCTTTCAGCTGGGCGCAACCGGAAAGCAACAGCAGGACAGCTAGGCTTATCAGTACGGCTCTTCTCATCATGGGCCTCCCTAAAGGAATGGATTATACCTGCGCTCGGTCCCCAGGGTCGTCGCCGGACCGTGACCGGGCAGCACTCTGACGTCGTCTCCCAGTGGAAGCAGCTTGGTCTTGATGGAGGTGATGAGGGTGTGGTAGTCCCCCCCCGGCAGGTCGGTCCTGCCGATGGACCCTGCAAAGAGGGTGTCGCCCGCGAAGCACAGATCACCCCCTGATGTCACCAGGGCGATACCGCCCGGAGAATGGCCCGGGGTTTCGATAACTTTCAGGGAAAGGCCATTGCCGAGAGAAACCTCGTCGCCCTCTTCGAGGAAACGGTCCGGGTCGGGCGGCTGCTCGACATGGATTCCGAAAATCCTGCCCATGCGCGACGCCGACTGCAGGAGCGGCAGCTCAAGGCGGTGCATCATGATCTGGGCGCCCGTGGCATCCCTTATCTCGCGGATCGCTCCGATGTGGTCCACGTGGGCATGGGTGTTCACGATGGCGACTATCTCGAGCCCGAGGGACTCTATCTGGTGGAGGATCTTTTCCGCCTCCCCTCCAGGATCTACCACAAAGGCCTTCTTCGTCTGCTCGTCACCCAGAATGAAGCAGTTGGTCATGAACTCCGTAACGACGACAGTCTTCAGCAGCATCTATGTACCCCGCTTTTCCCACGCTCACACCGCGATGTCGACTCCCACCACGATATGGACCCGCACACACCATAGTATACCGGTCCGTTCAGGTCAACTCCATCTCTACCGGACGGATTGTAACCAGGGTTACAAAAAGTAAAGTTTTGTAACTGCAAAACCGATCAAGTCAGCATCTATGGCACATATCCTTATAGTAGAAGACGATATCAACCTAGGCCAGGTGATCTTCCAGGAGCTGAAGCGGCACAACCACGAGGTCGAACTCGTGGAAAACGCCGAAGCGGCGCTTGTGCGGGTGAACAAGTACATTTATGATATCATGCTCACCGACCTCAAGCTGCCGGGAATAGACGGCATCGAGCTCCTCAAGCGGGTAAAGGCGATAAACCAGACCACGATCGTGCTCGTCATGACCGGCTATGCATCGGTGGACACCGCCGTGGTGGCCATGAAGAACGGTGCCCAGGACTTTATCCAGAAGCCTTTCGGCCTGCATGAGCTGGTTCAGAAGATCGACGATGCTCTGTCCATCAAGCGCATGAAGAACGAGATCGATTACCTGAGGCATACCCAGGAGGACATCATCTACCGAACAAGCGACATCATCGGGGTAAGCTCTGCCCTCAAGAAGGTCCTGAAGATGGTGGAGAAGGTTGCAAAGGCCGACTCCACACTCCTCATAACCGGTGAAACGGGTGTCGGCAAGGGGCTCATCGCCGGTGCGATCCACCACAACTCCGGCAGGTCCGCCAACAACTTCGTGCAGGTCAACTGCGCCGCGCTTCCCCAGAACATACTGGAGAGCGAGCTCTTCGGACACGAAAAGGGCGCCTTCACCGGTGCTGTCCGCACGAGGATCGGCAGGGTCGAGCAGGCGAATATGGGGACCATCTTCCTTGACGAGATCGGAGACATGGATATCGGCCTGCAGTCGAAGATCCTCAGGGTGCTTGAAGACCGTGAATTCGAGAGGGTCGGCGGTGAACGCACCATCAAGGTCGATGTCCGGGTCATCACGGCAACCAACCAGGACCTCTATACGCTCGTCGAGCGGAACAGGTTCAGGGAAGACCTTTTCTACCGCATCAACGTGGTCAATATCCACATACCGCCCATCCGCCAGCGCAAGGAGGACATCGAACCGCTGGTGACCTACTTCATCAGGAAGTACTGCAGGGAGTTCAACAAGCCCCAGATGGGCATCGACCCCCAGGCCCTCCAGTCGATCGTCGACTATGACTGGCCGGGCAATGTCCGCGAGATCAGGAACTGCATCGAGCGTGCCGTGCTGCTTGCAGACGGCGAACTGGTGAAACCACAGGACATCTCCATCCTCCATGCGAGCCCCGCCCAGGGACAGCCGGCCACGCCCGACGACGACGGTGATCACAAAAAGTCCATGTCCTCGCTGGCACTGTCCGAGCGTGAAATGATCCTCGACGCGCTGCGCAAGAACGACTGGATACAGAAGGAAGCAGCATCCATGCTGGGGATCAGCAAGCGGGTCATCCACTACAAGATCAGGAAGTACGGTATCACGCACCCGAGGTGGATCAAGAACCGATAAGGTCCACGTAAAGGGATGTTATCTCCGGGTCAAGCCCCTTACCCGACATGGCACACAACTCCCTGAGCGCGTCCTTGTGCTTCATGTGCGGGCGATAGAGTCTCGGGCTCGTGATGGCATTGTACGTGTCCACTACCCTCATGGCCCGTGCCGAGATGGGAATGTCCTGCCCGCTGAGACCACGCGGGTAGCCGGTGCCGTCGAAGTTCTCATGATGGAAGCTCAGAAGGTCGTCATCGAGGTCGATCACCGCTACATCCTTCAGGATACGCGTGGTGATGATGGGGTGTGTATTGATCTTTTTCTTGTCGAACGGGGTCAGGTCACCCTTGGTGAACAGGGTCGTGGGGATGCCGAGATACCCTATGTTGGCCACGAGTGACGATATCGCCCACTGGTTGGCCAGGACGTCACCCATGCCCATCTCCTTGGCGAGGGTATAGGTCTGGTCGGATACCTTGAGGGAATAGCCCATGGGGTACCCGGCGCGAAGGTCACTCATGATGGACAGCGTGTTGAGGACCCCCATGTACCAGTCGTGGATATCCGAATCGAAGCCTGCGGCCACCGCCCATGCCGGGGTTATGTAGGAGGAAATCCACTCGAAGATATCCTGGGGGAGGCCATCCTGACGGAGGTACCCGAGTTCGTGTCCATCCCAGCATATCTGGTTTCCCGGCGCGTCGTACCGGATCGAAATATCGTCGGCCTGGCACTGGATCTTGACGAGGTGGAGCAGTTCTGCGAGGGCCTTCATGCAGGGTCCTGCCTGGAGCAGTTTTCGTATGCCGAGCTCCAGGGACAGGTTGACCTTCTTCATGGCCCCTGCCTGGGAATATGTTGCCAGGCGTATTCCCTTCTTTCTCGCGTGGGAGAGGGTCTGGTGGACGTCATGGATGATGCCCTTGGCATCCTGGGCATCGTCGGGCAGGGTTGCCACCCCTATGGTCATGGTGTCGGCAAGATCAGCCCCGAGGCTCTGCGTGGCCTTGTGCAGCGCCGTGACGGCATCTCCAGAGGAACAGCCGGGCAGTATCACAAAGAAGCTGAGCTCCTCGTACCGGAGGACCTTGTCGTAGCAGCGCAGGCATCCCTGGATCCTCTTCGCGAGGGATTTGAGGGTCCTGATTCCTTCGGGAATGTGCTGGTAGAGGCCGAACTTGTCACGGTCTTCAATCTCGATGATGGCGACGGAAAGCGGGAAGCCCAGGCGCTTTGCGAGCTCCTCGTACTGGTGCAGGACGTCCAGGAGGATGTGTCTCTGGGGAACGTCGATGCGTACATCCAGCGCATCATCGAAGTCCCTTTCCGGAGAAAGGACCTCCCTGAGAACCTTTTCAGAGCTCAGCAGAAGGTGCTTGGTCAGAACGAGGTCATCGATAGAGAAGGATTTGTCCTTCTTCCGGAAGAGTTCGAGGCACCCGATGACCTTGGTGTCCCTGTATATGGGGAGCCCGATCATCGAGGAGCAGTGAATCGGCAGCTCATCGGGCTTGATGCCCGCGAGATTCACGTCCGGGACGAGGATCGGCTTTGCCATATCACGTATGGCGCTCGTGAATATGTCCCCCTTTTCGATGTCTACCGGAATCTCTCCCTGCAGCCCCCTGCAGAACCACGTGTCCTGGGGATCCCAGATATAGACGAAGGCGACATCATACGGGGTCACATGACCGAGGAAGTTCAGGAAAAGATCCGATATCTTCTCGATCCTGACCTCGACGTCGGACAGGAGCGACACCTGGAAAAGCAGCGGGATGATGTCTGCATTGCTCTTTATGAATTCCGGGGAGAGCTCCAGTGTTCGGTCGACTATGTATTCGTTCAATCGTTCAGGCCACATAACACATCCCGCTCACTCTCCCCACAAAACCATTCACTCACGGCAAAGAAAACCAAGGTGCCTACATGCGCGCGCGCTGCGAATGCCAGTATGACTCGAACTCCCTGCAGGCCCTCTTCAGGTCGCGTAACGTCCTGATGCCAAGACGCCCCAGCTGTTCGAGTATCTCCCTTCTCGTGAGCCACATGATGAAGACCCCTGCGCATGAAGCATGTATGCTGTCTCAAGGTAGCAAACATGGTGCCATCCACTGAATGCCGGTCAACATTACGAAATCACGATATTATTTGGTATCCTGCGGAGATGAGTGCCGATTCACGAATAGAACTTTTCTTACTCTTTATAAGAAATATATTTCATACGGCATTTCGGCTGTGCTGTCATAAGAAGCGAGCCACCACAGAGCTGTCGATGAACTCAGCGAGGACGACGTCCAGTCAGGAATCCCCGCATCCCCAGGAGCCACAGGAGTGCGAAGTACAGAGCCCCTCCGAGAATGACGGCAGCAGCCAAGAGCCCGCCAGTGGCAGGACTCAGCCCCGACTCCCATACCTCCATGCGGGCAAAGGGCACCAGGACCACCCCCATTATCGCAGACGCGACGAGCATCTTGCCGACCTGCTTGCGGTGCTCTCCGGTCATGCGGATGCCCGATCTCAGGACATAGCGGTGCTGGATGAACAGCTGGACGAGGACGGAAAGGCTGCTGGCAAGGGCTATGCCCGCGTGCCGCAGGCACGGCATGAAGATGAGGCAGAACAGCACGTTCGCCGCCAGGGATACCCAGGATATGTTGACCACCACCTTTGCCTTCTGCATGGCGTAGAGGGCCTGCGTCTGTATCCGCGTGTAACCCACGGCCCAGAGGCTCAACCCGTACATCTGCAGCGCATACGCCGATGCGAGGGTATCTGCGTAGGTAAAGGCCCCCCGCATGAAAAGCACGGCGAATATGGGTTTTGCCAGAACAACGGCGCCGACCGTGGCGGGTATGGTGAAGAGGAGCACGGAAAGCACGCCGCGCCCCATGAGAAAGGAAAAATGCCCTGTGTCCATACGTGCCGAGGCAGAGCTCATGGACGGCAGCATCACGTTCCCCACGGCAAAGGCGAAGACCCCCAGGGGGAGTTCGAGAATCCTGTTGGCATAGTAGAGGTAGGACACGCTCCCCTGGGCAAGGAGCGATGCGAGCAGGGTCCCCACGAGCACGTTGATCTGGTAGATGGACGCCCCGATGGCTGCGACACCGACCAGGCGCACCACCTTCCGGACACGGGTTGAACGGAATTTCCTGAGGAATCCGATGGGCACACCCCGCCTCTTCAGCGGAGGTATCTGCAGGAGAATCTGTGCGACTCCACCTGCGACCACCCCCCATGCCAGGGCGTCTGCCGGCGACGGGATCAGGGGAAAGGCGACATGCAGGACAACAGGAACGCCGATCATGAAGACGTTCATGACGATGGGGGCTGCAGCAGGCATGGCGAAATGCCCCAGGGAGTTGAGGATCCCCATGAACAGGGCGGCTATCCCGATGAGCATGATGTAGGGGAACATGATGCGGGTCAGATGCACCGTGGTGTCAAAGACCGGGAGATGGAGGAAGCCCGGTGCGATAACCGTCACGAGGACCGGCGCTGCAATCTCGCCGATCAGCACGATGACGGTGAGCGCCACGAACATGAGGGTGAGGACCTCGCGGGCCATGCGGTATGCCTGCTCCACGCCCTCTCGTTCCTTTACCTCGCTGAAGACGGGTACAAAGGCCACGCTCACGGCACCCTCGGCCATGAACCGCCTCAGCAGGTTCGGAAGCCTGAAGGCGACGACAAAGGCATCGGCAAGGGGACCCGCGCCGAGCAGCCAGGCCATGACCATGTCACGGACAAAGCCGAGGACGCGGCTGATGGCGGTGAGGCCGCCGACCGTGGCAACGTTCTTCCGGAAGCCATCCCTCATGTCAGCAGAGGTTGTCAGAATCCAGCTCGGACAGAGTCACTCTGTCAATCACCCACGACCGATGCCCTCACCTGGACTGTTTTCACCTTGAGTCCTTCCAGGTTGGTTTCGAACTGCAAGAGCCCGAGGAACCGATCATCCTTGCGCAAGGGCTTAAAACTCACCGTAATCGATGTTGCTTTTCCTTTTTCGAGCATGATGTTCCCGTTGTGCGATATCGAGAGCAGCGTATCCGGGAAGGCGGAAACCTTCGACAGCATGATCGGCCCGTTACTTTTGTTCGTTATGGTCACCTCTCGGGTATTGACTGAGCGGGGTCTCACCGTCCCGAAGTTTACCACCTGAGGGTCTATTCTGAGGATATCAACTACCTTAAGATTCACGGAAAGTCGGATGACCGCTGCATCAGGATCGTTCGTCTCGACCTCGACACTCTTCGTGAAGGGATCCCTGCCCCTGACATATTTCGTCGGAACGGTCACGACGACCTTCTGCGTCTTCCCCGGCTCAATCGATGTCCTTCCGTCCTCGATCTGCCGCCCCCCCGGGACGGTCACCTGCGCCCCTCAACAGGGTTTGGGCTTGATGAGGAGGTTCCTGTCTCCGATATTCCTGAACATGAATTCATGGGTGACATCCATGCCCTCGGGGACTGTCCCGGCATCGTACACGGTCTTCCCCACCTGCACCCTGGGAGATGCGTGGCATGAGAGCTCCATGAGCACGATGATTGTCAGGCTCAGGATAAACATGCCTGTATACCTTGAGGTTTTCACCATGAATCCACCTCCGTTTTCCGCTAGCATAAAATATTTCCCATTTCCAGAGGGTATTTGGCCATCTCTCTGCGAACCGGTTGACTTTTCAGGCTCCGCAGCATACATCTTACGCATGCGCGGCAAACTTGAACACCCCAGAGGACTTATCGAACTCATCTCAGTGGAAGTCGAGCGTATCGACACCGAATACCGAGAACTCTGGCTGAGCTTCGAGTATACCTGCCCGGGCGGCGAATACAAGTCTGCAATGGTGCTGCCCATAAGCAATTCCAAGGAAATGGCGAACTTCTTTTTCAAGGAACTCATCAGCGAGGCCAAGCATCTTTCCGAAATAGAGAAGAACGAGGCACTGAGCGTGGGCCTGTATGTGGCAAACAAGACCGACACCATGCTTCCCATCAAGAACCTGTGCCAGCGTGTCATCGATGCCCTCAATGCAGATGGCGACCTCCAGGAGAACAGGGAGTTCATCGACCTGTGCACCTCGGGTTTCCACTTCAAGGACGGCACAAGCAGCCTCAGCTCGAAGGGGTTCGAGGAGCGCTTCAAGATATTCATGAGCAGGGCCACTCAGAAGATGTCCCAGGGGTACTACACCATAGCGGCGGATGATCTCGAGAAGGCCAATGTCCTGTGCTCCACGAGCCCCCTGATCTCCAAGCTCATCGGCATCTGTCACCGGGAGCTGGGGCACCTCGACCTTGCCCTGGAGATGTTCAACCGGGCCATGGACCTGGGCGACAAGGAGAAAGAGACCTACCTGTACCTCTCCGAAATACATTTCTTTCTCAACGACATGGAGCAGGCGTACGAGATCCTCGAAAAGATGCTCCATGAGCACAGGGATGACATCAGGGCCCTCGTCGAGCTTGCGAACATCAACTATCAGATGGACAGGGAGTACCTGCCCCTCCTGGACAGGGCATATGCCCTCGACACGGAGCAGACCCGGGACACCATCCTCCAGACCTTCGTGTTCAAGAAGGTCGGAGGGGGCAGAAGAACGAGGATATCCATCGGGGATGCGGCCGGTCTCCTCGGGATACCCGAGCAGAGTATCAGACAGCTGGTCCTCTCCAACAAGATCCCGGTGAGGGCCTTCCCCGACAACGAGGAACTGATACTGGACGAAAACGAGCTCAAGGCCTGGGCTCATGTATACAGGAGATACAAGCTGCTGCAGGATGAGATCGAGAGAGTTAACACTCAGCAGGGAGGGGATAAAAATCAGGGCATGGCTCTACTTTCCTGAGCCGGCACCGACAAGACTCTTACCCGCCCTCATCTTCTGCCACGGTATTCCAGGCTCGAAACCAGACCCTCACGACAGGGGGTACATTCCCCTCTTTGAAGAATGTACAGGGCTTGGATTCGCCTGTGCTACGTTCAATTTCAGGGGGTGCGGTCTGTCCGGGGGGAACATCGACATGAGGGGATGGCACCAGGACCTGGATGCCGTGATCGACGCAGTGCAGGGGCACCCCGGCATCGATCCGTCCTCCGTCCACTGCATAGGCTTCTCGGCGGGCGGGGCCATAGCGGCAAAGATCGTGTCCTACCAGAAGGAGGTGGCGAGCCTGCTCCTGGTGGCCTCGCCGCAGAACTTCTCCGATATCCTGCCTGCCGACCCCTCGATCCTGAAGGATCACTTCCTGTCCATCGGGCTCATCCGCGACGAGTCGTTTCCCCACGACCTCGAAGGGTGGTACCGTGATTTCCTGGGAGTGGATCCCGCCCACTGGCTGCCGTTCATCCACCCCCGCCCCGTGGGCGTCGTACATGGGGACTGCGACGGGACCGTGCCTGTCAACCATGCCGAGAAGCTCTTCGATGCTGCGTGGGAGCCGAAGAAGCTGACCATCCTGAGAGGCGCCGGGCACCAGCTGAGAAAGGACCCCCGTATCATGCAGGTGCTCCGGGACTGGCTGAGCGCGGTCTGCTGAATGCACATGGACACCATGGAAAACAACTACATGCCGATCTTCATCGACCTCAGGGGCAAGCCCGTGGTGGTCGTAGGAGGCGGGACCGTCGCCGCCCGCAAGATAGAGACCCTCCTGAAGGCGGGTGCACAGGTAAAGGTCATAGCCCCGGGGGTGACCGATGAGATCGCCTCGTTCGAGGGTCTCGAAATTGAGACGCGAGAATATGAAGAGGACGACCTCGAGAAGGCCTTCCTGGTCATCGCTGCGACCGACGACGAGAAGACCAATCGGGCAGTGAGCGAAGAGGCCCGGCAGAGGCGCATCTTCTGCAATGTGGTGGACAGGCCCGAGCTCTGTTCATTCATCGTGCCCTCGATCGTGGAGCGCGGGCCCATCAAGGTGGCCATCTCGACGGGGGGGCTTTCGCCGGCCCTCTCCAGGAGGCTTCGCCACGTCATCGGGAAGACAATCGGAGACGAGTACGTGGCACTGGCAGCCGTTCTCGGCAAGGTCCGCCCTCTTGTCCGTTCGCAGCCGGGAACCGCCGACGAGCACAAGAGGGTCTTCGAGCTTCTCATCGACTCGGAGCTCATCGAGGCGATCCGTGCAGGGAACCGGGGCATGGCCGAGGACATACTCTTCCAGGCGCTCGGTCAGCGCATCGACCTCTCGGAGGTCATCCCATGGGCATAGCCGTTGCGTTCATCCTCTACACCCTGACCGGCCTCGGTTTCATCGCCTATCTCTTTGTCAGGGCGAACGCCTTTCTGGTTGTTCTGAGGGCCCTCTACGGTCTGAGCGTCGCCGCCCATGCCGTATCGTTCATCTCCCTCTGGTGGGCATCCGGCCAGCTTCCCGTGGAGACCCCCATGGAATCCCTCAACATGCTCGTCCTCTTCTCGTCGCTTGCATTCATACCCTTCGTCCTCAAGAGGAAGACCGCCATCCTTGCCGCCTTCTTCCTGCCGGCCGCCTCCATCGTGCTGGCGTTCATCGCCCCGACCCTGCAGGCAGGCACCGAGGTCCTGAGCAACCCCCACAGGACCTGGCACGTGCTGCACACCCTGAGTGTCATCGCCGGAGAGGCGTTTTTCGTGGTCGCAGCCATTGCGTCCATCGTGTACCTCATCCATGAACGGATCATCCGGAAAGGCACCATCCACCTGAGCATCTCCCCCCTGCCACCTCTGGCCCTGCTCGACGGAATCCTCTACGGCTCGCTTGCCCTGGGCTTTTTCGCCATCACGGTCGGCATGATCCTGGGTGGTCTCTGGGCCTCTGCACTGGGAATAGCATTCTCCAGCATCGCACCCAAGGTCGCGGCAGGGGCTTTGTTGTGGCTCGTCTTCGGGCTGAGCCTGCACCAGAGATTCGCCCTCGGATGGAAAGGGAAACGCACCGCCATCATCACCCTCATAGGGTTCTTCCTCATGGTGCTGCTCTTCGTCGGGATCAACGTCGCCTTCCCCGAATCACACGGGATCAGGCTCATCTGATGGAACGGATCAACTGCATCAGCATAAACCACCGGACCGCACCGGTGGACATCCGGGAGCGGATCAGGGTGGATCACACCGACCTGAAGGACGTCGTTGCCGGGGGTGTCGAGGCCTTTGCGCTGAACACCTGCAACCGGACCGAGGTGTATTGGACGGTCCTCGACAGTGAACCGGTCTACCGCCTGCTCGAGAGGGTCTCCCCCTACGAGGAGGACAGAATACGGGGGGCTTCCGAATTCCTCTCCGGGAGAGACGCCGTCCGCCATCTCTTCATGGTGGCATCCGGCCTTGACTCGCTGGTCCTCGGCGAGCCCCAGATCCTGGGCCAGATGAAGGACGCCTACCGGGACGCCCTGGCATCGGGCACCACGGACACCATCCTGAACAAGGCCCTGCACCGGGCCTTCAGGTCGGCGAAACGTATCCGCACCGAGACCGCCATCGGGTCGTATTCCGTGTCGGTGGCGTCGGAGGCCGTGGAGCTGGCGGAACATATCTTCGGGGATATCGGCGAGAGCATCGTGCTCGTGGTGGGCGCGGGTGACATGGCAGGCATAGCGGCCAGGCGCCTGAAGGACAGGGGAGCACGGCACCTGCGCATCGTGAACAGAACCCACGCCGCCGCTTGCCAGCTCGCAGGAGACCTGGGCGGCATCGCGAGACCTTTCGAGAGCCTCGCCGAAGAGCTCATGACGAGCGACATCGTCATCACCTCCACGGGGTCCGCCCGTCCCATCATCACCAGGGAAATGGTCGTCGCTGCCATGAAGCGCAGGAAGAACAAGCCAATCATCATCATAGACATCGCGGTGCCGCGTGATGTGGAAGAGGCCGCGGGCAAGTGCTACAACTGCTACCTCTATGACATCGACGCATTGAAGGCCATCGTGGACAGGCACTTCGCCCACCGCGAGGCCGAGGCACAAAAGGCGCTGTCCATCATCGAAGAGGAGGCGGACAAGTTCCAGACATGGCTGTCTTCGCTTTCCGCCCAGAACACCATCAAGGATCTCTTCTCCCTGATGGATTCACAGATCGCCGACCAGATCAGGGGGCAGTCCATGACCGAAGAGGAAAGAGCCCTTCTGGCGCAGCATCTGAGGTCGGCCTACAAACGCCTGCTCCACCGGCCCGTGAGCTTCCTGAAGGAACACCCGATGGCCAAGTACATCGAACACGTGAGGAGGATCTTCCAGCTCGATGAGGACTATCCGGATCGGCACAAGGGGTAGCGCACTCGCCCTTGCCCAGACAGAGTCGGTCAGACAGGCGCTGCAGAGCGCCGTGCCGCAGATCGAGACCGAGGTCGTCACCATCAGGACCGCCGGCGACATCCTGGCCGACGCACCGCTGGATGCCATCGGCGGGAAGGGCGTCTTCGTCAAGGACATCGAGCGCCGCCTCCTTCAGGACCGTATCGACATGGCCGTTCACAGCCTCAAGGACATGCAGGCCGCCCTGCCCGAGGGTCTCGTGATCGGCGCATACCTGGAACGGGAAGACCCCCGCGACATGCTCTTTTCGGCCGGCGATTACAGCCTGGGGACGCTCCCGCAGGGCTGCCGCATCGGGACGTCGAGCATGCGTCGCCGCTGCCAGATCAGGGAGGCCAGGCCCGATCTGGAGGTGGTCAACATCAGGGGGAACGTGACCACCCGCCTGAACAAGGTGGGCTCCTCGGTGGACGCGGTCATCCTGGCCGCGGCCGGGGTCATGAGGCTCGGCCTTCCCGTCGGCGTTGCCATCGATACCGGTACAATGATACCGTCTCCGGGCCAGGGCATCATCGCCGTGGAGTGCAGGGAGACGGACCGGGAGATCCTGGAAATGCTCGATGCCCTCGATCATGCACCCACGAGGGCCTGTGCCGAGGCCGAACGCGCGTTCCTCGCCACGCTGGGCCAGGACTGCACCCTTCCGGCCGGTGCGCTGGCCGAGGTTTCCGGTGGGGAAATCTATATGGCGGGCATGCTGGGATCTACGGACGAGGCGACAAGTGTACGGATGTCCCTGAGGGGACCCTCCCCGACCGTGGGGAGCACCCTGGCCAGAAAACTCCAGGAACACATGCACAGGGGGAGTGTCTCATGAAAGTCTACCTCATCGGGGCGGGTCCCGGAGACCCGGAGCTCATCACGGTCAAGGCCCGGCGCATCCTTCAGGAATGCGACGCCGTGGTCTACGACGATCTCATACCCGTGGAGATCCTCGGGCTCGCCCCCCCAAACGCCCGACGGCTCTATGTGGGCAAGCGCGGGGGCAAGGACTACATGAAGCAGCCCCAGATAAACGAGCTCCTGGTGAATCTCGCCAGGGAAGGTCTCACCATAGCCAGGGTCAAGGGGGGCGACCCCTGCATCTTCGGACGTGGCGGCGAAGAGGCTCTTCATCTGCACGAGAACGGCATCCCCTTCGAGATCGTACCGGGCATCTCCTCCGCCACGGCGGGGCCGGTCGCGGCCGGCATCCCCCCCACCCACCGCGGCATGGCGGCCTCGGTCACCTTTGTCACGGCCCACGAGGACCCGGCCAAGGAATCCGGGTTCCTCGACTGGTCCCTGCTCGCAAAAGAGCCCGGCACCATCGTTTTCCTCATGGGTGCAGGGCGCATCTCGGCCATAGCGGACAGGCTCATGGATCAGGGCATGTCCCCTGAGACCCCCTGCGCACTGGTTCAGGAAGCCACCACACCAAGGCAGCGCCACGTCGTCTCCACGCTCTCGTCGGTGGGTGCTCAGGCGGAGAGAAACCGCATAGGTTCGCCGTGCATCGTGGTGGTGGGGCAGGTTGTGACCCTGAGCGAACGACTCTACCGGGAGCCCGACCTCCCCCTGTCCGGCATGTCCGTGCTCATTACCCGGCCGGACCACCTGGCCGCGGAGACCTCCGCCCTCTTCGCCTCGAAGGGCGCCCGCGCCGTGGTCTATCCCCTCATCGAGATCTCGGCTGTGCCCTTCGAACTGCCCGACATGAGCACCTATGACATGCTCATCTTCACGTCCCAGAATGCGGTAGGCCTGTTCCTCGAGCGGTACTTCGCAGCCGGGAACGATGCCCGTTCACTGGCAGGAACCGAGATCTTCTGCATAGGACCCAAGACGAGGGCCGCCCTGCGGGGCTTCGGGATCGTCGCTGACGGCATGGCGGCCGAATTCCGGGCCGAGGGCATCGTGGATCTGCTCAAGGACAGGAACCTCGCCGGCAGCAGGGTGTGCCTTCCCCGGGCCAGGGGCGCACGCCCCGTGCTCGTGGAGGCGCTCGCGAACAAGGGTGCGACGGTGGACGAGGTCATAGTCTACGACACCGTCATCCCCGGGGAGGCGGACGCCGAATCGTTCGCTTCCGCACTGGATACGGTGGACACCGCCGTGTTCACGAGCCCGTCCGGGGTCAGGCATGCGGTGGCGCTGCTCAGCGGCACTACGGAGAGGCTCGCCGCCAAGAGGCTCGTGGCCATCGGCCCGGTCACGGCAAAGGCACTGGAAGACTGCGGACTGAAACCTGCCTTGGTGGCGGGAGAATACACCGATGAGGGCATCCTGAAGGCCCTCACAGGAGCATCGTCATGATAGGCATATCAAAACTCTACTGCGGCACCGTGGAGGCGTCCGATCCCCTGCGCTATGGCCGCTCGTCGAAGGAGCTCCCCTCCCACCTGCTCCAGTTCTCGGCGGACAAGAAACCCGTGATCGTGTGGAACATCACGAGCGCGTGCAACCTGCGCTGCGTGCACTGCTACGCCTCGGCGGGCAAGGCGTCCGGGGAGCTCTCGACCAGGCAGGGGATCGAGCTGATCGCAACGCTGGCCGGCTACGGGGCGCCCGTGGCCCTCTTCTCCGGCGGCGAACCCACCCTGCGCGAGGACCTCCCCACCCTCATCGACGCGGCGGTGAAGTCCGGCATGCGGGCGGTCATCTCCACCAACGGCACCCTCATCACGAGGGACATGGCCATGAGGTTCGCCGACCTCGGGCTGTCCTACATCGGGGTGAGCCTGGACGGCATGGAAGAGGTCAACGACCGCTTCCGTGGTGTTGGCGGCGCCTTCGCTCAGGCGATGAACGGCATCTACAACGCCATGCGCGAGGGGATCAAGGTCGGCCTGCGCTTCACCATGAACCGCCGCAACGTCGACGAGATCCCCGAGATCTTCGACCTCATGGCGTCCGAGGGCATACCCCGTATCTGTTTCTATCACCTGGTCTACACGGGCAGGGCACAGGAGCTCATGGCCGAGGACCTCTCCCATGACCAGACCCGGAGGACCCTGGACCTCATCATGGACCGGACCAGGGAGATGATCGACGCCGGACGCGATGTCGAGGTGCTCACGGTGGACAATCACGCAGACGGTCCGTACGTGTACCTGCGCATGGTGAAGCAGGGCGACCCCCGGGCCGAGGAGGTGCTCGAACTCCTCAGGATGAATGCGGGCAACTCGAGTGGCCTGGGCATCGGGTGCATCAACTGGGATGGAGACGTCTACCCCGACCAGTTCTGGCGTCACCGGGTGCTTGGCAACGTCCTGGAAAAACCCTTCCCCGCCATCTGGGACAACCCGGACAACGACTTCCTCATGAAGCTCAAGGGCAAGAAGCATCACGTGCAGGGCAGGTGCAGGACCTGCCGCTGGCTCGATGTCTGTGCGGGCAATTTCAGGGCCCGCGCCGAGGCGGCGACAGGAGATCCCTGGGCCGAGGACCCGGCATGCTACCTGAGCGAAGAGGAGATCTCGTGATGCCTCGCATCACAGGATCTCGATGATCCTCTGCTGGAATCGCCTGATCACCTCCTCGATGCCCAGCGATCCCGACGGGAATATGGTGGAGAACAGGGCCATGCCCTCCCAGAAGGCCACCATGGCGATGCTCATGTTCCGGGCAAAGTCCTTGTCGTCGATGTACCCCGAGATCATGGACCCCATCTCATCGATCCAACGCAGATAGGCCTCCCGGAGCTTCGCGCGGACCTCGCCGTTGTACAGCGAGATCTCCCAGATCTCCACGAAGATCCTGGACAGGCCCCTGTTCAGGGTGATGCGGTTGTTGATGAACCCGAAGACCTCGTCGATGAAGCCGGTTTTCGTGTAGGTACTGAGATCCTTGCTGCCGAGCCACTCCCTGGCCTGTCCCTGGTAATCGGCTATCACGTAATCGATATAGTTCAGGAGGATGTCCTCCTTGCCGGTGAAGTAGTAGTGCAGCACCCCGTGATTCACCCCGGCGACCCGGGCGATGTCCTTGATGGAGGTCTTCTCGAAGGACTTCTCCTGGAGGCATTCATCCAGGGCCTTCAGGATCTGCCGCTTCCTCTCTTCCTGCACCTTTTTCCGCGCCATGAGCGCCTGTCCCCTTGCGTGTGGATGACCCCCACATACCGTCGGGAATCGGTCACTAGAGGGCCCCCAGGGTCGTCTCGACGATGCCGCCTATTCTGCCTGCATCCTCCTGGTCGATGAGGAGGCTCGGCCTGATGAGCACGGTCGTCCTGTCCATCCTGCCGGCGTCGACCAGCAGCCCTTCCCGTTGTGCCACCGCACAGAACCGCGTCGCCTGGTCTTCAGCCTTCAGCTTCATCGAGATGAGCAGCCCCTTTCCGGTGACAGAGACGACCTTTTTCGTGTGGCCGGCAGCAAGGGCACAGAGGTCTTTCATGAGTTTCCCTCCGAGGACCGCCGCATTCTCCCAGGGGGCGAGCCGGTCATATTCGTCCAGGGCGGCCATGGCCACCAGGCAGCCGAGGTCGTGGCCGCCGAAGGTGCACAGGTGGATGAGGGGATGGGCGTCGAAGAATCTCTTGAGCTCAGAGGTGAAGACCATGGCGGTCATGGGGAACATGCCGGACGTGACCGCCTCGCCGACGATCAGGATATCGGGCTGCACCCCGAGCTGTTCGAAGAAGAACCTCGTCCCGGTCCTCCCGAAACCGCTCTGCGTCTCGTCGAAGATGAGCTTCGCCCCGTTCGAATCGCACAGGTCCCGTACCCGGCGGTAGTACCCCTCATCGGCCGTGCGGCAGTGGTTCTCGGCCTGGACGGGCTCCATGACGAACGCCGCGGTGCGCGACGTGACGGCCTTCCGGGCTGCCTCGACGTCACCGAAGGGCACGGTCTTCACACCCGGGATGAGGCCTCCGAACTGCTCCCTGCCCGCCCTCTCCGAGAGCGACAGGGCGAAGCCGCACTCCCCGTAGAGCCCGCCGTCCACCGTGACGAGCTCGGGCCTCGTGGTGAACCCCCTGGCCAGCTTGCACGCGGCATCCATGGACTCGCCCCGGGTCACCCCGAACAGGACGCAGTCCAGGATGCCCGGCACGAACTCCGACAGCCTCCTGGCGAGCAGGGCCTTGTAATCGGACGGCATGACGAAGTTCCCCTGGTCGGTCTCGTCGATGGCTTTCCTGAATCGGCCGGCAATGACCTCGTTTCTCCTTCCGAGGTTGAACGTCCCGCCCGATGTGTAGCAGTCGATACAGTCGTTCCCCGCAGCGTCGACGACCCGCGAACCACGCCCCTCCTGCTCGACGAAATCATGCCCCTTTGCCCGGAGCATGTCCACGTAACTTCTGGAGAACACCTTTTCGGCGCCACGGAACACGTCGTCGACCAGATTCTTTTTCGCTGACTTGGTTTTCTTCATGGCTTCACCCCCCTACTTCTTCGGCACGAACCGGAGAACGAGCTCTTCTATGTCTCGAACCAGATTGAAGGCGATGATCTGGACATGGATGTTGTCCAGGAGCATTCTGATCGGCGGCACCTTGGCCAGGGGCAGGAGCGGGAGCAGGTACCACCGCATCGTCTTCACCGCGGCCCTGATGCGGCGCAGGAGCTCGTCGATCTCGCCCTCGCCGGCGGTGATGGGGATCTGGAACCGCATGACCTGGGGGGCATTGCCCGAGTACACGGCCCACACCCCCTGCTTGGCGAGGCAGTCGGCCATGAGTGCACCTATGAACTCGTACTTGTACTCGATGCCGATCATGAGACCGAGGCCCCTGACCTCTTTGACGCAGTCTTCGTTCTCGCTCCAGATCCTCTCGAGGCCTTCCTTGAAGCGTTTCCCCGCCTTTGCAGCATTCTCCCAGATCCTGTTCTCCACGATATAATCGAGCACCGCCGAGGAGACGATGCAGCCGAGGTCAGACCCGCCCCCGTGGGAGGTGTGAAACAGGGGATTGGCCTCCACGTAGCCGACGAGCGGCTCGATCTCCCTGTAGACCACCGCCCCATTGGGGTAGAGCCCCCCGCTGATGGACTTCGCCGTGAACATGATGTCCGGCGTGACACCGTAATGCTCCATGGCCCACAGGGTGCCCGTTCTTCCGAAGCCCGTCTGCACCTCGTCGAAGATGAGCATGATGCCATGCTCGTCGCAGATCTTCCGAAGGCCTCTGATGTACTCGGTGGTGGCCACGTGGATTCCACCCTCACCCTGTATGGGCTCCAGCACGATGGCGGCGATGTCCTTTGAGGCGAGGCGCCTGACCGCCTCCAGATCGTTGAAGTCCACGATGTGGAATCCCGGCATGAGCGGCAGGAAAAGTTCCTTGTAGTAGTCCTTGCCATTGGCAGACAGGCTGTACCCTTCATGACCATGGTATGCCTTGTTCATGGTGATGACGTCGTTCCTCCCCGTGGCGCCCTTTGCGAGCTTGATGGCCCCGGCGCAGGCATCCGCCCCGCTGGCACAGAGCACGACCTTGTTCAGATCCCCAGGGCAGAGCGACGACAGTTTCGTTGCGAACCGCACCTTGTGCTCGGACAGGAGCAGGTGGGAGCCCATGTCGTGCCCGTCCAGCGCACATTTCAGGGCATCCCTGATGATCTCGTTCCCCCGGCCCACATTGAAACACCCTGCGGAACTGAAGCAGTCGAAGAACTGCCTGCCGCTCACCGCATCGGTGAAGGTGGCGCCCCTTCTTAAGCGCTCGTACACATCGAGGTGAGCACACCTGAGGTACCTCACCTGCCCGTGCGAGATGTGCTTGCCGAAGAGGTGCTGCATGTAGTCCCGCTCTTGCCTGTCCATCCTGAAGCCTGAACCGTCTGTCATGTGCTCCTCCTTCATTGCATGAACTGGCCCATGCGCGGCATGTCCGTGCGATCTCATGTCGGCACCCCGACACGTCATGGATGCGGGCCTCCAAGGACTCCCCCCTGCCGTTTCTTGGGCTGGCTGAGTGAGTTCACGCAGGGGGAGATCCCGTCGGCTGTTATCTTAGACGATCGACTAATGAACTGCAAGGCCCTTTCCCGCCGGGACGGGAAAACCTGCGGGAAAGGGCCTGGGAAAGACCCTCCGGGAGACAGGATGGCGGGCCCTCAGTGCAGCACGTACTCGACGAAGTCCATGCCGAAGGCCTCGGCGACATGCTGATTCGTCAGCACCCCCCTGACCATGTTGAGGCCCTTGGACAGGGCGCGGTTGTCCCTCATGGCATGTTCCCAGCCCTTTTCGGCAAGCTCCAGCACGTAGGGGAACGTCGCGTTGGTGAGCGCATAGGTGGAGGTTCGCGGAACGGCGCCGGGCATGTTTGCAACGCAGTAGTGGACGATGCCTTCCTCGATGAAGGTCGGTGCGTCATGGGTCGTGGCCCTGCTCGTCTCAGCGCATCCGCCCTGGTCGATGGCGATGTCGACGAGCACAGAGCCCGGCTCCATCATGCGCAGCAGCTCCCGGTCGATGAGGTGGGGGGTCTGCCCCCCCGGAATAAGGACCGATCCGATGATGAGGTCGGCATCGATGACGCTCTGCCGGACATTCTCAGGACTTGCCAGGAGAACCTCGGCCCGGGGGTGGAAGATGTTCTCGAGGTCCGCGAGCCGCCTCTTGTTGATGTCGAGGATAGTGACACGGGCACCGAGACCCACGGCAAGCTGGGCCGCATTCATCCCGGAGACCCCGGCACCGATGATGACGACCTTGCCCGGGCGCACGCCCGGTACACCTGCCAGGAGGGAACCCTTGCCGCCGTGGATGGTTTCCAGGCAGGTGCAGCCCACATGGATGGCGAGCCTGCCCGCCACGGCGCTCATGGGCGCGAGCAGCGGCAGCGAGCCGTCTTCGAGCTGGATCGTCTCGTAGGCTATGCCGACGATCCCCCGGGCCAGGAGTTCCCTGGTCAGGGCCATGTCGGCCGCCAGATGGAGATAGGTGAAGACGATGAGGCCATCCCGCAGATGTCCGTATTCCGACTCCACGGGTTCCTTGACCTTCACGATCATCTCGGCTTCAGACCACACCCCGGCCGCGCCGTCTACCATGATCGCCCCTGCCTGCTCGAAGGCCCCATCGGTGATGCCCGAGCCGAGGCCTGCCCCCTTTTCCACCAGCACTTCGTGGCCGTGCTGAACCAGGGACTTCACCCCTGCAGGGGTCATGGAAACCCGGCCCTCCCGGGTCTTCACCTCTCGGGGAATACCTATCTTCATGACACGCTCCTTTTTATGTGAAGTGATTAGCATTGAACCAGGCCCGCACTCGATGTCAAGGCTTATGTCAGGGATAGCGTGTGTGTCCGGAGCAAAGGAGCGAAAAGGCCCCGGGTGATCCGGGGCCTCTGCGAAGGGCTCACGGGTCGATCAGATCGAGAAAGGGTGTGTCATGCTCCCGTGCTCGATGTCTTGAACTTCTGGACATCGTCCGCGAGTACGGTGGCCATGGTCCTGAGATTCTCCAGGGTTCCTGCGAGTTCCTCCACTGTGGACGCGTTGTGCTGGGTGGAACCATCGATCTGGGAGATGGCCCTGCTCAGCTCCCCGATGTTCTGGGTCTGCTCGACGCTGGATGCGCTGATCACCTCCATCATCCTGAAGAAGATCTCCATCTGGGACATGAGCTCCTCCAGGGATGCCGAGGTCTTCTTCATCATCTCGTCGCCGTTCTTGATGCCGCCGACCGTACCATCGATCAGCGTCTTGATCTCGCTCGCCGCCGCTGCGGACCGCTGGGCCAGGGACCTCACCTCTCCGGCCACCACCGCGAATCCCTTGCCGTGTTCGCCGGCCCGGGCCGCTTCCACGGATGCGTTGAGCGCGAGCAGGTTCGTGTGGAAGGCCACCTCATTGACCGTCACCACGATATCCCCGATCCTCCTGGAGTTCACCGATATCCCCTCGATGGCCCTGAGGAGGTCGGAAAAGACCTGCTTGCTCTGGGCAATGAGCTGCGTGATGGTGTTCGAGCTCTCTTGCCCCCCCCTGATGAGGTCGCCATTGTGCCTGACCGTGCCGTTCATCTCCTCGATGGATGCCGAGATCTGTTCCACCGATGCCGCCTGTTCCTGGGTCGACTGCGAGAGCCCTATGGACCCGGCGCTCACGTCCTCGATGGCCAGGTGCAGCTGCATGGACGTCTCCCGGACATGCCCGATGATCCGCTCGATGTCGTCCATGAATCGATTGAACCAGTACGCCAGCTCTCCGACCTCGTTCAGACCAGTCACGTAAAGGCGCTTCGTCAGGTCACCCTGTCCCTTGGCCATGTCCTGGAACATCAAGGACATCCTGCCCACGGACATGGACAGGCTCTTCATGAGCAAAAGACCGTTGATGAAGGTCAGGAGGGTGGTCTGAAGGAGCAGGATGACGAAGCCGAATTTCATGGATACCAGGTTGAGCCCGGATACGACGGAGAGGTAAATGGTGCCGAGTATGAGCCCGATGGGCGGAATGGCGATGAGCAGAACGGTGGCCAGGAGCTTCTGGTTGAGGCTCAAGCGGAACAGCCTCTCTTTGCCGTCCAGAACCCCCTGCAGGCCGCACTTCTGGTAGAAGGGCACCAGGCTGTTCTCTGCGGCGAGGTAGAAGAACGGCATGGAGAGCAGGCCCGTCATGACGAGCGCATTGAGGCCGGCATAGGTCTCCGAGAGGGTGACATACCCTTTCAGGTACACGGGCATCACTGCGATGAGATTCCCGAACAGGGCGAACCGCAGGAAGATCGTGATGGATTCCATCAGCGGGAGCAGGGAGACCGACCGCAGTGCGCGCTTGAGCTCGTGGGGCTCCCACGACTCCTTATCCATGAGGTCCCGGGCAGGCCTTACCAGCAGGTACTTGACGAGAAATCCCAGCGCCAGCCCCAGGTTCGCGGCATTCATGCCTCCCAGTGCCGTGGTGAGGAAGTGGTTCTTCACGCCCTCGGAAACATTGAGGAAGAAGAAGAGCAGCATGGGGACGACCACGAGCGCCGTGATCGTCTCCTGGAAGATGAACGGCCTGAGAAACAACGCCTTGGTGCTTTCTTTCATTGAATCCCCCTGTACATGGTGCGTTGGATCGTCCACGAGCGCACGCCAGTATAATAACCTGAATGTGTATCGGAATTTCGGATCACTATCTTTACTATGCATGCATTCTTATTCGGGGCCTGCCTGCCGTGGAGTCGCTCATTCCAGCATGATGCTGTATCTGCCGAGCTCTTTCCTCAGTGCCCGGGCATCCCCGACCAGCATGTCGAGCCTTTGCCAGAACTCCCTGCCGTGTCCCCTTACTCTGGTATGGAGGAGTTCATGGAGGATCACGTAATCCATCAGCTCGGACGGGAGCCTTGCAAGGTTGATGTTCAGACTGATCGACCCGTGCATGCCGCAGCTGCCCCAGCGGGTCCTCTGCCTGCGCACCGAAACCCGCCGGTAGGGCATGGCATAACGTTCAGAGAGCTCCTTCAGGCGTTTTATGATCTTCTGCCGGGCTGCCGCGGGGTCATCCAGCGATGGCAGTCCCGTCATCGTTTCCACCCACGTCCTGTGAAGTGATCCCATGCGTTCAAGGTGGCTGCGGATCCAGTCCCGCCTGGCCAGGGCGAATTCCCTTCCCAGGGAAAGCGGCATGGCTGAAGGCACGGCGACCCTCACCCGCGATGGCTGCACTGTGATGCTCATCCTGCGGGCCTTTGTGCTGTGCTCAACGATCACTTCCGTGATACCATCCAGGAAGACTGTCACGGGAGACCTTGTACCAGCACACACCCGAGCGTTCCAGTGGAATGTGCATGATTCTTTGGTATATACTCACCTGACCCATGCGTATCCTGAACTTCGCCTGCATACATTGGAGAGCGAACCTCTCCACGCACCGCCATGGCGTCTTCCTGATGCTGTTCCTCCTCGCCGCGGTAACGCCGTTGCCGTCTGCAGACGCACAAGAGCTGGCGTCGTTCAGGGGTACCGCTGTCGATGTCTACCACACCCGGACCCTGGCCGATGCGGCACGGGAGACAGCAGCGGTCTATCCGGCAGTGAAGGCCGAGCTCGAGGCGACGCTGGGCCTCCGGGCGGATTTCAGACCCGCCGTGATCCTCCTGGCAGACCGTGCGGCCTTCGAGCAGGTGACCGGCAGCCGGCTCATCGTGGCCTATGCCGTCCCTTCGAAGATGCTCATGGTGATCGACTTTCCCCGGGCCAGCAAGGAGCCCTTCAGCGCCCGGGGCATCCTGAAGCACGAGCTCTGCCACCTGATTCTCCACCGGCATGTCCCCTCCATACCCCGCTGGCTCGACGAGGGCATCTGCCAGTGGGCCAGCGACGGCCTCGCCGAGATCCTCTCGGGGAGCAGCGGGGCTTCCCTTTCCTGGTTGAGCGTGAGCGGCTCCGTGATGCCCCTGAAGTCCCTGGACATCTCCTTCCCCCAGGATGGCCGCGGCATGGCACTGGCCTATGAACAGAGCAGGAGCGTGGTCGACTTCATAACCTCGCGGTACGGGAGGAACAGCGTGCAGAACATTCTGACGTCACTGGGCCAGGGGCTGTCCGTTGATGAGGCCTTCCAGGTTTCCCTCCGGACATCCCTCCCGGCGCTCGAGCGGGACTGGCAGAGCAGCCTCGGGACCTGGCCCAGGCTGGTGGCTTATCTCATGGCCCATATCTACACCGTCCTCTTCGCCTTCGCCGCCCTGTCCACCGTGGCCGGCTACGTGCGATACCGCATCAGGAAGAGGCGCCTGCGGGAAGAGGACGAGGAGGGGATGTTTCCGGACCGGCCGTGACGGATCCGCCGCTCAGCTGAATCGCCGCCTTCTCCGGGGAAAAGGGACGGTCTGCCCGTCGAGGGCCACGATGACATCCTTGTGGAAGGCCGAGGCCTCCCTGATGAACTCTTCTGTTGACCCGTAGCGCTGCGAATAGTGCGTAAGCACGAGTCTCTTCACCCCCGCATCCCTGGCGATGCGTGCCGCCTGAGCGGCTGTGAGGTGCGCATATTCCCGGGCGGTCTGCTCCATCTCGGACAGGAAGGTGGCCTCCATCACGCACAGGTCCGTATCCCGCGCGAGCTCGACGGCTGCATCACACACGCCGGTATCCATGACGAAGGCAAAGCGCTGGCCCCTTCGAAGAACGCCGAAGCTCTCGATGCGGAGCGTCTCGCCCCCCCGGGTGATCTTTCCCCTTGATTTGAGGACCCCCACATCGGTGGCCCTTATGCCGGCCTCCTGCAGTCTCTCCGGGTCGAGGGTGTAGGTGTCCTGCTCCACGATTCGATAACCGAAGGTGTCCACGGTGTGCTCGAGCTTCCTGGCCGTGATGACCATCCGGCCGTCCGTAAAGACGGTCCCGTCCTCGAACACCGGGCACTGCCTGAGGCGGGCCGCATGGTAGTACTGGCAGGAGTCCCGCAGGCGCTCGTAGTAGACCTGACCGGAGGCGGGATAGTACACCTCGATCTCGTGCGGCACCCGGTCGAGCGATATCCTCTGGATGATGCCCGCCAGGCCCAGGCAGTGGTCACCGTGAAAGTGGGTGATGAAGACCTTCGTGATCTCGCTCACGGATACCCCTGCCATGATCATCTGGCGCTGGGTCCCCTCGCCCGGGTCGAAGAGAAACCCCTCCCGGTCGAACCTGAGCATGTACCCGTTCTGGTTCCTGGTCCGGCCGGGAACCTGGCTTGCGGTCCCCAGCACGATGAGTTTGCGCTCCGACATGGGAGGTTTCACCTTCCCACATATTCCACGAAAGAACAATCCTTTCCAGGCGCCCCGCGTCGCTTGACATCGGATGCAGTCATTGTAGAATCTGCTTGCAGTATCATGAGCCTGGATTCATGATAGACATCTGCGGGCTCGAGTCGATGACGAATCGCCCGCGCGAGGGGACAGACAGGATGAACAACCCCATCCGGATCCATGCCATCAGAGGACTCAGGGAAGGGGACACGTTCAGCTACCGGCGTGTCTTCAGCAGGGAGGAAACGGAGACCTTCGGCGACCTGACGCGGGACTACAACCCTGTCCACTACGATCACCGCTGGGTACGGGGGAAGGGGTACAAGGACCTCATCTGCCACGGGCTGCTCGTCGGGTCCATGATCTGCGAGTTCGGCGGCCAGGTGGGGTGGCTCGCCACGGGCATGAACTTCAAATTCACCAGAGCAGTGTACCCGGGGGACACCATCACGTGCTCCATCCGCGTATTGAAGATCGAGGATTCGGGCCGTGCCGAGGCCGAGGCTTCCCTGACGAACCAGGATGGGCATCAGGTCTGCTCTGCCCTGGTTACGGGGATACTGCCGCTGGACGGTGAGCGGGAAATCCTCAGAACGATGGTGAGCGAGGGCGACCCGTCGAACAAGATCTCGGATGAAGAGTACCTCTGATCAAGAAGCGGCGCAGGGTCCCCCGGCGTGCTGGTACCTCTACGTCATCCGCACCGTCGACGGTTCCCTGTACACGGGCATTTCCACCGATGTCGCCAGGCGTTTCAGGGAGCATCTGGTCCAGGGCCGGAAAACCGCTCGTTACCTCCGCGCGCGCAAGCCTCTGCACGTTGCGTTCTCGCAGGCCATCGGAGACAGGCCCCTGGCGCTGAGGGTGGAGAACCGGTTCAAGAGGCTTCCGAAAGGAAGAAAGGAACAGGTCGTGGCTTCAGGCCGGCTCTGCTATGACCACGATACAGGGATCATCGTGTTCCCACAAGGGCGCAACGACGCCATTGCACCTGCACCGCATTTCAGGCATACTGCACCGAGACGAACCTTTGAGAAAAATCTACCGAGATGAAGTTCCTACCATCAATTCTCACAACCGTGGCCAAGGGCAGAGTCATGAAGGCCAACATACGCCTGCTTCTGAAGTACCTGACCGCCCTCGTTCTCATGATAGTCACGTACAGCACGGTCTTTCACTACATCATGGCCGCCGAGGGGCAGAAGCACTCCTGGATCACCGGTTTCTACTGGACCCTGGTGGTCATGTCCACCCTGGGCTTCGGAGACATCACCTTCACGAGTGACCTCGGACGGGCTTTCTCCATCCTCGTGCTCCTGTCCGGGGTCGTCTTTCTCCTCATCCTCCTCCCGTTCATCTTCATCAAATTCTTCTTCGCGCCCTGGATGGAGGCGGAGTCGAGGAACCGTGCCCCCCGTGAGCTGCCGCCGGAGACCCGAGAGCACGTCATCATAACGAACTATGATGCGGTGACCGCATCGCTCATCGACAAGCTCCGCGGCTACAGGCGGGAATACGTGGTCATCGTCGAGGACCTTGTTCGGGCGCTGGAGCTCTATGACATCGGAGTACGGGTGGCCATCGGCAGCATGGACGATCCCGAGACCTACCGCCGGATGCATGCCGACCAGGCGGCACTCGTGGTCGCCTCCAGCACGGACCAGGTGAACACCAACATCGCCTTTACGGTCCGTGAGGTCAGCGACAGCGTGCCCATCATCACCACCGCGGATTCCCCCCACTCGCTTGACATACTCATGATGGCGGGAAGCTCCCGGGTGCTGCAGATCTATGACCTCCTGGGGAGCTCCCTGGCAGGCTGGACCATAGCCGGCGACTGCAAGGCCAACATGATCGGGCATTATCAGGAGCTCGTCATCGTCCAGTCCCCCGCCTTGGGCACCCCCCTGGTGGGAAAGACCCTGGCCGAGAGCAGGCTGCGCGAAACCTTCGGGCTCACGGTGGTCGGGATCTGGGACCGGGGCCGGTTCACCATCCCGGCACCCGACACCCTCATCGCCAGGACGAGCGTCCTCGTCCTGGCGGGTTCACAGAAGTCCGTGGCCGACTATGACGAGGTGTACTCCTTCTACCACATCTACAAGATCGCCGGAGACCCGGTCATCATCATCGGCGGGGGGCGCATCGGCAGGGCCATTGCCGAGCGTTTCGACGAGCGGGATATCCCCTATATGATCGTGGAGAAGACCCGCAAGAAGGGCCTGGGTGACGAACACTACGTGATCGGCGATGCGGCGGACATCGAGACCCTCCAGAAGGCCTGGGTGGAAAAGGCGCCGGCAGCGCTCATCACCACCCGTGACGACGACATGAACATCTACCTCACCAAGTACCTGAGGAGCCTCAGGCAGGACCTGCAGATCCTGTCCCGGGCGAACCAGGACCGGAACGTGTCAACGCTGCACCGTGCAGGGGCTGATTTCGTGATGTCCTACGCATCGCTGGGAGCCAATGCCATCTTCAACTTCCTCAGGAAGGAGGACACCCTGCTGCTGGCCGAGGGGCTGAACATCTTCCACCTGAAGACACCGCGTTCACTGTCGGGAAAAACCCTCGCCGAATCCGGCATCAGACAGAGGTCGGGCTGCACCGTGATTGCCGTGCAGCGCAACGGCACCACCATTACCGACCCCGAGCCCGACAGGCCCCTGGACAGAACCGACGAGCTGATCCTCATCGGCACTTACGACGCGGAGCGGTCCTTCCTGCGCGAATTCGTAGCTTGATCCCGGTTGCCAGGGATCATGCCCCCGTCTCGGGCCTCACCATGCGCCCCCGGTCTCTCCTGTCGCGGGATCACTCATCGCCCTTCACGCCGTGCCGCATGCCCTTCTTGAGCGCCGCCCTGCGCTTCGATGCGAGCCGGGCGGCACGGGACGCCGCGGTGGGACGCGTCCTGACCCTTTTCCTCGGTTTCCGGAGCGCCTCCATGATGAGCTCCCGCAGGCGGGAAAGGGCATCCTCGCGATTGCGTTCCTGGGACCTGAAGCGCTGGGCCCTGATGACGATCACACCGTCGTCGGTCATGCGTGATCCCGCAAGCCTGGACAGGCGTTCCTTCACCTCCTGAGGCAGTGACGGGGAGCCCGTCACGTCGAACCTGAGCTGCACCGCTGTGGCGACCTTGTTGACGTTCTGGCCCCCGGGTCCGCCCGAACGGACGAAGTCCCACTGGAGCTCGCTGTCCTTCAGAGCGATGGTTTCCGTCACGGGTATCATGGGTGAACAAAGGCGGGCCGGGACGAAAGCCCGCAACTTTTCTGCCGGTCTCTCCTACATCATCGACCTGACGAACTCCAGGGCGGCGCGGACATCCTCCTTGAAAAAGCAGTTCAGGGTGTCCTGCCAGTTCTCCGCCCTGATGCGTTCCCTGATCCTGTCGGCCACGGGCTTCTTCAGCCCTTCCTTGAGCTTGATGAAGGCCCGGCCGGGGTTGTCGATCCATGCCGCGATGACCTCCTTGGCACGGGGCATGAGCTGGTCCTCCTCCACGATCTCGTCCACGATGGCCAGATCCTTGGCTTCGTTGACATTGAGCATCCTGCCGAAGTACATGAGGTCGGTGAACTTCTTGTCGCTGTCGTAGCCGAACCGCATGACACCCGACTGGGCCAGGGAAAGGGGCAGTCCGATCTTGATCTCGGACATACCGATGGTGATCTTGGGGTGGTTCTTCACGATCCGGTAGTCCGCAGCCATGGCAAAGATGAGCCCCCCCGCGACGGCGGCTCCGTTCAAGGCGGAGATCACCGGCTTCCTGCACGTGAACAGCTCCAGGAGAATCTCCTCTTCCTCGTGAAAGAACGTCACGATCTCGTCGACATTCTTGAACCCCAGGAACATGGGGAGGTCGAACCCGCTGCAGAAGACCCTCCCTGCACCCGTGAGGATGATGCCCCTGATGCCGTCGTCCTCGTTGGCCTTCTTCACGATGTCCCTGAGCCTGCGAAGCGTCTCAAGGGTGATGGAGTTCGTCTTTCCGTGTTCAAACGTCGCAATGATGATCCCGTCCTCGATCCTCTCGTTCAGCATGATTCCCTCCTGTTCTCGTGTGAATCGGCGAAGAGCCCGGGTCCAGGTTCCGGATACCGGCGGCACGGATCCATATACCTCATTTGGCCTCAGATGTCATGGTGCAATCGGTCACGCCTGCCTGCCGGGTACAGGATCTTCCGGAGCCTGCCCCGCGTGTAGAGCACGGTCAGGGCGGCGGCGAACCAGTTGATGATGAATATCCCCCACCAGATCCCCTTGAGTTCGAGATGGAAGAACCGGGAGAGGAGCGGGAAGACCACCAGGGGCAGGACGATCTGCCTCAGCATGCCGATGGCAAGGCCGTACCCGGGCTCCTTCATCCCCTGGAGCGCGGCCACGTTCACGTACAGGATCACGTAGGAATACAGCAGGAACGCGGCAATACGCAGGTAATACGTCCCTATCCCGACCACCGCGGCGTCATCGGTGAACAGGCCCATGAGGTGGCCTGCGCCGAGGAAGAGCACGATGGTCCCCGCGGCCATGACGAGGCCGCCGTACCGCAATGCAGCGCCGACAGTATCGAAGATCCTTTCGAACAGCCGGGCGCCGTTGTGCTGTGCCACGATGGTGAGCGTGGCGATGTTCAGACCGAGGACAGGCAGCAGGAGGATCTGCTCGATCCTGGTCGCCACGCCGTAGGCCGCCACTGCCTCCTTGCCGTAGCTGCTGATGAAATACGTGATCACGAAGATGCCGAGGCCCACGGTGATGAAGTTCATGCTCGTCGGAAGGCCCTGAGCGAAGATCTCCCTGAAGGCATGTGCCTTCGGGACAGCCTCCCTGATGCAGTCCCTGCACATGAGGTCGGTGCGGTAGACGCGGTACCCGAGGTACAGGCAGCCGATGACCTGACAGACCACCGTGGCAAGCGCGATGCCCCTGATGCCCAAGGCGGGGAAACCGAACCACCCGTAGATGAACCAGGGGTCCAGGAGGATGTTGAGAAAAAAGGTCGCTACGAGAACGTTGCGGAAGGACCGGGTGTCGCCGAGCGCATTGAGCACGGCATTGAGCATGTATGCCATGATGAAGAAGAAGGCGCCGTGGAAGATCGTTTCCATGTAGAGCAGGGCCGTCTCCATGTAGTTCCCCGATGCACCGAGGACCGAGAAGACCGGCTGCGAGGCGACCAGGCCGACGGCGGTGAGGATTATCGACAGGAGCCCCCCGAAGACGAAGCCCTGGACGGCGAACATCCTCGCCCTGTCGATCTCGCCGGCACCCAGGGCAGTGGCCATGAGCGCGGTCGTTCCGGTGGCGACACCGCTGCCGAGCGCGATGATGATGAAGAAGACCGGGAAGGAGAGTGACAGGGCGGCCAGCGCCTGGGTGGATATGACACCGGCGAAGTACGTGTCCACCACGTTGAACATGGTGTTGAAGAAGAACCCGACGCTCGCGGGCACGGCTATGGCGCCGATGACCCGGGGCACCGGGTCAGTGGTGATATTGACCGCCGTGTTCATGTCACCCCGTCAACTCCGGGCCGATATCCGATCAACGAGCATCCCGATCTGACGGCCCTTCTTCAGCCCGGCGACCCACTCGGGGGGAATGGCATCCATGCCGCCACGGGCGCCCAGCACCATGCCGGCCATCATGCCCCTGCCCGCGGAATCGCCGCCCGCCATGACGCACTGGACAAGGGCCTCCCTCAGGTCATCCTCGTACCTGCTGACAAGATGGATCACCCCGGGAAAGGCATCCGGGATGTGGCAGCTCTGCCCGTAGGCCTTGATCGTGGCCACCGAATCTCCTTGGGCCGCGGACATGCCCTTGCCGGTCCATTCCTCGAGCATGGATCCGCCGAAACGCTCCCGTGCTGTCTGTGCGGCAGCCATGGAAGGCCGTTCGCCCTGGAGAACACGGCATGTCACCCGGGCAAAGAACTCGGCCGCATCGACGACCAGGGGGTCATCGTGGGTCATTGCCGTCTGTGTCCTGGCGGCCTCGACGAGCGTCTCCTCGTCGCCGTGGTACATGCACACGAGCGGGGCTATGCGTGATGCGGCCGAAAGATCGGAAGACAAAGACCCGGCACGAAGGGGATTCAGGCCGGAAGCGAGGTTGGCAAGGGTGGCCCTGGTGGCCTGGTCGTAGTATCCCGGATAGTCCCTGAAAAGACTCTGCCATCGCCGGGAAAAGTCCTCGGGGTCGAACCTGCCCACGGCGGCGACGGATTCCAGGAGCACGAAGGTCTGGTCTCCGTAGTGGGTGAACTCGCCACTGTCCTTGGTGCCGTGGTAGGAGTCGGGTCCGGGCTTGAGATATCGCTCCACTCTGCCGTACTGCTCCGCGATCTTCCTGGTGGAATAGATCCAGTGGACCCCGAGCGCCAGCGCGTCGCCGGCGAAGGATGCCAGGACCATGGCCTTGATCGTGTCGTTCATACGCACCTCCCGGATATGGGTTGGGACAATGAATAGGGCGTTACAGGGTCAGGGCCCTGTGCATGCCGCTCCAGGCGAACCAGCACGCGAGGGCGAGGAGGAAGGCCGCACAGGACCCGATGATCACCCGGTAGGACCTGTCGCTCAGGAACTTCCTGCCCTTGCCGATGGCCAGCGAGATGGCGGAATACCAGACAAGGTCGCCGAGGATGTGCCCGACAAAGAAGACCGCCACGCCCGCCGGACCGAGCCGTGCGCTGTACAGGATGTACCCGAGCCCTATGGTGGCCCACCACAGGGTCCAGTAGGGGGTGGACAGGCTGAGAACGGCACCGGTCACCATGAGGTTCGCCCCGGTCTGTTCCCGGACATCCGCATGTATGCTCAGGGAGGGGATCGACCGGAACATGGACCAGGCCATCCGGGCGAGCATGAGGGACCCGACCAGCGCGATGGTCGCGAAGACCCATCCCTTCTGGAGAAACGGCGCCAGGCCCAGCATGATCAGGATCACCAGCACGAGCTCCAGCACGGCATGGCCTGCCACGATGAGGGGGCCGGCCACGGGTCCCCTTCGGGCACTCTCGCTTATGGTGGCGGTCATCACGGGCCCGGGCATGGCGGCTCCGGAGAAGGCGATGACGAACGAGGTGCCGAATATGGCGAGAAGCGCCGACATCAGGCCTCCTCGAACCGGTGCAGCCTGCGGTTCTTCTTGACCCGGTCCGGATCGAGGACGCGGCCGTTCATCACGATGTACACCCCGGGGGACAGGAGCTGCACGGCTGTTGCGGCGGCACCGATATTGAACTCGGCGTCCGAGCTCTTGAACCGGGCGGGCTGCATGGCACCGGTGAGCACGATGACCTTGCCCGGTATCCCCTTGAGCGTCCTGGCGGTCTCGACCATGGTGTCCGTCCCGTGCGTGATGACGATGAGGGAGCCCTTCTCCCCGCTGACGCGGTCATATATCTTCTGCCGGTCCTTGTCGGTCATGTAGAGGCTGTCCTTGCGCAGGATGGATTCGCACTCATAGGCAAAACCCACGTTCGCCTCCTGGAGGATCCCGGCCACGCCGGGCTCGCCCACCTTGTATGTGCTCATACGGTCGAAATAGACCTTGTCGATGGTGCCCCCCACGGCGAAGAACTTGATGGTCACGTCTTTACCCATGTGCTGTTCACCTTTCGCGGCGGGATCCCTTGACCCCCCATATGCACCCGGCATTTGCCTGGCACACCATGCCCGTGGACGAATATGCTACCCTCGCACGACCCTGTTATGGAACAGTCAATCTCGGGCCTGCCCGGCGAACCACCTCAGTATGGCGTCGTTCTCCTCGCGCGGGTATGCATGGGAGAGGTCGGGGATGATCCTGAGCCTCACGTCGGCCCCTGCCTTCGAGAGGTCCTCGCATGCCCGGGCGGCACGGCCCACCGGGAACATCCAGTCCTGCGCCCCGTGCACCCAGAGGATGCGCCTGCCCCTCGCGTGGGCCAGGTCGACCGGCGGCAGCACACACGAGACCGGGGCTATGGCGGCTGTAGGGCTGTCAGGCCCCAGGCCGCAGCCCAGGGCAAAGGTCCCGCCGTCGGACATGCCGGTGAGCAGGATGCGGTCGGGATCCACGGCATACCGGGAGCTCACCTCCTCCAGGTGGTCTCGAAGGATACGGGCATCCGCTCCGATGTCCGCAAGCGACCATGTCTGACCCCTGGAGGTGGGGGCCATGAGCAGGAAGACCCTGCTGCGGGCCTCCCGCAGCCAGGTCCAGAGGAAGTCCCGGCCGTGGCCGTACCCGCCGTGCAGTGCCACCACGAGGGGCCATGAACGACCGGACGGAGCGGCCTCCGGTACAAAGAGGGAATACCCACCCCTTTCGTAGGGGTCCTGGCCGGGGACCTGGCGGACTTCCCCGGCGTCATGTCCTTTGCCCTGCGTTTCGGCACCGGGTTCAAGAAAGAAGAGGTCGATCTCCGGGAGCTCATGGCGCAGGGGGAACAGGAGTTCCTGGGCCCGGCAGCACGTGCGCAGCGATCTGAGCACTGACATGAAGGCCTGGGCCATGTCCTCGCCCCCACCGAAGCGCTCCACCGCCTCGAGGACGAGCCGGGCAGCCTCCAAGAGCCTCCCTTGCGCACCATCGTCATCGCGCAGGCCGCTCTTCATGAGCCTGTCCCTGGACGCCTCGACCGCTTCCGCATGCGACAGGAGCCGTTCCCTGAGTACGGGCAGGGACAGGGGACTCAGTGCGCGCGAGGCGGCCTCGAAGGCCCCGAGGGCATCCGTGACGGCCCGGACCAGTCCCGCAAGGAGGTCATTCATGGCGCCGGGATCGCCTCGGAACCGCTGCAGGGTTCAGGTCTGCCGTCGTGCCGCTTCACGAGGATCTCACCCTTGAGCACCACGGGGTAGTAGAGCTCCATGTCGTTCATGAGCTGCTCAGCGCTGGTCGTGTTGACCGCATAGGTAAACGCCAGGTCGGTCCCCTCGAACACCTTGTGGGCCTTGCCGGCATAGATGAGCAGCCCGCTCGATGCACCCTCGGGCGGCCTGTAGAAGCATGCAGGCTGTGACCAGGACCGGGAGACGGCAGGGGAGACCCGCACGGCCAGGCACGGCTCGAGGAGAGAGAGGGTCTGCACCTGGAGGAAAACCTTGAGATCCGACTCGTAGTGCACGGTGAACTCCACCTGACCGCCCTGAAACACCGGGACGGGCTTCTCGTTGAGGGCCAGGTTCCTGACCCACTGCCGGTCGGGACCCATCCACCACTGGGGCGCGGCGAGGGACCCGGCTGCGGCCTCAGCCAGGGGCCACCTCACGGCATGGACAGCTTCTCCTTTCGTGTCGCTCCCGAAGGCGTAGAGAAAACCATCCAGGGCAAGCGCGCTTGCCGAGCCGACGAGAACCCCGCGGGTCGCGGGTTTTTCCAGAGGGATCATTCCCCACAGGGTGGGCGTGCTGTCCGGGTTGGGCACGAGCACCGCCTTCCAGCCCGTCGCTTCGAAGCCGAGGGCATTGTCCGACCAGCCGGTCCTCACGAGGAAGACGAGGAGGGCATCCCCGAGACGGATGCCGGACCCGGGCCAGAACCAGTCTTCCCCCTCTTCCCGGAACATTGCCCGGGGACGGTTCCCCAGTACCTTCCAGGAAAACGACATCCGGGCGGTCTCCGGTCGATACCCCGTCTGGATGGCCACGCTGTTCCTCACGATGGTGGCGTTGTGCCTCGAACCCGAGCCCGAGGGATCGATGAAGCTGTCGCCGAAGAGCCAGAGGACGCGCCCGTCACCCAGCTCCACGGAGGACGCCCCGTCTCCCCCCAGCCAGCAGGGATCTCCCCTGAAGAGCTCCCGGGCCTCTTTCCAGGGCTGTATCGAGATCTTGAGGCCGGTCTCCGGAGGGTTCTCTCCGGCATGAAGAAACCCTGCCCCGCAGAGGGCAACGAGGCAGAGAATGAAAGCGGCTGAGAATAAACGGTGCGTTCGATCCATCGGAACAGGCGCCTCCGGTGATCGTGGCCCGGTGCCCGTGGCATCGCAGGAGGGTGCGGGCCTCAGGAAAGAACCCGGAGATTCAGCTTCCCTGGGTGGCCCTGTCCACATAATCGGCAATGGCGCCCATGATCTCGCCGATGTCGTCCCCGGTGAGCCTCAGGACCTTGGCGGCTTCAGGGTGCATGGAGTACAGCAGCCCGTCGAGGCCAGCACCTATGCCGCTCATCAGGGCTATGGCATCGGCCATGTGGACGATGAAGGAGAGCTGGTCTCCTCCCGACGGTGCGGGATCGTGGTGATACCTTATGGCCGTGGCGATATGGGACGGTATGTGCCACTGCTCGCAGGCATCGGATGCGAGCTGCGCATGGTCGAAGCCGAGGATGTGCTGCTCGGCGCTCAGGAAAGTCCTGGCTCCCTCGTTCACGAAGGCCTTGAAGGTGTCCTTGCGCTCGAGGATGTACGGGTCGAGAATGATCTTGCCGGCATCGTGGATCAGGCCCGCTGAGAACGCATCCTGCTCCAGGGATGGATTGATCCTCCGGGCGATGATCTGCGATGCCGATGCCACGGCCATCGAATGCTTCCAGAGGTCGCCTGCATCCAGGTCATACCCGGGAAGCGTCCGGCCCAGGATCTCGGATGAGCAGGCCAGGGTGAGGACCTCCATGAGGGTCTTCATGCCGAGCACCACGGACGCGTGCTGAACCGACGACACCTTCCCGGAAAGGCCATAGAACGGTGAATTGGCTATCTTGAGGATACGGGTGACGATGGCCTGGTCGGTCTCGACGACTTCAGCGAGGTCCTTGAAGCTCGAGGCCGGATTGGCGATGACCTCCCGGGCCTTTTGGGCCACCTGGGGCATGGGGGGAAGGTCTTTGAGCGTCTTCAGGATGCGTTCCCTCAGTGCGCCGCCGTCAACCCGCGCCGGGGATTCGCGGGCCGATGCTTCGGACGGGGCCTGCACCACGATGCCCTCCCTGCAGCTGGGACAGGGAATGGTGATGTCCCCCCTGAACGCCTTCAGACGTTCGTCCGGGATCTCGTATTCCTTACGGCAGTGGGGACAGCGGATCTTCATGCCGTTCTTCCTCCCGCGGCGCTCGCTACGAGATCTTGATCTTTCCCTCGTCGATGTTCAGAATCATGGTGCGCAGCCTCGTGCCGCCGATGTTCTCCAGCTTCACGCTGAGCTTTCTCCCGGCAAGGATATCCTTGACCTGGTTCACCAGGGCCGAACCCACCTCGTCCTGTCCCGAACCCGCCAGCAGCGATGCCCCGCCTGCAATGGCGACCGAAACGCTCAAGGGGATGCCCCGGCGGGTGAATTCACCTAGGGCATACTCCAGGGCCGTGTCGGCGAAATAGGCCGGACTGTCTGGACGCTGCCCCCTGGACTGCCCCCTGAGGACATGGAACCCGGCGGCGAACTTGCGCTGGGGATTGTACAGGATCACGCCCACGCCCGTGGCGATCTTGTCGATCCAGAGGATCCCCTCTTCGGCGAACTCGCACTTCATGGGTTTGACTGCGGTTGTCTTCATGGTGCCTTCGGTGACTTCCCGTTCGTTCTGGACCTCGTGGCACTATGGCCTATCACATTCCCTTCCAGGTGACAAAGCATATTTCACCCTCACGAGGTCTCGTCATCCCTGACCCTGGCCGGCAGAATGAGCGGCTCCTTCCCCGACCTGCGACGGATCCAGTTGACTGCCCTGAGCACTTGAGGGCGCCGCACGAGCCGCATCTCCAGGGCCCGCTTCCGGGGAAAGCTCACCAGGGTCATCCCGACGAGTATGGTGAGCACCCCCTGACCGGGGATGAAGAGCATGATGAAGCCGGCCATGATGAGAACGAGGCCGAGAACGTTCTTCAGGACGACTGAAAAGAGGCGGAACACGGGGTGCTGCTTCCGGTATTCCCTGAGGTCCGCCCTGTCGTAGAGGAAGTAGTCCTGGGGCATCCTGACCACCATCATGGGTATGACCAGGATCGTGCCGAAAAATGTCACGAGAGAAAGCCCCCACAGCCACGCCAGGAAGAACGGGTGCTCGGTGGCCCAGCCAATGGCCGGGTGGAGAAGATCCACGATCGACGACGGCATGGCCATCCTGGACCCTATCCTCGCCCCGGGCATCTGATCGCGGCATGCCAGTCCTCGCGGGGCGGCGCACTCCGTGCGCTGCGGGTGCAGGCACAGAGATATGCCCGTCTCTGTATCGATAAGAACATCTTTCCTCTATCTATGGGAGTTTGTCCGCACCCTGTCAAGACGGCTGAGGCCTCTTCCCGACCAGTCGTGCCTCGAGATGCCGTTGCGGGGGGAGATGGCTATTCAGCAAACAGGCCTTCACCATGGCGATGCCTTTATGCATGAAAAAGCCAAGGCCTTCCGACCTTGGCTTTCCTTGGTGGGCCATCCCCGGATCGAACGGGGAACCTACTGATTAAGAGTCAGTTGCTCTGCCTGTTGAGCTAATGGCCCAAATCCTGACATCTGGTACGCCCGGGGCGACTCGAACGCCCGACCTGCGGATTCGAAGTCCGACGCTCTATCCGACTGAGCTACGGGCGCATCCGTCATTCTCGTGTGGGGTGAGTGAAGGGGATCGAACCCTCGGCCACAGGAGCCACAATCCTGCGCTCTACCATCTGAGCTACACTCACCATATATTCTCTGGCACGCCTGAGAGGATTCGAACCTCTGACCTACGGATTAGAAGTCCGTTGCTCTATCCAACTGAGCTACAGGCGCCCACGACGCATCCTGCTTGGTCGGGGCGAGAGGATTTGAACCTCCGACCCCCTGCTCCCAAGGCAGGTGCGCTAGCCAGACTGCGCTACGCCCCGTAGACGAGCCTTATAGCAGAGGGTATAGGGCATGGCAAGCACTTTTTCCACAGCCTGTGCACCATGCAACTATAAGATATGACTGATCATAATGATTTATACGGGCTCGCCGTCGAGCAGCGACAACACCCTCCGCTCGGCCTCTTCCATCTCCCGTGCGGTCTCTTCGGGCACGTCCTCGTGGTCGTACCCGCAGAGGTGACAGATCCCGTGCACCAGGAGCTGCTTCAGCCGCACCAGGGTCTCCATGCCGGCATCATGAGCCTCTTCGGCGGCGCGCTCCACGGAGATCACGACATCGCCCAGATGGTTTCCTGCAGGCCCTTCTCCCTCCTGCTGGGGAAAGGATATCACGTTGGTGGCCCGGTCACGGCCCAGATAGTCGCGGTTGAGCGCCCTGATCTGCTCGTTGTCGATGAGGACCACGGAGAGTTCCGTTTCCTCCCTGCCCAGGATGGCGAGGATCCGCACGGTCCACTGCCCCACGAGGTCGGTGTCGACCGGGACGATCTCCTGCTCGTTGATGATGTCGATGACGTTCATCTGCCGTTCTTCTCGTAGGCCCGGATGATCTTGGCCACCACCTTGTGGCGGACCACGTCGTCCTCGCTGAAGAAGACAAAGCCGATCTCGTCGATGTCCTTGAGGATCTGGGAGGCCTCCACGAGACCGGACTTCATCCCCTGGGGCAGGTCGATCTGGGTGATGTCACCGGTGATGAGGGCCTTGGAGTTGAACCCGAGGCGGGTGAGGAACATCTTCATCTGCTCGGAGGTGGTGTTCTGGGCCTCGTCCAGGATGATGAAGGCGTCGTTCAGGGTGCGGCCGCGCATGAATGCCAGCGGCGCGATCTCGATGTTGTCGCGGGCCATGAGGCGCAGCACGTGGTCGCGGTCCAGCATGTCGTACAGGGCGTCATAGAGCGGCCTCAGGTAGGGGTTCACTTTTTCCTGCAGGTCTCCGGGCAGAAAGCCCAGCCGTTCGCCGGCCTCCACGGCCGGCCTGGTCAACACGATGCGCTCCACCTTCTTCTTGAGCAGGTAGTGGACGCCCATGGCCAGGGCCAGGTACGTCTTGCCCGTGCCCGCCGGGCCGATGCCGAAGAGTATGTCCTTGCAGCGCATGGCATCGATGTACCGCTTCTGCTGAAGGCTCTTGGGCACGATGATCTTCTTGGTGGAGGAGATGTAGATGCTGTCCTTGAACACGTCTTCAAGATCCACGTTGCGATCCTTGGCGAGCATGCGAACCGCGTACCACACATCGTCCTGGTATACGGGGAACCCTCCCTTGATGAGCTTGTAAAGGTCCCTGAGGGCATGCTCGGCAAGCTCCACGTCAAAGCTCTCGCCGGCCAGTTCGACGGTATTGCCCTTCAGAGAGCACCTCACCCCGATGGATTCCTCGAGGATCTTCAGGTGGGAACAGCTGTCGCCGGCGAGCTGCCGCAATATGTGCGTGTCTGCGAATTCGATCGTGGGCATGTCCTTGCGCGCCTGAACCTCTTTCCTCCTGCTCCTGCCTGATGACTGGATATACCAAATCAGCGCGTCTTACAAGGTCATTCGCCGCCTCCCGGCCCCTGCGGGCAATCTCATGTTGAACTCGGCATGGGGTTGTATTATGTACTCACCATGTTCAGGGCAAAGGTTCTCGGTAGCTTCAGCGCAGCCCACAGCCTCAGGGAATACCGGGGGGACTGCGAACGGCTCCACGGCCACAACTACCGCGTGGAGGTATCGGTCGAGTCCGATGTCCAGAATGCAACGGGCCTCGTCATGGACTTCCGCGACCTCAAGGGCCTGCTCAAGTCGGTCCTTGACGGTCTCGACCACCACTACCTGAACGACCTCGACGCCTTCGCCACGGTGAACCCGTCGGCGGAGAACATCGCCAGGTACATCTTCGATACCCTCCGGAGCGAGGTGAACCCGCCCGTGGTGCTCAGAGAGGTGACCGTCTGGGAGAACGACACCTGCTGTGTGACCTATTCGCGACGGGGCGGCAAGTCATGAAGGACGTGCAGAAGCAGAGGCCGGACAATCCCCTGAGGATAGAAAAGGTCGGGGTCAAGGGCATCAGCTACCCCATCGTGGTCTCGGACAGGAAGAAGGGCACCCAGCACACCGTGGCATCCATCAACCTGTACGTGGACCTGCCACGGGAGTTCAAGGGAACCCACATGAGCCGCTTCATCGAGGTGCTCAACGAGTACCGCGAGGATATCCACATCAAGAACTTCGAGCACATCCTCAACGAGATAAAGCGCACGCTGGAGGCCCAGAGCGCCCATATGGAGGTGGAGTTCCCCTACTTCATCGAGAAGACCGCACCGGTGACCGGATCGGCGGGCCTCATGGAATACCGCTGCACGCTCATGGGCATGGTGGGGGCGAGGCGGGAGTTCAAGGTGGGCGTCAAGGTCCCGATCCAGACCCTGTGCCCGTGCTCCAAGGAGATCAGCGACTTCGGCGCCCACAACCAGCGGGGCATCGTGACGGTGGTGGTGCGTTACGAGAAGTTCTTCTGGATGGAAGACCTCATCGAGATCATCGAGGGGTGCGGCTCCAGCCAGGTCTACCCGCTGCTGAAAAGGCCCGACGAGAAGTACGTCACCGAGGAGGCCTATGCAAACCCCAGGTTCGTGGAAGACGTGGTCCGGCAGGCCGCCCACCTGCTGAGCGGGCGCAGCGAGTTTTCCTGGTTCTCGGTCGAGGCCGAGAACATCGAGAGCATCCATAACCACAGCGCCTACGCCTACATAGAAAGCGAGCAGCCCCATGGCCGATGACACCCTGCCGCTGGGCAAGCTCCCCGTGCCGCTCCTGAGGCAATTCCTGAACGGACTGCCCGGGGACAACCCCGACGTCGTCGTGGGACCGGGCATCGGCGAGGATGCCGCAGTGATCAGGTTCGGCGAGACCATGCTCGTCTTCAAGACCGACCCCATCACCTTTGCCGTGGACGACATCGCCTGGTACCTCGTCACCATCAACGCCAACGACATCGCCTGCATGGGGGGCATCCCGGAATACCTCCTGGTGACCTTCCTCCTGCCCCAGGGTTCCACCACGCCGCAGAGCGCACAGGCCCTGTTCTCGTCGCTCACGAGCGCATGCGAGAGGAACGCCGTCACCCTGGTCGGCGGGCACACCGAGATCACCCGCGGCATCGACCGCCCCATCGCCATCGGCTTCATGGTGGGGACCCTCTCCCAGCACGGGGTCATCCGCTCTTCGGACGCCCGGCCAGGCGATGCAATCCTCCTGAGCAAGGGTATCCCCATCGAGGCCACCTCTCTGCTGGCCAGGGAATTCCCGGGAAAGCTGGGCCTCGATGATGCCGCCCTGCGGCGTGCACAAAACCTCATCTACGACCCCGGCATAAGCATCACCAGGGATGCCCTCATCGCCCTGAGCTGCGGGGGCGTGACCGCCATGCACGACCCCACCGAGGGGGGGCTCGCCACCGGTCTCTCCGAGCTTTCGAGCGCCTCGGGCTGCGGCATGGAGGTACACGGCGAGAGCATCCGCCTCGTCGACCTCGCCGAGAAGATCCTTCCAGCCTTCTCCATCGATCCCCTGGGCGCGCTTGCCTCGGGCTCGCTCATCGTGTGCTGCCGCTCCGAGAGCGCAGAGGCGATACTCGCGGCGTGGGACCAGGCGGGCATCCCCGGGACGCGCATCGGCACCGTGACCGCCGCACCCGGGATCATCCTCTACCGGGACGGGAAACCAGGACCCCTGCCGGTCTTCCCCGCCGACGAGATCACGAAGGCCTTCTCAGCTCCGGGATCGTGAACATGACCGTGCCTGCCGGGCACACCACGCCACCGACGGAGAACACCACGTCGATGCCGAAGACATCCATCACCATCCTGGAAAGCATCAGGGCCAGCGTCGTTACTTGCTCATGAGCTGGGTCACCAGGGACGTGTCACCGTTGCCTGCCAGGAACCGCTCGTTGTTGAGGAGCTTGTAGAGCAGGTCCCTGTTTGTGGTGAGCCCTTCGATGACTGTCTCGTCGAGCATCCTGTTCATGCGCCGCAGTGCCGCGCTGCGGCTGGTGTGGTGGGCGATGAGCTTGACGAGCAGGGGGTCGTAGAACGGTGTGACGATGCACCCGGGGAAGAGATGCGTATCGACCCGGGTCCCGGGACCGCTCGGCAGGCGGAGCTTCGTGATGGTGCCCGTGGTGGGCATGAAGTTTCTGGAAGGGTTCTCCGCATTGATCCGGCACTCGATGGCATGGCCGGCGGTGGTGACCGGTGCCGGCTCGATTTCCGCCCCCGCGGCCACCATGATCTGCTCCCTGATCATGTCGGTCCCGGTGATCATCTCCGTGACCGGGTGCTCGACCTGCAGCCTGCCGTTGATTTCCAGGAAGCAGATCGTCCCTTCCTGGTCCATGAGAAACTCAACGGTGCCGAGCCCCCTGAACCCTATGGACCGGATGATCTGGGCCGACCATTCCCACAGGCTCCTGCGGACCTCCTCGTCGATGTTGGGGATGGGGGCCTCCTCGATGATCTTCTGGTGACGCCTCTGGATCGAGCATTCACGGTCCGAGAAGACGCGTATGTGCCCGCATGCATCGGCGAGCACCTGCACCTCGAGGTGCCGGGGGGAGGCGATGTAGTGCTCGACATAGATCTCGTTGCGGCCGAAGGCGGCGCTCGCTTCGCTGCTCACGCTGGCGAAATGGGCCCTGAGCTGGTCGTCGCTGTAGGCCACCTTCATACCCCTCCCGCCCCCGCCGTAGAGCGACTTCAGGATCACGGGATAGCCGAGGTCGGTGGCGAGATGGATGGTGTGTTCGACATCGGACACCATGCCGTAGGATCCGGGGATAGTGGGAATGTCGAGGGATCGCGCCACCTCCTTGGTGCGCGACTTGTTCCCGATGGTCCTGAGCGTCGCGCTCGACGGCCCGATGAACTCGATGCCGTTCTCCTCGCAGAGGGAAGCGAACTGCGGATTCTCCGAGAGGAACCCGTAACCGGGGTGGATGGCGTTGGCCTTCCATGCACGGGCGGCGGAGATGATGGCCTCGATGTTGAGGTAGCTCCTGGAGGACTGTTCGGGCCCTATCCTGACCGCCTCGTCCGCCATGGCGAGATATTCCATGTCCTTGTCGGCTTCGGAGTAGACGACGATGGTCTCCAGCCCGAGTTCGCGGGCTGTCCGTATGATGCGGAGAACGACCTCGCCCCGGTTGGCAATCAGGATCCTCTTCATAGCGTGCTTGTATGACGCACCCGGCCGCAAGTCAAGCCGGGCGTTGAAATGCATAAAGAGGCATTCGCCCTTGAGAACCGGCCATGATGGGTATAGTATGCCAACCGATGAAGCTGAGATATGTTTCCTGGCTCATGATCATCGTCTCTCTGAGCTTCTGCCCCTGTCTCCACTGCGATGAGCTTCAGCCACCAGACGCGGACCGGGATGTCCAGGCGGCTCCACCGCTGCCGTCCACGGGGGTCCGGCCGGAGCGGATGGACCCCGAGGATGAGATCAAGGCCTATCTCGTCCGTATCCTCGGGGAAAAGGGGCTCGAGCCGGGCTATGCCAGGGTGCTCGTCGAGGACCCCCGGCTCGTCTTCGACCCCGGATTCATCCTGAAGAACCTCCGTACAGCACCTCCGAAGGCGTCACCGAAGACGCCGGGCATCATGGAGTACGACCCCGTCTACGTGACGAGGGGCAGGGATTTCATGGAAACTTACCGGGAACAGCTCCGGATCATCGAGGAGCGGTTCGGGACCTCGCCGGAGATCATCACCTCCATCCTCATCGTCGAGACGAGGCTCGGCACCTATCCCCTGAAGTACCGGGCCATGAGGGTCTTCGCCAACATGACCCTCGCCCAGGACCCCGTCTTCATCGCCTCCCTGGAGGGACACTACTCGGCCCTGTCCAGACTGCTCAAGGAAGAGGAAACGCTGAAGGCGGCCACGGCAAAGGCGAAATGGGCATCCGGAGAGCTCTACGAGCTCATCGTCCTGGCCGGGAGCCTGGGTCTCGACCCCCATGAGATCATAGGATCCGTGTCCGGGGCACTGGGACCGGCCCAGTTCATCCCCTCCACCTTCCGGAAGTACGGGGTTGACGGGAACGGGGACGGCAGGAAAGACCCCTTCGACATGGCCGACGCAATGGCGAGCATCGGCAGCTACCTCAGCACATCCGGATGGAGGGAGGGCGCGGACGAGCAGAGACTGCGCACCGCCATCTGGCGGTACAACCACAGCGACATCTACGTGAACACCATCCTGAAGCTCTACCGGGAGCTCTCGGACACCTGAGCGCTCGTCCCCCTCGGCTGTTGAAGATTGTCCGTGCACGTGCTATCTCCTATGAAAGAGGATGTATCAGTGGACATCGGCGACGTGATCGCGGCCAGAAGGGCCGTCTTCGAAGACTATCTGAGCGGATACCTCGATGAGCCCCGCATGGAATCGGGGGTCATCGAGGCCTGCGCGTACAGCCTGAGAGCGGGAGGCAAAAGGATACGGCCGGTTCTCTCCATGCTCGCAGCGGAAGCGGCGGGTGGCCACGGCCGTGACGCGTTGCCGGCAGGCCTCGCCATCGAGATGATCCACACATTCAGCCTCATCCACGACGACCTCCCGGCCCTCGACAACGACGACCTGAGGAGGGGCATGCCCACGTGCCACAAGAAATTCGGCGAGGCCACGGCGATCCTGGCCGGTGACGCGCTCATCTTCCAGGCCCTTTCCGTGATCAGCTCCGCACCCTACCCCCCGCAGGTCAAGGTGGACCTCTGCGCCGCCCTCGCCGACGTATGCGGGGCGAACGGGCTCGTCCAGGGCGAGTACGAGGACGTCATGGCCGAGGGGGCCGATATCTCCCTGGACCGGATAGAGCGCATCTACACGAGGAAGACATCCCGCCTGTTCGAGCTGTGCATGTACGCAGGAGCCCGCACGGCCGGTGAGGACCAGGACCTCCCGCGCCGTCTCGCGGCCTACGGGACGCACCTGGGACAGGCGTTCCAGGCCATCGACGACATCCTGGACGTGACGGCCGACAGCCATACCCTGGGCAAGAGCGCCGGCAAGGATGTCGCACAGAAAAAGGCCACGGTGGTGAAGGTCCTGGGTCTCGACGGTGCCAGGTCATGGGCCGAGCAGGCCACTGACCGGGCCGTGAAGGCCCTTGAAGGCCTCCCCCGGGAAAGCTCCGGGATGCTCAGGGAACTCGCCTTCTGGATGCTGAAGCGGATCATGTAGCCATGGGAATCCTCCGGACCATCTCCTGCCCCGCCGACCTCAAGGGCCTGAGCACCGTCGAGCTCGAAACCCTTGCCCGGGAGGTCAGGGATTTCATCATTACCACCGTGAGCCGCACGGGCGGTCACCTGGCGTCGAGCCTGGGCACCGTGGAGCTCACCATAGCCCTGCACCGTGTCTTCAACGCCCCCAGGGACAAGATCGTCTGGGACGTGGGGCACCAGGCATACACGCACAAGATCCTCACCGGCAGGAGGGACCTTTTCCCCACCCTGCGCCAGCACGGTGGCCTGTGCCCCTTCATCAGCCCTGCCGAGAGCCCCTATGACGCGTTCATATCCGGTCACACGGGAAACGCCCTGCCGGCGGCCAGCGGCATCTGCGAGACCATGAGCAAGGCCGAGAGTCCGAGCAGGGTCGTCGCAGTCATCGGCGACGGGTCGCTGTCCAACGGGCTCACCTTCGAGGGGCTGAACTTCGCGGGCATGAGGAAACAGAACCTCATCGTGGTGCTCAACGACAACACCATGTTCATTTCCAAGCGGGTGGGGGCGGTGGCCGACTACCTGAGCCGGACCATGACCTCCAGGCGGGCCAGGGACGTCCGCGAGGGCGTCAAGCAGGCGCTCAAGCGCATCCCGGTCTTCGGCAACGCGGTCTACAGGGCGGCCAAGCTCATCGAGGGCAACCTGAAGAGTGCGGTGACCGAGGGGCTTCTCTTCGAGGAAATGGGATTCCGCTACGTGGGCCCGATAGACGGGCACAACATGGCGCATCTGGTGGAGGCGTTCCAGAACGTCGCCGCATGGGACGAGCCCATCCTCCTCCATGTCATCACCCAGAAGGGCCGCGGCTACCATCCGGCCGTGAGGGACCCCGAACACTACCACGGCGTCGGGAAGTTCGACCTGGAGAACGGGAACAGCATCAAGGGTGCTGCCGCGACCGAGACGACCTATTCGGACGTTTTCGGCAGGGCCCTCATCGAGCTCGCCGGCCGGGACCCCCGCATCATCGCCATGAGCGCGGCCATGACGACCGGTACGGGGCTCAAGGAATTCGCCGCACGCTATCCCGAACGGTTCTACGATGTGGGGATCGCGGAAGGCCATGCCGTCACCATGGCGGCGGCCATGTCGCTGTACGGTCTGAGGCCGGTGGTGGCCATCTACTCCACGTTCCTCCAGCGGGGATTCGACTCCATCATTCTCGACGTGGCCCTGCAGAACGCCCCGGTCGTCTTCGCCGTCGACCGGGCCGGGCTCGTGGGGGCCGACGGTCCGACACACCACGGGACCTTCGACCTGGCCTACCTGAGGAGCATCCCCAACCTCACCGTCATGGTCCCCCGGGACCAGGGCATGCTCGAGAGGATGCTCGAGATGGGATTGAACCTTCACCGGCCGGTGGTCATCAGGTACCCCCGGGACAGGGTCGTCGATCACCCGCTCAAGGGAAGCCGGCTGAGGCACGGAAAGTGCGATGTCCTCAAGAAAGGCACGGGGGCTGTCGTCTTCTGCGCCGGCCCCCTATGCTATACCGCGCTGGAGGCCGTTTCAGACCTCGAGGACGTCGCGGTGGTCGACCTCGTCTTCGCCAGGCCCCTGGATGCGAAGGCGGTCAGGGACCACGTGGCCGCCTGCAACGGCAGGTTCGTGGTCGTGGAGGACGGCTGCGTCCACGGCGGCATCGGATCCGCGGTCCTCGAGGTGCTGCAGGACATGGACGTCCCGCTGAGGTTCAGGCTGCTCGGCATACCCGACCGGTTCGTCGAGCACGGCCCGGTTGCAGACCTGCGCAGGATCATCGGGCTGGATGCACAGGGCATTCGCACGGCCGTCGGGGAGGTCCTGTGAGATCGCGCCTGGACAAGGTGCTCGTCGACCGCGGCCTGGCACAGACACGGGCCAAGGCGCTGGGTCTCATCATGGCGGGCCAGGTCGTGGTGGACGGCAGGGCCGTCACCAAGGCCGGCACACCGGTGGGTGAAGGGGCGACCATCACGCTGGCACCGCACCGGGAGTTTGTCGGACGGGGGGCTCTCAAGCTGGAGGCGGCCCTCGACGCATTCCTCGTCGACGTGAAGGGTATGACGGTCGTCGATGTGGGTTCCTCCACGGGCGGTTTCACCGAGGTCCTCCTGAAACGTGGTGCCAGAAGGGTCTATGCGGTGGATGTCGGTCATGGCCAGCTCCACTGGCGCCTCAGGAACGACCCGCGGGTCGTCTGCCGCGAGGGGGTCAACGCCCGGTTCATATCCCGCGAGCATGTCCCGGAAGACTGCGACATGGCTGTCTTCGACGTCTCGTTCATCTCGCTGAAGCTCGTCATCCCCCCGGTCCTCGAGCTCCTGAGGGATCTCTCGTCCCTCGTAGCGCTCATCAAGCCGCAGTTCGAGGCGGGCAGGGGCCAGGTAGGCAGGGGCGGAATCGTGAGAGACCCCGCCGTGCAGGACCTCGTCGTCGCCGACATGACGACCTTCTTCCAGGGGCTCCGTCTGGACGTCTCGGGGGTGATCCCCTCTCCCGTCAAGGGCGCCCGGGGAAACCAGGAATACCTCATCCATGCGACCAGAAAGGTGGTGCCTGGGCAATGAAGATAACCATCGCCCGTCACGCAGGGTTCTGCTTCGGGGTCCGCAGGGCCATCGACATCACTTTCAAGGTGAGGCAGAGCAATCCGGACAAGAGGATCTACACCCTCGGGCAGATCATCCACAATCCCCAGGTCATCGATGCCCTGACCAGGCGGGGGATCGGGATCGTCCACGACATCAGCGACCCCACGCTCAGACCAGGCGACATCGCCATCGTCCGCGCCCACGGGATCTCCCCGGACAAGAAGACGGCGCTGAACGAACGCGGCGTGGAGGTGATCGACGCGGCGTGTCCCATGGTGCTCAAGCTGCACAGCGTGATCAAGAAGGCCAGCAGGAACGCGGACCTCATCGCCATCGTGGGGGACAAGGACCATCCCGAGATGGATGCCCACATGGGCGTCGCGGGGAGCAAGGGGGTCATCATCCAGAGCCTGGAGGACGCCCGCGCGGTCCCCGCGGTCAAGAGGCTTGCCGTGGTCGCCCAGACCACCTTCGACGTGGCCCTGTACAGGGACATCATAGACATCCTGAGGGAAAAGTGCGAGGTGCTCGACGTGTCGGACACCATCTGCCGCTCCACCGTGGACCGGCAGAGCGAGGTGAGGGAACTGGCGAAGGACCACGACACCTTCATCGTCATCGGCGGCAGGAACTCCGCCAACACGAAACGCCTCGCCGAGATCGCGGCCAAGGACAGCCCGAACGTCATCAGGATCGAGTCGCCGGAGCAGCTCAAGGGAATCAACCGCTCCCAGATGAAGCGGGTGGCGGTCATCGCAGGCGCGTCGACCCCCCATTGGGTCATCGAGGAGTGCATCGAGGCGCTCCGGAGCATCCACGCCTCCTCCTCCATCGAGAGCGCCGTGCTCGACACCCTGGCCGAATCCCCGCTGCTGCCGTCCCTGGGCGCCCTGGGCGTGGCCATGGCGAGCCTGGTCTTCAGCTCCCTGACCTACCGGTGGGATGTGCTGCTGGCCGTGTTCTTCCTCGCCTTCTCCTCCACGGCCCACACGAAACGTCAGCGGCAGTGGCCCACGTGGGCCATATCCACGGGCATCGCCATCTCCCTGAGCCTCGTGGCGAGCGGGCTGGTGGGCGGGCTCATGGTCATCGGCGTCTCGCTGCTGCGGCCGCTTCTGGACGTGGCGGACGTGAGTGACTACCTGAAGAGCATCTTCGGGGCGACCATCTTCATCCTCATCTCCATCGTGATCCCGCTGAGCCTCACGCAGTCCGCCGTGCACCCGAGCATCGGGCTCCTCTCGGGGTACGTGGCTACCCACTACCTCGGAGCCGAGATCCTGCTCGGGCTCAAGAACATGGAGAAGGACGCCATCATGGGCCACATGAGCCTGGCCCGGTACATCAGCGAGGACAAGGCCATCATGCTGCTCGAGTACACCATCATGGGCCTCGCCCTCATGCTCTTCCTGAGCTTCCCCCTGAAGGTCGCGCCGGCCCTGGCGTACGGGCTGTTGCCGCCGCTGTTCTTCCTGGCCAAGGGCATCGACTTCTACAACGAGCAGACCATCTTCGACAACCGCATGTACACGATCTACGTCATGGGTCTCTGGGCCATCGTGCCGGTCATGGGCCTGCTGTGGCTGGCGACCATGATGTGACCGATCGAATCATGCACCAACGGGCGGGCCGGTCTTTTGCCCATCGTGGATACCGGGACAGAGTTCGTATTGATTTTCCCCCGTCATCCACTATATTTATTCTATCTTGCTGAAGGAGAATCCGCATGGAACAGAAAAGGCTGGGTGACTACATCAACATTGCCATTCAACGTGAAGAGGAGGCCTATGCATTCTACATGGACCTCACGTCCAAGGTGCTGGACAGCAGCGCAAAGGACGCCCTGAAGCTTCTCGCCGGAGAGGAAAAGAAGCACAAGGCCTTCCTTGAGAGCTACCGCGACGGCGGATACGGTTCCGAGGCACTGCGTCTGAGCCGCCCCATCGACTACAAGATCGCTGAACACATGGACAAGCCGGACATCAAGAAGGACCTGGCATCCAAGGACGTCTTCCTCATCGCCGCCCACCGGGAACTCAACTCGTACAATTTCTACCAGGGGCTTGCGGACCTCCACCCCGAGGGCGAGCTCAAGCAGATCTTCCTCAAGATGGCGAGCGAAGAACTCAACCACAAGGAGAAGGTCGAGTACCTCTACTCGAACGCGGCCTTTGCCCAGACCGACGGCGGGTAGTATCGTACGGGCAGACGCCGGTCCCTGATCGAACCTATCTTCTCCCAGGGGGAACACCACGTCCATGTTGCGCTGGAATGCTCTGCTCGCAGCCTTCGTTGCGATCTTCGCCCTGAGCCTGGCCTTCCGGCTGGGCCTGAGATGGCTCAACGTCCGCCATCTCAAGGCCCGGGGACACCTGGTGCCCGAGGTCTTCCGGGACCAGATCGAGCCCGAGACCCTGTCCCGCATGCGGGACTACACCGTTGCCACCAGTTCCCTGGGTTCCCTGGAGATGCTGGTGGATGAGCTGGCGGTCCTCGTGCTCATCCTGAGCGGGTTTCTCCCCTTCCTCGCCGGGACGGGCCTGCTGTCCGGCCTCCACCCGGTAGCGGCGGGACTCCTGTTCATCCTGGCATGTTCGCTCCTGCTCGGCCTCCTCGAGATCCCCTTCGACCTCTACGGAACCTTCGTCATCGAGCGGAGGTTCGGCTTCTCAACCATCACGCCGGCCCTGTGGCTCAAGGACCTCGCCAAGACCTTCGCGCTCTCCTGCATCATCATGGGGAGTGTCCTGGCCGTGTTCCTGGCGCTTCTCTACTCCCTGCCCCGCATGTGGTGGCTGCCCGCCTGGGTGTGTTTCGTGGCCTTCCAGCTGACCCTCACCTGGCTGTACCCGAGCGTCATCGCCCCGCTCTTCAACAGGTTCGAGCCCGTCCAGGACGAATCCCTCAGGGGGCGTATCGATACCCTGCTCGAGCGGGCAGGATTCCACCTGAAGGGATTGTTCAAGATGGACGCGAGCACGAGGAGCAGGCACTCCAACGCCTACTTCACCGGCATCGGCAGGTCCAAGCGCATCGTCCTCTTCGACACCCTCCTCAACACCCACAGCGCCGAGGAGATCTCCGCGGTCCTTGCACACGAACTCGGCCACCTCACGAAGGGTCACATCAGAAAGCAGCTCGCTGCATCGATCATCGTCTCGCTGCTCGTGCTCTATGCCGCTTCGAAGCTCCTCGCCTGGCCGCACCTGTACGAAACCTTCGGGTTCGAGGGGCCCGTCCCCTATGCGGGGCTGTTCCTCCTCAGCCTCGTCGCGCGGCCGTTCACCTTCTTCTTCGTGCCTGCTGGCTCGATGATATCCCGCTGGTTCGAGCGCCAGGCCGATGTCTACGCGTGGCAGCTCACCGGGACGACGACACCCCTGGTCCAGGCCCTCAAGCGGCTCGCCAGGGAGAACCTCGCCAACCTCCACCCTCACCCGTTCTATGCCTGGTTCTATTACTCCCACCCGCCGCTCGTCGACCGCATCGAGACGCTCCAGCGCCTCGGCGGGCAGCGGCAGGGGGCTCGATGAAAAAGACCGTCCCTCTCTCCGGTGAGCCGTACTCGATGCCGTTGTATTTCAAGAATAACAGAATGAATTCCGAAGAGGAGCCTTGACTGCTCCGAAGGCCGCATTAATTAATGGCATCAAGGGCACCAGTGGACACACTTCCCGTTTCATTGATCCTGTTTTTCAGGGCAGGCGCCAGAACAGGGAATCCTTCAAAAGGGGGTAATGGATGTGAAAGACAAGGAAAAGAACTACTTCTCTGCACTGTATGATGTCGTACGGATGGTTCACGCCTCCCTCGACGTAAGCACGGTTCTCCAGGAGATCGTCAGGGCCGTGGTGGAGACCATGGGTGTGAAGGCCTCGGCCATCAGGCTCCTCGACGCCCGGAAGCGCTCGCTGGTCATGGGGGCGTCCTTCGGGCTCTCCAAGGGATACCTGAAGAAGGGCCCCGTCCTCGTGAAGGAGAGCGGGATCGATCAGAAGGCCCTCAAGGGCGAGCTCATCTATATCAAGAACGCCCAGACCGACCCCGATTTCCAGTACAGCGCCGGGGCCAAGGCCGAAGGCATCAAGTCGGTCACCGTGGCACCCCTTGTCACCGGGAAGAAGGTCATCGGCGTTCTGCGCATCTACTCGGACAGGGTGCGGGAATTCAGTGCCCAGGAGCTCCAGTTCCTCGAAGCGGTCGCGAGCCTCAGCGCGATGGCCCTCGAGAACGCCCGGTACCACCAGGCCCTGCAGACCAATTTCGACCTGCTCGTGGCGCACAAGTACCGCCTCGACGACAATTGACGACAAGGGGAGGCACATTATGATCCGCGTTGGAATCAACGGTTTCGGCCGCATCGGCAGACAGGTACTCAAGGCTATCCTGGAACGCGCCGGCGACACGCTGCAGGTGGTCGGCGTCAACGACCTCTTCGACGTGAACACCAATGCCCACCTCTTCCAGTACGACACGAACTACGGCCACTTCCCCGGAGAGGTCAAGGTGAAGGGTGACGCGTTCATCATCAACGGTCACACCATCAAGAGCTTCTCCGAGCGTGACCCGGCCAACATCCCCTGGGAGGAGGAGGGCGTAGAGATCGTGATCGAGTCGACCGGCCTGTTCACCGCCAAGGCCGAGGCCGAGGCCCACATCTACGGCGGGGCCAAGAAGGTCATCATCACTGCCCCGGCCAAGCAGGAGGACCTCACCGTGGTCATGGGCGTGAACCAGGGCAGGTACAGCCCGTCCAGGCACCACATCATCTCGAACGCATCCTGTACCACCAACTGCCTTGCCCCGCCGGCACTCGTCGTCCACAAGGCCTTCGGCATCGAGAAGGGCTGGATGACCACGGTGCACTCCTACACCAACGACCAGCGCATCCTGGACATGCCCCACAAGGACCTTAGGCGCGCGCGCGCCGCAGCCATGAGCATCATCCCCACCTCCACCGGGGCGGCCAGGGCGCTCTCGCTCGTCATCCCCGACCTCAAGGGCAAGGTGGACGGCTTCGCCCTTCGCGTCCCGACCTCCACGGTGTCGGTGGTGGACCTCACGGTGCAGCTCAGGAAGAACACCACCACCGACGAACTCAGGGCGGTGCTCAAACGGGCGTCGAGAACCTCGCTCAGGGGTATCATGGGCTGCGAGGAGCGGCCGCTCGTGTCCGTAGACTTCAAGGGGAACGAGCTGTCGTCCATCGTGGACATCGAGTACGTCAAGGTCATGCAGGACAACCTGGCCAAGATAGTCACCTGGTACGACAACGAGTGGGGCTACTCCTGCAGGGTGGCCGACCTGGCACGGTTCATCGCCAGAAAGGGCCTGCCGGACTAGGCGCCAGCATCTCCTGAAAGGAACACGCCATCCGGGCCGGGGGCACCGTGCCGGTCCCCGGCCCGGATGTCTTTTCGTCGCGTTGACTCCCTCTGGGGGCCCTCCATTTTGTCTTGACTGACCTCCGGGGCTTTCCCTATAGTGCTGTAGCTCAATTTTTCGCTGGGGGTTGTATGCCGAAGAGAACGGACATCCACAAGGTCATGATCATCGGGAGCGGACCCATCGTCATCGGCCAGGCGTGCGAATTCGACTACTCCGGTACCCAGGCATGCAAGGCCCTGCGCGAGCTCGGCTACCAGATCGTCCTGGTCAACTCCAACCCTGCCACCATCATGACCGACCCCGGCATGGCCGACGCAACCTATATCGAACCGCTCAACGCAGCTTCCCTGGAGCCCATCATTGCCAAGGAGCGCCCCGATGCCGTCCTGCCGAACCTCGGCGGCCAGTCGGGCCTGAACCTCACCTCGGAGCTTCACAAGAAGGGCATCCTCGACCGGTACGGGGTGCAGGTCATCGGGGTGAACGTCGATGCCATCGAGCGCGGCGAAGACAGGAGCGCCTTCAAGGAGACCATGAACCGCCTCGGCATCGAGATGCCCAGGAGCGAGCTCGCCTACAGCGTCGAGGAGGCGGAGAAGATCGCCGCCGAGCTCGGCTATCCGGTGGTCATCAGGCCGGCATACACCATGGGCGGCACGGGCGGGGGCCTGGTCTACAACATGGAGGAGCTCGGGACCGTCGTCAGCCGGGGGCTGGCCGCCAGCCTCATCGGGCAGGTCCTCGTGGAGGAGTCGGTGCTGGGCTGGGAAGAGCTGGAGCTCGAGGTGGTGCGCGACGCCAAGAACAACATGATCACGGTCTGCTTCATCGAGAACGTGGATGCCATGGGCGTGCACACGGGCGACTCCTTCTGCACCGCCCCCATGCTCACCATATCTCCCGAGCTGCAGAAGCGCCTCCAGAAGCACTCCTACGACATCGTGGAGGCCATCGAGGTGATCGGCGGCACGAACGTCCAGTTCGCCCACGACCCGAAGACCGGCCGGGTCGTGGTCATCGAGATCAATCCCCGCACGTCGCGATCGTCGGCGCTGGCCTCCAAGGCAACGGGCTTCCCCATCGCCATGGTTTCGTCCAGGCTCGCCGCAGGGCTCACCATGGACGAGATCCCCTACTGGAAGGGGGGAACCCTCGACAGGTACGAACCCTGGGGCGACTACGTGGTGGTGAAGTTCGCCCGCTGGGCCTTCGAGAAGTTCAAGGGCTCCATGGACAAGCTCGGCACCCAGATGCGGGCCGTGGGCGAGGTCATGAGCATCGCCAAGAACTACAAGGAGGCCCTCCAGAAGTCCATCCGGTCCCTGGAGATCGGCCGCTACGGCCTGGGCTTTGCGAAGGATTTCCATGACAAGGACCTCAAGTCCCTGCTCGACATGCTCGGGGAGCCCTCATCCGAGCGGCAGTTCGTCATGTACGAGGCGCTGCGCAAGGGTGCATCCATCGATGACCTCCACGCCAAGACCCACCTGAAGCACTGGTTCATCGAGCAGATGAAGGAGCTCGTGGACCTGGAGGAAAGGATCATTGCGTGCAGGGGAGGCGACCTGCCCGACGGGCTGCTCGTCCAGGCCAAGAAGGACGGCTTTGCCGACCGCTACCTCGCGAAGCTGCTGGGCTTGAGCGAGGGCGAGATCCGGTCTCGCCGCATGAAACTCGGCGTGGTGCACGGCTATGACAAGGTCCCGGTGAGCGGCGTGGAGAACGCCGAATACTACTATTCCTCGTACAATTCCCCGGACCGGGTGGAGGTGAGCGACAACCCGAAGATCCTCGTGCTGGGCGGCGGCCCCAACAGGATCGGCCAGGGCATCGAGTTCGACTACTGCTGCGTGCATGCGGCCTTCGCCATCAAGGACATGGGGTACGAGGCCATCATGGTGAACTGCAACCCCGAGACGGTGTCCACCGATTACGACACCTCCAACAAGCTCTACTTCGAACCGCTGACCGTGGAGGAGGTCCTGAGCATCTACCACAAGGAAAAGCCCGTGGGCGTGATCTGCCAGTTCGGCGGCCAGACGCCGCTGAACATTGCGGGCGAACTCGAAAAGGCGGGCGTGAAGATCCTCGGCACCTCGCCCCACACCATCGACCTGGCAGAGGACCGGGACCGCTTCGCCAAGATGATGGCCAAGCTCGGCATCCCCATGCCCGAGTCCGGCATGGCGAGCACCCTGGAAGAGGCCCTCGTGATCGCGAACCGCATCGGCTACCCGCTCATGGTGCGCCCCTCGTACGTGCTGGGCGGCCGTGGCATGGAGGTCGTCCACGACGAGGACATGCTCAGGGAATATGTCCGTGCCGCCGTCGACGTGACCCCGGAGCGGCCCATCCTCATCGACAAGTTCCTTGACAACGCCATCGAGGCCGAGGCCGACGCCATCTCGGACGGCGTGGACGCCTTCGTGCCCGCCGTCATGGAGCACATCGAGCAGGCGGGCGTCCACTCCGGCGACTCGGCGTGCGTGATCCCCCCCATCAGCATCTCCCCCCGTCACCTGGACACCATCAACGAATACACCCGCCGCATCGCCATCGAGCTCGGCGTGGTGGGGCTCATGAACATGCAGTATGCCATACACAAGGACACGGTCTATGTTCTCGAGGCGAACCCCCGGGCATCGAGGACCGTGCCGCTGGTCTCCAAGGTGTGCAATGTCTCCATGGCTGCCATCGCCACCAAGGTCATCCTGGGCAAGAAGATCGCAGACTTCAGTCTCGGCACCGGGACCATCTCCCACTTCGGGGTCAAGGAGGCGGTGTTCCCCTTCACCATGTTCCCCGAGGTCGACCCGCTGCTGGGCCCCGAGATGCGCTCCACCGGAGAAGTGCTCGGCATGGCGGACACCTTCGGCCTGGCCTTCCACAAGGCCTCCGAGGCCGCTTCCCAGTACCTCCCCCGGGAGGGGACGGTCCTGCTCACGGTCTCCCGCCGCGAGCGCCCTGCAGTGCTGGAAGTGGCCAGGCTCTTCAACGAGCTCGGCTTCAAGATCAAGGCCACCCGGCACACGAACACCTTTCTCCAGGAAAACGGGATCCCCTCGGAGATGGTCCTCAAGCTCCACGAGGGCAGGCCCAACATCGTCGACGGCGTGAAGAACAGGGAGTACGACCTGATCATCAACACCCCGAGCGGAAAGCTGAGCAAGCACGACGATTCCTATATCCGCAAATCGGCCATCCGTTACAGGATACCCTACATCACCACGCTGTCCGCAGCCGTCGCGGCGGCCAAGGGGATCGCCGCCTGGCGGCTGGGCCACGGCACCGTCAAATCCCTGCAGGAGTACCACAGGGATATCGGCTGAGGGGCGATCGCGCCGGCCAGGGGCAGACCCGCTGTTTTATCGTAAGACATTCATGCAGGACAGTGGATCCACGACCCCGGTGGCCGCAGGCGATTTTGTTCCCTATCTTAATGATTATACGAGATTAATTCCGGGTTGATTTTTCATATTCCCAAGGGTATAAATGCCTTGTCTCCTGTGCAGGTCTCGGATAGAAGGGGGCTAAGAGCTTAAAGAAATCCGGTGCAATACCTGCATGATTGATCGCTTTGACATAGGGCATGAGCATTTATTGATGATTGGAATCATGCACAGGAGACCATCCTTTATTATTCATGTTCCTTGTTGTCCTGGGAAAACTCGCTGACATCTCCTCCTCACTTTTTTTGCGCGAACGGAACCCTGCC